>NZ_BILZ01000012.1 GCF_004000825.1 Paenibacillus kobensis NBRC 15729 | reverse complement strand
GGACGCTCGCCGAGCGGCGCGCCGAGGCGGAGCGGCTGCTGGCCGCAGAGCGGGCGCTCGCGGCGAAGCTGCAAGAGACGGAGCAGGCGCTCGCGCGGCTCCGTGAGGAGAAACGCGAGTCCGCCGAGCGCATAGCATCGGCGGATGCGGAGACGGCGAAGCTGCCGGAGCTGCTGGAGCAGCTTGCGAAGCTGCGGGACAAGCACCGCATTCTCGGCGAGCTGGCCGAGGCGGAGCGGAAGCTTGGCGATCTGTCCCGCGCGGAAGCGGAATTTACGGCGGGAGTGAAGCGCCTGCGAGGCGAGCATGACCGGCTGGAGTCGGCCTGGCTCGAAGGCCAAGCGAGTCTGCTCGCTGTACATCTGCATGACGGCAAGCCATGTCCGGTATGCGGCAGCAGCGAGCATCCGGCGAAGGCAGTGCCTGCCGGAGAATTGCCTTCCAGGGAATTGCTGCAGGCGAAGAAGGAGCAACTGCAGGCGGCTGAGCGCGAGCTGAGCGCCGCGATGGCCCAGGCAGCTGCCGAGCGGGAACGGCTTGATAGTCATAATCATCATTGGAATGAATACGGTATAGGTAAGGACTTGCCACTGCATGTACAGCAGACGTCGACGCTGGAGGAAGGTAAGCGGTTAAAGCAGGAGACCGAACGGCTGAAGACGGTCCGCGAGGGACTCGCTTCGTTACGGGATCGCGCGGCGTTAACCGAACGGCAGTTGGATGCGCATCAGCGGGAGAAGGACGTTCTGTCCGAGCAATTGCGGGAGCATACGGTCGAACGGAGCGCCAAGCAGTCTCGTCTCGAGACGGAACTTGAAGCGATCGAGGAGCCGCTGAGGACGCCGGAACGGCTGACAGCCCGGCTGCAGGAATGCAGCGGACGAGCGGCGGCGCTCGCGGCTTCCTGGAAGCAGGCGGAGGAAGCGCTGCAATCGGCGGCGACCAGGCTTGCTGAGCAGCGCGCGGCTGCCGCGCAGCTGGTCGAGACAGCTGCGGAAGCGGACAAGGAGTTGGAACACGCTTCGGACCGTTTTGCAGCGGAGCTTGCGAAGGACGGTTTTGCGGGCAAAGAGGAATACATGGCGGCGAAGCGGCCCGAGTCTGTCAGAGCGGCGCTCCGCGAGCAAGCGGACAGCTGTCGTGCCGCATCGGCATCTGCAGTTGATGCGGTCGTGCAATTGGAACGCGAGCTGGAGGGCCAATCGCAGGTCGATACTTCCGCGATCGAAGCATCGTTGACGCTCGTTCGCAGCGAACTGGAAGAAGCGCTGCTCGCGCTGCAGACGGCGGACCGATATGCGGAAGCAGCCGAGCGTCTTCGCGCGTCGATAGCTCAAGCGGCTGGACAATGCGCAACCTTAGAGGGACAGCTGGAGAAGGTTGCCGATCTTTATCAGATGGTGAAGGGCGACAACGCGCTGAAGATGTCCTTCGAGCGGTATATTTTAATCGAATATTTGGACCAGATTCTGCATGCGGCGAATGAACGGCTGCGCGGATTGTCCGACGGCCAATTCGTCCTGCTGCGCAGCGACCGCCTGGAGGCTCGAGGCAGGCAGAGCGGCCTGGGCCTTGATGTCTATGATGCCTATACCGGCCAGAACCGCGACGTGAAGTCGTTGTCCGGCGGCGAGAAGTTTAACGCATCGCTGGCGCTGGCGCTCGGGATGACCGATGTGATTCAATCGCATCAGGGCGGCATCTCGATCGAGATGATGTTCATTGACGAAGGCTTCGGCTCGCTCGACGAAGAATCGCTAGGCAAGGCGATCCTGACGCTGGTCGATCTGCAGAAGGCCGGCCGAATGATCGGCGTCATCTCGCATGTGCAGGAATTGAAGCAGGCGTTCCCGGCTGCAATTGAAGTGAGCAAGACGAAGGAGGGCCACAGCCGGGCATCGATCGTTCTGAAGTAGGAGGAATCGGCTGCCGATGCACAACGACGTGCGTTATCCTATTTTTCGCTATACGTTGTCGCTGGAAGATTACCGGCATTTTAACTTTCATCATAATCGGACGCTTGCTGTTCTATTGCTTATGCTTTACTTCGTCTTATTCGTCGGAACGGCGTTCATTGCCGGTGCGGAAGGCAAGCAATCCTATGCGGTTGTACCGATGGGAATGCTGGTCTGTTCCGTTATTGGAGCTATAATGTGGGGGAGCCACCGGTGGCAGACTTGGCGTTCATTCCGGTCTAATCCGTTCATTCGCCAAGAGCATACGATTGAGTGCGGCTCCGCCGGCATGCGGGTGCTGACTTCATCCAACGATCTTACGATACGATGGAAGGAAATGACGAAGATTGTCGAATTCCCTCGGCAGTACGCGGTCTTTATAGCCAATCACCAAGGGTTCGTTATCCCGAAAACGCATGTTGATCCAGGAGCCTTCCGCCGGATGCTCGAGCTCCATATTCCTCAAGATAGAATCAAGTTTAATGCGTAATAGAAGGCTGCGCCTTTGTTAGAAAGCCGAGTCCGGTTCGCCGGGCCCGGCTTTTTTGCACTCTCGTATCATCGTATCTTATATTGGATAACCATTGGAATTAGCTGGAACAGTCGCTGGCGATGCTCTCTTAAAGCTTCCAAAAATTATACCAATTTTCGACTTCGTATTAAAAAAGTAAAGTACAATCTTTAGTTCCTCTGGTAAAAGGATTTTGGGAAGCGCGATATAATCGAATGTAGGAAAGGGGGACTAGTCCGAGAAGTAAAATGAAAGCGCATTAATTGGTTTTAAATTATACAATACTTCGGAGGGGATCCACTAAATGAGCAGAAAACTTAAACGAGTTATCTCGATGCTGCTTGCAGCAGCTTTGCTAATTCCGACCGGCTGGCTCGCCAATGGCACGACGCAAGCGGCAGCGGCGGCAGCAACAGATACAGTATACCATCAGGATTTTTCATCCGGCAGCGTTAACAAAGAAAAAGTGAACGGCAGTGCGCATACGTCGTTCGTAACCGGCAAAGTATTTGCCGGCAATGATGATGGAGCAGCTATGTATGTAGATAACAGAACTCATGGCTATGATGCGATTGATCTTACATTTGCCGATCTTGGCTTAGTAAATGGCCAGAAGTACACGTATACCGTAACTGGTTATCTTGATAGCACTGTAACTCCTGCAGGGAAAAGTATGGTTGTTCAAACAGCTGGAACAACTTATTCACTTGCTTATGCTAGCGCCCCTATGGTAGCTGGTTCTGCTTTCACGATTACGAAGGAATTTACGATGGATTCGAGCCAAGATAAGGTCATCCGCATTCAAACAGATGAATCCAATGATCCAGGTACTTATGTACCGTTCTACATCGGAGATATTCTCATTATGACACCGCATAAAGAAGCGGGGCCGAAGGAAATTCTGCACGATACGTTTGCAACTGCTTCGGTCAAAGGAAAGGCAAATGGAGCGGCTCAGCTGTCGTTGGTAACGAACCAAGTGTTTAACGGCAATGCTGATGGCACGGCTGTATTAGTGGGCAACAGAGCAAACAACTGGGACGGGGTTGACTACACCTATGCTGATCTTGGTCTTCAAGACGGGCATACGTATACGGTGACTACTTCGGTCTACGTCGATGCGAATACGACTCTTCCATCCGGCACGCCACAATTCTTGCTTCAGAGTGCTGAGAATGACTATGGCTACATTTATGTAAGCAGCAATATGGTTGCAGGCGGCGCTGCGACATTAACGAAAGAGTTTACCTACGATGCCTCGAACGCCTCTACTCGCATCCGTATTCATACTAACGATGCAGGTGCAACTGTACCGTTCTACATTGGTGACGTATTGGTCACTGAGAAGGTGACGGAAGCCAGCAACGTAGTAGCTTCGGTCGATTTTGAGAATCAATCGGATGGGGGATTCGTTGGCAGAGGCAATAAAGAGACTCTGACCGTAACGAATGCAGAGAACCATACGACCGGCGGGCAATACGCTTTGAAAGTCGAAGGCAGACAAGATACTTGGCAAGGACCTTCGCTTAATATTGCGAGTATTGTAAAGGCGGGTTATGAATACAAAATTTCTCTATGGGCGAAGCTGAGTTCTTCTTCCAACGCTACACTCAGGTTGTCTACGCAAATCGGCGGTGACACTTATGTGACACTGCAATCTGCATCAGTAACGCCAACTAGCGGATGGGTTAAGCTTGAAGGTACTTACCGTTATTTCTCGAACAGCGCTGTGACGATTTATGTGGAGTCCGGCAACAAGAACGATACGTTCTATATTGACGATGTCTCCATCGAAGATACAGGCTCCGGTCCAATTATTTTGCAATCGAACGTTACACCACTCAAAGATGCATATGCAAACTTATTCCCAATCGGCACGGCGATTGTGACTGACGATGTGGAGAACGTAAGAAACGACCTTCTGAAGATGCACTTTAACATCGCAACGGCAGGCAATGGCATGAAGCCAGATGCACTGCAGGGTACCAAAGGGACCTTTACCTTCGATAGCGCAGATGCAATGGTAAATAAAGTGTTGTCCCAAGGCATGCAAATGCATGGTCACGTATTGGTATGGCATCAACAAACGCCTGCTTGGATGAATACAGTTAATGGTGATGGCAAAACTCCTCTGACCCGTCAAGAAGCGCTTGATAATTTGCGCACACATATTACGACGGTAATGGGGCACTTCCAGAATAAGGTAGTATCATGGGACGTTGTCAATGAAGCGATGAATGATAATCCTTCTAATCCTTCTGACTATAAATCGTCTTTGCGTGATGCCCCTTGGAAAAAAGCAATCGGCGATGACTACGTTGAACAGGCATTCCTGATTGCTAGAGAAGTGCTTGATGCTCATCCGGATTGGAATATCAAGCTTTATTACAACGATTACAACGAAGACAATCAGAATAAAGCAACTGCCATTTATAACATGGTCAAAGATATCAACGACAGGTATAAAGCAGCGCACAACGGCAAGCTCCTGATCGACGGTGTTGGTATGCAGGCTCATTATAATACCTCTACCAAAGCGTCCAATGTTGAACGTTCCCTCGATCTGTTCCTTTCCTTGGGCGTTCAAGTCAGCATCACCGAGCTTGATATTATGGCTGGCAGTAACTATGTCTTAGCCGATGCTGATTCTAAAAAACAAGCTTATCTGTATGCGCAGGTAATGAAAATTTTCAAAGATCATGCTAAGGCAGGAAAAGATATCGGACGTGTTACTTTCTGGGGCGTGGATGATGCAACGAGCTGGAGAGCAGAGAATAATCCATTGCTGTTCGATAAGAAGCTGCAAGTGAAGGAAGCTTACTACGCTGTTATTGACCCAGATAAATATTTGAGTGAGCATCAACAAACGGCAACTGAAACAAGAGTATCGACTGCAGTATATGGCACGCCTGTCATTGATGGTACAATTGATTCGATCTGGAATAATGAGAATATACCTGTATTGCCAATTGATCGTTATCAATCAGCTTGGCAGGGAGCACACGGACAAGCGAAAGCGCTGTGGGATGATCAGAATCTGTATGTTCTGTTCCAAGTCACGAACGCTGAGCTTGACAAATCAAGCACTGCTGCACATGAACAAGATTCCGTTGAAATATTCGTGGATCAGAACAATGGAAAAACGGCTAGTTATGAAGCAGATGACGGTCAATATCGCGTCAACTACGATAATGAAAAGTCGTTTAATCCAGCTAAAATCTCTGAAGGTTTCGATTCCGCTACGGTGCTTGACGGAACCAACTATACCGTTGAAGTTAAAATTCCATTAACTGCTATTACACCTGCCAATGATACGACGATTGGCTTTGACGTACAGATCAATGACGGTAAGGCTGGCAGTCGTCAAAGCATTGCATCGTGGAATGACGTGACAGGCCAAGGCTGGCAAGATACGTCAGGTTATGGCGAGTTGACTTTGTCCGGCAAAGTTCAAAGCCCTACTACTCCAGATCCAAATCCGAATCCATATATTCCTGGTGGACCTACACCAAAAGATCCAGATCCTAAGGATCCGGTAACGACCGACCCTGGAACGACAGATCCAGGTACAACACCAGGCAACGGTAGCAACGGCAACGGACCGAAATTCAAGGACGTGCCAGCTAACAACTTTGCTGCAGCTGCAATCCAGCGCCTCGTTGAGCTCGGCATCATTAACGGCGTTTCGAGCGACTCGTTCGCTCCGAAAGAAGATGTGAAACGTTCGCAGCTCGTCGTTATGCTCGTTCGCGCACTCGGACTCGAGACGAATGCGAATGCTGGTTCTCCATTTGCGGATGTACCAGCAAGCCGCAGCGACGCTGCAGCAATCGCAGCCGCGGTTGAAGCAGGTCTGATCAACGGCGCGAACGGAAGCTTCCGTCCGAACGATTCGATGACTCGCGAAGAAGCAGTCGTTGTCCTGATGAGAGCGTTCAACTATGCAGTCAAATCACTCGGTATTGACGCCAGCTCACTGGCAACTGTGGATGCAGCAGCATTCAAGGACGACGCTTCGATCTCCAAATGGGCATCGGAGAATGTTGCATTGGCAGTATCGCTCGGTCTTGTAACAGGCGATCCATCGGGCAAATTCCGTCCGCAAAGCGAAATCTCGCGTGCTGAAACGGCCGTTCTGGTCGACCGCGTGATTACGCTGCTGACGAAATTGCAAGCAGGAAGCGCTAAGTAATCTCGCAATATCAAGGCAACTCGAAGAAGGCTTGTCCGCATCGGTGCGGGCAAGCTTTCTTTGTTGTTTCCGTTCATACGGATTGCGCTGTCCGGATATGATATAGAAGATCGATTTTCGCTAACAGATAATGTAATTAGTTGAAAACAAAGCATGCCGCCCGGATGTTAATCGGATGGCACTGGAGGAGATCGTATGAGTCGCATTGCAAACAATTTAACCGAGTTGATCGGCCGTACTCCGCTGCTTCAGCTTACTAATTACGCGAGCCAGCTTGGGCTGGAAGCTTCGATCGTAGCGAAGCTCGAATACTTTAACCCGGCTGGCAGCGTGAAAGACCGGATCGGGTTCGCGATGATTAAAGATGCCGAGGAGAGCGGCAAGCTGCACCCGGGCTCGGTCATTATTGAACCGACCAGCGGCAATACGGGTATCGCACTCGCATTTGCCTCTGCTGCACTCGGATACCGGCTTATTATTGTGCTGCCGGAATCGTTCAGCTTGGAGCGCAGGGCGCTGATGAAGGCGCTCGGGGCGGAGCTTGTGCTGACGCCGGCATCGGAAGGGATGAGAGGCGCCATTAATAAAGCGGAGGAGCTGAAACAGCAAAATCCGGGCTCATACATTCCTCAGCAGTTCGAGAACAGCTCGAACCCGGCCGTTCACCGCCGCACGACGGCGGAAGAAATATGGGCTGACACGGACGGCGATCTGGACGTATTCGTCGCTGGCGTCGGTACAGGCGGAACGATTACGGGGGTCGGTTCTGTATTGAAGGAACGCAAGCCGTCCATTCACGTTGTGGCTGTGGAGCCTTCCGATTCGCCGGTGTTGTCCGGGGGCAAGCCGGGTGCTCATCGGATTCAAGGCATTGGGGCTGGCTTTGTTCCCGGTGTGTTCCAGCGGGAGGTTGTAGATGAGATTATAACGGTTTCTTCGGAAGAGGCATACGATACGTCTAGGAAATTGGCGAGACTGGAAGGTTTGCTGGTCGGCATTTCGTCTGGCGCGGCCGTGTATGCAGCGGCACAGTTGGCGAGGAAGCCGGAATATAGAGGCAAACGGATCGTCGTTATTTTACCGGATACGGGAGAGCGCTATTTGTCTTCCGGACTATACGGCGCTGTAGAATAATTTTTTCGACAAAAAACTCAATGATAAAGGTTGACTTGCTCCGGACAAAGGTGTATTCTATAAAAGTCGCTTCTGACGAAACAATCACAAGCGCTGATGTAGCTCAGCTGGTAGAGCAACGCATTCGTAATGCGTAGGTCGGGGGTTCGAATCCCTTCATCAGCACCATATGAACAAACCACGCGATCCGCTAGGATCGCGTTTTTTTGTGCGAACATACAAGCTAGATTTGCCAACCTATGATTTACGAGTCATCATAACGGCATCTCGTAGTATAATAGAATTATCGAACGTAAAATGATGGAGGACTGGCATGACGCAAATCAAGCAATTAGTAAGCTCGGATGAGTTTACAGGGTTTTATTTATTGAAGGAATTAGATATAAGACAGACGAATGCGACGCCGCCCAAAGATTATTTTGATATCGTAATTTGTGATTCAACCGGGCAATTGTCAGCGAAAATGTGGGACGTATCATCGACGGACAAAGAAACGTTTTTCCCAATGGGGCTTGTGAAAGTGCGGGGCATCGTGCAGACGTACCGTGAACGCCTGCAGGTCAAAATCGTTCAGATGCGCCCCGCGCTACCTGAAGATAACGTGTCGATTACCGATTTTATCCGTTCAGCTCCGATTCGGCCCATTGACCTCGTTCACACGATCAAACAAGCGGCTTCATCCGTTACCGATCCGGAAGTGCGTACAATCGTCGAATATTGTATCGGCAAAGCAGAGGACAAGCTCATGCATTATCCGGCAGCGAAGACGCATCATCATGCTTACTATGCGGGGCTGGCGTATCATATTGTAAGAATGCTTGAACTTGGCGAATTCGTCTGCCGGCAGCGTCCGTTCTTGAATGCGGATATGCTGAGGGCGGGCATTATTCTGCATGACGTAGCCAAGACAGAAGAAATGACGGCCCAGCTCGGCGTCGTATCCGACTACAGCGTCACCGGCAAGCTGATCGGCCATATTGCGCTGGCATCGTCTTGGATTACGGAAGCGGCCATTAAGAATGACTTGCCGCTTGATTCGGAGCGGGTCATCGGGCTGCAGCATTTGGTGCTGTCACACCATAATACGGGCGAATGGGGAAGTCCCGTACAGCCTCAGACGGCGGAGGCTGTTGCGCTGCATTATATCGATTCGCTGGATGCGAAGCTGCAGATGGTTGAGGATGCGCTCGATTCGACGCCGGATTCGGAAGCATGGACTCCTGTTATTCGGGGGCTCGATAATAAAGCGGTATACCGGACAAAGCCGTAACGTTAATATATGCTCTAATTGATAGGATGTTGACCGCGGTTCGGTAACGGTTAGCGCTGCATAGTCACGCGCTGCCGCTGCCGGACCGCGATTCATTTTTGAGCGAATGCATAGCGCCATTAAGTTATGGATGGGCTCTTTGCTGCCGCTGCGCTTGCGGGCTCTTGTGTCGCGGTGGGCGGGGGCATCAATTTCGTCGGTTTATTAGGTCCGCATCTAGCCCGTGTGCTGGTCGGTCCGAAGCATCAACTGCTGCTGCCGACGAGCGCATTCATCGGCGCGCTGCTTACGCTAGTTGCTGATACGATTGGCCGCGTCATACTGATACCGGAGATGGAGATGCCGACCGGTATTGTCGTAGCTGTAATTGGCGCTCCGTACTTCTTGTATTTGTTGGCGAGAACAAAAGCCTAGCCTATTGAATAGGCGAAGCGTAAGAAGCCTCCAGAATAGCCGCTCGATTGCGGCCGTTCTGGAGGCTTCAGTGATACTGGACGGGAGTCAATCCGGGACAGGCCTGATCTGCTTTAGCCTGGCACTTGATCTCTTTTGCGGAAGAAGGACTTCAAGGCATTATACACTTCCGTCTTCTCCCGGATGACATGGTACATGAAATGCGGGAATTGAATGTGCTTATAGGCGGACATGAGCGTACTCGAACGGTTGTATTGATTCACTTCTCCGTATCCGAACAGGTTGGCTCTCTTGAGCAGTTCACCAATCAGCTTGACACACCGCTCGTTATCGCTCGTCAGATTGTCGCCGTCGGAGAAGTGGAATGGATAAATGTTGTACATATTCGGCGGATACCGGCTGTCGATAATTTCGATCGCTTTAATGTAGGCGGAGGAGCAAATCGTGCCGCCGCTTTCGCCGCGGGTGAAAAATTCTTCTTCCGTTACTTCCTTCGCCTCCGTATGGTGAGCGATGAACACAAGCTCGACTTTCTCATATTGGTGGCGCAGGAAACGGGTCATCCAGAAGAAGAAACTTCTCGCGCAATACTTTTCGAACGAGCCCATACTTCCGGAAGTATCCATCATTGCCAATATTACGGCATTTGATTGCGGTTTGACGATTTCCTCCCACGTCTTATACCGCAGATCGTCAGGCGAGATATGATGAATGCCCGGCTGTCCGCTCGTCGCGTTGCGCCGCAAGTTCTCCATTATCGTCCGTTTTTTATCGATGTTGGACATAATGCCTTTCTTGCGGATGTCGTTGAACCTGACTTCCTTCGTCTCAAGCTGGTCGCGGTCTTTCTGCTTCAAGAACGGGAGCTCCAGCTCTTCGAACAGCATCGCTTCCAGCTCCGCCAGGCTGATCTCCGCTTCGATGACGTCCTCGCCAGGCTGATCGCCGGCCCCTTCGCCCTTCCCGGGACCTTGTGCCGCTTGCGGATCAACGCCGAGCACGTCGCCCACTTGGCTGTCGCCGTCCCCTTGACCGACATGTTTGTTCTTGTTGAAATTGTATACGATCCGGTATTCGTCGAGACTTCGGATCGGTACTTTGATGACTTGTTTGCCGTCGGACATGACGATGCTTTCCTCGGATACGAGATCGGGCAAGTTCTGTTTGATCGCTTCCTTCACCTTCTGCTGGTGGCGTGCTTGATCCTGGTAGCCTTTCCGGTGCAGCGACCAATCCTCGCGGGATACGATGAATAGAGGATCATGCTTGGAACTCATACCGGGACACCTCCTGTCTATAGCGGATCGATAACGTATGGATAGGGCACGTTTCTCGATATGGCCTCTTGCTCCTAACTATATTCAAGCAAGGGGACGGTTATGAGGGCGTATGTCCTCAGCCGTTTGATTGCTCTGCCCGGAACGCCACTGTTCTGTAACGGCTATTGTTAAGAAGCGAACAGTTGCTGTGCTATAATGAAGCGATAAACATGTGAAGTAGATATCAGCTTCGGAGGGATGAATTGAATGAGCGGGAAAGTGAACAAATACGGCGCATTCGGTGCTCTGCATGCGCTGCTGGCGGTGGCACTCGGCGCATTTGCGGCGCACGGGTTGAAGGACATGCTGGACGAGGACATGCTTACCATATTCGAAACGGGAGTCCGGTACCATATGTACCACGCCCTTGGTCTATTAGCTGTTGCGGCGTTGGCGGGCCGGTCGGACAACTCCAGACTGATGCTAAGAGGCGCGATGCTGCTTCATATCGGCATATATATTTTTTCGGGCAGCTTATACGTACTCAGCTTAAGCGGCGTTAAAGTGCTCGGAGCCATTACGCCGATCGGCGGCGTCTTGTTCATTGTGGGGTGGGCGATGATCGCAATCGCTTTGTGGAAGGGCCGCAAGGCTGAATAGGGCACCGGATAGAGCGCAAGAGCGGGGATCGACAATTGCGCTCTATTTTTGACGTCTAGTTCGACACAACCTAGCAATTTTTTCTATCGCGATCCGAATCATTCGTATATAATAGAACCATTAAACATTGATCGTTATTCGCAACAATGTATGAATATTCGGGTAGAGGAAGGTCATTCATTTGACGAGTCGGAACGAGACGCCTAAGACAAACCGGAATAGCTTCGATCTAAACGGCAATCGCTCCTTGCAATGGCTGTTCGTTAGCGTATGGTGCGCGGCAATCGTTGCAACGTTGTCCGCCGTGATGTTCGTCTTTCGGCAGCAATCGATGTATGCGGGGTGGTCTAGTGCTGCAACTGCCGTGATCGGTACTGCTGCAGTCGTACTACTACGCAAGACGTTGCGCGAGCGGCGGCGGTACGAGGCGGCCGCATTGGGTATCCGCCATAACCCGCTGCCATTCATCGAACTGGACGCTGAGCTTCGAATAACGCAATTGAACGCGGCAGCTGCGGAATCGCTCGGGTACTCCGGGGATACGCTGCAGCCGGTTGGCGAGCTGTTCGAACGGTTCGTGGAACCTGCGGATCACCGCGTTTTATCGGACAATGCCAAGCTTGCGGGGAACGGGATGAAGTCGCAGCTGTCGATCGGAATTTGTCCCTTATTCGGCGGGCAGACGCAATGGCGGGCGACTTTCGCTCCTTCCGGACCGATTGGTAGCGGGGGAACCGTCGGCTGCATCCTTATTGCGCAGGATTTAAGCGAGACGAAGCGGCATCATGAACGCATTCGTCATATGGCTTATTATGACGATTTGACCGGCTTGCCGAACCGCAGGCTGTTCGTTGAGCGGCTCGGGCAGATGCTTGAGGATTGCGAGGCAGCGGGGCGCGTCGTAACGGTCGCGCTGATCGATATCGATCATTTCAAACATATCAATGCTTCATTCGGTCATAGCTTTGGCGACATGCTGCTGCTGCAAATCGCCGACAGGCTGCAGAACGGCCGCAATGTGCAGCAGTTCGTATGCCGGATGGAAGGCGATAAGTTCGGGATTATCTTTACCGATGAGAGCGGGGGACAGCAGGCGAACGAATGGCTGCTGGAGCTGCTCCGAATGATTGAAGAGCCGTTCGAGCTGCAGGGCGTGCCGATTCATGTGTCGGCTAGCGCCGGCTATTCAACGAGCAAGCAAGAGTCTGACGACTGCGACCGGCTTCTGCGCAACGCCAATCTGGCGTTGATTAAGGCGAAGGAAAGCGGACGGAACGACTGCATGGCGTACTGCGAGGAGTGGGACGAAGCGTCGTTGGCGCGTCTTCGCATGCAGCACGATCTGCGGAAGGCTGTTGTGAACCGCGAATTTTTCCTTCATTATCAGCCGCAGTTCGATATGCTGACGGGCAAGATAGTCGGCGTCGAGGCACTGCTTCGCTGGCATCATCCGGAACGCGGATTAATTCCGCCGTCCCAGTTCATTCCGCTTGCCGAAGAGAGCGGCATTATCGTTCAGATCGGCCAATGGGTGCTGGAGGAAGCTTGCCGGCAGAACAAGGAATGGCAGGATGCGGGACTAACGCCGATTCCAGTATCGGTCAATCTGTCGATGCGCCAGTGCTGGCAACCGAATTTTCCCGAAATTGTCGCTTCCGTATTGAGCAACGTCGGCCTGGAGCCGAGGTATTTGGAGCTCGAAATAACGGAGTCGATGACGATGGATACGGCGAGACTGACCAGCTGTCTCGTTGCGTTGAACGAGCTTGGCATTAGCATCAGCATAGACGATTTCGGAACAGGATACAGTTCATTCAGCTATTTGAAAAACTTCCCCGTCGATCGGTTGAAGATCGACCGGTCGTTTGTCAGCGAGATTGATCAAGATCCTGACGATGCGGAGATCGTCGCAGCGATCATCGCCATGGCGCACAACTTGAATGTGCAAGTCATTGCGGAAGGCGTCGAGACTGCGCAGCAGGTGCACTTCTTGAAGCTGCACCGGTGCGAGAAGATGCAAGGCTACTACGGAAGTCCGCCGGTAACAAGTGAGCGTATAGCGGAGATGCTTGCCGCATAATGAAACAACGGAGCTGTCCCCATCGTCATGGTTGTCATGACTTTGGAGGCAGCTCCGTGTTTTTTAAGTGAGGAATTACCGTTTAGAGCCGCGCTTTAGGATTGTATCAAGAATACTTTCCCGTTTCTGTTTTCGTTCATCCATAATGACGTCTTGGCTCTTATAGACGAATGGAGCCGGTTTACGGGGAAGCGGGATCACGTTGGGTTTCTTATCTTTCATACTAGCTCCTCCTGCGAGTAAGAGTAGTATGAATTGTGCCCGATCGAGTGGGATATATACAAAAAAGCCCTCCGCTACTATACGGAGGGCACTTATTTAACCTAGCTTCAGCGTCATCATTGAGCGCAGCGTGCACTGCAGCGTATTTGCGAGCTGTAGAGGAATCAAGGCTCAAACGATCCGGACTCGCCCCGGTCGTTCCTTTGTCGGCAATCAACTCGAGTGTACGGTCGACTATTCGATAGAGGGAAAAGCCCGTCACGAAGTCCAGATCGTGCAACTGCAGCTTGCCGTTGATCAAACGATACAAATTCTCGTTTATTTTCTTAATCAATCCGACCAGATATGTCACCGTCTGATCAGATGTCCTCAGCTCACCCTCAAGATATTCGATGGCTTCCCCTTGATCTTTGCTTTTCTGAAGAAGAGTTTCCATTGATTCTCGAAGAATCCGCTCTTGGTTCTCGGAGTAGCCAATCAATCGGTCGATATGACCGGAAGCATCCGTTCGGGTGATTAGGATATCGAAGATTCTGGCTAATCCATTAAAAGTAAAGTCCGGCTTCTCGACAAGGTGAGCCCAGAACGCATAATCGGCCGGCCGCTTTTGCTTGTACACTTCTACATGAAACTCCGGGCTGCCAATAACGCTCATTTTGCCTATGTACCACTTCACAATCCCGTAATAAGCTGCTGTGCTAAGCAGGATGCATCCGAGAATGATAGACCATAGAGGGAAGTGACTATATTTCCCTGCGGCGAAACCGGCAATAATCGGGCCGATCACCGGGAGAGACGCCCATTTAATCGAACTGATGATTTTAAAATGCTTGGCATTCGCAATAATCAGCGTGACGGGCGAGAACCATGCCGTCTTTCGCCAAGGTTTTCCATTCTGCACGCGCATTTTGCTAATAACAGGATCGAGCTTCCCCTTCACATCATCCAGGTAGGCGTGATAATTGACTGGTGCGTTGAATTCTGGCTCCATTGCGGCAACCCTCCTGATCCTATATTACCAAAAAAAGAGCCGGTTCTTTAATGAACCGGCTCTGCTGAGCGATCTCTATGCTAGATCGAGTAATCGTCAATCTCGTTCAGTTTGAACGTATATACCTGCTTCTCGTCGACATGATAGACCGTAATTAATGAGGCCTCTTCATCCAAGTTGATGATTCGTCCCGGAATGTTCAACGAGACGCCTAATCCTTTGTTGATTCTGAGCCGGATCAGCTTATTCTGCGACATATATTCCCGGAATTGAGCAGCGATCAGAGCGAACGGGTTCGCAGGAGTTTCAGCCGCTGCTGCTGTGGAACGGCTGGCTGTTTTGGCAGAACTGCTGGACGACGATTGCGATGAAGCGGATTTCGACTTGGCAGTCTGTGTGTGCGGAGGAACCGCTTCTTCAGCAGAGCCTGCGGACGATCCGTTCTTTACAGATTTGGATGGGGAGCTGACAGTTGCTTGCTGCTGCAGTTGATCGATCAAACGTCCCAACTCACTGCCGGACAGTACACGGAAGTCAGGAAACCCGCCGTTGTTCAACACATGAAGCAGTTGCTCGAGCGCCTTTGCGTTCGTGTCTCCTTCAACAAGTATTTCTACTTGAAAAAGATGGGTCTTAAGTCCAGTGCTCTTGAGAGACATATAATTCCTCCGGCCTTGATTGATTATGATACTAATATACCAGATGATAGGCACATGGGACAACAAAATGAATGCGTTGTCATATAGGAAAAAAGAAACGTAGGCGCACAGCAGCACCACCTAAAATAGTGTGCATATAGTGAGGTAGGCAATACCGCCAGATCGATATTGAAGGAGGGGAGTCGGGAACCTTATGATGCGTATGGTCCCTTACGAACTGGATAACGGGCAAACGGTTATCGGCGTTGAGGTGAAGCTCCCGAAGACGACGCTGCTCGCCTGGATGACGGATAGAGGTTATATTATGTGCGGCGCTTTGGATGTGGGCTTGCTCAATCGCGATCTTGCCGACCGCGGCATATTGGCAGGCAGAGCGGTAGGCGTTCGCACGCTGGAGCAGTTGATGGAGGCGCCGCTCGAGTCGGTCACGACGCATGCCGAATCGATCGGTATCCATCCGGGCATGACCGGCAAGGATGCGCTGCTGTTGTTGTCCTAATGACTCAGAACAATTCACTATGCAGCAGCAATCGAAATCAATAAAATAAAGCCTCTGCTTCAAGCCGTTAAGATCATACGGCTTAAGGCAGAGGCTTTGATGGTTAGTCGAAGTCGATCGATCGGATTAATGCTCGAACAGCTTCTTCAAATTGACGTTGAACGGCGGTTTAATGATCCCTTTCTCTGTAATGATCGCCGTCACATACTCGTTCGGTGTAATGTCGAAGGCCGGATTGAACACTTTGACGCCTTCCGGCGCAGTCCGTTTGCCGAAGCCTTCCGTAATTTCTTCCGCATGGCGCTCTTCGATCGGGATGAGATCGCCGCTAGGCGTGTTCAGATCGATCGTGGAGAGCGGGCAAGCGACATAGAACGGTATGCCGTGCGCTTTCGCCAGGACGGCAACGCTGTACGTGCCGATTTTGTTCGCGACATCGCCGTTCGCCGCTACGCGGTCCGTGCCGACGATGACGGCGTTAATCCAGCCCTTAGACATGACCATTCCGGCCATATTGTCGCAAATAAGGGTCACGTCGACGCCGGCTTGTTGCAGCTCGAACGCAGTCAGGCGGGCGCCTTGGAGAACAGGACGAGTCTCATCCGCGAACACTTTCAAGTTGATGCCTTGTTCCTTCGCGAGATAGAACGGCGCCAGTGCCGTACCGTATTTGGCCGTTGCCAATCCGCCTGCATTGCAGTGCGTCAACACGCCCATGCCGTCTTCGAACAGCTCGAGCGCATGTACGCCGATCAGACGGCATGTTTCTTCGTCCTCGCTTTGAATCGCGATGGCTTCGTCCAACAGTGACTGTTTTAAGCTCTCAAGCGAGCCTCCTTCGGCAACGAGCTGAGCGGCGCGTGCTTTCATGCGGTCCAGCGCCCAGAACAAGTTGACGGCGGTCGGACGGGAGGTCGCTAAGTAATCGGCAGACTTGTTGACCGCCCCAAGCCATTGCTCCGGTGTACCTTCGGCATCCCGGGAGCCTAGAACGACGCCGTATGCGGCTGCAATGCCGATTGCAGGAGCGCCGCGGACGGCAAGATGTTTGATGGCGTCCCATACGCTCTCCGACGTGCGGAGTTCCAGATATACGACTTCGCCCGGAAGCAGCCGTTGGTCCAGCAAGTCGAGATGCGTCGTGGCCCAAATGACCGATTGAAGACCTGCATATTGCGAAGCGGTAGTCATGCTTAGAATCCTTCTTTCTTTACAATGTCAATCACGTGCTCGATCGAATCGGCTTGGCGGTTCGTTCGGATCAGCTCTGTGCCGACTGCCAGCGCAAGACGCTGCGCTTGCTCGCGAACGGCTGCGTCCGGAATTTTGTCAATGTCGGCTACGTGTGCAAGTCCGTATACGCGGCGAACCATTTTACAACCGGCGAACCCGATCGTATCTTGAAGGAGACGCTTCATATAAGCATCCTGATAACCTGGTGCGGACGCGGCTAAGCGATCAACGCAGTGATCGTTCCATAATGCGCGGAATTTCGTTTCGAACTGGTTCCATATGCTGCGGACCATCTCCAACAGATCGCTGCGGAAACGTGCGCGGGCATCGGCGTCCGAACTCCAATGCGCTTGGCCGGCAAAGTTAAGCAGCAGATTCGCAAGTAACGCGCCGATATCGAAGCCCATCGGACCATAGTAGGCGAATTCCGGATCGATCACTTTCGTCGATTCAGGCGTTGCGAAGATGCTGCCGGTATGAAGATCGCCGTGCAGCAGCGCCTCGGCGCGGATGAGAAACTTCTCGCGAAGCAGCGCAACTTCGCAATGAAGAGCGCCATCCTGCCAGATTGATTCGATAGCGTCTTGAATTTCGGCAGGGATGTCATTTGTATCTGCATTCGTGTAAGGATGATCGAATATGAGCTCTTCCGTTATTTTGCACAATTCCGGGTTAATGAAATCACGCACGAGCAGCTTCTTCTCCTGCTGGTTCATGCCCAGATCGGACGTGAAGAACAGCGTGTTCGCCATGAACGTCGAGATATGATCGGCGAACAACGGGTAAGACGTACCTTCCATCAGTCCGCGGCGCATAATGACATGGCTGCTGAGATCTTCCATAATGGTTAGCGCGAGCTCTTTATCGTAACGGTATACATGCGGTACTAGGCCCGGCGCAAGCTTGCCCTGCAAGATGAGCGCTTCGCTCTCGATACGGGCGCGGTCAAGCGTTAGAGGCCACGATTCGCCTACAACCTTCGCGTAGGGCAAAGCCTGCTTCATAATAAGGCTGCGGCCACTGGCCGGGTCGGTGATGTGGAAGACGAGGTTGAGATTGCCGTCGCCGATTTCGCGCGATTGCAGCGCAGCACCTTCCGGGAAGACGCCTTCGATAGATCGTGCGATCTCGATCGCTTCCTGCTCCGTTAATGGATGATACGTTGTCGTCACTGCAGAACACCTCCGTGATGAGTAAGGATAATTATGTCTTATAGGTTAACGGGACAGGTGCCCGCGTGAGCTGCCGTCCTTCTTACGTTGGACCATGAGCGATAGTCTGAATCACCTTACTCAGTATACTGAAATATGTTTCGCGTTGGAATAGCTTATTGGTATAATGGGGGATGGACTGCAAGGCTACTGTTGGCGGTATGATTGAACAGGGTAAGGGGGATACATATTATGGTAGAGACTAGTCAACCGGTCGCGCTCAAGGAATGGGCGGTCACCGTTCAATCGCTGGCAGCCGGCGAGTTGATCGTCGTGATGCGCAAGGGCGGCATCATCGAAGAAACGCGCGATTTTCGCCTGCTTCGGCCAAGCTTTTATTTGATGCCGGCATTCGAGCATCAGCGCGAGGAGCTATTGAAAGAATCGTATCAAGGCCGGATCGCTGGGACGCTTGAGGGGTGGTCGCGCGATGCGGAGTCGATGACGCTGAATGCATACGCGGAAGCGGTCGAAGATATTGAAGTGTACGACAGCGAGACACTTGACCGCATATTCGGCGAGCATATATGGACTGAAACCTTCGCTGAAGAACGACTGAAGTGGAAGAAGAAAAATCCGCTGCATGTCTTGCTGCTGCGCGTGTACAAGCTGGATCACCCGGTGGAAGTGCCGATGCGTCCTGCGTACACGGGGTGCAAGTCGTGGGTCGTACTCGAGGACGGCGTACCGGCAACGGGGATGACGCCGGTGCTGTCGGATGAGCAGTTCGAACAAGCGGCAGACCGAATCCGTGAGCTTCTTCAGGGCTGAAGTTTAAAAAAAAATTAGCCTTCATGCAAGCTTCATGCGGCTTCTATGAAACGCACATTGATTTGTAAATAAACTTATAATAAAATAATTATTGAGAATCAATGATAATCAGACTAGCTTGTACGTTGTGTGTTTCTCGCTAAGTCGGCATGGCTTCGAATCCCTTTCGACCTGAATGCGCGTCTAGTGAGTGGACAGCCACAACTGGAAGATATTTCTCAACTATTTGGAAGGAGCGGCATACATGTCGACACAATTCGTCATCAACGACCTGAAAGCGTCGGTTGAAGGTAAAGAGATCCTGAAAGGCATCAATCTTGAAATTAAAGGTGGAGAAATCCACGCGATCATGGGTCCGAACGGTACGGGTAAAAGTACGCTCGCATCTGCACTGATGGGTCATCCTAAATATGAAGTAACGGGCGGCACGGCGCTTCTGGACGGCGAAGACATTCTGGAGATGGGCGTCGATGAGCGCGCACTTGCAGGTATGTTCCTTGCTATGCAATATCCGAGCGAAATTACGGGCGTTACGAACTCCGACTTCCTGCGCAGCGCGATCAACGCCCGCCGCGGCGAAGGCAACGAGATCAGCCTGATCAAATTCATCCGCCAAATGGAAGGCAAGATGAAAGACCTCGAGATGAATCCTGAATTCGCACACCGTTACCTGAACGAAGGTTTCTCCGGCGGCGAGAAGAAACGGAACGAAATTCTGCAAATGATGCTGCTCGATCCGAAACTGGTTATTCTCGACGAAATCGACTCCGGCCTCGACATTGACGCACTGAGAATCGTATCGAACGGCGTGAACGCAATGCGTTCCGAAGACCGCGGCTTCCTTGTTATTACTCACTATCAGCGTTTGCTGAACTACATCAAGCCAGACTTCGTACACGTTATGATGCAAGGCCGCATCGTGAAATCCGGCGGTCCTGAACTGGCAGAACGTCTTGAGAACGAAGGCTATGACTGGGTGAAAGAAGAACTGGGCATCGTAGACGAAACGGTCGGCCAGGCTTAATCGGAGAAGGGGGCATTCGAGCATGAGCATTCAATTATCGACTCCCGTTAACCGGCAAGCTGCCGAGGCATTGTCGCGAAGCAAGGGAGAACCGGAATGGCTGACAGCGCTGCGCGCTGAAGCAGCAGAGTTGGCGGAGACGCTGGCGCTGCCGAAAGTGGAGAAAACAAGAATCGACCGCTGGAACCTGTCGGCGTTCGGTCAATATAAAGCGGCACAACCGGTAGCACAGCTAACGGAACTGCCGGAAGATGTACAAACGCTTGCCGCGAATGCGGAAGCTGGACTGCTCGTTCAACGCGGCTCCGGCTCTGTGTACGCGAAGCTGTCCGATGAACTGAAGGCGAAAGGCGTTATTTTCACCGATCTGGAGACGGCTGCGCGCGAGCACAGCAACCTGGTTCAACCGTATCTGCATACGGTCGTGCCGAATAACGAGGACAAATTGACGGCGCTGCACGGCGCGCTGTGGAACGGCGGCGTGTTCGTATACGTTCCGAAGAATGTTGAAGTTGAAATTCCGCTGCAAGCGGTTCTGTTCAACGATGATGCGGACGCGGCATTCGCGCCTCACATTCTGATTGTGGCGGATACGCACAGCCGCGTGACGTACGTCGACAACGTCGTGACGACAGGCGCTGCAGCATCGGCGGCAGCGGTTCATCATTCAATCGTCGAGATCGTAGCTAAGGCTGGCGCGCAAGTCAATTTCGCTTCCATTCATAACATGAGCGGCGAAGTGGTTGACCTGTCGATCCGCCGTGCAACGCTCGACAACGATGCCCGCGTGGAATGGGTTATCGGCGATCTGAACGACGGCAACACGCTGTCCGATACGAAATCGCTGCTGAAAGGCAACGGATCGACGTCCGATTCCAAAGTAATCAGCATCGGCTCGAACGCGCAGAAGATGAGCTTGACGACGCAAGCGGTTCATTGGGGCCGCAGCTCCGACAGCCAAATGATTACGCGCGCAGTAATGCGCGACGAAGCAACGGCTATTATTAACGGCATTACGAAGATCGAGAAAGGCGCAACGAAAGCGAACGGCGAGCAGACGGAGAAAGTGCTCATGCTCAGCCCGAAATCGCGCGGTGACGCTAACCCGATTCTGCTGATCGACGAGGACGATGTGACAGCAGGTCACGCAGCAAGCGTAGGCCAAGTTAACCCGGAGCAGGTATACTACCTGATGTCGCGGGGCATTTCCAAGAAGGATGCGGAACGGCTCATCATTTACGGTTTCTTGGCGCCGGTTGTATCGGAGGTTCCGATCGACGCCGTCCGTGAGCAGCTTCAGCGTCTGCTCGAAAGGAAGCTGGAGGCATGAATGTAAATGCGATACGGGAGCAATTCCCGATATTGCATCAAGAGATAAACGGGCATCCGCTCGTTTACTTAGACAGCGCGGCGACTTCACAGAAGCCGCGTTCCGTCATTGATGCGATAACACGCTATTACGAAATGGACAATGCCAACGTTCATCGCGGCGTTCATACGCTCGGCTCGCGCGCAACGGAAGCCTATGAGGGCGCCCGCGCAAAGGTTGCAGCATTCCTGAACGCAGCAAGTGAAGAAGAAATCGTGTTTACACGCGGTACGACAACAGCGATTAACCTGGTTGCAAGCAGCTATGCCCGCTCGGTATGCGGCGAAGGCGATGAGATCGTCATTACGCCAATGGAGCATCACAGCAACCTCATCCCGTGGCAGCAAGCGGCGAAGGCGACAGGCGCGACGCTGAAATATATTCCACTGCAGCCTGACGGCACGATTACGCTAGCCGACGTGGAAGCGACGATAACGAGCCGGACGAAAGTCGTCTCGATGACGTATGCATCCAACGTGCTTGGTGTTATCAACCCGGTAAAACAGGTCGCAGAGATTGCACACCGCAACGGTGCCATTATGGTCGTTGACGGCGCGCAAAGCACACCTCATCTGAAGGTGGATGTCCAGGATCTTGGCTGCGACTTCTATGCGTTCTCCGCTCACAAGATGTGCGGTCCTACCGGCATGGGCGCCCTGTACGGCAAGAAGTCACTGCTGAACAAGATGGAGCCGATCGAATACGGCGGCGAGATGATCGACTTCGTCGAACTGTATGAGTCGACATGGAAAGATGCGCCGACGCGGTTCGAAGGCGGAACGCCTCTTATCGCAGGTGCTGTTGGCTTAGCGGCTGCTATCGACTTCTTGCAGGAAATCGGACTGGATGACATTCACCGGCATGAGCAGAAGCTTGCTGCCTACGCCTACGAACAGCTGTCCGAGATCGAGGGCATTACGATCTATGGTCCGAAGCAAGGACGCGTCGGGCTCGTAACGTTCAATCTGGATGACGTTCATCCGCATGACGTGGCGACGGCTCTTGATTCTGAGGGCATCGCGGTTCGCGCGGGCCATCATTGCTGCCAACCGCTTATGCGCTGGCTGAATGTGAGTTCAACGGCACGGGCAAGCTTCTATTTGTACAATACCGAGGCAGAAATCGACCAACTGGTCGGCTCGCTGCTGCGGACAAAGGAGTTTTTCGGCCATGCAATTGGATGATTTGTATCGCAGAGTCATCATGGACCACTACAAAAATCCGAGAAACCGCGGTACGATGGAGCATGAGTCGGTTACGATTAACTTGAACAACCCAACCTGCGGCGACCGCATTGCGCTGCAACTGCAGGTGGAAGAGGGCAAAGTGATCGACGCGAAGTTCAGCGGCGAAGGCTGCTCAATCAGCCTGTCGTCGGCATCCATGATGACGGAAGCTGTCAAAGGCAAGACGTATGAGCAAGCGCTGGAGCTTGCGGATCGTTTCTCTTCCCTGATGAAGGGCGAGCCGGTCGAGTTCGATGAGCTGGAAGATATCGAAGCGCTGTCCGGCGTGAACAAGTTCCCGGCCCGCATCAAGTGCGCGACACTGTCGTGGAACGCACTCCGCAAAGGGATCGAGCATCAGCAGCAATAATAATTGTTGAATAGCGCCTGGGTTGGCTTGGACTGGGCTGAAGATAACGACAGCAATTGTCATAACTTTTTATAAGGAGGCGTGATCAGCCATGGCGAAGAAAATGCCAGAGATGGAAGAGTATAAGTATGGCTTTCGCGACGAGCATAAGGCGATATTCCAATCCGGTAAAGGATTGACGCCGGAGATCGTTCGCACGATTTCGGAAATGAAGGGCGAGCCGGAATTCATGTTGAACTTCCGTCTGAAATCGCTCGAGCAGTTCAACAAAATGCCAATGCCGCAATGGGGCGGCAACATGGACGATCTTGATTTCAACGACATCCAATACTACGTTAAGCCTTCCGAGAAGCAAGGTAAAACGTGGGAGGAAGTACCGGCAGAAATCAAGGAAACGTTCGACAAGCTCGGTATTCCAGAAGCGGAACAGAAGTTCCTCGCCGGCGTATCGGCTCAATACGAGTCCGAAGTTGTTTACCACAGCATGCAGGAAGATCTCGAGAAGCAAGGCGTTATTTTCACCGATACGGACACGGCGCTTCGCGAGCATCCAGAGCTGTTCAAAGAATATTTCGGCACCGTTATCCCGCCGGCGGACAACAAGTTCGCAGCGCTTAACAGCGCAGTATGGTCGGGCGGCAGCTTCATCTACGTGCCAAAAGGCGTGAAGTGCGAAATTCCTCTTCAAGCTTACTTCCGGATCAACTCGGAAAACATGGGCCAATTCGAGCGTACGCTCATCATCGCGGACGAAGACAGCTTCGTGCACTACGTAGAAGGCTGCACAGCGCCTGTATACAGCACGAACTCGCTGCATAGCGCGGTCGTTGAGATTATCGTCAAGAAGAACGCTCGCGTTCGTTACACGACGATTCAGAACTGGGCACCGAACATCTACAACCTCGTTACGAAGCGCGCCGTTGCGGAAGAAAACGCGACGATGGAATGGGTCGACGGCAACATCGGCTCCAAGCTGACGATGAAATATCCTGCGGTTGTCCTTAAAGGACGCGGCGCGAAAGGCATGGTATTGTCGATCGCGGTTGCAGGCAAAGGCCAGCACCAAGACGCAGGCGCGAAGATGATCCACCTGGCACCAGATACGACGTCGACGATCGTGTCGAAGTCGATCTCCAAGCATGGCGGCAAAGTAACGTACCGCGGCCTCGCTTCGTTCGGACGCAACTCCGAAGGTTCGAAGGCGAACGTCAAGTGCGATACGCTCATTCTCGATAACGAGTCGACGTCGGATACGATCCCGTACAATGAGATCCTGAACGACAACATTACGCTCGAGCACGAGGCAACGGTATCCAAAGTGTCCGAGGATCAGCTCTTCTACCTGATGAGCCGCGGTCTGTCGGAAGCGGAAGCGACGCAAATGATCGTCATGGGCTTCATCGAACCGTTCACGAAAGAACTGCCGATGGAGTACGCGGTCGAGATGAACCGTCTCATTAAGTTCGAGATGGAAGGTTCGATCGGTTAAGGTGTACCATGCAAGCCCCTCGCCGGATGGCGGGGGGCTTTTTGCTTTATTGGGAGAATGGTCAGCTGGCGCTGCGCGGACGGCATCACGGCTACGATCGCTGTTGTTGCCGGATTGTTAATGAATATGTAAGACCGTGAATCGGTTACAATCCGTCAACAAAGGCGACCGCTGACGCTTCTTCGCTCGTGATACCGCCCGCTCCGCTGGCGTTACTGCCCTAAGTACCAAAGCAAAACGCGCTTTGCATGAGCAGGGCTCGGAGCTTGCATTGTACTGGTGGGGGAGGAATGGGTCGCTGCACGGATTACTGTCGCCGCGGCGGCTAACGAATCGTAGAAGCGCTATTTGACTTCAAAATACGAGTTTGCAAGTCTAACGAACTCCAGCGACGTTATTAAAGCATTATCGGCGTGTAAGTAACGTAATTGGATCAAATAAGATCACGTGGGTTCGTTAGATTTGAAAAGAGCTGATTCATCGCCCAATAACGCTTTTCCAGTTCGTTAGATTACCGCCAATGAAAGCGGGAAGGCGAATCACTAGCAATAAAAAAGAATCCTCCGATCAAATCGAGGGATTCAATCTCACCATGGCGCAAATATCTCCGCAACGCCAAGAGGTTCGAAATAGATGATGTAACGATCGTCGAGCATCGTGAACACCCCATACTTGTCACGGTAGCGATCGATAGCGGACTGTAAGAATGGTTCCGTTACGCCTAAATATTCCGCCAGTTCGAATCGGCCCTTCACGCGCGCTTTATAAGCATCGACTAGTCGATCTAACGGAATTAACCGCTCGTATGCCCACCTTCTAGCACGAAGCTCCTGCTTCCGATTCATCGAATCGCGCTGATCTAATATATCCCCCGACGAGGTGTGATAATGACCAAGCTCTTCTGCAAGCACGCAAGCCTTCTCAGTCGAGGTCGATATGGATTGATTAATCCATATGGTTCCGTCTCCGTATAGACCTTTGATCGAAGGAACCATAGGGCATTCTTGAATATCGATGCCTTGGTTAGCCGTATCTCTCAACAGCTTTTCATAATTCGTAGCTTTATACCTGATGGTTGCGTTTTGACCGGATGTACGCTTTGAAGCGCTCAATTTCTTCACGTTCTTCATCTGTCCACTCTTCTCCATCATGATGTGCAGCGATCGTATCGACATCACTGCTGTTCTTGCCTCTGGCCAGATGATGGTTCCGCTCCAACTCAACGGTCAGCTCCGCCAGGAAAGCCTCATCTGTATCTTTATCGGCATGTTTGTTGCCTGGGGAAAGCGTCTCCCCCTCTGGAACAGATAATCCAAGCAGGAAATCTACCGTAACGCCGTGGAATTGAGCCAATGCTGCCAGCATCACATGATCGGGATTGGATATGCCGTTCTCCCATGCGTTATACCGGGCACGTTTGACGCCGAGTACGCTTGCGACTTGTTCTTGGGTAAGACGCTTGTGGCTCCGTAACGCAGAAATTCTTTGATTAAGATTCATGGCTGGTCTACCTTTCGAATTATTGATAATATTATTATCAAAACCTCATTGACGATAATAATTTTATCAAATATAATCGGAATACGACAGCCGCTTGTCAAATATTGAGGGAGAGCTGTCGGTTGGTTGATAAAAATATTATCACAACCAAGCATAACTGATCGAAAAGTTTTCGTCAATATTGTCAGTTAAGTCGTCTTTTTTATACCGAGTGATAATTTTTTTATCAATATAAAAACATGTGAAATATAACGAAAGGGTGGCGTAAAAATGAAACTGCAACACACGGCGGAGCAAGCTTCTTATTATAAAATGCACGAGTCTGAAGCAATTGAGCGTCTTACCAGCTATAAGAGAATACTAGCCAGGCTTAAGGTGCTCGATAATTATTCGGTCGGCGCGGGGATTACCGTAAGTCGAATCAATCAGGATGACCATCTAATGGAATTACACCGAAAGCTGCGCGGAATGCCATCGTATATGTACCTCACGAAGCGGGAGCAAGTGCTGGAGACGACGGCTCATGCTTACTTGACCGGTTATCCGACAGGTACGAAGGCACAGTTAGCTGCTGTACCGAAGACGGCAACTGACGAGGAGGACGCTAAAGCATTGCGGGAAATCCGTAGTAAAATTCAGAAAGTAATTGAAGCGCGCACAGGCAATAGGGAAGGCTACGAAGGTGTTCTCGACCGGTTGAGCGAGTACCAAGATCTTCAGAATGAGCGAGACCAGATCGATTCGGCTTTATCGGCATTGGAGAGTTACAAGCCGGACTATGCAAAGCTGCTGCGTCTGCGGTATGTCGAGGGGCTGGAGATTAACGAGGTGGTGGACCGAATGCAGACCTCGCGGCGCACCTTCGAACGAAGCCGTCCGAAGGCGCTGCAAGAGTTCGGCCGGTTGTCCGTGTAACGGCGGGCGGTTGGCGGCGAGATGGCGGAACAAAGGCGTAGCAAAGCATGTCAACCCGTGATAAGATGCTAGTATGAAAACATTATCGAGATGAGCGAGGCCGTCCAAATGGGCGGCCTTTTGTATTTATGAAGCAAGATAATCATGAAGAATCCCTTTAGTTAGGGCTGCTGCAGTTCATCCGAACTGCGGCGGGCGGTTGGCGGCGGGATGGCGGAACAAAGGCGTAGCAAAGCATGTCAACCCGTGATAATATGCTAGTATGAAAACAATATCGAAATGAGCGAGGCCGTCCAATTGGGCGGCCTTTTCTGTTGTTCCTTAGGGCCTCGGCTGAGACTGCCGTGGCCCTATTATTTTACCGGCTGCCGCCGGATCGAAAGAGAGGTTAGGTCTTTATGGCAGAGCGAAGGACAGGGCTCCTCGCATTCCGAAAACGAAGAGAGCCGCCAGACAAGGCAGCTAAAGGGGGCATTAGCAATGGCTGAGGGAGAGACGGCAGATAACGAAGTCCGCGAAGCGGTCGCTGGCGTATTGGCGGAGACCTTCCCCGGCGTACCGATCCTTTCGGAGCCAACGAGTCAGGGGATTCCTGAACCGTACTTTAGGTTGATGGAACCCCAAGTAACGTATAAGCGGATTATGGGCCAGCGTTACGAACGGTTATATGCTTTTACGATTCAATATTTTCCGTCCACAGACGAGCCTGTCCAAGAAGCCGGCCTAGTGGCCGGGAAGCTTGCAGATGCGTTGGAGAACATTCCATCAGGAGGCGGGCAGCTCCGCGGGACGGGGATGCGGTATGAGACGGTTGAAAGAGTTCTGCAATTCTTTTTCACAGTTAGAGTGCAAGTGTACAAGCAAGTGCAACCAGTGCCCCGAATGGCGGCAATGATTATGGAAGGGTGGATAAAATGAGTAAATCGGTAGAGCAAGCATCAGAAGCGTTGTACAGCAAACAGCAGTTTGCGGCTTCGAATCGTTTCAGTCCGCAGCAGAAGGATATGCTGTCGGCTATTTTGACAGATGGTGAATTCTATACGTTCGGCGCTGTAGAGCGTCTAATTCGAGATTTCGAGAAAAGGTCGGTGAAGTAGAATGGCAGGCGGAGTATGGGCAGCTCAAAATAAGGTGCGTCCGGGCGTCTACATCAATTTTGTGAACGATGGCGGATCGATTGGTGCAATTGGAGAAAGAGGAACGGCGGCGATCGGTCTTCCGCTCTCGTGGGGACCGGCTAAACAAATGATTCGAATTCAGGCGGGCGAGAACGTCAAGGATATCCTTGGCTACACCATAACCTCATCGCAATTGCTGCTGATTCGGGAAGTGCTCAAGCGAGCGTCCACGTTGTTGCTGTTCCGGCTGAATGCAGGAACCAAGGCGAGTGCGGTAATCGGCGCTTTGACGGGTACGGCTGCACATGGCGGCGTACGCGGTAATGATTTGAGCTTAATTGTTCAAACCAATATCGATGATAATTCGAAGTTCGATGTGACGACTGTGCTGGATGGGGATTCGATCGAAACCCAGACGGTTTCTCAAGTGGATGAACTGAAACCGAACGATTGGGTTAGCTTCAGCGGCACAGGATCGCTTACTCTGACTGCAGGTGCGGCGCTGACGGGCGGCGACGACGGAAGTGCGACGAATGCCGACCATAGCGAGTTTTTGGCTGCGCTTGAGCTGGAGGACTTTCAGACCGTGGCGCTGACCGCTTCGGATAATACGCTCAAAAGCGTTTATTCTGCTTTCGCTAGACGACTTCGCGAATCAGATGGCAAGAAGATTCAGGCTGTCTTGGCGAATTACCCGCTGGCCAATCACGAAGGCGTTATTAGTGTCAAAAATGGCGTTGTGCTGTCGGACGGCACGAGTCTATCGGCTGCTCAGGCAACGGCTTGGGTGGCAGGGGCAACAGCGGCGGCAGGCGTGGCGGAGTCGTTAACGTACCAGAGCTACGATGATGCAGCCGATGCGCTGCCGCGTTATACGAATTCGCAGACGATTGCCGCGTTAGAAGCGGGCGAATTCTTATTTACAGCGAATAATGGCCGGGCCATCGTCGAACAGGACATTAACAACTTGATCAGCTACGGCGGCGAGAAAGGCAAAGCGTTCCGAAAAAACCGGGTTATTCGGGTACTCGACGGCATTGGCAACGACATTAAGCGGATTTTCGAACAGTACTACCTGGGCAAAGTGAACAACAATGCCGATGGACGCAATCTGCTGAAGTCCGAGATCGTCACTTACTTGACCGGTCTGCAGGACTCGAATGCAATCCAGAACTTCGATTCGCAGACGGACATCGCGGTGCTTCAGGGGGCCGACTCGGACAGCGTTACGGTTGAAGCGAGCATTCAGCCGGTTGACAGTGTTGAGAAAATTTATATGAAAGTGAAGGTGAAGTAGAATGTCCTACATTCGCGCTAACGATACGATCAACGGACGTGAAGGCCGGGCCTATGCGGTCATTAACGGCAAGGTCGAAGAAATGTTCTATATCAAATCGCTCGAGGCGACGATCGAGAAGGAAAAGGCCGAAATTAAAATGTTAGGCCAGCGCGGCACGAAACATAAGGCGATCGGCTGGTCCGGCAGCGGCAGCATGACGATTTACTACACGACGTCTCTGTTCCGTGAGTTGATGCTGTCCTACGTCGACAAGGGCGTCGATACCTATTTTGACATCCATATCGTGAATGAAGATCCGAACTCTTCGGTTGGCAAGCAAGACGTGACGCTCAAAGGCGTCAATTTGGATAAGGTCATCATGGCCAAGCTTGATACGGATAGCGAAGCCTTGGAAGAGGATATCGACTTTACGTTCGAAGGCGTAACGATTAACGATCCATTCGGCAAGCCGGGCATCTGATCATAAAAATACGATACCTGTACAGGAGGATTCGACTAATGGCAAAAGATCTTAGCGCATTCTATGCGCAGAATGCAGTAATGGAAGAAGCAGAGACGTTCATCGTCTCAGAAAGATTTCGGAACAGCGAGGGTGCGCCCGTGCCGTGGAAGCTTCGCAGTATGACGGAGGCGGAGAATGAGGAGTGCCGGAAATCGGCGACGCGTAAAGTGAAGGGCAAGCATGGCCAGCAGACGGTGGAAACGAACGCTGACGAGTATTTGGCTAAGCTTGTCGTCGCAAGCATTACGTACCCGGACTTGAAAGATGCGCAGCTGCAGCAGTCGTACGGCGTTCTCGGAGCAGAAGGTCTTTTGCGGAAAATGCTGCGTCCCGGCGAATACGCCGGACTAGTCGCGAAGGTTCAGGAGCTTAACGGCTTCGACCGCGATATGAACGACTTGGTCGAAGAGGTAAAAAACTGATCGAGGAGGGCGACAGCGAGGCGGTTTACGCCTACTACGCCCTCCATGAATTGCAGATTTTGCCTCATGAATTGATGCAGATGGGCCGCCTTCAGAAGGCGGCCATCTATGCTATGATCGACGTCCGGGTCAAGAAAGAAAAACAAGCCTCGAAATCACGCAAAAAGTAGCAAAGCGAGGTGTTTATAATGCCAACGATAAGCGTGAGTTTGAACAATATGGACCAGTTTACAACCACGCTCCAACGTTCAGAGCAAGCGCTGAACCGAATGGTCAGCGCGGCAGAACGTCTGCGGCGGCAATTGGAGAAGCGCATATCGGTTCATGTAGATACCTCCGGCGCCGTCAGCGAAATCGATAAACTGAAGAGAATAGACCGCATCAATGTCGGTGTTCAAGTTACCGCTCCGAATGCCGCCAGTTTACGCGCCCAACTAACCGGAGGAGGCTTAAGGCCCGTGGCGATCTCTGTCACAGTCAACGGGAATGCGGCGATCCGGGAGGCGAGGTCCATCCGCCAGCGAATTGGCCAAGTGCTCTCGTCGGCGTCGGTTGGGGTAGGTGTAAGCGTGGCGAATCTGGCGCAAATCCGGGCTCAGATGTTGGCTGCCTTACAGCGAGCTGGCACAATCGGGCTGCAAGTCAATGCTGCGGACATTGCTGCCATTAAGCAGCGGATTCAGTCGGAGCTCGGGACGATTCGTGCCCACATTCAAGTCCAGCTTCCGTCTTCGCTCAATGTTATGTTCGCCAACCTTCAGCGGCTTGTATTACGGCTGCTGGCCGCAACTAGACAGCTAGGATCGGCGAGCGGCAATACGAGGCAGCTTGAAGCCGCACTGCAGCGGATCGCTGCGCTGGAACAGAAAATCAATGAGCTGCAGGAACAGTCGAACGCGAAATTGGACAAAGCCGGGGGATTCTCGAGGAAGCTATTGAACTATCTTAAAGGAGTTGCTGCGACCTATTTAAAGCTTGCAGGTGCGCAGATCGGAGTATCGGTTGGTGCTGCGATGGAGGAGCAGAAGCTGAAGGATATGTTCATTGCCCGAACGGGCAAGGCCGATGTCGGCAGCGCCATGTTCGAGAAGTTCAAGCGGGAGGCTCTGGCGAAGGGGCAGGATATGCCGACATATCAAAAAGGGCTGATGTCTTTATTCCCCATGACGAAGAATACCGACCAAATGAGTCAATTGGGTCAGCTGGCTTCTCAAATGGCGGCATTCGATCTTAATGGCGGCGGTCTTAAAGGAGCGTTCAGCGCGTTAAAAACGGCTATGGGCGGCGATGTCAAGAGTCTAACGGATAGTTACAATATACCGAAATCTGCTTTAGCTGATTTTCAAAAGGATTACGCTAAGTATGGCAAAAAGGATAAAGCAGCCGGCTTCATCCAAGCGTTCAGCAACCTGCTGGAGAGCCAGAACATGGGGGAGCAAGCGTTCCGGACGATGCAAGCAACTCCAGCCAACCAAGTCAAAACGCTCGGCGGCAATGCCAAGTCGGCATTGGCAGAAGCGGGAGGAGCAACGGTTCAGGCTTTGCTTCCACTTATCTCAAAGCTCAACGAGATGTTCCAAAGTGGCCAAATGCAAGCGTTCTTTCATGCTTTAGGCGCTTCAATTGGGTGGGTAGCAACGATACTAGTAGGATTAGTTCGCGGCGCTATATGGCTTGCTGAAGTGATAGGCAATAACTGGACGATCGCCAGCTCTGTACTTGGAGGAATTGCGTCGCTTATTGGGATGCTGGTTATTCCGCGTATCTGGGCTATGATCCCTCCTATACAAGCTATGATTGTGTCCTTGTGGTCATCCATTCCTCCTCTAATCATAATGGCTTACAATTGGCTCCTTATGAATTGGCCGATTGCGCTTATTGCAGTGGCTATAGGAATTCTAATATACGCCTTGCAAAAATGCGGCGTAACAACGGCGGACGTTATCGGCTTTATTGTTGGGTTATTTATGACGTTAGGCGCCATTATTTACAATACGGTCGCAACACTGTGGAACCTTTTCGCCAGTTTCGCAGAATATTTGATTAACCTGTTTATTGATCCAACTTATGCAGTGCAGAAGCTGATCTATGATCTTGCCATGACTTTTGGCGGGTACATGGTGAATATGCTCCGCAGCGCAGAGGGCTTTGCCGGCGGCTTCATGGAAGTCATTCTCGGCGCAATCAATGGCATATTGAAAGGTTTCAACTGGTTAAGCAGCAAAATAGCGGATCTGACGGGTGTCGATCTTGGTACGGTTGACATGTTTGACACTACTAACATTAATGCGATGAGTGACAGTCTGCAGGGAATGCTTGATAAGCTGGAGAAGCCGGAGAGTACTAAAAACGTTGTATCGATCGGACGCATGGAACAGAAAAACCTGAAAGATAGTTTTGATTTCGGGTTCAATAAGGGCTCTGCATTTGCGGACTCGTTCCATTTTAAGAAGAATGACGAAAAGAAGGAAAAATCGATACTCGATGAATGGAACAACTCGCAGAAGCCAATGGCGTCGGACGCGGATAAGTGGAACAGCTCGCAGAAACCAATGACTTCAAACGTGGATAACATTAACCGAGTCGGCGAAGTCGGCAAAATTAACGATACCGTCGATATCTCCAGCGAGGATCTGCAAATCATGCGCGAGCTCGCGGAGATGAAAAACATTCAAAACTTCGTCTCGCTGCAGCCTCAGCTAAGCTTCGGGGACACTCATATCCGTCAAGACGGTAAATCCGTAGACGAGATTATTGCCAACATTAAGGTGAGATTACAGGAGGAGCTCGTCTCGTCGGCACAGGGGGTGTATGGATGAGTTACGGCATTTGGCTCAGCTGGGATGATCAGAAGGAAGGGTTTGATCTGCCGGTGCTGCCAGCTGAGATTGGCGTAGAAGCGAGCGGCGAAGGGTCTGAGCACGAGGTGCAAGGTCTGGGCAAGATCAATGTTATTAAGGATCGAGGGTTAATGTCCTATTCGATCGAAAGTCTGTTTCCGGCACATTCGTATCCGATCGACGATTCTTATTTCCCATTTCTCCGAACGATGATTCCGTCTATACGAGAGAAGCGACATTACTACTCTTCGCATTATCCGTACATCCAGTCGAGGTATCCGCTTCAGCCGAAGCAGTACGTCGATCATATTATGCGTTGGTGGGAATCCAAGTACCCGATCCATTTTATATATGTTGGGGACACCATGGAAATTAATACACCGGCGAGTATCGAGTCGTTCGAGTGGCGAGAGTCTGCAGGTGCACCAGGCGATATCGAGTATAAGCTCAAGCTGAAGGAATACCGCTACTTCTCGCCTCAACGCGCCACATTCGACAATAATAAGCTGACGAAGGCAACCGCGAAGCGTGCGGATGAGCGTGTCCCTGCGAAGACCTATACGATTGCCGCAGGCGATTCGTTGTGGAAGATCGCCCAGAAGACGCTCGGCAACGGAAGCCGCTGGCGGGAAATACAAGCGTTGAACGGCATTAGCGACGCCCAGACGAAGATGCTCAAGATCGGCACAATTCTGAAACTGCCTGCGGTGAACGCACATGCTTGAGATTCTGATCGATAACAAGAACGGGCGCGTATGGGACGTATCGACGATAGTGACGGATGTTTCCTGGACGACTTCGCGCGTTGGAAAACCAGCGGCTCTCGAACTGTCCGTCGTGAATGGCGGCTTAGGGCAAGATTCGGATTTCTCGATTCAAAATGGTGACGTCATCCGCGTGCGGCTAGGGGATGCGAATGTATTCTATGGCTACGTCTTTCGGTTGAAGCAGAACGCCGATCAGGAGATTAGCGTCACGGCCTATGACCAGACGCGTTATTTGCTGAATAAAGCGACGTATGTATTCAAGAATGTGGAGACAGGCGATGTCATTCGGCAGATCGCGAAGGATTTTCAATTGAAGACGGGCAGGATAGATCCAACCGAATATAAAATCCCTTCTATGATGGAAGACGGTCAGACGCTATTCGATATGATTGAGAAGGCGAATGTGCTGACGCATAACAATGCCGGCCAGTTTTTCGTTTTCTTTGACGATTTCGGGGCTCTTTCCCTGAGGAGGACGAGCCAATTGCAAACTGATTTTTATATTGGCGACGGCAGTCTGCTCACCGGTTACGATTACGGGAAAGATATCGACAGCGATACTTTCAACCGGATCAAACTATACCGCGATAACAAAGAGACGGGAAAACGGGATGTGTTCCAGATACAAGATAGCGCCAATATGGCGCAGTGGGGGGTGCTGCAGCTGTATGAGAGCATAGACGAGAACTTGAATAAAGCACAAATCGATGAAAAGCTTAAGCAGCTTGCAGTGCTGAAAAACCGCGAGCAGCGCACGTTATCTATCGATGCCATCGGCGATATTCGAGTTCGCGCAGGCATGTACGTGCAGATTATCATTTCGTCGCTGAACATCCGTCAGCTGATGCTAGCGGAAGAAGTGAAGCATAGCTTCGGCAACGCCGAGCATAACATGTCCATGACATTGAAGGTGGTCTAAATGTTGGATGCCATACGCAAGGCTGCGATGAGCGCCGTAGAGGCGTCGAACCCCGTAGCTTTCTTATACGGCACCGTAACCAAATCGAATCCGCTCGAGGTAAACGTCGATCAGCGTTTTACTCTCGATGCGGATTTTTTAGTTCTGACCGAAGCGACCGCGGAGCTGAAGTTTAGCATTGGCAGCACGGAGTATGTGATCCGCCGTGCGCTGCAAGTCGGCGATCAGGTGCTGCTCGCCAGGCTTCAAGGCGGTCAGCATTATTTAGTTCTGGATAAGGTGGTGGTAACATGATTCCGCTCGGCGGACAAATAAGGGCAGACAGTATCGAGTTCCAACCGCCGTCCCTTACATGGAAGCTGGATTTCGATAGAGGGAGAGTCGTCGGCATGATCGACGGCATGGAGGCTGTGAAGCAGGCAGTCCGCAAAGCGTTGCAGACGGACCGGTTCGCTTATTTAATTTATGATGCCGACTATGGCAATGAAATGGCAAGATTGATTGGGAACAATCCGGGGCTTGTACGCTCGGAGCTTCGCCGCCGCATACGGGAAACATTGATGCAGGATGACCGGATTCGTGATATTGCGGATTTTACAGTCGAAATTAGCGGGGACATCGCAACGGCTGTATTTTCTGTCGTATCGGTATTTGGGGATTTTAAGGGGGAGGTGACAACCCATGTATGAAACGCAAACCGCTGACGTGATTTTGGAACGAATGCTTGCGAGGGTACCGGGAGACATCGATAAGCGTCAAGGCTCTGTTTTGTACGATGCTTTAGCCCCAGCAGCGGCTGAGTTGGCTCAAATGTATATCGAGCTCGACGTCAATTACAAATTATCATTTGCGGATACGGCCTCGGGAACGGAGTTGGCCCGGCGTACAGCCGAATTCGGGGTTAATCGAGAACCGGCAACGGCTTCCGTAAGGGAGGGCAAATTTTATGGGACAGGAGATACGCTGATCGACGTTCCGTCCGGCAGCCGATACTCGATAGGCGAGGTCATATACACCGTTGCCTCGCGGATCGGGACCGGAATTTATTCGCTAACTTGCGAAGCAGTAGGTACCATCGGCAACCAACCGTATGGAGCGCTGCTTCCGATCCAGTTCGTACCCGCTCTGGTCCGAGCAGAGCTCGGCAAGGTGCTGGTGCCTGGCGAGGATGAAGAAACCGACGCAGCCCTGCGCACGAGATACTTGGATCACGTGAACCGTCCTGCGTTCGGCGGCAATGTCGCAGACTATAAGCAATTGATCGGATCCATGAACGGGATCGGCGGCTTGAAGGTATATCCGATCTGGCAGGGCGGCGGAACGGTCAAATGTACGGTGATTGCTTCGGACTGGTCCGTACCGTCGGCTGCATTGATTGATATGGTCCAGACGGATGTTGATCCGACAGGAAATAGCGGGACGGGAAAAGGACTGGCTCCGATTGGTCATAAGGTGACCATTGCCGGCGTAGCGAGTAAGACGGTGAACGTTCGAACGAACGTAACTTTGTCTGGGGTTACCGTAAGTCAAGTTCAAGCCTTCATAACGGCCGCCATTCAAGAATATCTGACGGACTTGCGGAAATCTTGGGCGAATCAGAGCCAGCTCGTCGTTCGAATTGCTCTGATAGAAGGAGCAATACTTACGGTCCCTGGCGTAATCGATGTTGCCGGAACATTGCTTAATGGAGCTGCTAACAATCTGACGCTAGCACAGGATGAGATACCTCTTTTGGGGACGGTGACAATCAATGCCTGATGCGATATTGACGTATCTGCCGCCATTTTATCAAGAAATAAAAGATTTTGTAGAGTTGTCCGTATCGGAAGATCTGGAGCTGGAGCGGCTCCTGCAAGCTGTACAACTTCTGCACGACGATCAATTTGTGGAGACGGCCAGCACTTCGGCCATCGAACGGCGGGAAGCGATGCTTGGCATCCAGGCGAGCTCGGAGGAGACGCTTGATTTTCGTCGGCTGCGCATTTTGAACCGGTATCAGATCAAGCCGCCGTTCACCGTACGGTACTTGCAGGAGAGGCTCGACTACATTGCCGGCCGGGGTAAAGCGACGGTATCCCTTGAACCCGGATTGTATCGATTGAGCGTCACGACAGCTATTCAAGATGCGCCTGTGTTCGGAGAAGTCGAACGAACTGTTATGATGTTGAAACCGGCTAATCTGGAATACAGACAGCAGACGGCGTTAGTAGACAAGATACACCTTCGCGAACAGATTACGAGTCATAAGCTGTCCCGCAATACCAAATTGGGGACAAGCTGGAAAGCGGGTATAACACCGTTTGCCGAACCGGGTACAGGGGTGGCTGCCGTATGATTACGAAGGTGTTTAAGAACGAGATGGCGCAGTACGCTGCGGATCGGATTGATAAGATAGCCCTGAACGCAGGCGCGTACACCATATCGGCGTTTACGGTTAAGCAAGTCGAAGAAGGCACGATTACGCTCAATTACATTATCCCGATTGGCGCGGTGCCGACTGTTAATCGAATTGAAGTGAAAAGTTTAACCGGTACGATAAGCGATAATGCGGTGAACATACCCATCACAACGGATACGCTCATCGTGCAAGTCATCTCGGTAGAGGAGTGAATCTGGCATGGCGAAGACGAACTGGCAGTATAACGATGTTGTGAAAGAAACCGATCTTAATCAGATCGGACAAGAAATTAATGCAGCAGCTTCATCTGCGGTTAGCGCCCAGCAAAACTTGACGACCCACAATACGGCAGCTGTGCTGGATCATCCGGACGGATCGGTAACGACGGCCAAGCTGGCTGCGAAGTCCGTTACGCAAGCGAAGATTGGGGATAAGGCAGTTGGACAGGGACAGATTGGGGACAAAGCAGTTGGAAGCGGGCAATTAGGTGACGGTGCAGTTACGGATACGGTTATCGGAACCCGCACCGTTGCAGACGGTACCGCCCCGACAGGCGATAGCGGCACGGTTACGACTTTGCTTGGATGGATGGCCAACATGGTGAAATCGATCACAGGCAAAAGCAACTGGCGGACAGCCCCGGCGACGTCGCTCGAAGCGGCGAAAGCGCATATGGATGCAACTGCAAGCGTGCATGGAGCGACGCCATCAGCAAATTCCAATGCGCTCATGCAGCGGGATGCGAGCGGCAGAGTCCAGGTCGCCGCCCCAAGTGCTGCTGCAGATGTGGCACGCAAAGATACGGTTGACGGTACAATGTCCGCGCACGTGGGGTCGGCGGATCCGCATACGCAGTACGCGCCTAAGGCTTCTCCGACGTTTACGGGAACCGTCAATCTCCCTACTACAAAAGTAACAGGGGACGCGACAATTTCTGGCGGAGGACTCCGTCTCGACTCTAATGCGGATACTTCGAGCCAATGGTCGCGAAGCGTCAATTTTTATACAACGGATTCGGCCGCGGGTAAGATTACGAATAACGCCTTGCAGGCCAATTCGTCCAATGACCTTGTATATAGCAAGGCGGGGACAACATCACAAGTAATCCATCATGCGGGCAATCACAACTCTACAGGCGACCCACATACGCAGTATGCGCCAAAAGCTAGCCCTGCATTAACTGGAATTCCTATAGCTCCTACCGCTGCTCCCGGAACCAGCACGACTCAGATCGCTACGACGGAGTACGCAAAGTTGGCGGGCGACGCGATTAAATCAGCAGCGCAGATGATGAAAATCACGACGGACGCAGGCAGCTTTACGATCAGTGCAAGTTCAGTAGGCGACGATCTGCTGACTATGGTTCAAGACAAGATGGGCGTAAACACTATTTACTGTAACAGCAATGCTACGGGAACTCCGTCCGCGTCGTCTTATCGCGGTATGTCTTTTATGAGCGGGTCAGGAGCAAACGGATTTGGATTCATTATTCTTGTCGGGACGGACGGCATTTACACCAACTACTGCAACGGAACAAGCAGTTGGACAGGCTGGAGAAACCACCAGTCTTGGAACCTGACGGCGTATAACGGAAACGGGCAGACATACACTGGCGACATGAATGCTCTGCTCGACACAGGCTTCTACACTGTCGCTAGTAACGTCTTGAACGTACCTATGGCGATGACAGGGACCGTGACTGTTGTTCGTCGTAACGCCACGACAACTACTCAGACGTGGTTTAGCGCATCTAACAGCGCTTCAAATTCTAGCCACGGAATCTACACTCGTAACACGTCGGACACAGGAGCTAACTGGACATCTTGGAGACAGCTCGCGTTTACAGACTCTCCCGCACTTACCGGAAGCCCTACGGCCCCGACTCAAGCAGCTGGGGCGAATAACACAACGCTCGCAAATACCGCTTTCGTTAAGACGGCTGTTGATGCATCCCAAGCGTTCCCTATTACGGCCATAGACGGGACAGCCAAGGGCGGGTTCCAAAACGTCGATGCTAACACGCTGATCGCTACTGGTATGTATAGCTTAGACGCTGCATCCGCTAATATCCCTGAAGCTGCAACCTCGATGATGTTCGTTTATAAACCAGGATCACGAATCCATCAAGTATGGTATAAGTCGATTAACAGCACTAGCACCTACACACGTGTCTCTACAGATAACGGCTCTACTTGGGGAGCATGGGCGAAGTTTGCGACAACGGATGTTGCCCAAATGAGTAAAATTACGAAGGATGACGGGAATAACATCATCAATCTTACAGCTAGCACGGACGACCTCCTCGCTACTGTAATTTCTCTAGGTCCGGGACTTCGTACGATCTACTCAGCGGGAGTCGTCCAGAATAACCCGAATACTAACTCCATTCGAGCTATATCGTTTATGCAGGGCGGCGGGCCTTACGGATTCATCTATGCCGTAGATTCAAGCAACAATGTATTCACGAACTATCTCCTTGACGGAACGACTTGGCGGGGATGGAAACAGTTCGCGATGACCGCTTCACCGACTTTCACAGGGACGGTCACTCTACCGGCAGTTACGTTGAGCGGAAATATCGATGTCACGGATACATCCGAACGTCGTTTTGCCAAGAACAATGCTACTGGTACTCATGGATTCTTTGTTAATGAATCCGGCATGGGATTATATGATTGGAAGAACTCTCGCAGCGCCATGTCCTATCATGCTGGTAACAATGTACTTACCCTCGGAGGGCCGGGCCTCGGTTCTGTTAACTTCTACAATAATTCCGTAACGGCTGCAACACAAGCAGCAGGGGATAACAGCACAAAGCTGGCGACGACAGCATTCGTAAAGGCTGCCGATGATGCAGCGAAAGTGAATCCGACTTTAACGGGTGCAACTACAATACTCGGCAGCGGACCAAGCCTTCTAATGAAATCGGCTGGCGGTAATCACTCGTTCATGGAGTTCTACCCACGGGAGGCCACACCAACAACGCGGGGCGGCTGGTTTGGGTACGGCGGGGCAGGGACGAACATAATGTCGTTGAGTAACTCTCTCGGGGCTATTGAGCTTGCATCAACGGCTACGGTGAACATTACGGCCCCGAACGGAATCTACCTAAACGGTACTTCAATGGCTGGTACGCGTGTTACTAATGGAATCATGGAATTTTGGAATGGAACGGAGTGGAGACCAGTGGGCGGCGGAGTTTACGTAGCAAGCAACACAGCAAGAGAGACGTTCTCGACCGAATATACCTATTCAGGAGGGAGTGGAATTGGTAAACTGGTGGCGAAGTTTGCCCCGAGATATACCGGCGAGATCCGTATTACCTTCGACGGACGTAATTCGGGTAATACATCATCGGACCTTGTGGTGTATTCTGGCGGACCGCAGGGGACGGGTAACGGAACATTTACACAGACAGTTACACGTGTGATTCGCAGCGCGGTCCTGGATTGGACGACTCCTGTTGGTACTGCGATGGGGCTGTCCGCTTTATACAATTTCGGGAGTGAATCTGTATCGTTCGCAGACAACGGCTCGCCGACAGTCTATCAAACGTATACTCTGACATTGACAGTAACTACAGGTGTCCCGGTGTATCTGGTGATGCGAAATTCCCAGGGCGATGCGTATATCAAAAACCTAACTTTCCGATATGACATTCAGTAAGTAACTAAAGGTGCCTCTAAAGGGCGTCCTTTTTCTTAACCAAAATCGAGAGGGATGACATTTGTGCTGAACCTACTTATTCGATCCGACCGGTATATCGGGTATCTTGAACGTGAATTGACCCCTGAGGAAATCGAAGTTGGCGAATTCACTGTAATTCCCGTTGAGAAGCTGCCCGAGGTAATTGCTAATGTGCCAACCGGTCACTATGTAGCCTTCGACGGAGAATCGTTTACTACAGTAGCTTGGCCGGCAGTACCGGAACCGCCGAAGTCGCCGGAGCAGTTAAAGATTGACCAGTTAGAAGCGGAACATGCATTGGTATCATTAGAGTTAATGGATACACAAATTATGCTGGAGCAGTTACAGCGCGAGCAGGCAGCATTGCTTCTTGAACTAGTTGAACGGGAGGTGCTATAAGGTGGATTGGTATGTAATTGTAAAACGTCATTTTGATGCAGGCCGATATCGTGCGGTGGATGTAGGAAAGTTCGTTATCGCAGGGAAAATCACGTCAGACCAGTACGAGGAGGTCACTGGTCAAGTTTACGAGGTCTCCGTATAAACGGGGACCTTATTAATTGAGGGGGATTCGAGATGCCAGAAGAAACGAATGAAATTCTTCAGCGGTTGACCAGACTCGAAACAAAGCTCGATATGATGGGTACCGCTAAAGATGTGGCGAACGAGGCGCTTCAAAGGGCAAAATCTGCTCATCGCATGCTTGCTGCTATCGAGGACAACCAGCGTTGGCTCTGGCGTACGGTTGTTGGAGCATTGCTTACAGGTGCGATTGCGATTCTTTGGAAAGGGATAGGTAGCTAATATGGAAACAGCACAACTGTTCAACTGGGAAGCTCTCTCCGCTATGGGGGGGGCTTCTTTGCTCACTTACTTCGTAGTCGCATACAGCAAAACACTTCTGAAGCGTCTGCCTACAGATATATTAGCCGTCATTATAGCCTGGGTTATTTTGACATTGGCCCAGCTTGCATCCGGAGCATCAGCCATGGATTGGCGGTTGTACGCCTTGTCTTTCGCGAATGCATTTTTGGTAGCAGCTGCAGCAGGCCAAATGCAAAATAAGGCGCTGAGCCCCCCGGGTACTGCGAAGGAGGCAAACAAGTCAGATGAAAATCGTTTACTATAGTCAGGAAGATCCGCGCTGGCGACATATTCCGTACAGCAACCATGGCGATTCTGAGCAGACGATTGGCACATCGGGGTGTGGGCCAACGTCTGCAGCAATGGCAATCAGCTCGCTGATTGGATGTGAGTTGTTGCCAACCACGGCGGCAGCCTATGCAGTCGCCAATGGATACCGCACCTATGACAGTGGTACGTCTTGGAGCTATTTTGCCAGCATCGGGAAAGAGTACGTTGTTGCTGTTGCTCAAACCGGCAATTTTGAGCTTGTGAAGAATGCCTTATCTGACGGGCACTTGGTTGTCGCTTCGATGCGCCGAGGGCATTTTACAGGCGCGGGACATTACATTTTGTTAGTTGGCATTCGTGATGGCTGGATCGAGGTGTACGATCCGAACATGGACAACACCAAGTATGGAGCTGATGGGCTAGTTGATCAGGGGATCCGGAATGACGGTAAGGTGTCCGCCAAAGAATCCGTATTCAAGGCCGAGGCTAACCAATACTGGATATTTAATAAGGAGGAAAATGGCATGACGACCTCAGAAAAAGCAGCTTTCGAGTTGCTGGAACAGACGGTAAAGAACCAGGCTGCCATAATGGCCGGATTGACGGATGGATACGATCGGCTGAAGGACTGGATAAACAAGGTGGATGAACGTGTTGCGGTGATCGAAGCTTACCGCCAAATGGAGAAAGTGCCTGAGTGGGCGAAAGCTGCCGTTTCCGCAGCCGTTGAGGCAGAGTTGATTGATATACCGGGGGGCCGTAGCTACGATTTTTACTCGTTATTAACCGTATTTCATCGTAAGGGCCTATTCTAAGGCTCAATCCCAAACATTGTCCCTGACAGTCAACGCAAAAACACCCTCAAGTGTTCTCCACATCTTATGACATGGAAGCATTCTCTTGAAGGCGTTTTGATTTGTATCACGATAAGGTGAGGCGTCAGTAACCCCGCCGACTGCGGAAACAGATGCTTCTTCCTTTTACAAATAAACCGATTTCACTTCCAGCTCCCGCTCGTTCGTCAGATCAACGAAATGTTCTCCGATCTGGATCAGAGGACGGAAAAATTCGGTTGGATGAGTCATGACGATGACGCCGGTCTGACCATTGCTCAGTTCGGCGCGCTTGCCGATGAAATTCGGAATCATATGCTTGATGAACGTATGCGCCGTCTCCGGATCGAGTTCATAGAAGCTCATCCGGTAGATTTCACGCAGAACGTGAAGCAAATCGCGCTTCTCGCGGTATACACGCATCGAGATCATGGCGCTGTAGACATCAACAACGGCAACGATCTTCGCTACAGGATGAATCTCCTCGCCTTTCAGTCCATTCGGATATCCAGTGCCATCCATCCGCTCATGATGCTGGGCGGCAACGACGGCAGCGAGTTCGTTATCCATTGATTTGCTAATAATTTCATATCCATATATCGGGTGACGTTTAATTTCGTCGAATTCTTCATCCGTCAGCCGCCCCGGTTTGTTAAGGATTTGCTCATTGATGTGGGACTTGCCGATGTCATGCAGGAATCCGGCTTGACCGATCTCGACGGCTTCTTCCTCGCTGTAACCAAGCCAAGAAGCCAAATAGAATGAAAGCATACCAACTTGCACGGAGTGCTGATAGGTATAATCATCCTTCGAATTCAGCAGCAGCAACATGGAGACGACGTCGCGTTCCATTCTAAAGTTGTTGACAAGCGGCTGAAAGGTGTCTCGTACTAGATCCGCTTGAATAACGCCTTCTGAGTGTGCCTGCTCGAACAAAGCTTTACAGCCTTGAACGGTGTCTTCGTAGATCGGCTGAACAGTAGGTATCCATTTAGGGCTCATACCGGTTTCTAATGTCCGACTCGTTTGTGTCTCAGGCATTTTCATGCCTTGTGAAGTTGACCTCATATCGATTTCTACGTAATCAATTTGGTGCTGGAACAACATTGAGATCTCTCGGTTGCTTAGAGTGGTACCTTTAGACAGGACGTGAAGGCCAAAGTCATTAAAAGTATCCTCAACTAGCCGATCGCCGTCCCTTAAATCGGTGACGTGTACCCGCATAAGACACCCCTGCTAGAATGATTTGATAGTCTAATAGTATCAATTGTTATCAGCATTGGCAATATGATGAATATCGAATATAAGCGAAAAAACGGAAGAAAACACGAATAATAATACCGAAAAAATAGGATGATAACGTTTTCTTGTCGCAAAATGTCGAATAATCAAGCTCCCAGCAGCGATTCGTACAGCCTTTGCGCCGCAATAGGGTCATCCGTCCCTTGGACTAGAGCGCGTCCATCTGGAAATAAGACGAAAGACACCCCTTGGTTGGAGAGCTCCAGACGAAGCAGAAAACGGGTCAAATAAATGCTGCCCGCTGCCGAAAGACGGCGTGCAATTTCCGGCAATGCTGCCTGCATCGCATGAGCCGGTGTAATTTGTACGGTATCGCGGCCGCATAGCGAGGCTGCGCATGGCTCTTGATGCCTTGCTTCCAGCAAATCGAAACGGCGCGACTGGCAGACGGGGCAATCCGATCTCTTCGACTGGTCCGTTCGTACGCCGAACCACTGGTTATGCCATACGTCGGCTTGCATAAGCGTCGCATTCATCGCTTGCCGGTTTCCTGTAAGCCACTTTAAGGCTTCTGCCGCCTGCATTGAAGCGATAATATCGATAATCGGTGAAATGACCCCCGCTGTTTCGCAAGTGTCGACGGCACCGGCTGATGGAGGAACCGGAAACAAGCAGCGGAAGCAAGGTGTTTCATTCGGGATGAAAGAAGCGGTCACGCCAGAACCTCCAACCGCTCCTCCATATATCCAAGGGATTTGATGCTTGATGCTCACTTCGTTGATTAGGTACCGGGCTGCGAAATTGTCGGTGCCGTCCAATATAAGATCAAAGCCGGTTAACAATTGCTCGGCATTATGAGGAGCAAGGTCGGCGACGACCGGTTCGAGCTCGACGAGCGAGTTCGCTGCTTTGAGGCGATGATAGGCTGCTTCAGCCTTAGGCAGCATCTGTTCCGCGTCTTCTTCCATATATAAGAGCTGCCTGTGCAGATTGCTCCATTCGACGATATCCCGGTCGATCATACGAAGCCGGCCTATCCCGCCGCGTACGAGATGCTGGGCGATGACGGCGCCGAGCGCCCCCATGCCGACAATAACAGCCGATCGTCCGCCCAGTCTCAATTGTCCCGTTTCTCCGATCGGGGAGTAGCGCATTTGACGGGCATACCGGCTGTGCGGCCGGTTACCAAGTTGAAGGTCTTCGGTCATAAGTTATCGCGCCTTTCCATACGTTTAGCCTAATAAGGGGGATTCGGATCGTTCGAGAGGGTTCCACGGTCCTTGCTGATGGCCTTTCCATTCCGAGCCGTCTTCCCATATTTCCTTCTTCCAGATCGGCACGATCTGCTTCAATCGCTCGATCGCATAGCGGCTCGCATCATAACAGGCTTCGCGGTGTGGAGATGACACCGCGATAACGACGCTAATGTCCGCGATGTCAACGACACCTGTCCGATGAACAATCGCACATTGTGTACCCGGCCAGCGGTCCGATATTTCGCTGCCGATCTGCTCCATGGTCTTGATCGCCATCGGCGCGTATGCTTCATATTCGAGACGTACGGTACGCTGGCCGTGCGTCCATTCGCGCGTTGTGCCGATGAATGTGAGCGTTGCGCCATTATTCGGTGAAATAACGAGGCGCGATACGGCTTCGACCGATATCGGCTGATCGGTTAATTGGAATAAGCTTTCTTGGTCCGTGTTGCCGGCTTGTTGTGTCCCCAGTTCTTCCCCTCCGGATACGGGGGGAAGAAGCGCCAGCTCGTCCGAGCACCGAATGACCGCATCATCCTGTGCGTAAGCCTGGTTGCAGGCAACGAAGCAGAGCTGGAGCAAATCTTGATGATCCGGATATTGGGCAGCAAGCCGTTGCTTCAATTCGCCAGCGGCCAGTTCAGCTTGCTCCAGCGTCAGATCGATTACCGGAGTGCCGAGCCGTTCGTTCAACCCCGCGAATAATCGAATCGTCCATCTATTGTTCATGGCAGAAAACCTCTCATTGCTATGGAATAAATATGTTTATAGCATATCATAATTGACTTAAAAATGTTATGCTAGTTCATATTGAAACGATTGCGTATCGTAAGTAAAGGAGGCTGCCGACGATGCAATCTTTGACGGATCGATTTGGTCGGGTACACAACTATCTTCGAATTTCAGTGACGGACCGGTGTAACCTTAGATGTCTCTATTGTATGCCTGAGGAAGGCGTACAATTTACGGATGCATCCAACCTGCTCTCGTATGATGACATTACCGAGGTTGTCAGGACGGCAGCCGGTCTAGGCATAACGAAGCTGCGGATTACAGGCGGGGAACCGCTTGTCAGACCTGGATTGGACGGATTGATCCGTCAAATGTCCAGCATCCCCGGCATATCTGACATATCCCTTACGACAAACGGGCTATTGCTCGCGAAGCAGGCGGACGCACTGCGGGATGCCGGATTGAATCGCGTTAATATAAGCTTGGACACGCTCGATTCCGCGAGGTTCCGATTTATTGCAAGGCGCGGCGAGCTTCGCCGGGTTATGGAAGGGATCGAGGCAGCGGGCCGGGCCGGCTTTGATCCAATCAAGTTGAACTGTGTATTGCTCCGCGGCGTGAACGAGGATGAAATCGGATCTTTCCTGCAGATGGCAATGGAGCAGCCGCTCCATATCCGTTTCATTGAATATATGCCGATCGGACATGCGGACGATAACTGGCGCAACCATTACTTGCCGCTTGCGCGCGTACTTGAGGTGGCGGACAGTATGGGACTGCAGTATCGGAACCGCGACGATATGCGCGGCAACGGGCCATCCGACGATTACGAGCTGATCGGAGGCAAAGGTTCGTTCGGATTAATTCATCCGATTAGCGATGAATTCTGCAAACGGTGCAACCGCCTTCGGCTGACGGCCGACGGTTACTTGAAGCCGTGCTTGTATTGGATGGATGAATTGAACGTGAAGCCTGCTCTGGGCAGCAGCGAAGCAATGGAAGCGATGTTCCGCAAGGCGATGGACTTGAAGCCGGCAAGCCATGAAATGGCGGCGAAGCTTGCAGACAGCGCATTATCGCATATCCCGACGGAACGGAGAATGTCGCAGATCGGCGGTTAACCAGGCCGGGCATTCCAAAGTCGAAAGGAGAACTGACTTTATGGCGCATATATCGTACAATGGAGGGAAGAAGGACAGCATAGAGATCGAGCATGAGCAATTCGGCATCGAACTGTGGACGCCGAGTATGATGGCAGAGCTTGCGGGAGTCGTATTCCCGATTGAAGAACGAGTACCTGGCGCGGTCGGCTTCGCTTTCGATTGGACAACATGGTATACGGAATGGCTCCATCTCATAACCCATACAAGCCAATGCTCACTCTCTCCAGCTACTCATTTGAAATTATATGCCGCGGATTCATTTGAAGCGGTCATTCCATGGTCCCAATTGAAGGATGCGGCTGTACTGTATGCGAAAGAGGAGGAGCAGCGGCTGGATAGCGCCGGTCCGCTTCGTTTCTACGTTCCGAACGGCACGAGCAAGTGTCTGAATGTAAAGAACGTCGTGCGCATTGTCGTCTGTGTCGATGAGGAAGGCGAGTCAGAAGCTTCTTATGGTTTTAAAAGTCAGTTCTCTGCCGATGATTTAAGATTGAAAAAATGATTAACGAGTTGAGCTCGTGCTAATAACGAGTCGATTGGCAAGGAGGCAGGCATGGAAACAGCGAATAATTGGCCGGTTGAAGCCGTGCTGCTGCACAGCAATGACATTCATAGCCGTCTGGAGAATGCCGCCAGAATGGCGTCGCTCATCGCGGAAGAGCGTCGTTTCTATGGAAGCGACCGCGTCCTTGCAGTCGACATCGGAGACCATATGGACCGAATGCGTCCCGAAACAGAAGGCAGTGACGGCGCAGTTAACATTGAGCTGCTTCATGCCGCATGCTGCGAAGCAGCAACACTTGGCAATAACGAAGGGTTAACGTTTGTCCCGGAGACGCTTGAATCGGTATACCGGAACTATGCGAAATTTCCGGTGCTTGTCGCGAATGTCAAACAGCTGCATGACAGCGAATGCCCGGCTTGGCTGGCGCCTTCCACGATTATCAGCAAGGGCGGCATTCGGATCGGACTGATTGGCGTAACCGCACGATTTCCCGACTTCTATGAGCTGCTCGGGTGGGAAGTGACCGATCCGATTGCTGCTGCAGCTGCCGAGGCAGCGAAGCTGCGGCCGCATGTTGATGTACTCGTCGTGATGTCTCACATCGGACTGCCGCTTGACCGCCGCATGGCAGAAGAGGCCCCAGGCATTGATCTTATTCTTGGCGGCCACACGCATCATCTGCTCGAGGAGCCGCTCGTAATCGGAACAACGACGGTATGTGCTGCAGGCAAGTTCGGCGAACGGATTGGCCGCATCGAGATTGGAATCGATCCGGCGACGTCCCGGCCCAGGTTCCGGGCATCCTGCGTTCCGGTCGCAGCCTATGACGAGCATCCTGAGGCGGCTGACATCATAGAGCGTTACCGCGAGCTGTCATCGGAAAGGCTTGGGTGCGTCGTTGCGCACCTCGAGACGGCGCTGGAAGCCCGCACGGATCAGGAATCTCCGCTTCCGAACCTGCTGGCAGCGAGCCTGCGACGCTGGACGCAAGCGGAGATCGGTCTTGTGAACAACGGCCAGCTGCTTGCCGGACTTTCTGCTGGCGATGTGACGGCCGGTGAGCTCCATGCTATCTGCCCATCCCCGATCAACCCTTGCCGAATGAAGCTGAGCGGTGCTCATATTCGAGAGGCGCTGGAGCAATCGCTGCAGCCTGAGTATATCGAGATGCCGATCCGAGGGTTCGGCTTCCGCGGTTTGGTGCTCGGCACGCTGTCGGTGGATGGGATGAGGCTTGAGGTGGAACATACGGCATCCGGGCAACTGCAATTGTCAGCCGCCTTTGTCGGGGATGAGCCGTTAAATGATGAGCGTGAATATACGGTCGGGACGATCGACATGTTCACATTCGGGGTAGGGTATTTGTCGATAAAGCAAGGAACGGAAGTCCGCTACTATTTGCCGGAATTTATTCGGGATTTGCTTGCGGACGCGCTGCATGACAGCGATTCCATTGCAGAGGCTGCCAGAGAAAGGATCATCGTTCGAGGCGGAGCGGCAACATAGCTCCTACTCGAACGATTTTTTTTGGCGTAATATGTCGGATTTTCCCGAAATATTGGTTGCTCTTTTCTTATTTATCTCTTACATTAACAATACAAGCATTGCTAACCGATATAATATAGTAGATTTCTCGCTCGACAAATGCCGATAGCGTTTTGTCTTGCATTAGGATTAGAGCATACACCAGTTGCGGGGCGGGATAATAAGATGCGCTTAATGCCCATATCGATGTGTCAGCCTGGTATGAGGCTGGCGAAGAAGATTTTTTCCGATGAAGGTCTCGTACTGCTGGCTGAGGATATTGAGCTTACCGCTCGAATGATCAGACGGTTGAAGGAAACCGGAATTTCTTACGTCTATATAATGGATAAACGTCTGGACGATATGGTCGTTCCGGACATTATTAGTGATGACACTCTCCGTTATGCGCTGAAGGAGATTCGGCAAACGTTCCGGCAAATGATGGACCGGCCGAACGGCAAGCGGGGCGTTACGTATCCGTATATATCGAAAAATTATCACAACATCATGAACATGGTTTTGGATGATTTGACCGCGCAGCCGGACGCCATGATTATGCTGATGAACTTAAGCTCCGTCGACCATTATTTGTACCAGCATTCGTTGAACGTCTGCGTCTATACGACGCTGCTTGGCATTGCCGAGGGGTACAACCGCGATGAATTGAAGGCGCTTGGGATGGGGGCGATTCTGCACGATGTCGGGAAGAGCCAAGTTCCGGTCGAAATATTGAAGAAGCCCGGCAAGCTGACGCAGGATGAGTTCGAAATTATGAAGCAGCATACGGAGATTGGCTACAAGATGCTGAAGGATGAGCCTAACATTCCGCTCTTGACTGCACACTGCGCACTACAGCATCATGAAAGGCTGGATGGCAGCGGTTATCCGAGAGGTCTTCATGGCAACGAAATCCACGAATACGCGAAGTGGATCGGTCTCGTTGATTCGTATGATGCGATGACGTCGAGGCGAGTTTACCGGGAAGCGATGCTGCCGCATCAGGCGATCGAGCTGTTATATGCCGGTACGGGCACGCTTTACGAGCAGCATATGGTTCAACAGTTCCGCGACAAAGTCGCGATCTATCCGATCGGCTTGACGGTCACCATGAATAGCGGAGAGACGGGAGTCGTCGTTGATATTAATGCCGCTTGTCCCCACCGGCCGATTATTCGTGTATTGGAAGAATGCGGCGAAGCAATCGGATCGCCTTATGAAATCGATTTATCCAAACAATTAACAACGATGATTGTAGGAGTCAATAACGAATCGACGGAAGTGCCGAATGCTGCAGGATTATAATAGCGCAACAATCCCGCCCTGGTGGCGGGATTTATTTTTTGTCTACCAGGGCCAGGTATACGCGGTGTTGGCCTCACGATTTGAAGAAAACGTTATTTGCGTCCCGCCGCTTCGAATATTACAATGGAAGGTAAAGCTTTCATTCATAAATGTTGAAAATAGGTGCTGAACATGAATCATATATTAGCGTTGAACAATCAATCCGTCCCGAGCAAGCCGCTATCGCCGGCGAATGACCCTTGGGATCCCATCGTTTCGCTGCAGCGGCACGGACGCCATGTGCTGACAAGCGTCGAAATGACCGTTTCGAATTTGTGCAATATGCGGTGCGAGCATTGTGCCGTCGGCGATACGCTCGTCATGGCTGAACCGGCGAAGATGCCTCTGGATCTTATGCTGCGCAAGCTGGACGAGGTCGAGCATTTGGAGACGATCAGCATTACCGGAGGCGAGCCTTCCTTCTCGGATGCAACGGTACGGAATTACATCGTGCCGCTCCTTCGCTACGCACGCAGCCGGGGAATCCGTTCGCAAATTAATTCGAATGTAACGCTCGACTACAAACGTTATGAGCAAATGGCGCCGTATCTTGACGTCATGCATATATCGTTCAATTATACGACGGCAGACGATTTCCATCAGGTTGGGTTCGCGAAGGCAGGTCATTCGGTGTCTCGGGAAACAGCTGTCCGTCTGTATGAGCGGATGATCGACAATGCGCGCCGGTTGAGCGAAGCAGGAGTTCTTGTATCCGCTGAATCGATGATCAACTATCGGACCCATAATAAGATAGCGGAGATTCATCAGTTGATCGTGGAGATGGGTTGCCAGCGGCACGAAGTGCATCCGATGTATCCGAGTTCTTTCGCTCGCGACCTGCCAATGCTTTCCCGTGAGGAAATGCGTGCTGCAATCGAGCGTCTTCTCGATGCGCGTGACCAATCGATATGGATGCTGTTCGGTACACTGCCGTTCTTCCGCTGCAGCACGAACAAGGAAGAACGCGCACTGCTCACTCGGCTCGCTTCGGAGCCTAACGTGACCGTTCGCAACGATCCGGACGGGCGCAATAGGCTTAATGTCAATTTGTTCACTGGCGACGTGTTCGTCACGGATTTCGCTGACGTTCAGGCATTCGGCAACGTGAAGGAGGACCGGTTGGATGACGTCTTCGAACGGTGGCTCCAAGGAGATCTTGCGCAGTCAGTCGGATGTCATTGTCCTGCTGCTGGCTGCTGCGGACCGAACTTGCTCGTGAAAGATATGTATTATAAAAATGACGATTTCCTCCGGCGTACGGCAATCATCGATTAATGATTAAAGGAGAAGTGCCGATTTGGACCATACCGAATTTATGCCGGGATCGATTATTACGAATTTGCTAATCGTTATCGTGCTCGTTCTGCTGAACGCTTTCTTCGTCGCCGCCGAGTTCGCATTAGTGAAAGTGCGACAGACGCGGCTGACACAGCTTGCGAATGAAGGGAACGCTCGCGCCAAATATGCGCTGAAGGTGAACCGGAAACTGGATGCCTATCTATCCGCGACACAGCTTGGCATTACGCTCGCATCGCTAGGTCTTGGCTGGGTAGGCGAGCCGGCGATTTCGGAGCTGATCGTCGAACCGCTATTGTATACGTTCGGCGTAACAGATAAGGTGCTGATATCGACTTTGTCGGTCATTATCGGCTTTATCGTCATTACGTTCATGCACATTGTGCTTGGAGAGCTGGCGCCGAAGTCGCTTGCGATCCAGAAGTCCGAGAGCGTGTCGTTATGGCTGTCTTGGCCGCTTATGATGTTCCACCGTATCTTCCTGCCTGCGATCTGGCTGCTTAACGGAACGGCGAACCGGCTTCTCCGGTTGATCGGCGTTCGGCCTGCCAGCGAGATGGAAGGTGTACATACTGAGGAAGAAATTCGTATTCTGATGGATCAAAGCGCACAGAGCGGCGTCATCGATAAGGACGAGATGACGCTGTTCGATAACATATTCGAGTTCTCGGACCGGTTGGCACGGGAAGTGATGCTGCCGCGAACAGACATGGATTGCATCTATATGGACCAGACGTATGATGAGATTGTGAAGCATGTATTTACAACTAAGCATACCCGGTACCCTGTTGGCATCGAAGACAAAGATCAAATTATCGGCTTCGTCCATATTACCGATCTGCTGACAGCGGACGGTCTCGGAAAGAAAGACATTCGCCGGTTTATTCGTCCGATCCTGAGCGTGCCCGAGTCGATGGAGATTAGCGATGTGCTGAAGCTGATGCAGCGGAAGCATTCGCAGCTTGCGATCGTCGTCGACGAATATGGCGGAACAGCTGGTATGCTGACGACGGAGCTCATTCTGGAAGAAATCGTTGGCGAGATTCACGACGAGTTCGATACGGAGCAGCCGAGCGTCGTCGTGAAAGGTGACATCACATCTGTCGAAGGACGGATGTTGATCGAGGACGTGAACGATATGTTCGGTCTTGAAATCGTCGACGAGGACGTCGATTCGATTGGCGGTTGGCTGTTCACGAGGATGGAGGGCGTGCCCGTACAGGGCGCTCGAATTGCTTACGACAGCTACTGGTTCGAGGTCGCAGAATGCGAGCCGCTTAGGGTGTTGCGGGTTAACATTTATAAGCAGGATTCAGAGTTGGAGCCGGAGGAATAGAAGTCTTAAGGCTGCACAAGTAGGAATTATACCGCTCCCACTCCTCAGACGAATGTTCTTCCGTTCGCTGTTGTTGCCAGACATTTTGAACAATCATCCAGTGTGGAAATCCGATAAAAACGGCTAGCTACAAGTTTCTCGGTGAAAAGCTACTTCGAAAGCAAAGGCTCGCTTCTTCAGAATGATTCGTCTTCTCCGTTCCCCGTGTACGTCATTTCAAAAACCAACCTCTCCTCAGCAGTATGCAGGCATCGGCCCCTTCTGCTCTGGGTAGAGGTTTTTTGAACTTTTTCTCCTGATTACTTGATTTTCACTTAAAATAGGCTGTGCGAAAGGTCATCACCCCGAAAACTGTTTCACTATATGTTGAATTACTAAAAAAGGGTAATATAGACCTGTAAATAATAAGAGATGTTGTTGATTAATCTTATTAAGCCATGACTTCAAAGAAAGGGAATAAATCCAACCACATTAGTTGAATATTCTGGAGGTAAATGATGAAATCAAAAATTATTTTGATCGTATTTCTTCTCCTCATATCTATCATGCTAGGGATATTCAGATGGGATAAAGATTCTTTTATTACTGGGGATATGGAATATAAAGTAGATAGATGGACTGGACAACAGTGGGTGGAGTTTTATCCGCCGAATGCATTAGTTACAAAACCATTTGAATATCCTGTTTTTGGCGAAGCGAAGTATTCAAGTAACGAGGAAATGGCGGAGATTATAAAGGACAGAACATTGAATGGCGATCTTATCGATCCTTGGCTATTAAGGATGAGAATAACTCATATTTATTATGGCTTTAATATTGGATTGGTGTTGTTGCTTCTCTATAGCGTGATGTTATTCTTCAAAGAAAAGAAACGATGATAAAATCATGATTGAGTAGATTTACAAAGGAAAAATCTAGAATTTATTCGAACATACGACACCTGTATGTTCTTTTTTATGTCCACGACAAAGAGGGCTGTTCATTGCCTGGGAAATAGTTCACATGTTCTTGGGACAAACGCCAGGCACATATGTTGGAGAAGAGTGATTACGACTCGAAGGAGGCGGCGATCATGAACAGCAATAACAACATGATTCCGAACGTGAATCCAACGATGACCGCGAACGCCAATGCCAACGTATATGCCCAGCCATTTGTTGCTGGCGTGAATCAAGCGGGTTATCGCGAATGGCGGCCTTTTATCGGTCCCCATGATCCTTGCCCGCCCGTGTACGTGAAGACGTATGTCGTACCGCCGAATCAATATATCCCCTATCAGCCCATGAATTTGCCGCAATTCTCGCTGAGTGAGGCGCTGAAGTTCGGGACGCTATGGCCAGCATTGTTCAGCGCATATGAATCCAAGAAAGGAAAAGGGGGGTGACCTTCGTTGAGCGAACAACAGCAAGAGCAGATCGAGGAACGGAAGCTGGATGAGCAGTATTATCAGAAGCTTCGGCAACTGCAAGAGCTGGACTTTGCTCTCGTCGAGCTGACTCTGTATTTGGATACGCATCCGAATGATTTGCATGCACTCCAGCAATTTAATCAACTGGCGCAGCAGCGGCAGCAGTGTGCCTACCAGTTCGAGATGCAATATGGCCCGCTGCTGCAATTTGGCCACAGCTACTCGCGGTTTCCGTGGCAGTGGTCAGAGCCGCCATGGCCGTGGCAAGTCTAATGCTGAATCGGGAGGGGGTGCCAGGAGATGTGGATTTATGATAAAAAGCTGCAGTACCCGGTACGTGTCAGCAAATGCGATCCGATGATGGCCAAGTTTCTGCTGGAGCAATACGGCGGGGCGGACGGAGAATTAGCCGCTGCGCTTCGATACTTGAACCAGCGGTATTCGATTCCCGATAAGGTCATTGGGCTGCTAACGGATATCGGGACGGAGGAATTTGCCCATCTCGAGATGATTGCCACGATGGTGTATAAGCTGACGAAGGATGCGAGCGTTGATCAGATGAAGGCTGCGGGTCTTGGTTCCAATTATGCGCAGCATGACAACGGAATGATGTACACGAATTCCTCCGGAGTGCCGTGGACGGCTGCCTACATACAGGCCAAGGGTGACCCGCTCGCCGATCTGTATGAGGATATCGCGGCGGAGGAGAAGGCGCGGGCGACGTATCAGTGGCTCATTGATATGACCGACGACGTAGATCTGCAGGACAGCTTGAAGTTTCTGCGGGAGCGGGAGATCGTGCATGCGCTTCGCTTCAAGGAAGCGGTCGAGATCATTAAAGAAGATCGGGCAACGAAGAAAGTATTCTAAGACTTCGAAGAACAAGTCAGCTCAAAACTAGGAAAAGTCATCCCATATTGGATGGCTTTTTTTAAGTTGTTTTCTAACCGGGAACGGCTACATTGCGAATGATGGGGAGCCTTAATCGCGGATAGACGCTAACCATATGTTACTACATAGTTAACAATGTAGGGATACATCTTTAATTTGTTAGGTTTTTATGAGTATGCTTTCATTTTATAATCTTCTTACCAAGAATAAACAATAGACTATAGACCAGGGGGAGAAATACGGTTTGTTCAAAATATTCGATCATAATTACAAATCGTTCGAGGGGATGGTTGCTTCACCTGATCATGAGGTTGTCGCATCCACTATACTTGATGTCATCTCGATCATTCGCCACTACGGAGTCATCACGATCTATGGAAAAGATGAAATGATCTTAACGAGAAAGCAATTCAAAGCAGCGATGGAAATACTCAGCACGCGCTAACATTACAGCACGGAACCGGTTTAGGGCGTATCTTTATATCACAAGGCTTGGTCTGCCTCCTGGCAGGCCAAGCCTTTTATTTGCGTCCGGTATCGGCGCTGCCTCAAGCGCAGGTTTCATTAATGTCCCCGCTGATTGGGAACGATAACAATAGTATCCGCTTTGAATCGAAGCTGTGAAGTAATGCTAAATACAAAAATTAAATATATAATAATAGCTAATAAAGAGGGTGGATTTTATCGGAGGGGGTTGATTCAATGCGGTTTTTGCAATATTTTAATGGCCGCTGGAACTCTATACGCAATAAAATATTCATTTCAACCTTGATATTCCTTATTATTCCATTTATTATCACATTTAATTGGATGAATAAAACGTTGGAAAACGTCATTGAGCGTAAAATCGGCAGCTCTGCCCAGGAGTCGCTGTATCTTGTTAACCTGAACATTGGGCTGTTCCTGGAGGATATGCTCCGGTCTTCCGTCGACATTGCAACCAATCCGAGCATTACCAAGCTGCTTAAAGAGCCGGAGTCGTTCACGCCGTACGAGAAGCTGCGGTTGAACGACACGGTATTGAACCGGCTGTACAGCTCCTATTTCACCAATACGTATGTAACGCTGTTCGACCGGGAGGGCCGATGGCTCAGCACGAGCTATTTGCCGGAGGAGCTTCATCAGCAATATGTTGGCGCAGCTTGGTACAAGCAGATGTTTGGCAAGCCCTATCAGCAGAAATGGATGTTCAACTACAACGAACGGCTTTATTTGGACCGCAAGCCCATCATTACATTGGTAAAAACGATTACGGAGCTCCAATCAGCACGTAATATCGGGATGGTTGCATTCAGCGTATCCGAGATGGATTTGCGGAGGTATCTCGTTGGTCTGAAAGGCGAGGTTTACCTCGTGGATCAGAAGGGGACGGTCGTCTCCAGTCTAACCAAAACGATGGTTGGTCAAAGCCTAGCTAGCGATAGCTATATGGACATGGTCAGAACGAGCAAGAACGGCCAAGAAATTTTCGAGAAGAACGGGGAAAAATGGATAGTCAATCACGGCACGATTGGGATAAACGGGTGGAAAATCGTTCAGTTGGTGCCTTACGACACCGTATTCAAAGAAATTTTCGATATCCGCCATACGAATCTTGTCTTGTTTATTCTCATTTTTATCGTATTCCTGCTCATTACGTTCTCGATTTCGTACGGTATTTCTAAACCGTTGAAGCTGCTGAGGAAGCGAATGCGTGAACTGGAGGAAAAGGGCTTTCACTCGACGCTATCCGTGTCGGGTCCGCAGGAGATCGCTTCGCTCATAGAAACCTACAACCGGATGGTGAAAGAAATACGCGGGCTGCTGATCCGGGTAAAGGAGGAATATGAGCAAAAGGAGGATATGCGTTTTCGGGCGCTGCAGGCGCAGATCAATCCTCATTTTTTGTTAAATACGATCAACAATATCAAGTGGATGGCCTATATTCGCAATAACGAAGAGGTTGGGGACATGCTCTCCAATCTTGGCGGGATCCTGGAAGGAAGCATCGGCAGAGGGGGAAGCCTCACTTCTCTCAAGCAGGAGCTCGACTACATTGGAAATTACATGGGTCTGATGCGAATGAAATATCACGATACCGAGATGACGATTGACGTGCCGGACGATCTGATGGACCAAGAGGTCATTCAGATCATGCTTCAGCCGGCGATCGAGAACAGTCTGATGCACGGTATCGAGTCCTCAAGCGAAGCGGGGCGGATTGCGGTCAGAGCCTACGAAGCGGAGCGGTGCTTCGTGCTGGATATCTCGGATAACGGCGTCGGCATGCCGCCGGAGCGGTTGGAGGAGATTCGGCAACGCCTGTCCGGCGAAGCATCGGATGCGAACCCGCTGCCGGAGCGAATCGGGATCAAAAATGTGCATGACCGTTTGCGGCTGCAATATGGAGAACAATATGGTATCCGCATATTCAGTACACCGGGAGAAGGCACCACGATCCAGTATGTGCTGCCGCTTTGCCGCGCGAATAGGGGGGATGAAACGTGAAGCTGAAAGTGATGCTGGTCGACGACGAGCTGTTGGTGCGCCTTGGAGTCAAATCGCTGATTGACTGGGAGGAGCATGATTTCGAATATATCGGCGACGCTGCCGACGGCGAGAAGGCGCTTGAACTAATGGAGCGGCAGGCGCCGGATATTTTGCTGACCGATATCGTCATGCCGCGCATGGACGGACTTGCGTTAATCGAGGCTGTGAAGCATCGCTACCCGAATACGCTTATCATCGTATTAAGCAGCCATAATGAGTTTGAGTATGTGCGCAAGGCGATGAAGCTGGGCGTGGAGGATTATTTGCTCAAAACGTCGATGAAGCCGTCCGAGCTGCTGGAGCTGCTCGTCGAGGCTTCGCGCAAGCTGGCCGAGAAACGGGAACGGAAGCCAGCAGCGGATGCTGTCAGCCAAGGCTTGGAGGGATCGGAGGCTCCTGCGTCTGCGTATGAAAGCCGCCGGGAGCGAATGGCGGAGCAGTTGACCATTCGGTTGTTGGGTCATTCGGTACAAGGAGAAGAGCTGCCTCCCGGCCGTTATCTTCTTATGCTGGGCATTAAGAGCAGGCGGGATGGGGAATTGGAGCAATCGGTTACGCGGCTGCTGGAGCATTTGATCGAATCCGAGCTTGCTGCCGTATTAGACAGTCGTCCGGTGCCGATCCGCGAAGGTGAAATGGCCGCTCTACTGGCAAGGCCGGAACAGGCTGAACAAGCGCCGGATTCCGTTGCCAATTCTGAACGGCCGCATGAGCTGGAGCGAGCGGTAAGTCAATTAGTGAATGCATCGAACCGGTTGCTTGGCATAACGCTGCATGCGGAGACGAGCGGGCTGCTAGCGGATTGGGCGGCTGCGGCTGATTTCTATGAGGCGTTTAGGGAGAAGCTGACGGAGCCGGCACCGCGCGAGCCCGCGCGCGAGGACATCAAGCGTTTGCTGGATTACATGTCTGCGAATATTGCGCAGGATATATCACTAAAGCAAGCTGCAGACATGATCAATATGAGCGAGAGCTATTTGAGCACCATTTTCAAGAAGGAGACGGGCTTAGGATTTACGGATTGGATCAACGTCAAGCGAATTGATCAGGCAGCGGCGTATTTGGAAGAAACGAGCCTGCCTAGCTATACGATCGCAGAGCAAGTCGGCTACGAGAACATTAATTATTTCGGGCGGATATTCAAAAAGCTAAAGGGTGCCAGTCCCCAAAAATATCGCGCACAAAGGCAAAAGCAATAGTCTGTCTCTCTTATTTTGCTGAGTGTCATGCAGCTGCGTATAAAGCCTCCCTCTCTAAAAAGACGAGGAGGCTATTCTTTGATTATTGGAGTTGTAAGCGCATTCAAAAGATCGTGAACAATGATTCGTAAAATCGTGAATATTCGCAACGAATCCAAAAATGTTGAATAAATGTCCTTAACTCTGTTCCTATTGGAGGCGTTTTCATCGCTATATAATTGGCGTAGAAGCCATCCGAACAAGCTAGCGTGGAACACAGCCATCGCGCTGCATCAACGCTCATCGGCACGGATCGTTTCGTCACCTTTGGAAGAGGAGGATAGAGCGACATGATTATAGGATCCGTCGATCATTGGGACATTCAGCGTCAATGGATGCACCCCGTCATAAGCCGGGCGATCGATTATTTGGTCCGGCAGGAAACGGGCACACTGGAAGAGGGCGTTCACCCCATCTGGGGCGAGGAAATGTACGCACGGCTCATGCAGCTGAAGACGAAGCAGAAGGAAGAGCAGCCTGCCGAGAAACATGAACAGTACCTCGATATACATTACGTGCTGCATGGAGAAGAGATTATCGGCTGGAAGCGGGACGACGGTATGAGCATTCCGGTTCAGCCATACGATGCGGAGAACGATTGCGCATTGTACGGCGAGCTTCAAGACGAGATGATGGTTACGCTGCGTCCGGGCATGTATATGGTGCTCTTTCCCGACGACATCCACCGTCCGTGTCTGACGGCCTCGACGGCTTCCGATCTTCGGAAGATCGTCATCAAGGCGAAGGTGTCATTGTTATCGTATTTCATAAGAACGGATTGAAGCGTACGAAGTGACAAGATATTCAAGGGGGAAATCATCTATGTTCAACAAACGCAAGCGCTTGTCGGCAATCTGTACATTCCTGCTTGTCATTGCCGTCCTGGCCGGCTGCTCCAGCAACTCGGCAGGAACGGATACGAGTCAGAATAACGGCACCGCAGCAAGCGGCAAGAAGAAGGTCGACATCTCGCTGTGGCTTACGCCGCAATGGAAAGGCGTACTCGACGCGACGGAGCCAGATGCGGACTACGACAGTTTCTTCAAGTATGCGGCCGATAAATTCGCCAAGCAATACAGCAAGTACGATGTAAAGGTCAATGTCCAGGTCGTAGCCGGCGATCAGCGGGACGAGCTGCTGAATGTCAACCTTAATGGCGGAACGCCTCCTGATATTTTCTTTGAAAGCGTTTTTGCAATGGGCGACTATGCTCATCGCGGTGCATTGGTACCACTCAATGACATCGTCGACGATGCAGCGAAGAAAGATATCGAGCAAGGCTACTGGGACAATGTAACGTTCGGCAACAACAAGGACATCTACTTCTATCCGTTCTCGCATAACCCGGGTACGCTCGTATACAACGCCGATATGTTCAAGGCCGCAGGCCTCGAGACCTTCGTCGGCGGCGAGAACGAAATCAAGACGTGGACGATGGACGAGTACAACACCATTCTGAAGACGCTGAAGGAAAAGCTGCCTAAGGATAAATATCCGAACGCTTATCCGATGGCTCTCTATGCGCTCAATAACCAAGGCGACACATGGAATCTGGCTTATCTTCGCTCGTTCGGCAACTCGTTCTTCAACGCGAACGGCAATATCGTGCTTAACGATGACAAAGGCGTAAAAGCGGCGCAATGGATGAAGAGCATCTATGATGCAGGCTATACGAACCCTGGCGCCGAGTCCGTATCGTCGAACGATGCGAACGCGATGTTCCAGAACCAGCAGCTTGCGGTCAGCTTCACGAACTCGATTCTGTACAATAATGCCAAGGCTGATATGAACGCAGGCAAATCGCCGAAATTCGATGTACGCCTGGCTAATATTCCGTCCGTAACCGGCAATCCGCTCACCTTTACGTATGTAGTAGGCGCTAGCGTATTCAAAACCGGTGACGCAACGAAGACGGAAGTTGCCAAAGACTTCGTCCAATTTTTCTCCAGCGATCCAGAGCTTGTCCAAGCATCGAAGAACAGTGTGCCGGTCAGAACTTCGGTCGTTAACGAGCTGAAGGATCAATACCCGCTGTTCGCTGCTTATGGCGCCAATGCATCCCACATGTTCAGCTTCACGGGCAACGTGCCTGGCTACAGCGAGCTTCGGCAAGTGCTTTATCCGGAACTGCAGGCTATGTACGTCGGCGAGAAATCGCCGGAGCAGGCCGTTAAGGATTATGAGTCCAAGGGCAATGCCGTTATTCAAAAGGCGAAGGACAGCTCGGTTATCAGCAAGTAGGCGCCTTAGCGCCGCGGACCAACCGAAGAGCGGGTAACGTCCCCTGCCCAAGCAATGCCGTTAAGAATCAATACTCGGCCTTCCGCCGCTCTGTGCGGCGGGAGCCGAATAAGAAAGGGAACGGATAACCATGAAACTACGCAATCAGGTTTGGAAGGAAAACGTAACGGGCTATCTGTTCATTTTGCCGCAGCTGCTCCTGTTTCTTATTTTTATCGTCTATCCGATTCTGGAAGGCATGAGGCTTAGTCTTTATAAGATCCAATACAAGCAGGAAACGTTCGTCGGCTTTCAAAACTATTCCACGCTGTTCCATGATCCCGTGTTTTTTAAATCGATCTTCAACACAGTCGTATTTGTTGTCTTTATCGTTATTCTGACTGTAGGCTTCGCCCTGTTCGTATCATCCGCCGTGTTCGACAAGAACGCGAAGTACGTATCCTTCATCCGGGGAAGCTATTACATCCCGGTCATGGTATCGATGGTCGTCATGAGCATGGTGTGGGGCTTTCTGCTCAACCCGGCTAACGGATTAATTTCGTTTACCGCACGCGAGATGCACTTCAGCACATTCAATCTACTTGGCAACAAAAACACGGTATTGCCGGTCGTCATCTTCGTTACTTTTGCGACCAATGTCGGCCAGGCGATCATCCTATATATCGCGTCCATGATCGGCGTTCCCAAAGATTTGTTCGAGGCGGCCGAAGTAGACGGTGCAAGCCGCTTGAGAGTTATCTTCCAAATCTTGATTCCGCTCGTCAAGCCGACAACGATCTATATTTCGATCATCAACATCATTGCTGTTCTGAAAATATTCGTTGTCATACAGATGCTGACCGGCGGGGGACCGAACAACGCGACCGTTACGATGATGTATTACCTTTACAACAATGCGTTCAAGTATAACCAGCTTGGCGTCGCATCCGCTGTAGGGGTTATTATGTTCATCATTACGCTGATGTTATCGGTGCCTCAGCTCAGAGCGATGTTCAAAGAGAAGTAAGGAGGATAACGATGCAACCAGTGAAACCGGTTAAAAAAAGGGAAGTCTATGACGTCGTCTCCAATACCGTCATTATCTTTTTCGCGATACTGAATTTATTCCCGTTGTACTGGCTGTTCACGAGCTCGCTCAAAAACAGCTCCGACGTGATTAAGATGCCGCCGGACTGGTGGCCCAAGTCGTTCACGTTCGCCAATTATAACGAAGTGTTCCAGAACCAGCCGGCGCTTCGCTGGACGTTCAACAGCTTGTACGTGGCAGGCCTGTCGACCGTGCTGGTCGTCGTCTCAAGCGCAATGGCGGCTTATGCGTTCTCTAAGCTTCGCTTCAAAGGGAGAAACGTGATCTTCATCATGTTCGTCTCCAGCATGATGGTGCCGAAGGAAGTGATGATCGTACCGCTGTTCAGACTTACGCAGCAGCTTGGTCTGGTCAACAGCTTGTACGGCATGATCTGGCCCAACGTTGCTATCGCATTCGGCGTCTTCTTGCTTAAGGGCTTCTTCGACAGCGCGCCGGACGCGCTTCGCGAAGCAGCCCGAATCGACGGAGCTGGCGAAGTGCGGACGTTCCTGCAGGTTATACTTCCGATCGTGAAACCGGGTATCGGTGCGTTGTTTATTTTGAACTTCGTCCAAGTATGGAACGACTACCTGTGGCAGCTCGTTGTCGGACAAGAGAAGAACAGTAAAACGTTGATGGTGGGCATTGCGACGCTCATGCAGGATCTAAATCCTAACTTTGCCTACAAAATGGCAGGTGCGACTGTCGCGGCCATTCCGATGCTGCTTATCTTCATTCTGTTCCAGCAATATTTCACACGCGGCATCTCAATCGGCGCCGTGAAGGAATAACGGGGGGGGATGAGCGATGAAACGGTATCTCGCAATCGATATCGGCGGCACCTCAATCAAATTCGCCGTCCTTGACGATGAAGCGGGCATCGTATTTCACCAATCGGTCGCGACGCCCAAGGGCCAGGCAGATGTCCGCATCCCCGAAGCGGTGTATGACATTATTGACCGTATGCGCTTCTTGTTCGACGACATCCAGGGAATCGGCATCAGCACAGCGGGCGTCGTCGATCCGCGCAGCGGCGAGATTCTGTATGCGGGAGAGACGCTGCCAAGCTATGCCGGCACGAATCTGAAGCAGCTGATCGGGCAGCGCTACGGGCTGCCGGCTTTCATTGCTAACGATGTGAATGCGGCCGCGCTCGGTGAGCATTGGAAGGGAGCCGCGCAAGGCTGCGATCACTTCTTCTGCGTCGCACTCGGCACCGGCATCGGCGGAGCGCTGTTCATCGGCGGCCAGCTCGTTACCGGCCACAGCAGCAGAGCAGGCGAAATCGGCCATACGCTGTTCGATAAGACGACGGGCACGACCTATGAGCAGCGGGCTTCCATGTCGGCATTAATGAGACGGGCGGCGCACGAGGTGCCGGGCTTCGACGGATCGGGCCGCGAGCTGTTCGAGCTGGCGCGGGCGGGAGAAGAGGCGAGCAACCGGCTGATCGACAGCTGGACCGAGCAAATCGCGAGAGGGCTCGCCGACATTGTGCTGACGTTCGATCCGTCGATGATCGTCGTTGGCGGAGCGGTATCCGAGCAGAAGTCATTTCTGATGGACCGGATCGAATCGCATATGAGCGAATATCTTCCTGACGGGTTTTCAACAACCGCGCTGCAAGCGGCGAAGCTGGGCAATCGGGCCGCTTTGTACGGCGCCGTGTATTCTTACTATAATAATTAATCGGAGCGTGAACCTATCATGGCAACCGGACTTGTATCTAAATTCGAAGGCATCTATATCGCATTGTATTCTGCTTATAACGATAACGGCGAAGTCGACCGTGAGCGTGCGAAGAAGTTAGCTCGTTATTACGTTTCGCGCGGTGTTAAGGGACTGTATGTCGGAGGCAGCTCGGGCGAAGGCATTTTGCAGAGCGTGGAAGAGCGCAAGACGATGCTTGAAGCCGTTATGGAGGAGGTCAAAGGCGAGCTGACGATTATTGTTCATGTCGGCGCCAACTCGACCCGCGACAGCGTCGAGCTGTCGAAGCATGCCGAGCAATGCGGCGCGGATGCGATCTCGGCCGTGCCGTCCATTTACTATAGAATGTCGGAGGCGGCAGTCGAGCACCACTGGCAGGCAATGATCGACAGCACGTCGCTGCCGTTTATTATTTATAACATTCCGCAGACGACGGGCTTCAATCTGTCACTGAAGCTGCTGAACAAGATGGCGGCGCAGGACAAGGTTATCGGTGTCAAAATGTCCGGTGAAAGCACCTTTGATCTGCAGCAGTATAAAGAGGCGGGCGGCGAAGACTTTCTCGTCTTCAATGGACCCGACGAGCAATTCCTCGCAGGCAGAATCATGGGCGCTGACGGCGGCATCGGCGGTACGTACGGGGTCATGCCGGAGCTGTTCTGCGCACTTAACCGTCTGTTCGAGCGCGGCCGCGTTCAAGAGGCGCAGACGCTGCAGACGAAGATTAATGGCTTTATTACAAGATTGTTAGGCTATCCGTCGCTGTATGGCGCATGCAAATACATTTTGCAATTGCGCGGAATCGAGTCGGGACAGCCGCGTCTGCCGCTGCTCCCGGTACGGCCTGAGCATCATGAGCCGCTTGCCGAGTTGAATCAGGACATTATCGCCGCTATTGGCAGTTACGCGAAGGTTGCGGAAGGGGCCGAAAGCCATGCTTAAGCAAATCGCAAGCGGACTAGTCGTCTCTTGCCAGGCGCTGCCGCATGAGCCGCTGCACAGCTCGTTCATCATGTCCAAGCTGGCGCTGGCAGCGATGAAGGGCGGAGCGGTCGGCATTCGGGCCAATACGAAGGAAGACATTCTAGCGATCAAGAACGAGGTTTCGCTGCCGGTTATCGGCATCGTCAAGCGTGATTACGAGGATAGCGAAGTGTTTATTACGGCGACGAAGCAAGAAATCGATGAGCTTCTGGCAAGCGGCTGCGAGATGATCGCGCTGGATGCAACGAACCGTCCGCGCCCAGGCGGCGTGACGACGGCTGAGCTCGTCGCGTACTGTCGCGAGAACAATGCTGCCGTACAGCTGATGGCCGATATTGCTACGGTGGAAGAAGCGGTCGCTGCGGCGGAGCTGGGCTTCGACTGCGTTTCCACGACGCTTCACGGCTATACGTCTTATACGTCGTCATCGAAGCTGTATGACAACGACTTCGAATTTCTCAAAGCCGTGCTGCGCGAAGTGCGGATTCCGGTTATTGCCGAAGGCAATGTGAGGACGCCAGAGATGCTAAAGCGCTGCTTGGAGCTTGGCGCCGCATCCGCCGTCGTCGGCGGTGCCATTACACGGCCGATGGAAATTACGGAGCGTTTCATTGAGGCGATCCGGTAGGCGGCATACGAGGGAAAGTGCAAAATATGCGGAGTGCCCCTGTGGGACTCCGCATATTTGCGTTTGCGGCGGAGAGATTATACAGAGGGCGCGGAAGCGCCGGTTCTAAGTTGGGAGCGCTTCTCAACAACCTGATGGCGATACATTCTGCTGTATAAGAAACTGTCAGGCAGAGCAGCGCTCGTATCCTTCATTTTGAACATGGCATATTTGTTTATTTATGTCAGATGGATCCTCCTATCGTTAAAATACTTCTAGCCCCCCTCAGCTTTGGCTCGGATTAACGCCGATTCCCGTACGCTGAAAGAGTTTTCCTTGCGCACGATGAGCGGCACGCCAATCTTTATCGGCACGCTGCCGGTCATCGCGGGATACGTATTTTTTAGAGGAATATTTTTATTGAAAGGCATTGTACTCGGCTCCGTAAAGGGGTAGTCATTCACATACAAAAGGCTCTGCAGCCATCGTCTTGAGACGTTGAGCTTCAGAGCCTTTTCGTACGTTGGATTATAGTCCCCGATATTGATTGGGAGACAATCCGTATTTTTCCTTGAAGGCACGGTGAAAATAGGGGTAGCTGTTAAAGCCGCAATCATAGGCGACCTGCTCCAGCTTCAGCGGCGTATGCTTCATCCGCTCTACAGCCATCGACAGACGGACGTCGAGCGTATACCGGACAATCGTCGTGCCGCTTCCTTCCCGGAACAAATGAACGGCCCGCGATACACTTAGTCCGACATGACGTGCAACGTCCTCGATTCGGAATGGAGTTGCGGCATGCTCTTCAATGAACCGCTTCATCTGCGTAATCTTGAAAGGCTCGCTTGATTCCTTGATGGCGCGGTCTAGGCATAGGCATAACGATTGGAGCAAATAACCGCTTAGCTCATGGGAATCATGCGATATGCTTCGGTTCTCGAACACCATCTGGCGCCACAGCGTCACAATCCGGTCATCGGGATTGATTCGGGCGTGGGATGGCCTGTCGGCACGGCTCCACCATTGATCCAGCCAGTCGCCGCGGCAAAATAAGTAATAGTCTGCGCTGAAGGAGCCGTTCAAATCCTGTTCGTCAATTCGAAGCTCATAGGGATCGCCTGGCTTAAATAACAGCAGACTGCCGGGCGTAACGTCGATCAGTTTGCCGCCGACAAGTGCTCTTCCCTTGCCTTCAGTCTGCAGACGAAGCAAATAGGTCGTAAGAGCGGTTAGCTTTTGGGTAGGAATTGGCGCTGCGTGTCTAGAATATCCGCAGCTCAACAGTTCGGTATTCATGATGCCCTCCATGACTTTTAGCCAAATAAGTGAACTGTCAACCACATTAGGTATGTCTTTCTGTCTGGTTTAAATCTACAATCATTAATGTGAATAAGCTTTACGCTTACATTCTATAGGAAGAAGGTCTTGACATGCAACGGATGGGAATTGGCTGCCAGCTGTATACGCTGCGCGATGAGATGGAGAAGGATGTGCCGGGCACGCTTCGCAAAGTGGCCGAGTTGGGCTTTGAAGGTGTCGAGTTTGCAGGCTATTTCAATATTCCGGCTGAACAAATGCGGGCGCTGTTGGATGAGAACGGGTTGAAAGCGTTTAGTACACATGTTGATTATACTCGCCTGAATGATGACCTCCAGGGTGAAATCGCATATGCTAAGGCAATAGGCGCTAAATATATTCCTTGCTCGTATATTAAGCCCGAGGATCGTCAGAATCCCGAAGACTGGCGCGGAATTATCGATTTCCTTCACACGGTGGCGGAAGAAGTAAACAAGCACGGTCTTCAGTTCTGCTATCATAATCATGAATTTGAATTCGAGACGAAGCTCGATGATGTCAGCGTATACGAGAAACTGTTCACGACGATTGGCGACAATCTGATGAAATCGGAGCTCGACGTATGCTGGGTTCAATTCGCGAAGGAAGATCCGCTCGCAGTTATCCGCCAATACGCAGGACGGCTTCCGCTGCTTCATGCGAAAGACTTCAAACGCGGCGAAGACAACGGCATGATCACGCTGCAGCTCGGCAAGGGCGAGGTCGATCTCCCAGCTGTGCTGGAGGAAGCGAGCCGTGCAGGAGTAGAGTGGCTCATCGTCGAACAAGACTTCTGCCAGATTCCTCCATTCGAGAGCGTTGAAGCAAGCTTGAACTGGCTCAAAGAACATTACTTAACGAAAGTAGGCGTGTCCTAAAATGTCTCAACTTAGAGTAGCCGTTATCGGCTGCGGCGCAATTGCAGTGCGCCGTCACATTCCTGAATATGCGAACAACCCGAACGTTAAACTCGTTGCATTCGCCGATCCGGTAATCGAGCGTGCAGAAGAGCTGGCGAAGCAATACGATGCGAAAGCTTACAGCGACTACGAGCAACTGCTCGCAGAAGTCGAAGTGGATGCGGTAAGCGTATGCACACCGAACCATCTTCATGCTCCGGCATCGATCGCGGCAGCGAAAGCGGGCGCTCACGTGCTCGTCGAGAAGCCAATGGCGACCAATGAGAAGGAAGCGCTTGAGATGATCGAAGCAGCTAAGGCGAACGGAGTTATGCTGATGGTCGGCCACAATCAACGTCTGATGCCTCCGCACGTGAAAGCGAAAGAGGTGCTTCAATCGGGACGTCTTGGCAAAGTTATCTCGTTCCGCACGTCGTTCGGCCATCCGGGACCGGAAGGCTGGAGTCTTGACGGCCGCGACAGCTGGTTCTTCCGTAAAGATGAAGCAGTTATGGGCGCAATGGGCGACCTTGGCGTGCATAAGTCGGACTTGATCCGTTATCTGCTCGATGACGAAGTGGCTGACGTAGCCGCATTCGTCGGAACGCTTCATAAAGAAGACACGGCAGTCGACGACAACGCGACCTGCATCCTGCGCATGAAGAGCGGAGCGATCGGCACGCTGGTGGCGAGCTGGACGTACTACCGCGGCGAAGACAACTCCACGATTCTGTGGTGCGAGAACGGCGTAATGAAGATCGGAACGGATCCAGAGCGCCAAGTCATCGTTGAACTGCGCGACGGTACGAACGAAAGCATCGATGCAGGAGCAATCTCGACGAACGAGAAGCAGCTGCCAAGCTTTGTTATCGATGAATTCGTTAACTGCATCTTGAATAAACAAGAGCCATCGATTTCCGGCGAAGAGGGACTTCGTTCGCTGCAAGTGATTCTGGCGGCGTTCGAATCGCAAGAGACCGGTAAAGTTGTGGCAGTAAAATAAGTTATATCCCATCTTGGGCAGACAGCCGCTTAATGGATAGATCCGTTAAGCGGCTGTCTGTTTGTCTATTCTTACGTATTACGTATCTACTATCTACTATATCTAATTATCTCAATGTTCCGCCGTTGTATACGAGTTCGTACACCAACTCGCCGCCCAGCCAAATTTGTTCTTGGCCGCGAAAGCTGTCTATGCTGCCCTCATATTCATTCCGGTATAGGTACCGGTCCTGTTCATAAGAAATTGGGCCCCGGTAGACGGTGACCGTATCCACTTGCATCAACGCTTGCCGAAGGAAGGCGTAGATCGCTGCCGTATCCTCCCATGACCGTTCCGGTTGCGTGATGCCGCCCGAATAGACCATCGACCAGACGGGGCGGTCATGCTGCTGAACGGTTTCTTGTCCGGCAAAGAACGACATGCCGAAATAAATATCCCGGTAAAAAAATTCTCCTCTGCGGTATTCCAGTTGCTTGGAACCGACCAACTGCGGCAGCACGGAGGCCTCGTCGCCTTGTGCGGCGTAAGTATGCTGCTTGGATTCGACAAGAAATTCGCGGAGCTGTTCATAATCGAGCGCCAATTCATATCCCTCCGATAATCCATATAAATAAATTTTTAAGAACATATGTTCCTGATTTATTATAACGGATCTTGGAATCTTGTGGGAAGTCTTTCGTCTTTAATTTTTTCGCTGCCGATGCCGATAACGAAATAAACCATATTTTTCATCGCCAAATTGGAATAATAGGTTGAAGCGTAGTAAAAAATAGAAAAACGTTTAGCGCCGATTGAGATGATTTCCCGCTCAGGATCGGCCGTTTGTAAAGCAATTTGGCGGGAAGGGAGACGGAAAGCGAACAATAACGACTGAAATCGATCTAAACTGACGGGAATTGCATTATGGTGCGCAGCTCCTGCTGATTCGGATTCATCTCTGTGTGAGAACGATATCATTCCAAAGTGTTATTTCTGTCTCACGGAGGTCTATACTATAATGGTTTCAGGAATGAATTGATTTTCCTCCATATTGAATATCCAATATATAATCCAAGACGGAGGTCTCACATCCATGTCGATGGACAATAGCAACTCACAACGGCCTTGGGAAGGGTTTTACGGACCTAACCTCGGCTATGCACAAGAACAATACGAGCTTTACATTAACGATCCAGCGTCGGTAGACGAAGCGACGCGCGCTATGTTCGAGCGCTGGGGGCAACCGCCGGCAGCCGAAGCAACAGTTACAAGCGGAACTTCGGGTTCTGCGGTCATAGATGCGAATTTGTTGAAGAAAGCGGTTTCAGCGGGCAAGCTGGTTTCGAATATTCGTAACTACGGCCACCTCGCTGCGAACATCGATCCGCTCCAGATCGGACCGAAGGCGGACATCGGAATGATGGAAGCTTCCAAATACGGCATGACCGATGCTGATCTGGCAGCAATCCCTGCTGATCTGGTCTGGTTCAATGCCCCGGCCGGAACGGCGAATGGCTATGACGCGATCACGAAGCTGAGAAAAGCGTACACGGGTACGATCGCGTACGAATTCAGCCACGTACACGTTGAGCAAGAGCGCGACTGGCTGAACGAGCAAGCAGAGAAAGTTGCTCCTGCGTTCGCCTTGTCGAAAGAAGAGCGCAAAGCGCTTCTTATAGGACTTGTTGAAGCAGAATCGTTCGAGGACTTCCTGCACCGCACGTTCGTCGGCCAGAAACGGTTCTCGGTTGAAGGCAACGAATCGGCTGTGCCGCTCGTTAACGAGCTCGTGAAGAAGCTTGCTGACGACGGCGCACGCAATATTGAGCTCGGAATGGCGCACCGCGGCCGGCTGAACGTGCTGGCGCACGTATTGCGCAAGCCATATGCGAAGATTTTCTCCGAGTTCCATCACTCGCCGAACCGGAACCTGGTTCCATCCGAGGGCTCCATGGGCATCAACTATGGTTGGTCGGGCGACGTGAAGTATCACCTTGGTGCCGATCACGATCTGAAGAACGGCGAGACCGTGCAGACGCACATTACACTGGCGAACAACCCGAGCCACTTGGAATACGTCAATCCTGTCGTACACGGCTTTGCCCGTGCCGCACAGGACGACCGTTCGAAGCCGGGTTATCCAGTACAAGATAAGAAGAAAGCTGCGGCCATTATTCTTCATGGCGATTCCGCATTCCCTGGCGAAGGCATCGTAACCGAGACGCTTAATATCGGACAGCTTAAGGGCTACACGAATGGCGGGTCGGTTCACGTAATCGTGAACAACAAGATCGGCTTCACGACTGAGAGCGTGGATTCGCGTTCGACGCACTATTCGAGCGACCCGGCCAAAGGGTTCGAAATTCCGATCGTTCACGTCAACGCAGACGATCCGGAAGCGGTCGTACTCGCAGCGCGTATCGCTGCTGGCTACCGGACGAAGTTCGAGAAGGACTTCCTGATCGATCTCATCGGTTACCGCCGTTATGGCCATAATGAGACGGACGATCCGGAAACGACGCAGCCGACGATCTACTCGAAGGTCAAGTCGCATCCGTCGGTTACCCGGATTTATGCGGACCGTCTCATCCAAGAAGGCACTCTGACGGCAGCCGAAGTAGAAGGTATCCGCGAGCAAGTGCTGAACCGCCTGAAGGATGCTTTTGAAGAAATGAAGAACAGCGAATCGCAGGGGCAGGTACACCAGCCGGTGGACGTTCGCGCAGCACGCCAGATCGGCAGCATTCCGACCGGCGTATCGCTCGAGAAGCTGCGCCAGATCAACATGCAGCTGCTGCAGTGGCCAGCGCAGTTCAAAGTGTATCCGAAGCTTCAGCGTATTCTGGAGCGCCGCTCAGGAGCGCTGAACGAAGGCGAGAAGATCGATTGGAGCCATGCAGAGACGCTGGCATTCGCGACGATTCTCGCGGACGGCAAGCCGATCCGGATTACGGGACAAGATGCGGAACGCGCGACGTTCGCTCACCGCAACCTTGTGCTGCACGATGCAGAGACGGGCGACACGTTCTGCCCGCTGCATAAGCTTCCAGATGCAAAAGCATCGTTCGCGATTCATAACAGCCCGCTGTCGGAATCGGCAGTGCTAGGCTTCGAATATGGCTACAACGTTCATTCGCCAGAGACGCTGTCGATCTGGGAAGCGCAGTTCGGCGATTTCGCGAACGTCGCGCAAGTGCTGATCGACCAGTTCATCTCGGCAGGCCGCTCCAAGTGGTCGCAGAAGTCGAGCCTTGTCATGCTGCTGCCTCATGGTTATGAAGGCCAAGGGCCGGAGCACTCCAGCGCACGTCTGGAACGGTTCCTGCAGCTGTCCGGCGAAGAGAACTGGACGGTCGCTTACTTGTCGAGCGCTTCGCAGTACTTCCATCTCCTTCGCCGCCAAGCGGCAATTACGGAGACGGAAGCGGCTCGTCCGCTCGTCATGATGTCGCCGAAGAGCTTGATCCGCAATCCGCGTGTCGCATCGCCGGCATCGGAATTCGCCGAAGGCAACGAGTTCCGTCCAATTATCGAACAGCCAGGACTCGGCACGAAGCCGGAGCACGTGAAACGTATCGTGTTCGCGACGGGCAAGATGGCTATCGATCTGGAAGACGCACTTGATAAAGAAGAGAACAAAGATAATGATTGGCTGCATATCGTTCGCGTCGAGCAGCTGTATCCGTTCCCGCAAGCCGAGATCGAAGCTGTGCTCGCACGGTTCCCGAATGCGAAGCAGCTCATCTGGGTGCAAGAAGAGCCGCAGAACATGGGCGCATGGTCGTACATCGAGCCTCGTCTGCGCGCAGTAGCCGGCAAAGGAACGACGGTCAGCTACATCGGACGTCCGGAGCGTTCCAGCCCGGCGAGCGGATTCCAGCATGTGCACGCATATGAACAACAGCAAATTATCGCATCGACATTCAGCCAACGACCAAGCTTGACATATAGCAAATAGCACTGGGAGGTAAACCGCTGTGAGCAATATCATCGTACCAGCAATGGGAGAATCCATTACGGAAGGAACGATCTCGAAGTGGGTCGTTCAAGAAGGAGCAGCCGTTCGCCAAGGCGACGTTCTGCTTGAACTCGAAACGGACAAGGTTAACATCGAAATCGGAGCGGAAGCTGACGGTATCGTATCGAGCATTCTGAAGAAGGAAGGCGACACGGTTGCGATCGGCGAAGTAATCGGCACGATCGGCGAAGGCTCGGGCGCTCCTGCAGCGCCTGCTGCCCCGGCACAACCGGAAGCGGCAGCTCCAGCAGCGGCACAAGCAGCACCGGCGGCAGCGCCTGCGGCAGTCGCAGTCGCAGTAGCGGATACGTCGGGCGTGAACGCTTCTCCAGCAGCACGCAAGCTTGCTCGCGAGAAAGGCATTGATCTGAACGCAGTGCCAACGCGCGACCCAATCGGCCGCGTATTCACGGAAGACGTGAAATCGGCATCGAACGCTCCAGCAGCGGCACCTGCGGCTCCAGCAGCAGCGGCTGCACCTGCGGCAGCGCCAGCAGCAGTACCAGGCAAGCCTGCTGAACGTAAGCGGATGTCGCGCCGCCGCCAGACGATTGCGAAGCGTCTGGTCGAAGCGCAGCACAACGCTGCAATGCTGACGACGTTCAACGAAGTCGACATGACGGCGATCCTCGACGTTCGTAAACGCCGCAAGGACAAGTTCAAAGAGAAGTTCGATGTGAACCTCGGTTTCATGTCGTTCTTCACGAAAGCTGTCGTAGGCGCGCTCAAAGCCTTCCCGCTTCTTAACGCGGAGATCGATGGCGACGACATCATCGAGAAGCATTACTACGACATCGGTATCGCTGTATCGGCTCCAGACGGACTTGTCGTTCCAGTCGTTCGCGATGCAGACCGTCTCGGCTTCGCTGAGATCGAGCGCAACATCGTCGATCTGGCGAAGAAGGCACGTTCCAACTCGCTGAGCCTGTCCGATCTGCAAGGCGGCACGTTCACGATTACGAACGGCGGCGTATTCGGCTCGCTGCTGTCGACGCCAATCCTGAATGCTCCGCAAGTCGGCATTCTCGGCATGCACAAAATCCAGCTCCGTCCGGTAGCAATCGACGCAGAGCGGATGGAGAACCGTCCGATGATGTACATCGCTCTGTCGTACGATCACCGTATCGTAGACGGCGCAGGCGCGGTAAGCTTCCTCGTTAAAGTGAAAGAGCTGCTCGAAGATCCAGAATCGCTGCTGCTCGAAGGCTAAACCTAAAAAAGCCGTCCGGTGACCATCAGGTCCTCGGACGGCTTTTTTGTATATTCGGGAAATGTTATTTCAGCTTCTTCGTCATGATAACGTGCGGGATACCGGCTTCATGGAACACGTCCGATACGGTCTCGTACCCGAGCTTGCTATAGAAAGGTGCGGCTTGTGTCTGACCGTGGAGCTTCGCTTTGACAGCCCCTTGGCGGAGGCCCTCTTCTTCAAGCGCAGTCGTAACCGCGGCGCCGATGCCGTGTTTGCGGTGCTCGAGCAGTACGCAAATGCGTTCGAGCTTGGCCGTATCGCCGATTAGGCGGACTCGGCCAGTCCCGGCCGGTTCTCCGTTATAGGAGACAAGAATGTGGGATGCGGTTGGATCGTGCTCATCATATTCCTCTTCCTCTGACACGCCTTGCTCGTCCACGAATACGGTCCGGCGAATCCGGAACACGTCCTCCAGCTCTTGATCCGATTGTGCGGTTTGTACTTGAATCATAATAAATCACCTTCCTATTAAGCGATGTTGAGTTCTAGCTGTAAGTCATGGTTGGATAGACCGCTAGCGCAGTTGTACCATGTTTGTTATAAGGAATGCAAGTTTCAACAAGGGAATCCGGATAGCCGGAACGCTAGGACAGGAAAGTCTGCCAATCGTTAGTCATTGACGATTTCGTGTCCAGTCTTTTACAATGAGTCTAGTTATTTAGTCCTGTGTGGAATTTAATACCTATTACTGGATCTATAAAGAAAGGCCGATTATGACAAGAATACGAGCAGTTGCGGTAAGTCTTTATTTGATGGTTATTTACTGGGCATCATCTCATTATCCGGATGCGCATACTCTGTTTTTTCCGACGCTGGGAGCGTTCTGTTTATTGTTTATGACCCGTTCATTCGAACGCAAGACGTGGACACGCATCAGCGCAGGTGCCGTCGTTGGTGCGACGGTCGGCACGTTGCTCTATTCAATCAATCCGGGTCCGATTACTTTCTTCATTAATGCGTTAGTGATGATCACCCTTATTACGCGGATGAAATGGAACGCGCCGCCGATTATGGCTGTCTCGTTCATTCCTTATTTCTCGCATCCGACGACAATGTGGGTGCTGCCAGTATCGGTAGCGATGTCGCTGTCGGGATTGATTGCGACGCTCTGGTTCACGGAGACGCTTGAACAAGGGCTTGTCGCAAAAAGAAGCAAACAGGTCGAATCCGGAATGTAACGGCTGGAATCGTAATATCAATAGTCTAGGTTTTAATTGAACGCAAGACGCCATATTGCGCGAAGGGGTTCGTCGGAAAACGAGGAGAGACAGGTGGGAATGGCGTGTCAATTAGAAAAGACGAAAGCAGCAGCTTAAGCTATAGCTGGATACGTGTCATGGTTGCTGCTGTGCTGGCAGCACTTCTAGTGCTGCCCGTTCAATCCCGTACGGTACAGGCGGAACTTGCATCAGGAGAACAAGAACAGACGGAGCAGTCTGAACAGGCTGAGGCGGTCAAACCTCCCGTCCTTCAGTCAGAAGCGGCTATTCTAATCGATGGCCGGTCCGGCATGACGATGTTCGCCAAGAATGAGACGGAACGAATGTATCCGGCGAGCATTACGAAGATCGTGACGGCGATCGTAGCTTTGGAGAATTCAGACGTATCTGACATTGTAACCGTTTCCAAGGGAGCACGGTGGGAAGAAGGCACCCGCGTCTATCTGGAAGAAGGCGAGCAAATGTCGATGGGACAGCTGCTGCAAGGATTGCTGATCAATTCGGGCAACGATGCGGCAACCGCGATCGCTGAGCATATTGACGGCTCGAAGGAAAAGTTCGCAGAGCGAATGACGGCCTTCGTGCGCGAGAAGGCAGGGGCGATGAACAGCCAGTTCCGCAATCCGCACGGTCTTCCCGACGAAGAGCATTATACGACGGCGGAAGATATGGCGAAGATTGCGCAGTATGCGATGCGCAACGATAAATTCCGGGAAATCGTAGGTACGAAGAGAGTCGCTTGGAACGGTCAGACGTGGCAGACGACGCTCGTAAACCATAACAAGCTGCTCGGGACTTACGAAGGGGCGACTGGAATTAAGAATGGTTACACGCAGGCAGCAGGCTCAACGCTTGTCGCTTCGGCGAAGCGTGACGGCATGGAGCTGATTGCAGTCATCTTGAAAGCCCCGTCCACGGATCTAATGTACAAAGAAATGCGCAGTCTGCTCGACTATGGGTTTGCAGCCTACGAGCCTAAGATGCTGTTCGACGAGAACGAAACGTACCGGATGAACGGCATGCCGTCAGTTGCTTATACGGCAGAAGAGCCGATTTGGGCAGTCGTACCGAAGGGCGAGACGCCGAAACTCATTGTCGATACGACAGGTGTTGTCCGCGTCGTTACTTCGAGCGGGGTCAAGGAAGCCGGACGGTTCCAAGTGAGCCACGAGCCGGAAGTAAGAGCGTTGGCGGCCGGATCGGAGAAGGCAGCCAATGTAACGTCCGCTTCGCATGACGCCAGCGGAGATGATTCGAATGGCGTGATGATCGGGACGATCGCCGGCATCTGTCTGTTAGCCGTAATAGGCGGCGCACTGTACGTGGTTCAATTGAGACGCAGGAATAAAATGTCGGATACTTTATAAATGAAATAAACAGCAAGTCCACAGATCTATCTGCGGGCTTGCTGTTTATTATAGGACCTGAATCCGTCCGTTAAGGGGATGATTTAGAACCCGCCACGGCGCATTAGGTTACGCTCGTGCTTGAGGCTGTCTGACTCGGAGTTTCTCGCCTGCGGAGGCCCTGGCCGAAGCCGTCCGTCTGAAGCAGCAGCGTCGGCTTACCCGTCGGGCCTTCCTCCAGAGCGACTGCTTTCAGCCCCGCCTTGAAGAACAGCCGCAAGCTTGCCGGATTATCGGAAGCAACATGGCAGCACAGCCCGCCGAAATGGTCGATCAGCCCGCAGATCAACGCATGGCCGACTCCTTGGCTGCGCGCATTAGGATGGACGGCGACGAGGCAAGCGGAGCGTCCGCTGTCTGCGGCGAATGCGAAGCCGAGCAGCTTGCCGTCTTGATGAGCGATGACGGCGGCGAACGGTGAAGACGGCGGAGCAACCGGTGCGGCTAGCGGTAATGCAGACCCTCCGCCAGCAGCAATTAGGGCTCGCAATCCGCCGGCCGTCAGCCGGCGGTCGCCATAACGCTGGGCGAAATGAAGCAGCCGGTTCCGCCAGAGCGGCCACTGGGCCGGCTTCAGCCGTACGATGTCCATCTTATGCGCCTCCGATCTTCGTCCTTTTCCGTCCATATAAATACAGGCTGTAATGGAAGATGCGCTCCAGCGATTTTTTGCGAATGTGCGGCTCGTCGAATTTCATCGGCTTGGAGTTCGCTTCGAAGAACCAGACGCTGCCTGTTTCATCCACTCCCAGATCCATCGACATCTCGCCGAGTTCGAATCCGGAGGCGCGTTCGATTTGTCTTGCGATAAGCAGCGCCGTATTTTTGGCTTTAATCATAATGACGCGTGCTTTCTCTTCGCCGAAGGACATGACGAGCAGTTTCTCCGGATCCTCGATGCTGCCGCCGCGCGGAACATGAGTCGTAATGCTGGATGTGCCGGCGACACGGGCGCCGATGCCGGTAATATCCCATTGTCCGCGTTGATTTTTCTGTATCAGTGCACGCAGATCAAAGCGGCGGTCGTTCACCGAAGCGAGCGGGATGCCTTGCTGTGCGATGTATGCTTCTCCTAAGCTTTGTTTGCGGATTCGCGTCCAGAGCTTCGGAATCGTTGAGCAATTGTAGGTGATGCTCTTCTTGTCATCCTGAATTCGGAGACGGTATGGCAGATGCTTCTCCGGCTCAACCTTGACGGTCATAATGCCTTTGCCTGCCTTGCCGCTGACCGGCTTCAAGTATAGATAGGGATGTTTGCGGATCAGACGGTTCAGCCCGGAGCAGGAGATCATCCTGCGGGTCATCGGAATGAACGGCTTTGTCGTCTTGGACATTTTGAGCCATTCGAACAAGTTCCATTTGTTAAAAAAAGTCGGGTTAAACAGCTGTGTGTTCGGATTCCGGATACAGGTGTCGATTTTGCCTTTGACCGCGGGCAATACCTCATCCTCGCGCAGCGGAATCCGGTTATAGATAACGTCCGGGAACGGGAACTGCTGGTCATACCAGACTTCCTTCTGCTCGTCGTACGTGTAGCCTTTCAGCTGTTTCTTCGAAAAATTCAAATGTTTGGCGGTCAGCACATAGACGATGAAGCCCATTCTGCGGCCGGTTCGGAGAATATCGGCAAAGTTTTCCCGGTTGCCCCGGAACAAGAGAACATCGTCTTCGATCGTCAGAATGGCCATGACGGGACGCTGTGCATGCAATTCCGCCGATTTCGTCTCAATGACCAGTTCAGGTTGTTCCATCCGCTTTGCCTCCCTGGAATCGGCTGAGGTATAAGCAGTGGTCCAAGATATAGGACAGCGATGCGCGGCCTTGCTCCTTCAACGCAGGATGTTTAAATATGGACCGGCCTGGCTTCGCATTCGCTTCGAACATCCATACCTCGCCGTCTTGGTCGATGCCGATATCGAGTCCGAGCTCGCCCAGGCGGTGCGGATAGTTACGTTCGATCGCTTCGGACAGCTTGACGGATACCCGCTTCGCCCTCTCCAGCACTTCGTCCGCTTTGTCCCCGAACACGCGTCCCAGCGCTTGCTCCGGCGTCATGAGCGAGCCGCCGTTTTTAATATGCGTCGTGACGCTTCCACGGCCTGCTTTCTTCGCGCCGATACCAGCAGGTACCCATTCGTTCTTGCCGTTCTTGTGCATATGGAACCGGAAGTCTAGCGGACAGCCGTCGATTTCGATCAGACGAATGCCCTGCTGGCTCACGTAGTTGCTAAGGCTGATGCCGTGCCGCGACTGGAGCATCCGCATCATGCTGTTGAAGTTGGAGAACCGCAGCAGCACATTGCTTCCGCTCCTGCGGAACCTTGCGAAATAGCCGCGCTTCGGATGATAAGTCAGCCTGTATATCCCGACACCGAAGCTGCCAGCAGCAGGTTTGAAATAAAGAAAGCCGTGCTTCTCGATCATTTCCTTAATCTTCTCCGCAGTTGGCTTGGAGACAGAGTCAGGTACATGCTTCAATGCTTCCACGTCGTTGTCGAGCATGCGGTATATATCCGATTTATTAAAAAACGTCCAGTTAAAGAACGGGATTTTGCGTTTGGTGAACCGTTCGCGGAATGCCGATATTTCGGACGACGTCTCTGCTCTCCGGCTCGGCAGGCGGTTGTATACTACATCGGGCAGCGGTACGACGCGTCTAAACCAGCTGCCGTTCGCATTCAGGAAGTAGCCGTTAATTGTTTCTTGCTGCCAATTGACGTCGCGCGGCGCGAAGGCGAAGAAATACGCTTTCTTCTCTCCGGTGCGGAGAAGCTGGCGGATAAATCCGGTACAGCCCCCGAACGGATTGCTTTCCGTCCGAAAGCTCGAATCGCACAGTACACCGATCAGCGGACCGAGCTGAAGGTCGTTGTTGCCGTCCTGCAGCAAATAGACGTTGCCCGCCTTCGGGACGCGGATCGACTGGCGGACGCCGGCCGACAGATAGACGTGATGCCCGGGACGCTTAAGCGGTTTGACTGCAGCTGTGATCGTCTCATTGCCGAGCTTGATGTGGACCGTCTTTTTGCCTGCGAGATTCAGCGACTTCAGCACCGGATTCGATAAATAGACGACACGGTCGGATTGTTGTGAAAATTGCACGTTACATAATGTCAGACTCATGAATGAACCTCCTGAACGTAGTCCGATGGGAAGAAGGCGTAATGGTTATTGCGGGTAACCGCTGGGCGGCTCGGCGTTCTGCCTTCCGCCAGCTTGCGTGCATAAGTGAGCAGGCGGCCACAGGACAGCCGCTCCGTCTGTTCGTCTCCGATGAGCTTGAACGATTGCCGGCCCGGCTTCGAATTTGCCTCGAGCAGCCACAGCTTTCCTTCTGGCGAAAGTCCAAAATCGAAGCCGAATTCGGCGAATTTGCCAAAATGCTGCTCTATAACACGGGCAGCGAGGAGTCCGGCTACTCGGATGGCTTCCAACAGCTCCATCGCTTTGCTGCTTCCGTATAAGCGAGTCAACCGGGCTTCGGCATCGTCAGCTGTTCCACCGCCGTGCAGGTTAGAAGTGATGCTTCCGGCTGCGCCGATTCGGCATACGGCACCAGTAACCGCCCATCGGCTGCGGCCGTCCTTCTGCACGAGCAGGCGCACATCATGCGGTCTGCCCTGCTCATCCGTCAGCGGCAAATATGGCTGAGCGAGATAAGAGCGAAGGCCGGCCAATCGGTCGACAATCTTTAAGATTTGGGTCTCGTCATGCGACAGGAAGCGGAACGGCCGATTGCTTCTTGTACGTCCTTCGATGGCAATGCTGCCGTCCTTATTCCAGCTTAAGCGAATGGTACCGCGTCCTTGCGAGCCGGCGGCCGGCTTCAGGAACAGTCCTTCCGGCTGGCGCTGCAACTGCTTCAGCAGCTCTTCGCGCCGGTACAGCCAAGTCGGCGCCAATAGAGGCGCCAGCAGTGGATCGCTCAAGAGAGCGCGGTGCACGGTCCATTTGCCGGGGAGTCCGCTGCTAAGGGGCTGTACGCCGGCATCGGCCAATGCACGCAAAGCGGTGCGGCATCGGATATGGTCCTGGCCGCTAGCCGCAAAGCTTCGGTCATAGACGAAATCGGGAACACCGCTCGTGCAGTGTATCCATGTGCGGTTTCTCAGCTCGAAGCCTGCTAGCTTTCCTGCCGGCAGACCGCTTGTGCTCTTGGGATCGATAAGGACAATTTGAATGCCGAGGCGATCCCCGGCAACGGCAAGAGAACGGCACAGACGGTCCTCCGGCATGCGCAGCTGGTGCACAGATGAATCGGCTTCCGCTATGAGTGCCTCAGGCAGCTTGGCGATGAGAACGGCAATAGTCAGCAATGTCCGGTCCATAGGAGACCTCCGGAATTAGAAGCCGGACAAGAACCGGCTGTATTGGATCATTCGAAGCACGGAAGGACGAATCTTCTGTTCAGTCAACGGCGTGTTGTCGCTCTTAGACGGCTTGGAGTTGACCTCTAGCATCCATATCCGCCCGTTCGTATCGACGGCAAGATCGATGCCGAGTTCGCCGAAGTGGGAAGGAATATGCTTATCGACGCCTTCTGCAATTTCGAGTGCTGCCTTCTGAAGCTTCGACGGGGCCTCTTGCCGTCCCGATGTAATATTCGAGCGGCCGATCGCTTCCCGAACGGTGCTCAGCGTTCCGCCGCGGGCCAGGTTGGAGACGAAGTGGGTGCCGCCGGCTGTACGGGCAACAATCGAAGTAACGGTCCACTTGCCGGATGCGTTCTTCTGGACGAGCGCCCGGAAATCGACCGGCCGTTTGGCGATATCGATCAGCGTCAGTCCTTGCTGGACCTGATAGCGTACCGTCCGCATCTTTCCGCTGATCGCGGAGAAGAGCTTGAGCAGACTTGCGTAATGCTGCTTGCGTGAGCCGGCCGAAGTCGTGAACATGGCGAGAAAGCCGCCGGTTTCGAGCTTCGATATTTTAATAATCCCTTTGCCTAGACTGCCGCGAACCGGCTTCAGAAACACGTTGTCGTATTTCGTGCACATCGCCTTCAGCATCGTGTAGTTGCGCAGAAGATGCGATTCGGGCAAATAACGTGTCAATGATGAATCATGCTTCAGCGAATCGAACACTTCGTGCTTGTCGAGAAATTTCTCGTTGAATACTTGGGCGGAATGCTGCTGCTTAACGTCTTTGAGAAACTGTTGGATACGCGGTTTGTTCTCCAGCTTGCGTGAAGTAAGCCGGTTGTTGACGATGTCCGGTATCGGCAACGTCATTCTTTTCCACGCGTTGTGATACACCCAGCCTTCGACCGAGTCTGAGCTGTCGGGAATTCCGTTCGGCGTGAAAAAAAAGACGTGCGCCCCTTGCTCCGCGCAGCCGTCGACCAGTTCTTTGCAAAACATCGTGATCGATCCGAACGGCCGATCGGGCATCTTGGGATAATCGCGGCTGACCATCACGCCGATAATGGGACCGAGCGAGAGCGTCGACGATTTCTCCGCGTAATGAAGGCGAAGCGTTGCGCCGCTGCCCAGGCCGACTCTCCGCGCTAGGCTTTGATTAATGCGCATGCCGTCATATCTGGCGATCGAAATAACCTTTACCGGCTGCCGGTAAGCGCCCAGCCTTAGCGTAATCGGTTGACCTAACGGAATTTTCCACTGTTTCAGGTACGATTCGCCCAGCATGATCGCATCGTCCGGCAGCAGGCCGGAGCTTACCGTCTGGACGGCGACTTTGGATTTGAGCATCATAAATCTCCTTCCAAGCGGGAGAATGACGTTGATTAGCAAGACTCTGGGTGTTTTACACGAATTACTTCATCATATGAGGACATATATCCCTTGGTGATTGGCTGGCGGGTTTCTTTGCGCAAAAGAACGCTGGATTTGCGCCCAACGTGAAAGCGGGACATGGTTATTGTGAACATTTGGCTGCAATGACTTGGCTGTACCGCATGCCAGGTGGTATGATCGAATTAACAATGATCGTGAATCGTGGTTATTAGGAGCGGATCGAGATGAACGTATACGACAAGGCATATGAGCTGGCGAAGTCGCTTCGCGACAGCGCGGAGGCGCAGTCTCTTACAGCAGCGAAAGCGGCAGTGGAAGGCGAGGCAGATGCGAGCAGGATGCTCGGCGATTTCCTTGAACGGCAGCATGATCTTCAACACCGTATGATGCTTGGTGAAGAACCGACACCGGAAGAATTGGAGAAAATGAATAAATTGTATGAGCTCATTGCTCTTAATCCGCTAATCAATCAATATTTCGAAGCGGAACGCCGGTTCGCCATTCTGTTCGACGACATTAACCGGATTATTGGTGAAGGACTCAAGTCTGTCTTGGAATAATGGCAATGGCTATGGCAACGAACAATGATCGTCCGGTCTAATGAACCAAGCTTCCGCATACGCTAATAGGGACAAGGGGCGAACAAAGCCCCGGCAGCTGCTGTCGTTTGGGCTGTCTTCCGAAGCGGGGAGGATGATCGATTCATGACCGGTAAATTTCGTCACGTCCTATATTTGGCTGTCGCATTGGCAATGGTGCTGTATGCTCTGCCTCGTATCGAATTCGAGCAGAGCTGGACGTTTGTAACGGTATTCGGCGTTGTCTGGTTAGCTTTAGCGCTCGTCATCATTAGCGCTCAGCTGTATATGCTGTTCGGTGTGAATGAAGCTGCGAGGCGGCAGTTGGCGCAGATTAAGCGCGAACGAAGGGCCTCGTGGGAACGCCGGCTTCAGCAGCCGGCAACCGCTGCTGACCGTTACCGCCGTTCGAAGCAATAAGCAGGAGCCCGATGCCGGCACACATCCGACAGCGGGCTTTTTGTATGCCGTGACGGCATGCTGCGGACAGCACGATCTTAACGGGAGGAATCGAGCATGACGAACAACGGTGGAACCGGCATCGAGTCTGGCGCCGCGACAACGAAGCATGAACAAATTTTGTCCGCGATCGAGAAGCTGGATGTCGGCTCCAAAATATCGGTGCGCGCGCTGGCGAAATCGCTAGGCGTCAGCGAAGGCACCGCCTATAAAGCGATCAAGGATGCCGAGGCGGCAGGGATCGTGAGTACGCGGGAGCGGATCGGAACGGTACGCATCGAGAAGCGAAGCCGCGGCACGGCTATCCAACTGACATTCGGGGAAGTCGCGGAGATGGTAGAAGGGCAAGTGCACGGCGGAGAGAGCGGACTGGACAAGGCGCTGCACAAGTTTGTCATCGGCGCCATGGAGCTCGATGCGATGATCCGGTATATCGATGAAGGAAGCTTGCTCATCGTCGGCAACCGGGAAAGCGCTCATCGCTGCGCAATGGAGCAAGGAGCGGGCGTCCTGGTCACCGGCGGCTTCGCACCGAGCGACGATATGAAGAAGCTGGCGGACGAACAGTCGCTGCCCATTATCGTCTCCCGTTACGATACGTTTACCGTCGCCTCGATGATCAACCGGGCGATGTACGACCGGCTTATTAAACGTAAAATTATGCTCGTCGAAGATATTGTTGCCATGACCAAGCCTGCGCAAGTGCTGAAACCGTCCGATACGGCAGCCGATTACCACCGGCTTGTCGCATTGACGGGCTTGTTCCGCTTCCCGGTCGTCGACGATCGCGGACGGGTAGCGGGCATGATGACCGGCAAAGATGCGATCGATTCGTCCGAAGAGCAGCCGGTGGAAAGGCTGATGACGCGCAATCCGATAACGGTCGCGCCGAACATTGCCGTTACGTCGGCCGCGCATACGATGGCGAGTGAAGGCATCGATCTGCTGCCGGTTGTAGACCGCCACCGGAAGCTGCTGGGCGTCGTCAGCCGCAAGGATGTTCTTGATGCCATGCGCTATGCCGGCAAGCAGCAGGAGACGGGGCAAACGTTCGATGATTTGATGTGGGACGGCTTCGAGCAGCAGTCGGCGGATGAAGGAACCGATACATACGAATACCGGTATACAGGCAGGATTATGCCTCAGATGTCGGGTCCGCTCGGTACCGTATCCGAGGGCGTGCTCGCTGCGCTGATGACCGAAGCAGCCCGCCGGTTCGTCCGGATCGTCGGTAAGCACGATTACGTGTTCGAAAGCTTGACGACCTATTTTATACGCCCGGTGCAGATCGACAGCGATATTGTCATTGTGCCGCGCGCGCTTGAGATCGGCCGCATGCTGTCCAAGCTCGAGGTCGAGGTGTCCGATGGCCGCGGCCTCGCCGCGAAGGCGATGCTGACGATGCAGACGATTGATCCGTGATGGGCGCGCTAGCTTGACGCATCGGCATGATGCACGGGCTTAAGTACAAACGGGGATCTGCGGGGAATCGAGATGGCTTATCTAATAATGGAAGAGGAGCGATCACATATGGACAACACAAAGCGTTTTTCCGACCGGGTCGATATGTACGTCAAATATCGTCCGAGTTATCCGGCGGAAGCGATAGATTTCTTATATGATAAGGTCGGATTCAGCACGTCTTCCGTCATTGCCGATATCGGAGCGGGAACCGGGAAGTTCTCGAAGCTGCTTCTGGATCGAGGCAGCAGCATCATGGCCGTCGAACCGAACAAGGAAATGAGGGAGAGCGCACTGCTGGAGCTCGGAGGGCAGGCCGGGTACCGTGCCGTTCCCGGAACGGCGGAACAGACGGAATTGGCCGATCAGTCTGTCGACTTTATCGTATGCGCCCAGGCGTTCCACTGGTTCGACCGGGTTGCGGCCCGCCAAGAATTTCGGCGGATTCTAAGACCGGGCGGCAAGGCCGTCCTGATCTGGAATTCCAGATTGACGGAGGGAACGCCGTTCCGGGAGGAATATGACCAACTGCTTCATCGCTATGGCGTAGACTACCACAAGCTCAAGCATAAAAATATTTCGCCGGCGGATCTCGCGGCCTTCTATCACCCCGAGCCTATGCAGGAGGCACGGTTCGTGTACGGGCAATCGTTCGATTTCGACGGGCTTTGCGGGCGAATGAAATCGTCCTCGTATATTCCGCTGCCCGGGGACCCGGCTTACGAGCCGATGATGCAAGAACTGCAAGCGATCTTTGCTCGGAATGAGCAGGACGGCCAGGTGCCGTTCGAATATGAAACCGAAGTTTATTGGGGTGAATTGTAACCGTAAGCCGTTACTTCGTCTCTCGATTGCTATTATCCTATGCCGCAAGAAAAACGCCTCCAAACCGCTGGGTTAGCGGTTTGGAGGCGTTCGTATTGATTAAGAAACTTCCCGGGATACCTGCTGCTTGCGGGCGACATAGAAGCTCCGGTTGCGGATGCCTGCGAACAGGTTAAACAGGCCGAGCACCATAAACACAGCGCCTACGATGACGAGCACCGTCGAGCCATTGTACATCAGCATTTGACTAAGGGCGATCAGCACCAGCATAATCCCCATATAAATATTCATCTGTGCGGAGTAGATGCCGCGATCATTCGCCGCCGTTGCACGGCGGGATTTGATGCTGTTCACAACGGACAGCACCGATGTCACGATGATGCCGATGAACAGAATCCAGTGAAATACAACCATTGGTATGCGCAATCCTTTCGTCATCCAGTGTGAAAGACAAGCTTTCCTTATTGTAGCACAAAAGACGTTGGGAATCGCAAAGGAAAGCTGAAATCAAAGTCGAGCTCATGATTGTCATGATTTTGCTCTAGATATACAATGATAGAGGATTGATTCGAACGATTTACTTGATATGTTGAGTCGTTAATATGGAGTGCGAATCGGCGGTGCGAATGTGAAGCTCACATACTCTCCTGAGGGCATTCGCACCAATAAATCAGCTAAAATATTCCTTTTGTTTCGAACCAGGTCACGAGAAAAGACGATTCTCAACTGATTTAGACTGTATTTGAGTAGAAATGAACGATTTTAGAGCCTATATTGGCTAAAATCGTTGTCGAACCCCGTGTGGGTGCGTGGATTGAAATATCGCGAATCGGTTGAATGTTGTAGCCGACAACCGTCGAACCCCGTGTGGGTGCGTGGATTGAAATAAACAACTCCTGTATTAATGCTTAATCCCAATTTGTCGAACCCCGTGTGGGTGCGTGGATTGAAATTTGTAGATAAACGGGACTTGTTTCGATGTTTTAGGGTCGAACCCCGTGTGGGTGCGTGGATTGAAATTGTATATAGGGGGTGTCACGGGTGGCGCTGACCGTCGAACCCCGTGTGGGTGCGTGGATTGAAATCCCCGTAAATGTAATGCCAGCATAGGCGCGGAATGTCGAACCCCGTGTGGGTGCGTGGATTGAAATATTCGTAATCTCGAATTCATAAGCATCATACGGAGTCGAACCCCGTGTGGGTGCGTGGATTGAAATGAACCTGCGATACCCTCGTATGAGCTGCCTCGTCGTCGAACCCCGTGTGGGTGCGTGGATTGAAATAACTCGTCGTGCTGGTCCTCGATCATCTCAATGGTCGAACCCCGTGTGGGTGCGTGGATTGAAATGGCCTAGAGCGAACAGCCGCAAGCGCAACGCAGGCGTCGAACCCCGTGTGGGTGCGTGGATTGAAATCTTTCCGCCACCGCGTTCGTCCGAGCTACCCTCGAGTCGCACCCCGTGTGGGTGCGTGGATTGAAATGAACGAGCTGCTGCGAACTTGCATCGTTACATCCGGTCGCACCCCGTGTGGGTGCGTGGATTGAAATTGTCAACGTACATATGCGCAACGGCTGGCATGTCGTCGCACCCCGTGTGGGTGCGTGGATTGAAATACGGTCCCCGTAACCAACATCCACAACGACATTAGTCGCACCCCGTGTGGGTGCGTGGATTGAAATATGGTCATTTTTTTGAACCGAACTGTAACAATGAGTCGCACCCCGTGTGGTTGCGTGGATTGAAATTGCAGGTTCGGGTTATTGGACGAGAATCGACCCGTGTCGCACCCCGTGTGGGTGCATGGATTGAAATTATCTCTCGCCCGTGCCTGTTCTACATACGTCGCACCATGTGTGGGTGCGTGGATTGAAATGCCGTATTCGTAATCAACACGCCGTCCAAAAAAAGTCGCACCATGTGTGGGTGCGTGGATTGAAATGCCTTGTACGATCTCGATGAAAAGATGATCCGCCTGTCGCACCCCGTGTGGGTGCGTGGATTGATATCACAAGGCGCTCCGTTATCGAGCGCAATTTGATGTCGCACCCCGTGTGGGTGCGTGGATTGAAATATGTAAGAGGTGATGCCGAATGGTATTGGTCAGGTCGCACCCGTGTGGGTGCGTGGATTGAAATACTCGGCCGGATCGTGTTGTGCATGCCAGCACATGTCGCACCTCGTGTGGGTGCGTGGATTGAAATCGATGTTCTGGCACATGGTCAGATGGTGGATCGGAGTCGCACCCCGTGTGGGTGCGTGGATTGAAATCGAAAGTGGATCACGAGCGAAGTAATCCCATCAGTCGCACCCCGTGTGGGTGCGTGGATTGAAATCGCACTAGCTTGTCCATCCCATCAAATTTCACGTCGTCGCACCCCGTGCGGGTGAGCGGATTGCCCCTTCTCACCGTCCTACCTTGTCTTGGATCGAGTGGCAATGAGGTTGATCGGATAGGTTTTGGAATTGCACCACGTGCGCTTCATTTTCGTAACCTTGTCCGTCAGCGACATCAAATATGCAAATAGGTTTCGAAACCGTGACAAAAATAGAAAGGTGAAGTTACTAGATCAGTAGAAATACATTAAGGAACAGCTGTTCGCTGGCATCTGTAGGTGATGTAGAATGATTTAAGCTCGCTCTAGAACGAATATGAATGGGGGGCTAGAATGAATTATGTGGCTCATGTGCGCGAAAACGACGGAATTGAGCAGTCAGTTGAAGAGCATTTGATTGGAGTCCAAGCGTTAGCTGAAACGTTCGGCGAGAAGATAGGAGTTAAACATCTTGCTGGTCTTGCCGGAATACTTCATGATATGGGCAAATTCACTAATGAATTTCAAACTTACATAAGAGAAGCCGTAAATAATCCGACAGCCCCGCCAAAAAGGGGAAGCGTCGACCACTCAACCGCGGGTGGAAAGCTGCTTTACGAATGGTTACATTCGAGCCCGCCAGACAGATTGCATGGTCTTGTAGCTGAAATCGTAGGTAACGCGATTTTATCCCACCACTCCTATCTTCAAGATTTTCTCAGCCCAGATTTAGAATCCCCTTACTTAAAACGCGTAACCAATGAACAACTGCCGGGTTATGAACATGCGAAGCAATGTTTTTTCGAGCGCGTGATGAGCGAAGCAAGCTTGAATGAGTACGTCTCGCAATCGACAGCTGAATTGGATCGATATTGGAAGGCTTCCACCGAGAGCGGTGAAGTCAAAATGATGTTTCTGACGAAATATGTGTTCAGTGCATTGATTGATGCCGACCGGACGAACACCAGACAGTTTGAACAAAATAGACCAGTCGAACCTCCCCTTCATTATGAGGAACTGATTCGGAGCTATTACAACAAACTTATGAATCACATTAATGCCTTTCCGGCGAATGATGCCAATAAACCAATTAACGTTCTCCGACGGCAAATGTCCGATCAGTGCGACAAATTCGCGTACAAGTCATCGGGAATCTACACCCTGTCTATTCCGACCGGCGGGGGCAAAACATTAGCGAGTTTAAGATATGGACTCAAGCATGCAATTGACAAGGGCAAGAAAAGGATCATTTATGTAGTTCCGTATACGACAATCATTGAGCAGAATGCAGAAGTAATACGCAATATTTTAATGGATGCGGAGCATCCCGAATATATCCTGGAGCATCATTCGAACGTCATTGATGACGAGAGGGATGACGACGAGTACGAGGACGGCTTGATCGATAAGAAGATGAAGTTGAAGTTGGCGAGAGATAATTGGGATTCGCCTATCATATTTACGACGATGGTTCAGTTCCTGAACGTGTTCTATGCAAAAGGGAGCCGAAACATCCGCAGGCTTCATAATTTGAGTGAAGCGGTCATTATTTTCGACGAGGTTCAGAAGGTCCCTGTTTCTTGTGTGTCTTTATTTAATCTTGCACTCAACTTTTTGACAACATATTGCAAGTCCAGTTTGATTTTGTGTACAGCAACGCAGCCAGCATTGGAATCGGTGGAATATAAGCTGCATAAGGCAAGCGATGCCGAGATAATAGCTGATCTGGATTCGATAATTAATGCATTCAAACGAGTGGAGATCGTCGACCGGGCATCGGATGAAACGTTCAATTCGAACGAGCTTGCAGCGTTTGTCTTAAACAAACTGGATGAGGTTCGCAGTATTCTTGTCGTATTAAATACGAAGAGCGTGGTGAAGGAGCTATACCGTCTGCTGGAGGATTGCCAAGTTCCGACTTATCACTTGAGCACGTCCATGTGTGCCGCTCACCGTTCCGATATTTTGGGGCAAATACGCGGTCATCTAGATCGGGAAGAGCGAGTGGTGTGCATTAGTACACAGCTAATCGAGGCGGGAGTTGATGTAAGCTTCGATTGCGTGATTCGGTCGCTCGCTGGACTGGATTCGATCGCACAAGCTGCTGGGCGATGCAATCGTCACGGTAAATACGAAATACCACAGAAGGTTTATGTGATCGATCATGAGGGAGAGAATTTAAAGCATCTTCGTGAGATTCAAGCCGGCAAGAAACTAGCGAAGCAAATTTTGCGGGATATGAAGCAGAATGAGAAGCTGCATGACGGGAACCTATTGTCCGCATCTGCGATGGAACTATACTTTAAGAGGTTCTACGCTGAGTTTAAAACAAGCCTGAACTATTTTGTTCGCAGTTTGGAAATCGATATAACGCAACTGTTGACTGCCGCACCAAGGCAGAATGAATACTTCAATGGCTATTTGCAACGATACGATGGGCAAAGGCTGCCATTATTCTTGTTGAATAGTTATCGTACAGCTGCGGAGTACTTTGAAGTGATTGATAGCGCCACAACAGCGGTGCTTGTTCCATATGGCGACAAGGGGAAAGAGCTGATTGCCGAATTGAACGGGGCAGAAGCAGTAGACGATTTGACCCGGCTGCTGCGTCAAGCACAGCAGTATACGATCAATCTGTTTCGATATGAACGCGAACAACTCGATCGGAATGGCGGAATCACCTGCTTATCGAACGGTAAAATACTAGTGTTGACGGAATCGGCATATAGCAACGAGTTCGGGTTAAACCTTAATAATGACAGCCGATTCGACTTAAGTATGTATTAGTAAAGAACAGAAGCCTATCTGCGAGCAGATAGGCTTCTCTCCATTATTTGATTTCAAACACTATATCTTTCAATCCACGCCAGATAAACCAGCGACCTTAAATATATCACACCATTGAAGAAACTGTTAATTAAAACTGTGATTATTTTGTGTAGTTCATATAATGTTTCAAATAAGAAAAACTATTGACCGCATTCAATTGGATGATGTAAGATTAGGAAGTAATATTTTACAATTAAGGATAGGGGGTGAGACGATGAGAAATGCAATAGAATTCGAGGTTTATGGTGAATACGCGCTCTTTACTGATCCGCTCACGAAGCTCGGAGGAGAGAAGCTTTCCTATCAGGTTCCGACATACCAGGCGCTGAAAGGTATTCTTGAAAGCGTTTACTGGAAGCCGACTCTCATCATGGTTGTGGATGCGGTCCGCATTATGAATCCGATCCGAATGGAGTCGAAAGGCATCCGGCCGATGGATTACGGAGGTGGAAATACTCTAGCTAATTACACTTATTTGCGCTCCCCTCGTTATCAAGTAAAGGGTCATTTCGTTTTCAACCATAATCGACCTGATTTGGCCCACGACCGGAACGAAAATAAGCACTATAGCATCATGCAGCGTTCGCTCAAGGCAGGCGGGCGAAGAGACATTTTCCTCGGGGCAAGGGAATGCCAGGCGTACGTGGAGCCCTGTGTATTTGGTGAAGGCGCAGGATTTTACGACAACTACGAAGGTGAAATTCACTTCGGCAACATGGTACATGGGTTGAATTATCCCGACGAAACAGGGAGAAATCAGCTCGAAGTTCGTTTATGGAGGCCAGTTATGAAAAATGGCGTCATCGAGTTTATTTGTCCGGAGAAATGTCCGCAGGTTCGAATCATTTCAGAGATGGCACCGAAGCATTTTGACCATACCAATGTTCAATCGGTTGAAGATCTGTTCATGCAGTTGGAAGAGGGGGGGAATCCATGAGCTGGTTGTTGAATCTGTACGAAACGTATGAAGCAAACCTGGATCTTGTCGGGAAGATCGAGAAAAAGCATAACGATCAGGAGTATACGCTGCTCCCTGTCTCTCACACTACACAAACTGCACACATAGAAGTATACATAACAGAAGATGGGCAGTATCATTCGGCTTCGGTTATCGAGGATAAGAATGAAGCCAATACGCTGATCCCATGTACGGAAGACTCCGCGAGCCGGGCGGGATCGAAGATCGCACCTTACCCTCTGCACGATAAGCTTAGCTACGTTGCCGGTGATTATGCAGCTTTCGGCGGGGAGATTAAGAAGGAAGAACCGTTCCCACATTATATCAGTCAGCTTGAGGAATGGGCTAACTCTCCCTATGCGGAGGACAAGGTCAGAAGCATTTATCGTTATCTTAAGAAAGGTAGTTTGATACGGGATCTCGTAAACGATAACGTTCTTCATCTGGACGAGCAACAGCGATTGCTGAACAAATGGACGAAATCGGGGGCAAAGCCTGCTATCTTCTCGGTTGTCAGCGCGGACCAAACAAGCGCGTTTGTAAGGTTTACCGTGTACGACCTGAACGGGGTTGCAACAAAGGTGTGGGAAGACAAGGAAATGTACAACTCTTTCATCCAATTTTACAGCAGGAAGCTGGGGGAAGAAGATATCTGTTATGTCACGGGAACAATGGTTCCTGCAACGGACAAGCATGCGAACAAGATTCGTAATGCCGGGGACAAAGCCAAGCTAATATCGGCTAACGATTCCAGCGGGTTCACGTATCGGGGCCGATTCAAGGACAGCAACGATGTCGCTCGAATTAGCTACGAAGTGTCCCAGAAAGCCCACAATGCATTGAAATGGCTTATTAATCGTCAAGGCAAAATCATTGATGGTCGAGTGTTTCTAATATGGGGGAACGATGTGATCGACGTACCGGGTCCTAATGAGGATTCGTATTCACTCGATCCTGACGGGGCGGTAGAGAACGAACGGCGAGTATCGTATACCAAACGAGAGCTTGCAAGAGAGTACGCTAAGGCGCTTGAAGGCTATCGTAGCCGAATTGCGGATTCTGCTCATGCGAAGGCGAACGTTCTTGTTCTCGATTCGGCCACGACCGGGCGGATGGCGGTGCTCTATTACCGGAATATGAATTTGGAGCTGTACTTGGACAAGCTGATCGAATGGCATTCTACATGTGTATGGTTACACCGCTATCGTAAGGATGAACAAGGTAAGCCGGTATTATTTTATGGTGCTCCCGCCACGAAGGATATCGCTTACGCGGCTTACGGGCCTAACGCAAGCAACGAGGTTATTAAAGGACTCATGGAACGCATGTTGCCTTGCATTGTCGACGGGCGGAACGTTCCGGAAGATATCGTCACTAGTCTCACTCGTCGCGCATCGAATCCGATCGCGCTGGATAAGTGGGAGTGGGAGAAAACGCTAGGTATAGCATGTGCTTTATTGAACAAACGTGAGGAGGGATTAGGTGTGGCGTTAGATCATGACAACAATGACCGCAGCTATTTGTTTGGACGTCTGTTGGCTGTAGCGGACGTTCTGGAGAGACGGGCTCTGGGCGATGAGACCCGAGCGAGCAATGCAATTCGGTATATGAACATGTTCCCCAAGCATCCGGCTCGAACTTGGACAATAATACAGGCTTGTTTGCAGCCCTATCAAATGAAGCTTGGAACAGAAGCTACCCGCTGGTCTAAAATCATTGACGAGATCGGCTCTCGCATATTGCCTGAGCAGTTCAATGATAAACCGTTATCGGGCTTGTATTTATTAGGTTTTTATAGCCAGCGTCATGAGCTATACCAGAAGAAGAAAAACAATGGTAGCAACAGCGGCAAGGATGATAGTGACTCGGCCGAAGAGCCAATTCAATCTTAAGGGAGAGATCGGGTATGACGATATTAGATCATAAAATTGATTTTGCTGTTGTTCTGTCTGTATCGAAGGCTAATCCGAATGGAGACCCCCTCAATGGCAATCGTCCGCGGCAAAACTACGATGGCTACGGGGAAATTTCGGACGTGGCACTAAAACGCAAGATTCGTAATCGTCTTCAGGACATGGGAGAATCCATCTTCGTTCAATCCAACGATCGCAAATCGGATACATATGGAAGCTTAAGGGAACGTGCGGATGCCAATGCGGAATTGGAAAAAATATTGAAGTCGAAAAATGGCTCCAGCGACGAATTCGCCAGCATCGCATGCCGGGAGTGGATCGATGTGCGCAGCTTCGGCCAAGTATTCGCATTCAAGTCAGATAGTAAAGGTTCAGGCGTATCGGTTGGCGTAAGAGGGCCGGTATCGATACATACGGCGACGAGCCTTGATCCGATCGATATTACGAGCACGCAGATTACGAAGAGTGTCAATTCAGAGCCAGGCGCATCGAGAGGATCGGATACGATGGGCATGAAGCATCGTGTTGATTCAGGTGTATTCGTATTTTATGGAAGCATTAACACGCAATTAGCAGAGAAAACCGGATTCTCGGGTGCAGATGCGGAACTGATTAAACAGGCTCTCGTCTCGTTGTTCGAGAATGATGCATCTTCGGCTCGTCCGGAAGGCAGCATGGAAGTTCACCAAGTCTATTGGTGGGAGCATAGCTCCAAGCTTGGCCAATATTCCTCCGCCAAAGTCCATCGCTCTCTTAAAATTACAAAAAACACGGATGAAGCTAAACAGTACGAAGATTATACCTTTAGCGTTGAGCCGCTTGATGGATTGAAAGTCACGATATTCGATGGTCGTTAATGAAGATGACGATTATTTGATGCTTTCCGGTATTCAGCACTATCAGTTTTGCAAGCGGCAATGGGCACTTATTCATATTGAGCAACAGTGGGCTGACAATGTGAGGACCATTGAAGGCGACTATTTGCATAATAAAGCGGATCAGCCGTTCCTTCGAGAAAAACGCGGAGACAAGCTTATTGTTCGTGCGATGCCTGTGAAGTCTGAAAGTCTGCAAATATCGGGCATATGTGATGTGGTAGAGTTTGTTCGTAGCGAGGATGGCGTTGTTATCAATGGGGCGGATGATAAGTATACTCCGTATCCGGTTGAGTATAAGCGAGGCAAACCTAAGAAGCAGGACGAGGATGTGATGCAACTAACCGCGCAGGCGATTTGCCTAGAGGAAATGCTGCTTTGCAACGTGGATGTCGGGTTTATCTACTATCATGAAATCAGACATCGAATCGAAGTGCAATTGACAGCAGATTTGAAATATAGAGTGAGAACGATATTTGCTGAGATGCTAGACCTGTACAACCGTAGACATACTCCCCGAGTGAAGAGCAGTCCAGCCTGTCGCAGTTGTTCTCTTCAACCGATTTGTTTGCCTGAGCTTATGAACAAGCGGACCGTTCGAAGCTATGTTGAAGGGAAAATAAACGAATGAAGAAATTGCTCAATACGCTATATATTACTCAATCGGACGTCTATTTATCGTTAGACGGAGACAATGTTGTCGTTCTGAAAGACGATGAGCGACTCGGAAGAGTCCCACTTCATAATCTGCAGTCGATTGTTTCGTTCGGTTATACAGGAGCTAGTCCGGCGTTGATGGGATACTGCGCAGAACGCAATATTTCTATCGTCTTCTACACAATCACCGGAAGGTTTCTGGCAAGAGTCATCGGTAAGAGCAATGGAAATGTGGTGCTTCGCAAGAAGCAGTATGCGATTTCTGCAGATGAGATGCAATCAGCGATCATTGCACGGAATTTTATCGTGGGGAAACTATACAATCATAAATGGATAATTGAGAGGATGACGCGCGATTATCCGATGAGAATCGAAGTAGAAAGATTCAAAACCGCTTCACAACAATTAACGGCACTAATGCAAGAGGTACGAAAGTGTGAGGATTTATCTCGATTAAGGGGTCTGGAAGGACAAGCGGCGGCAACGTATAACCGATTGTTGAATGATATGATTTTACAGCAGAAAGACGACTTCTATTATCAGGTCCGGTCTCGACGGCCGCCGCTGGATAATGTAAATGCGTTATTATCGTTTGCATATTCCTTATTAGCGAATGATGTTGCGGCCGCACTTGAAGGTGTAGGCTTGGATGCTTATGTAGGGTTTATGCATCGCGATAGGCCGGGCCGAGCATCGCTTGCTCTTGATGTGATGGAAGAACTTCGTGGCGTGATGGCTGACCGATTTGTATTGTCTTTGATCAATAAGAAGGCTGTGAGCAAGGATGATTTGGTGAAGAAAGAAAATGGTGCTGTTTTGTTGACGGATAGTGCTAGAAAGAAGTTCCTTGCAGCATGGCAAGAAAGGAAACAGGAGCAAATTACGCATCCTTATTTAGGGGAGAAGATATCTTGGGGACTTGTTCCGCATGCACAAGCATTATTGTTAGCACGTTATTTGCGAAATGATCTAGATGAGTATCCTCCTTTCTTATGGAAGTAGGTGAAGAAAGTGCTCGTGTTAGTTACTTATGATGTAAGCACAGTAAGTAGTGAAGGCCAGCGCAGATTACGTCAGGTATCGAAGATTTGCCAAAACTACGGACAGCGTGTGCAAAACTCGGTATTTGAATGCATTGTGGACTCCGCCCAATTCGCCGCATTAAAGTTTAAACTCCTTGATATCATTGACCCGCAACAGGATAGCCTCCGATTTTATCAGCTTGGCAATAAGCACAAGACGAAGGTAGAGCATCACGGTTTGAAATCATCTCTTGATCTTGAAGCACCTTTAATCTTGTAGTGCGAACCGATGGTGCGAATGTACAGCTCACATACTTTCCCAGGGGCATTCGCACCGAAATATCTATCAACAATTTCCATTTAGACTAACGCTATAACGCTTTTCTATGCTGTGAGGTTGTTGTTGTAATAAAAATTTAACGATTTTTGGCCTGTTGTTGCTTAAAATCGCTGTCGCACCCCATGCGGGTGCGTGGATTGAAATTTTTTTCATACGATATGCCTGAAGAACGTTGTCCGTCGCACCCCATGCGGGTGCGTGGATTGAAATTTATAAGCCCACTTTGCTGCAGTAGCCGTCTTCCCGTCGCACCCCATGCGGGTGCGTGGATTGAAATCGTGATTTTATGGATAACACGAACTCATCTGGTCCGTCGCACCCCATGCGGGTGCGTGGATTGAAATGTCCGCTCTGTTGAATTGGGGAAGGTGAGAATATGGTCGCACCCCATGCGGGTGCGTGGATTGAAATTCCTGCAGCGTTCGTAGGTCATTAATCACGTCCGGGTCGCACCCCATGCGGGTGCGTGGATTGAAATTATCGGCTGCCCCTCCAACGGTAGCCAGGCCCGTGTCGCACCCCATGCGGGTGCGTGGATTGAAATTTTAATATATCCATAACGAAACGCGTTAAACGAGTCGCACCCCATGCGGGTGCGTGGATTGAAATGCCCATTCATCACGCTCTTTAATCCGGCCCGTCCGTGTCGCACCCCATGCGGGTGCGTGGATTGAAATCTCATTTTGAACGCCCTATTACGTAAGCTTTGGGTCGCACCCCATGCGGGTGCGTGGATTGAAATTGTTGAACGGTTGATTACGTACGGGTTAAAAATCGTCGCACCCCATGCGGGTGCGTGGATTGAAATTAATGGACTGATCCCACTATGTAAGAAGCTATTGTCGCACCCCATGCGGGTGCGTGGATTGAAATTGGAGGTGCAGACGAATTACTAGAAAGCGAATTGGGTCGCACCCCATGCGGGTGCGTGGATTGAAATGGCACCGCTTGCATGAGACCGAGCATAATCGTCTTGTCGCACCCCATGCGGGTGCGTGGATTGAAATGTCATTGATTGGTTGTTGATCGATCCGAAATCGGTCGCACCCCATGCGGGTGCGTGGATTGAAATAACATTTGAAGAGCTATGTGGAACGCATGATGTAGAGTCGCACCCCATGCGGGTGCGTGGATTGAAATAAAATCGTGCATTGCGTGCCGCCAATCTTGCGTTTGTCGCACCCCATGCGGGTGCGTGGATTGAAATTCTTCATCGGTTATCGTGTATACACGTTGACCAGTTAGTCGCACCCCATGCGGGTGCGTGGATTGAAATTCTAGCTCAATTTGAGCTAATTCGGCGTCAACGGTCGCACCCCATGCGGGTGCGTGGATTGAAATTTTGTCGTAGGCCGTGGAATCGAAGACGACTGGCGTCGCACCCCATGCGGGTGCGTGGATTGAAATGGTTTACGAAGGCCAGCTAATCGGTGTAACGGCAGTCGCACCCCATGCGGGTGCGTGGATTGAAATAGCCATACGAGCTCTCGCCCACAACGCGGACAGATCGTCGCACCCCATGCGGGTGCGTGGATTGAAATTGACCAGGACGAAAATACTGGCCCGACCGAAGAAGTCGCACCCCATGCGGGTGCGTGGATTGAAATAATATCGCCACGGACAAAGACGACTTAGATGCATTGTCGCACCCCATGCGGGTGCGTGGATTGAAATCAAACTACGGTACTGGCTTAATCGCCGGGACTTGTCGCACCCCATGCGGGTGCGTGGATTGAAATAAAAACACAAACGTTGATACCTATAAGAAACTCATGTCGCACCCCATGCGGGTGCGTGGATTGAAATGTGATTACGGCCAGAAGGAACGCGAAACGGTCGTGGTCGCACCCCATGCGGGTGCGTGGATTGAAATGACTCAGCAATTTTGCAGAGTCCGAATACGTGAACCGTCGCACCCCATGCGGGTGCGTGGATTGAAATCCTTGTGCTTGAGAAACACAGAATAGGCGGTGGCGTCGCACCCCATGCGGGTGCGTGGATTGAAATATGTGATGGGGTTTGCTCATGCATGCTCAGGTGGAGTCGCACCCCATGCGGGTGCGTGGATTGAAATTGACTGGCATTGACCGGCACTTGCCGATAGATCGGGGTCGCACCCCATGCGGGTGCGTGGATTGAAATAGATAGTCAATCGCCGTCTTGTACTTGGCTGTGCCGTCGCACCCCATGCGGGTGCGTGGATTGAAATTATCAACGGTTGGATAGGGATCACCCTCGCTGACGTCGCACCCCATGCGGGTGCGTGGATTGAAATCTCTGTCCTAACCTCTGGCCGCCCCACGCCCTTGTCGCACCCCATGCGGGTGCGTGGATTGAAATCGCATCCTTTACCGGGTCGTCTACGATGGAGATGGTCGCACCCCATGCGGGTGCGTGGATTGAAATGCTCAATTTCTCCTTGGAAATGTCCAGTACATGGTCGCACCCCATGCGGGTGCGTGGATTGAAATCACGGGTTAACCACGCCGCCGTTGCCGCCGTTGCCGTCGCACCCCATGCGGGTGCGTGGATTGAAATGATCCACCATCGCTGGCAACTGTGACGGATGCTCTGTCGCACCCCATGCGGGTGCGTGGATTGAAATGTTTATTTTCTGTTCGATCAATCTAACCTCTTTTAGTCGCACCCCATGCGGGTGCGTGGATTGAAATTGGAGGGTGCTTACCACAAGTTGTTTCTGTACCGTCGCACCCCATGCGGGTGCGTGGATTGAAATGCAAACTGTTGGTGATTGCGGACGTCATGAAGCAGTCGCACCCCATGCGGGTGCGTGGATTGAAATGTCTTTAATTAGCCCTTGTAACTTTGCATAAACCCGTCGCACCCCATGCGGGTGCGTGGATTGAAATGGCTTAAGGTCGCTGGTACGGGGCCAGTAACAATAGTCGCACCCCATGCGGGTGCGTGGATTGAAATCTCATACTCTCTATGCAGCGGCCAGATGCCGACGTGTCGCACCCCATGCGGGTGCGTGGATTGAAATGAAACAGAAGAATGTATCTATAAGTTTAAGGGCGTCGCACCCCATGCGGGTGCGTGGATTGAAATCCTTCAAGTGGCGGTCAAGCTTGGGCGACTATTCGTCGCACCCCATGCGGGTGCGTGGATTGAAATTCCCTTCTCTTCTGACTTATCGTTGGTTATCAAATGTCGCACCCCATGCGGGTGCGTGGATTGAAATATGTAGGGCCTTGCGGACAGCGGGCTTAATCTCGGTCGCACCCCATGCGGGTGCGTGGATTGAAATTTACACGACTGCTTACGCCGAAACCGTCGAGGTTAGTCGCACCCCATGCGGGTGCGTGGATTGAAATGTCTTGTGCCTCTGCTTCGTCGTCCGGATCCGCACTGTCGCACCCCATGCGGGTGCGTGGATTGAAATCATTGTCCAGCAGCGCGAACCGGATTGAGAAGCCGTCGCACCCCATGCGGGTGCGTGGATTGAAATAAGACTTGCGGCAAGAAACGGATTCGCTGTTCGCGTCGCACCCCATGCGGGTGCGTGGATTGAAATTTGATGAACAGGCCCCACGTAATGGCCAATATAACGTCGCACCCCATGCGGGTGCGTGGATTGAAATCCTTTTGAAAACGACAATCGAGCCCGCTGACTAGTCGCACCCCATGCGGGTGCGTGGATTGAAATCGCAGATAAACGCTCGAAAGGTTAAAGAGATCAGTGTCGCACCCCATGCGGGTGCGTGGATTGAAATAGCGTACCGGAGGTGAATATTCAGCGGCTTTGATGGGGTCGCACCCCATGCGGGTGCGTGGATTGAAATTGGTTACTGCCGGCCCCTCAGGGAATGTCAGCTTGTCGCACCCCATGCGGGTGCGTGGATTGAAATTTTCTTAAATCGCATTTCCGTCCTAGTCCATTCCGTCGCACCCCATGCGGGTGCGTGGATTGAAATTGTCTCGGACAGCTTTGTCGTCTCGAGCAGCTGCACGTCGCACCCCATGCGGGTGCGTGGATTGAAATCAATCCGTATTGTCTGATCATTAATTGCAACCATGTCGCACCCCATGCGGGTGCGTGGATTGAAATTAACCATGATTAATCGAATTCACGACCAGAAATCGTCGCACCCCATGCGGGTGCGTGGATTGAAATTTTTGATGATGGGAATATCACATCGGTAGATTGGGTCGCACCCCATGCGGGTGCGTGGATTGAAATCTCAGTCCAACCTTTACGAATTCGTTGGTGGAACGTCGCACCCCATGCGGGTGCGTGGATTGAAATACCAGCTCCTGGCGGATCCAAACAGCGTCTATTTCGTCGCACCCCATGCGGGTGCGTGGATTGAAATTGATGTACCCTGATGAGTGCTTCCCCGAACGGAGTCGCACCCCATACGGGTGCGTGGATTGAAATCGCCAGCGCGAGTCTTCCTGGCTGTAGTAAACGAGGTCGCACCCCATGCGGGTGCGTGGATTGAAATGATACAGCACAAAGTCCATCACGTTTTGAGCCTGGTCGCACCCCATGCGGGTGCGTGGATTGAAATTCGATCCGTGGCACCAGTGCGAGTCGGACTGTCCAGTCGCACCCCATGCGGGTGCGTGGATTGAAATTTGGATAACGGTTGTTGGGCGCAAGAAACATGCGAGTCGCACCCCATGCGGGTGCGTGGATTGAAATGACTCGATGGCGGCATTCGCCGCAAAACCATAATGTCGCACCACATGCGGGTGCGTGGATTGAAATGTTAATCTGCCAATCAGTATCGAACGGTTCAAAGTCGTCGCACCCCATGCGGGTGCGTGGATTGAAATAATCAATCTGACCTAATAGCAGCCGTTGAAGAGTACGTCGCACCCCATGCGGGTGCGTGGATTGAAATGCGGAAGCAGTCACTTAAAGTTAGATCACCACACGTCGCACCCTATGCGGGTGCGTGGATTGAAATGTTCTTGCAGCTGGAGCGCAGTGTAGATGTACTGGTCGCACCCCATGCGGGTGCGTGGATTGAAATCATGAGCGAAGGATGCTCGCTTGCGTCTCGCCTGTCGCACCCCATGCGGGTGCGTGGATTGAAATCTCAACCGACACTCCGATCTGCGGTGCAACTACCTGTCGCACCCCATGCGGGTGCGTGGATTGAAATCGCTGACCGTGTTTATGGAAAGACCGGATTTATAGTCGCACCCCATGCGGGTGCGTGGATTGAAATCCGAAAAACATGTTTGTTCCGTCCACCAACTCGAAGTCGCACCCCATGCGGGTGCGTGGATTGGAATACGCGCTAGTACGACTTCGAGTACCTGATCTGTGTCGCACCTCATGCGGGTGCGTGGATTGAAATATGAAGCCAATCCCGGCAAGCGGATACATGGATATGTCGCACCCCATACGGGTGCGTGGATTGAAATGACGGAAGCCTTCGGGGAAGCGTACAAAAGCACGAAGTGACGCACCCCATGTGGGTGCGTGGATTGAAATTCGTACGACCCTAACTCCGATCCGGTCTATCAGGCGTCGCACCCCATGTAGGAGCGTGGATTGAAATTTGATCGGCTTGGCGCCGAGCCCGTTGACGCTAAGAGTCGCACCACGTGTGGGTGCGTGGATTGAAATGGGATAGTACAGGAAGCCCGTTAGCTACGTTAGAGGGTCGCACCCCGTGCAGGCCCCATCAACTTCACCAGCTTCGCCTCTGTCGAGCTCTCCGGTGCTGGCGTGTAAATGCTGCACCGCAGATCGGACCCGCCCTGCAGTTGAAGCGAAGTAAGATGGAACAACATCTTGCCCGCCTTTGCATGCCGGAACTCCAAGACGACTTCAGGCGCCGTGCTTACCTGGCTGTGCTCCCACAGCTCCTGAAAATCGGGATGCAGCTCCGTCATCTCCTTCAGAAACCGATCGTACCAATTGTCTTCGACATATTGACCGTAATACGCGCGGAAGATCGACAGGTAGCCGCTGGCGAATTCCTTCCAGTTGACGGCAAGTCTTCTAAGCTCCTGCCGGGTGAACAGCACCCTGATCATGTTCCGCTCTTCCTCAGGCACTTGCGAGAAGTCCAGAAAGACATGCGAGGCAGCCTCGTTCCATCCGACGATCTGGCAGCGGCGGTCCGAGACGATGGAAGGGCACTGGCGCAGCTCCTGCAAAATTTTGCGAAGGGGCGGACTGATATCGTCTTGTGTGTAAGGATTCTGCTCGACAGCCGAACTGCCCGCTAACGAACTGCTCTCCAGCGCAAGATCGTACAAATAGTTTCGCTCATCATGTGTCAGCCGCAATGCGGAGGCAATTGCATCCAGAACGGCGGGCGACGCCTGTATGTCGCGTCCTTGCTCCAGCCACGTATACCAAGTCGTGCTGACACCTGCAATCGCAGCGACTTCCTCCCGCCGCAGTCCGGGCGTCCGTCTGCGTGTGCCGGCTGGCAGGCCAGCCGATTCCGGCGATATTTTGGAGCGCTGCGTCTTTAGGAAAGTCGACAACGCCGCGAGTCTCGCGCTCTGGTTCATTGGGTCGAAACCTCACTTTCTTCGTTCAAAGCGGTATATGATTTTCCGTTGAATGCTATTTCATAGTACCCATTATACTAGGATAAACAACAACTTGTAATAGGATACAGACTGTGGGAACATGTTTAATACCAGGTACTAAAAATGAAGCGCAGCAGTCCGATGGCCGCCCGGTTCCGAACATGAATCCGTAATAGGCGGCGGACGGCGAAGCGCGCACAAGGAGTGTAGGCCGATATGGAACGTGTCGTCGTAACAGGCATGGGCGTCATTTCGCCTCTTGGCAATAAAGTAGAAGAGATGTGGAGCCGAATGCTGAATGGGGATTCGGGCATTGCGCGCGTGGATGCGCCATATACAGATAAGCTCAAGACGCAAATTGCGGGTGTTGTCGGCTCGTTCGATGCGGAGGGCCGGTTCGGCCGGAAGGAAGCTCGCAAAATGGACCGTTTCGTTCAGTTCGCAGTGGCAGCGGCGGAACAAGCGATCGATGATTCGGGACTGAAGTTGGACGAGATAGACCGTGACCGGGTCGGCGTATACGTCGGGTCGGGCATCGGCGGTCTGAATACTTTGCTCGAGCAGGATGGCATATTGCGTGAGCGCGGGCCGGACAGAGTAAGCCCGATGCTCGTGCCGATGCTGATTGCGAATATGGCGGCTGCCACCATCAGCATCCGGTTCGGCGCTACGGGACCAACTCTGGCTCCCGTGACGGCATGCTCGATCGGCAATACGTCGATCGGCGAAGCGATGAGACTCATCCGGCTCGGCATCGCCGATGTCGTAATCGCAGGCGGCGCAGAAGCGACCATAACCGAGATATCGCTGGCAAGCTTCGGCAATGCGCATGCATTGTCAACGCGCAACGACGATCCGACGCGGGCGAGCCGGCCGTTCGATGCCGACCGCGACGGCTTCGTTATGGCAGAAGGAGCCGGTATCGTCGTTCTGGAATCGTTGGCGCATGCAAGACGTAGAGAAGCTCGGATATACGCCGAGGTGACCGGGTACGGCGCAAGCTCGGATGCTTATCACGTCGTAGCGACGCATCCGGAAGGCGAGGGGGCGCAGAAGGCGATGCGTACGGCGCTGGCCGATGCGGGCATTCAGCCGTCCGAAGTCGACGTCATCAGCGCCCATGCAACGAGCACAGGGGTCGGCGACCGTTCGGAAGGGCAGGCGATCATCCGTCTGTTCGGCGAGCATGCCGCCCGCATTCCGGTTACGGCGAACAAATCGATGCTCGGCCATATGCTTGGCGCAGCTGGCGGCGTTGAGGCGATTGCGCTCATTCAGTCGCTGCGCAGCGGCATCGTGCCGCCGACAGCCAATCTGCAGCAGTTGGATGCGGAGTGCGGATTGACGAACGTTCCAACCAAGCCGCTCGAAGCGCCGCTGCGAACCGGGTTATCCAATTCCTTCGGCTTCGGCGGACACAATGCGGTTATTGTTATTCAGCGGTATGAAGAATAGGTTAATCGCGACAGCTTGCCGTTAATAGAAAAAGAGCCTTTCGGGGCTCTTTCGTATGATTAGGTCAGCCAGAGATTTCTGGTTGGCCTATTTTTCGTGGCATAAGGAGGTAACGTTGTTGTTACGCAGGCGGTCTCTCATATTTCACAGCACGCACCCATACTTGCAGCACATTGTCGGCGACCAGCACCGTGCGTATCGTAATGCGGTAATCGGCTCCGCGTACGCTGACATAGATTTTGTCCTTCAACAGCTTGCTTGCGAATTCGGCATTGTCGTCGATCTGATAGATGCTCGTGCCTATGAATACGGACAAATCCTCCTTCAACCGTTTCTTCAACTCCGCTTCGACGAGTTCATTGAGCGGCTCTTCCTCTTTTAGAATGATCGGTACGATGCTTTTGATGACGGTGTGCTGGTTTTTGTATTTGTTCAACCCTTCGATATCCCGCCCGTACTGCTCCAATTGCTCCTGCAAATCATGGTTTAGTTGTGTCACCCTCTCGAAGCTGCTCATGTAGATGGAGTGATAGACGGCAGCGCCGACGACGCCGCCAAGCATTAGAATCATGCCGTACTTGACATAGCGAGCGAACCGTTCGAATGGTGGCACCCGCATGCTACGCACTGCCTCGGCAGACCGCTTTGATCAGCTCGGTCCCAACGTGCGCGCCGAGGAAGGAGCAGACAATATAGAAGATCTGCACGGCAACGGGCGAGAAATGGCCTTCGAGCAAGTTGCTTTCGATGTATCGCATCGGATCGATCGAACCGCCGACAGCGGCGACGATCGCCCATATTTTCAGCTTGGCGGCCGTCTCGAGCATGGAGATGGACGGAGGCGTCATGACGAGCACGGCGCCAATGCCGGCCAGCATCGAGCCGCCGACGACGACACCGAATGCGATAAGAAAATCGAGGATTGCTTTGGACAGAATGCTGTTCAACATGGGCAAGCTGCCTCCCGTTCGCAGTGGACTTGTCCGCCATGCGGCGCAGCCCCTAGTCGGCCTGTCCGGCCATTGCTACATTGTATGGGCTGTGAGGGCTTGATTATGATAAAATAGTCGTATTGTATCATTCGGTACGGTGGAGGAGGGACGGACGGCGATGAACGTAACGGAACAAGGACGGAACCGGTTCGTGCATTTGCACGTGCACAGCGAATACAGCTTGCTGGACGGCGCGGCCCGCATACGCGAGCTGGCTGAACGGGCGGCGGAGCTTGGGATGGATTCGCTCGCGCTGACCGACCACGGGGTGATGTATGGCGCCATCCCGTTCTATAAGGCATGCCGGGATAACGGCATCCGGCCGATAATCGGCTGCGAGGTTTATATGACCGCGGGATCGCGGTTCGATAAAGGAACGAGAAAAGAGAATCCGATCTATCATCTTATTCTGCTGGCGAAGAACGAGACCGGCTACCGCAATCTGATGAAGCTCGTTACGATCGGACAACTGGAAGGGCTTCACTATAAGCCGCGCATCGATATGGAAGCGCTCGCTGAGCATGCGGAAGGGCTCATCTGCTTAAGCTCGTGCCTCGGCGGCGAAGTGCCGCAGCATCTGCTGCACGGACGCCCGGAAGAAGCGAAAGCGGCGGCGCTGCGGTATAAGGCGATATTCGGCGGCGATTATTATATTGAGCTTCAAGACCACGGCATTTTGGAGCAAAAGAAAGTGATGCCCGGGCTGATCGAGCTCGCTCGAGAGATCGGCGTCAAGCTTGCGGCGACGAACGATGCGCACTATTTGCGTACGGAGGACGCGGCGATGCAGGATGTGCTCATCTGCATCGGCACAGGCAAAACGGTCGACGACGAAGACCGTCTGAAGATGGCGAGCGACCAGCTCTATCTGAAGAGCGGCGACGAGATGGCGGCGCTGTTCCGCCATGTGCCGGAAGCGATAACGAATACGGCAGAGATCGCGGACAAATGCCGGCTCGAGCTGACGCTCGGACGTGCGGCGCTGCCGACGTTCCGGCCGGTCCCTGCCGGCATGACAAGCGCTGCTTATCTGGCTGCGCTGTGCAAGGACGGGCTGGACGCGAGATACGAAGGTACGCCGAGCGAAGAGGCGTTGGAACGGCTGCAATATGAGCTTGCAGTAATTGACCGGATGGGGTACAGCGATTATTTTCTGATCGTGTGGGATTTCATCCGGTTCGCGCATGAACGAGGCATCCGTACCGGTCCGGGACGGGGCTCTTCGGCAGGCAGTCTCGTCGCTTATGTGCTGCGCATTACGGACGTCGACCCGCTCAAGTACAAGCTGCTCTTCGAGCGGTTCCTCAATCCGGAACGGGTATCGATGCCCGATATCGATATCGACTTCAACGACGAGCGGCGCGATGAGGTCATCGCTTACGTCAGCGCGAAGTACGGCGAGGAGCATGTCGCGCAAATTATTACGTTCGGTACCATGGCCGCACGCGCAGCTGTGCGCGACGTAGGCCGTGCGATGAACGTGCCGTTCGGCGAAGTCGACCGGGCGGCGAAGCTGATCCCCAATCAGCTTGGCATTACGCTGGAGGAGGCGCTTCGGACGACCTCCGAGCTGCGCGAAGCCTGCGAGCGACAGCCGCGCACCGATGCGCTGCTGAAGATGGCGATGAAGGTCGAAGGGATGCCCCGCCACGCCTCGACGCACGCCGCGGGAGTCGTGATTTCACAGGAGCCTTTGACGCATTACGTGCCGCTGCAAGCCGGAACCGAGCGTACGGCGCTGACGCAGTATTCGATGGAGAACCTGGAAGCGGTCGGACTGCTCAAGATGGATTTTCTCGGATTGCGCACCTTATCGATCGTCGAGCGGACGCTGCGATGGGTGAAGGAGCTGTATGGCAGAGAAATCGATTTCCGCCATATCCGCGACGACGATCCGCAGACGTACGAGATGCTGGGGCGCGGTGAGACGACAGGCATTTTCCAATTGGAGTCGACCGGCGTAAGACGTGTGCTGAAAGAGATGAAGCCGTCTTCGTTCGAAGATATCGTCTCGGTGCTGGCGCTGTACCGTCCGGGTCCGATGGAGTTTATTCCGAAATATATTCAAGGCAAGCACGGGCTGATCGAGGTCGAATATCCGCATCCGTCGCTGGAACCGATTCTGTCCGATACGTACGGCATTATCGTTTACCAAGAGCAGATCATGCAGATCGCCTCGGCGATGGCGGGATTCTCGCTTGGCGAAGCGGACTTGCTGCGCCGTGCCGTGTCCAAGAAGAAGCGCGAAGTGCTGGATGAGGAACGCGCGCATTTTGTCGCAGGAAGTCTGAAGCAGGGGTATAAGGAAACCGATGCGAACCGGGTATACGATATGATTGTCCGGTTCGCAGATTACGGTTTTCCGCGTGCTCACGCGGCGGCATATGGCGTACTTGCCTTCCAGACCGCTTATTTGAAGGCGCATTACCCGGTGCCGTTCATGGCTTCGATGTTGGCTTCGGTAACCGGCAACCAGCGGAAAACGGCGGAATATGTCGACGAATGCAGGCGCATGGGCATCGACGTTCTGCCGCCGGATGTGAACGAAAGCGGCGTGACGTTTACGCCAGTGAAACGTGTGGCCGAAGAATCGGCGGCGCTCGCAGCAGTGGAGCGTGGTACGAGCGGGTCGGCAGTCGAACAGCCGTATGGGTCTGCACCAGTTGAAGAGGCGCACGAAGAATCGGCTGGCAGCTCTCGTATTGGCGGCGGTGACGGGACGACGCCGCTGGGAGCGGGGCAGCAGGATGGGAATGCAGACGCCAATGTGACGTCGAAGGGCAAGCCGAGCGCTGGCGCGATCCGGTTCGGCTTGGCCTCGGTGAAGAATGTGGGCACGCAGGCGATCGAATCGATCATGAAAGAGCGGGCGGAGCGGCCGTATGACAGCCTTACCGATATGTGCCGCCGCGTCGACCTTCGCGTCGTCAACAAGCGGGTGACGGAGTCCCTCGTCATGGCGGGAGCATCCGATTCGCTGCCGGGCCACCGGGCGCAGCTGCTCGGCGGGCTCGACGAGATTGTCGATGCGGCAGCGAAGTGGCGCAAAGACCGCGAGGAATTGCAGATCGACCTGTTCGGCTTCGAGGAAGTGATTAACTGGGAGGTCGAGCTGCCGGACGTGAAGCCGTTCACGACGGCGCAGAAGCTGGAGCTGGAGCGGGAACTGCTCGGCCTCTATTTGTCCGGTCATCCGATCGATGCGATCGAGGAAGCGCTCGAGCCGCACGGCGTCGACCGGCTCGTCGATCTGGCGGATCAGCCGGACGGCACGATGGCCGTCTTCCCGGTCATGGTCGTGTCCGTGAAGCCGATGATGACGCGCAAAGGGCAGCCGATGGCATTCCTCGAGGTCGAGGACCGCATCCTGCGCGTCGAGGCGGTAGCGTTCCCGGCGATCTGGAAGCGGCACGCGGACAAGCTGGCCAAGGGCGGCCTCGCGCTCGTGCTGGCCGCCGTGCAGCAGCAGGACGACGACTTCAAGCTGCTGCTCGAAGACGTCGTCCTGCTCGGCGGATCTGACCCGAATATCGCGGGTCAGGTCCGCCGGCTCCGCCAG
>NZ_BILZ01000011.1 GCF_004000825.1 Paenibacillus kobensis NBRC 15729 | reverse complement strand
TCGGCACCTAAATCGCTCAAAACAACCCCCAATGGTCTGTTGATGATGGAATAAACGCATAATGCCTAATTCTTTTACCGTACTTGCCGGGGATAGGCCGAAACCGCCCCTTCGAGCATAACGACTTCAGCGTCGCGACGGCTGTTCTCCTACCAATCCCCAGCACTTCCAGCAGATCAATGGGACGAAGCGGCTTATCACAACGAGAAGCGACTAGCAGCACATCGCGTTCAAGCTTGGTATACTTGCCATCTGATGAATCAATCGCCGCACTAAACGGAGCCAGCAGCATTTTAATCAACATAATCGTTTGTTCGGGCTGCTCAGCCAAATCGTCATAAGGTATGGCAATCACTCTATATCCCAATATGGTCAAAAATGTTTCGCGATTAAGCTCCTTCCGTTAACGAGTCCGGTCCGTGTTCTGTACATGAGGGCCATAGCCTTTAATTTCGAACGCAAACTTATACTGTCCACGAATCCACACTAGATCAATAAAGCTCGGCCTTCCCCGCCAATCGGCCACTTCATATTCCGGATGCAGCCCGTCTAAATTTCCGAAAATCGTCCACCACACCCGCTCCAAGAACAACTTCTCACCGTGACCATGCCCACGCTCCAGACGTCCTCGACGCTCACCTTTTCTTTTCTTTCGGTGACCTTCCAACCAATCGGCATGCCGCTTCTCAAACTCATTCATTCTTTCTTCCTCCTCTCGTCCTCACAACAAACGTTTACTTGTATCATCAGGGATGGATATTACCGTGTGAACTGCGCACTAAGCTGACTTCTCACAAATAAAAAACGTCCTGTTCACCCTCGAATAAGGGTTAACAGGACGTTCTTCGTCATGTGTAAATGAACAATCTATAATATACTATTGATCGACTTACAAGAAACCGCCGCCGCCACCGCCGCCGCCTGGAATCAGCTTTTTCAGCCAGCCGCCGAAGCCTTTGGGATTGCGGCTTTGAATAAGGACGACGCCTTCGCCGCGGAACCGGCAGACGAGTCCTTCGCCGCTCTTCAAGCTGTTCATCCAGCCTTTGGACGCCTTCTCAATCGTATAGTTCATATAGTCAGGCCAAGCGACCAGATGTCCATTATCGACGACGATTTCTTCGCCCGGACCGAGGTTGATGGCATGAATCGCGCCGAAGGAAGACAGGAACACCGTACCTCTGCCGCTAATTTCGACGATAAAAAATCCTTCGCCCGACAGCAAGCCGCGGCTTAAGTTTTGCATTTTCGTATTGACCTCGATGCCGCTCGTTCCTGCCAGGAACCCGTCTTTCTGAACGAGCAGCCGGTAGCTGCCATCCAGCTCGACTGCTTGTACATCGCCCATCGAAGACGGAGCGAGCAGCACTTCGCCGCTTCCTCTTGCAGCCGACAGCTCTTGGAAGAAGAACGTCTCACCGCTCAGCATTCGGCCAAGACCGCGCATAATGCCGCCGTCAGTCGTGCCGGACACTTCGATCGACGGAGACATCGATACCATCGCACCGCTTTCCGCTTTCACGGTCTCGCCGCGGTCAAGCTTTACTTTCAGCAGCGCGAATGCGCCTTGGTACATCACTTCATAGTTCATAGGAGATCCATCCTCCGAATCCATAAAATAAATGATTAAGCCGCTAATGATCTTGCAACCTATCTTCAATGACCTCTACCTGACCTTACCATACAATGTCCAAAAAAAGAAGCGTAAGGGCAGCAGCCTCCATGTGCTCACCAGATCCATTAAATAAGGTTCTACTCTGCAGGAGATAATACGTAAGGGCACCACCCGTCTCCTGTTAACTTGACTAAAGATATGAACATGGTAATATTCAATTACCTTACTTTTGTTTAGTAAGTAGATCTTAAACCATCCAATGAAAGAAGGTATGAAGATGAACTGGCATGAGATTACGACTCTTGAAGAGTGGAATGAACTAGTGGCCAAATCGGCTGAACGCGGTCAAGTGATTTTGAAACACAGCACGACCTGCCCTGTAAGCGCGAATGCGCTCAAAGAATATGAAGATTATCTCACGGGTTCGCCTAATCAAGAAGTAGATTATACATTGGTTAAGGTCATCGAATCCCGTCCGGTATCCAACCAGATCGCCGAGGAATTGAGCGTGAAGCATGAATCGCCGCAGGTCATCTATTTCAAGAACAAAGAAAAGCACTGGGCCGCTTCCCACTGGTCGATTACGAAAGCGCATATGACTGCCGTTCTTGATTAACATATAGATTCCCGACCATACGCAAAAAGAGAGTCCTGCCCATTGGGCCGGACTCTCTTCATTTCATACGTTTAGGCCTCTCGGATGGATGCCTGCTTCTACGCCGTTAAAATTTTATTGATGCTTGCCAACTGGATACAAATGCACAGCACCTCGATTGATTTCTCCAGTTCATTCAGAGACGGGAAGGAAGGCGCGATTCGAATATTACGGTCACGCGGATCATTGCCGTAAGGGAATGTTGCTCCGGCTTCAGTCAAGGTTACGCCGGCTTCAGCAGCCATTTGAACAACGGCTTTGGCACAACCATCCCATGTGTTCAAACTAATAAAATATCCTCCGTTTGGTCTGTTCCAAGCCGCAATATTGTTCCCGCCTAACTCCGACTCCAATTTATTGAGAACCAAATCAAATTTAGGTTTCAGAATAGCCGCATGTTGTTTCATATGTTCGCGCAAATGATCGAGATCTTGGAGAAACCGGACATGTCTCAGTTGGTTGATCTTATCAGGACCGATCGTCTGGACGGCAAGCTGTTTCCTAATCGCATTAACATTGTCGACGCTTGCTGCCATAGCAGCAACTCCGGCTCCAGGAAAAGTAACCTTGGAAGTCGAGCAAAACATGAACACACGGTCAGCATTTCCGGCATCTGTACAGGCATCCAGCATATTTTTCAAATGATCAGGTTGGTCAGTTAAATCATGTACGGCATAAGCGTTATCCCAAAAAATTCTGAAATCGGCGGCTTTCGTCGTCATATTGGCAAGCCGGTCAACCGTCTCATCCGAATAAGTGATGCCTTCCGGATTGCTGTATTTGGGAACGCACCACATTCCTTTGATCGTATCGTCTTGGCTCACAAGCTGCTCCACAGCATCCATATCCGGTCCATCCTGAAGCATATCCACTGTAATCATCTCAATGTTCAACAACTCACATATCGCGAAATGCCTGTCGTATCCTGGACTTGGGCATAGAAATTTAACGGCCGGAAGCTTTCCCCACGGCTGCTCGCTGCCGCGTACGCCATGAAGCATCGCTCTGCTGAGCGTATCGTGCATCATCGTCAGGCTTGAATTACCGCCGATTATGATTTCATTCGAACGGACGCCAAGCATTGATGCAAACCATTGTTTCGCTTCGGGTATCCCGTCGACGCCTCCATAATTGAGACAATCCGTACCGTCCATTGCGGTTAATCGATCACGGGATGTGACGATATCAAGCATGCTTATGGAAAGTTCAAGCTGTTCGGGAGACGGTTTACCTCTGGACATATCCAATTTCATGGCCTGGTGCTTGTACCCCGCATATTTTTCTTTAAGAGCTTCATAATGTTTGTTTAATTGCGTCCTATCCCAATTCAAGAAATCAGTACTTTCCTCCATACCTCAACTCTCCCATCATCGAACAATTGGTTTGGCATCGGATGCGGAACTCTACCCGACGGCACTTCACTACAGCTAATTATAATGGGGTCACTATTATAGATTAAATTAATATTCATGATAGTCGATATAAATCAAATTAATAAAAAAAAGAAACCTCGAATGAGGCTTCTTTCGATACTGCCGGTATCTCCTAGGCTTCATTGTGAGCGACGGTCTGATGCCGGTTTTCTTTCCGCTCGCCGAGCCATTCTGTGAACAACGCGTAATCTTCCTCTACCTGATGTGCGTATGAAATGGCCCAATGGGCGATATAATCGCAAAAAGCATCCGTATCGGGTCCGATGGCCTGAAGAATCTCATCCTCGCTATGGTATGGCATCAGCCCGTGCTCGATGTCCGCATCCGCCCGCGCATGAAGCTTTGCCGTGATCCGTCCCATACAATCGAGCACCGGCATCCAGTCCTCTGTTTCCGCCAACTTATCGGCCTTAAGCCGCTTCTTGTAAGAAGACCGTTCTCTTACGTAATAATCCCGTTCATCCATCGTCAAATAACCTAAATAAGGGTCAGCCATATGATGCATGGCCTGCTGCGTAGCAATAACCCGCTTGCCCTGATGGCCGAAATATGTCCAGAAAGTTTCGTTATAAGGCATGAAATACGCTGGCACAGGGGCTCGTACTTCTTTCACCTCGATGATAATATCGTCTAAAGCATGTGCACCGCCTTCGCCCTCGATAAGGACGTAATAGCGGTCCAATCCAATGGACGCGGTACCGGAGCCGTGCTTCACCGCAACGTCTTTGATCGCGTAGTACCCGTCAGGGCGTTTGGTGCCCGTCGCCAGCGACGCCAAGTAATGCTGCCAGCTGTCCTCCAGCTGTCGGCGCTCTGCCTTCGTAACCGGGCGGATCTCATCCGACTTCGTAAACCGCCTTGCCGAGCGAGTCAATGTGGTTACGCCTTCCAAAAACTGCGACGCCAACCGCTTCTCCGTCTTTTTCAACAGCTTGCGTATTAGACCTGACGTCCTGTCCTTGTCAAAGACTAGCGTACGCGGGTCGTCCTTGTGTTTCGCAAATCGGCGAATCTGATTGGCGTACGCTTCCAAATACGTGGTGATCGCATTCTTCTGTCCGTCCTCCTCGATCTGCTTGGTTCGGCAAACCAACGCTATGCTGACCGACATTCTAAGCAAATCGTACAAATACGAACCGAGATAGCCTTCATCGAAATCGTTGACATCATATACGATCCGGCCGTCTTCGCTGCGAAACGCTCCGAAATTTTCGAAATGCAAATCCCCCTGAATCCACGTCGGCCGTTCAGGAGAAGTATGGTACGGAAACCATTCCCGGCTGACGTCGAAATAAAACAAATAGGCGCTCCCCCGATAAAACGAAAACGGACTCCCCGCCATCTTCGCGTATTTTTGCAGCCTCTTGTCCTGGGGCAATCCCATCAGCTGTCCGTCGAACTCATCCAGCACGCTGCCGATCAGCTCCTTACGCAGCCGTCGTTGCGTAACCCGAACGCGTTCGGAAAGCATTTCTTTATTCACACGCAATACCTCCATATGTATAAGTTCGTATTTTTCTCATGGTAGTCCCTTCCAGACATGGTGTCAATGCAGCAAAAAAGCCTCTGCATCCGAACAGATAACATCTGTCCGTCTGCAAAGGCTCAAGTAAACTTTACATTAAGCGTTGCTTCCCTTCTCCTGCTTCGGCGGCTGGCCGCTGTCCTTGGGCTGCTCCGGCAGATTGCCGCGCTTGCTTGCATCATGCTGTGCGCGCTTCTCCATAATGAACGCACGCCATTTGTCCGGATTCAACTCGCGCGCCGCCTTCACTTCCTTATGCAACTGTTCAACCGATTTGCCTTCTGTCGGGATGTTGAAATAGCGGGCCGCTTCTTTCAGGCGCTCCTCGAATTTGGCGCGGTGCTCAGCTTTGAACGACTCCCACTTTTGCGGATTCGCCTTCTTGGCCGCTTTAATTTCTTCGAACAGCTGCTTGCTGTCTTTACCGTCGGTCTCAATGCCGAAGTAATTCGCGATATAACGCAGCCGTTCGAGCTGATGGCGTTCGTCGTGGCGGCCATGGCCATGGCCCCAGCCTTCTGCCTGTTGGCTCTGCTCTGCCTGGTGATTCGAATCCGCTTCCGGCGCTCCGGACGGAGCGGACGGGGCCGCGAAGACCGGCACGGCGGTCAGCAGCATCGAAGCGGCTATCCCAAGCGCCAATCCTTGCTTTCTCCATGTCATATGCATACCTCCCGTTGTGGAATCACGGTTAGTATGGGCTTTATTGCCAATTGTTATGCAGCCTTCTCGTGCGATATAGACATATCGCTACTCGGACAGGTTCAACAGCTTCAGCCGCTGAAGCAGCTCGTCCTTGGAGAAATGCTCGCCGATAAACACCGCGACATCGAATACTTTCCCTTGCGGTGTTATTCGAATGAAATCGGTCTCTTTGTAAGCATATTGGAATAGAAACCGGCTCGCTGTCTCGCCGCCTTCGAACGTCACGACGCCTTTCGCCCGGTATACGTTGTCCGGCAGCGATTTCAGCAGCTCCTCGAACTTATAACTGTCCACCGGCCCGTCCAAATAATAAGTCAACGCCATCACATGTTCATGACTGCTGTGCGAATGATTTGCCCCCGCCTCCGTATGGTGATGATGGTGGTGAGAGTGGTCATGGCCGCAGTCCGGCCCGCAGTCATGCTCATGAGCATCCTGCGAACCGCCGCCGCCATTGCCGGCAGCAGACCGCTTGCCGGGCACCGCCCCCGATTCTGCCAGACTAACGAGCCAGTCGCGGTCGACCATGCAGCGAACCGTCGCGATCATCGGCGCATAGCCGTTCAATTCGCGGATCAATTGCTCCGCCTCGATCAGCTCGTCTCCTGCAAGCTTATCTGACTTATTAAGCAGCAGCTGCGTGCCGCAGCGGATCTGTTCCTTCATTAATCGGAACGTCTGCCCGCCGGTCCGTCTACGGGCAAGCAGCTCAGGCCCATCGATAACGGCGATGACCGATTTCAGCTCGACGTGCGTATACATCGCCGTCTCCGTCAATCCATCGATCAATTCGAACGGATTAGCGGCTCCCGTCGCTTCGATCAATACGACATCCGGCGAATGCTCATCGATCAGCAGCTTCAGTTCCAGACTCAGATCTCCTTGGATCGAACAACAGATGCAGCCGCCCAGCATCTCCGCCATCGGCACAGCCGATTCAACCTCAAGCCCGTCCAAATTAACGTCGCCAATCTCGTTCATGACGACCGCCGCTTTCTTCCCCTGCGCTTCATACTCATCCAGCAGACGCTTCAGGAGCGTCGTCTTGCCGCTTCCCAGAAACCCAGTCAACACATGCACTTCAACCGCAGCTTGTTTCTCCCTATTGGCCATTCGTCTTCCCCGTCCCTCTCTCGCATTACATAACGTCAGTCTATTCCTAACATCGTATATGAAAAAGAAGCGAGACGCAAAGCGCCCCGCCCTGCTGCTCACTTGCTCCTCTTAGACGCCGCCCAGAAAGCCAATATAATAAGCGGGATCAGAATATACCATGGGATCGTAAGCGTCCCTCCAATGAAGAAGGCAATCAACACTAGCACAATGATACCAACAATAATATATAAACAGCCTCTTCCGAACGACTCCATTGGCTCCTGCCTCCTATTCAGACGCGGGATGCTCCCTTTATTCGCCCTAATGCTTATCGTTATGCGAACGGCATCTTGTCTAAGACCAACTCTCCCCCGGCACAAAAAGACAAGCGCCGAGTTATCCGTCTCGACGCTTGTTCTATTAACTTGCTTATACTTTGAAATGGTTCACGATGCTTTCCGGCTCGTTCATCACTTGGACCATCCGGTTCGTCAGCGCCGTCAGTTGAAGCGAACTACCGAAACAAAAAAAAGCTTGTCAGAGGTTCATCGCTGAACCGCCGACAAGCTCATTTTATGCTTCTAAAAGGTCAAGCAGCCGTACAATGAGCATCGCGCTCTCCGCGCGCGTAGCCGTTCCCTGCGGCACGAATAGATTGTCGCCGCGCCCTTGAATCACGCCGAGCGAATGCGCCGCATTCACCGCAGCCTGCGCCCAAGCTGATATGGAAGATTGATCCGCATATTGGTGGTGTCCGCTCTCCTCGTCTGTACGGTCTGTCTCATAAGCATAAGCACGCATGAGCATGACCGTAATCTCTTCCCGCGTTATCGCTTCTTTCGGAGCGAACGACGTCTCGCTTCGTCCATTCACGATTCCCGCTTCGGTCACTGCAGCAATTGCACTAGCATACGCAGATGACGGATCGACGTCGTTGAAGCGTACACTCTCTCCCGGCTGCAGTCCAAGCGCACGCGCAAGCAGCACGGCGAATTGAGCACGGGTCACTTGTGCCGACGGAGCGAACCGGCCTTCGTCTACGCCTTGGATGATGCCTTGAGCTGTCAGCTTCTTGATTGCATCCGACGCCCAGTGCCCGTCAGGGACGTCTTGGAACGGCTTCGCAAAGTTCAATAAACCGTATACGCTGAAGTGGCTCACTTCTGCGGTCATCATGCCGCTCTCTTGCATGCCGCGAACGTAATGCAGCGAGCCGTCATCTCCGATGTAGTAAATGCCGGTTACGGCATGTTCATCGGCCGCGTGCGCATGGAACGACAGCATGGCCGGCTGTTCGAAGACGTCCAGCTTATGCTCCTTGCCGTCAGCACCCGCGATCGAAAGCGAGAAGCGTACGATGTCTCCTGCTGCCGTTAGATCCGCTCCGTTCACTTCACCCGCCTGCTCCAGCAGAGCTGCCCGCTCGGATGCGGACAGCGGCGCCATCCGCAGGACGATTGCCGCTTTGGCAAGCTCCGGCCCGCTTATCAGACTTTGCAATTGGCGAATAACTGCAGCCGGAATGCGCACGGATGTCATGCCGCTTGTGAACTCCACTGCTTTCGCGCCAGCAAGAGCTTCGTCATTCGCATGGATACGGAATGCGCCGTCGACAGCAACCTTCACGACCCCGTCGCTTCCAGCGGAAGGCAGGTCGAACCAATCCTCTTCCGTGTTCGCTGGGGCAGGCGCCGAAGACACATAGACATTACTGCTGTAAGGCGTAGCCGATGCTTCGGAGGAAGGCGCGCTCTCTCCTGCCTTATTCGATGCTGTTACGACGTAGTAATATTTCACCCCGTTCGTAAGACCCGCATCCGTGTAGCTCGTCGAACCATACACGCTGGACGTTACCGTCGCATAGGAAGCCCCTTGCTCCGTCGAGCGCTTTACGCTGTAGGTCAGTCCGCCTGCTGCGGAAGCATCCCAATTCAATACAACCTGTCCGTTGCCCGCTGCGGCTGTCAGCCCTGTCGGCGCGCTAGGAACCGAATCGAACCGGATGTTATCAACATACATCCGCCCTTGGAAGTTGCTTCCCGCATCCGCCATGACAAGCGTAATATCGCGAAGCAGCGTATCCAGCCCGATCACTTTATTGTCTGCAATGTTCGTCAGATCGAATGATACCGGCACATAATACAATCCTTCTGGTGTCCGCTGCAGCGTATTAAGCTTGTCCAGCGGAACATTCACATTCGCAGCGGCTTGAGCCCAATAGCCAAGCGCTGGCGGAGCGAAAGCGAGATTAATCGATATTGCCCCTTCGCTTGCCCGAACCGGATCGATATAGAAATCGAACGCCAAGCGGTCGTGCAGGCCTCTCATCGCATTAATGCCGCTCAAGATGAGTCTTGGCGCAGAAGCCCAGCCATCGGTCGGCTTCACGTCCGGATAGACCGTCTCCCAGGAAAGCGCGCCCGACCCGTTCGCCTGCTCAATCGTTAACGCCGACTTCACACCGGAGCCGCCGTCCCAGTTCCAGCCTTGTCTGGTCGCTTCCTCGCCCTCGAAGGTGGAAGGCAACGCTGCCGTTCCAAGCGGTGCATGGACGACCGGCTGCTCTACGACGGCACGGTTGCCCGATACCGCAATGTTGTCCAGAACGATCGAATCCGCCCCCGAAGCCGTTCCGATGAACAGAATAAGATTCGTCATCACGTTATCGGTGGCATGCGACGCTATCGCCTGCAGATTAGGCGCATCGTCAGCCGTAATCGTCACCGTCGCTTTGTAGCTTCCGTCCTCTTGCTGCACGAATTGCTCCGGCGTCACTTGCACCGCACGCTTCGGATTCGCCCAGCCAGCAGAGCTGCTCTGCGGAACCGCTGCAATAGCGACCGTCGTCTTCGACGGCGCAATGACGTCCATCGTCAGCTTTTCCGCGCCGAGCACGTTAGGATGGATGGCTGTACCATCAGCCGATAGGCGCGGATTACCCCAGAAGTTCGAGGCGGACACATCATTACCTGTTCCTAAGCCGGCAATGGACAAGCCATTACTAGTGTTCGACAGCGTCACCGTCTTAACAGGACTATCCGAGTTAACGCCGAAGCCTTGCGTCGTCCCGTCATCGAAATTCCAGATGACTGTATTGTAGCTTTCCTTCACTGTCCGGTCGATCGGTTCATACGCAATCCCTTTAATCCTCGCCCGAACGTACTCGCCGGACAAGCTAAGTTCACGGGGAGCCCATACCTGATCATCGCCCGGATTCAGATCCGTCGCATTCTGCTTGCCCAGTTCCAGCGGCATGAATGCTGCCGATGTCTCATTCTTATTCGTCAGCGACCAATTCGTCCAACTGATGTTGTTCTCATTCAGGAACCTTAGCCATACGTCCGCTTCGTCGAGATAAGGTCCGTTATTGCCGCTTGCTTCGCTCGTTCCCCATTCCGTCGAGAAGACAGCGGCGCCATGCTCCAGCGCATAACGGACATTGCTCATCACATTGCCGCGGTCTTCGCTGTTAGACGACGGCTGATGTGTTCCCGTGTAGAAATGAACCGTATACGCCGTATTGCCATCGTTAATCGGATTGTCTGCGGCCAGGTCGGGACGCTGGCTCCAGTTCGGACTGCCGACGATAACAAGGTTGTCGTTGCCGCTGTCGCGCAGCATCTTAATAATCGGCTCCGCATACGATTTCACGGCTTGCCAGCCGGCAGCGTCATTCGTCACTCCGCCGCCTGCGACTCCGCCGTCATTGCTGCTTGGCTCGTTCGCCAGCTCATAAACGAGGTTCGGATTATTCGGATATTTCTCCGATATTTCCTTGAAGAAGTCCATGGCTCCGCTGTACACATCCGCATTCGGATTGCCCGGCGAATGAACATGCCAGTCGACGATCACGTACAGATCGTTCGCAATGGCATAATCGATGCCATTCATGACCCGCTGCTTGTTCAGAGCAGGATTCGATGCGTAACCGCCCTCGCCGACATACATCGCAAGACGAATAATGTTTGAATTCCAATCGTCCGCCAGTGCGGCGAAAGCATTGTCGTTAATAATTTCGGGAAACCACTGCAAGCCATGCGTGCTCATTCCCCGCAGTTGAATGGGATTGCCGTCCTTATCGCCAAGCGTCTTCTTCCCGTCCTGCTCGATGATGTGCAGCGCGCCTGCAGCCGAAGGCTTCTTGCCCGGCGCCTTCAACAAAGGGTCTCCTGCCGCGCTGTGCGCTTCTGCTGGTCCTAGTTCAGGATTAGGCGCTGCACTGCTGACGACCGGCAAATAAGCCGCGACAAGCGCAGCGATCAACATGACGATCCATAACCGGTTTACTTTGCTCGCTCTCATAGGGCATCCTCCTGTTAATGATTCGCCCCTCACCAATTGCAAGCGCTTTCTAAATTGAAAGCAGCTCTTTGTTTTTGTCTATTTCTTTATTTTATATCAGTTACAATGCGGTGTAATGAGACGTTGGTCTCATAAAGATACGGATCGTATCTTCCACTTCAAAAAAAATAGGTCAGCCATTAACGGCCGACCTATAACATATATGAGCTTCAACTCTAGTTAGCTGTTTGCGTAATGATTGCGCTCCATTCACTCGCATTGTTCGCATTAATTGCACGTATGCGATAATTGTGCAATGTGCCCGCCGCTAGGCCAGTGTGGCTGTATGAAGTGCTGGCAATGCGGATGACCGCACCGCCATCGACCTCCACTTCGTAACCGGTCGCTCCCGTTACGCCCGACCAGCTTAACGTAATTTTTCCGCTAGCGGATGCTGCTGTTGCCGTCGGCGTCGTTAACAGCGTCTTCGAAGCGAGCGGTGTGCTCCATTCCCCTTCGCCTCCGCTGTTCTTCGCACGTACCCGGATCGTGTAATCCGTATTGACAGGGAGACTGCTCTTCGTGTAACTCGTCGTTGTGACCGGTTCAATTGCCCCGTTGACCTCGACATCGTAACCGGTCGCGCCTGCTACCGCTGGCCAAGTAAGTGCAATCGAAGAACTGGTCGGCACAGCCGAAACGCCTGTAACGGCAACCGGCGTCGTGTACTTGCTGGCGCCTGGCGTCCAAGCACTGTTGTTCCCTGCGGTCAACGCACGCACTCGATAAGTGTGTGCCGTGTTCGGCGATAATCCCGAAGCCGTATACGTCGTGTTCGCTCCTGCACTAACAGCTACACCGTCGAACTCAACCTCGTACTCCGTTGCGCCCGCAACGGCCGCCCAAGTCAATGTCATACGGTCTTTGGCTGAAACTGCCGTTACGGCCGGCGTTACTAGCTGCGTCTTCACGTTGACCGGCGCGCTCCATATGCCGGTGCCTCCGTTATTTTTCGCGCGAACCCGAATCACGTAGGCTGTATTGGCCGCTAGCCCATTTTTCGTGAAGTTCGCTGAAGCACTAGCCGTAGCCGTGCCGTTAATCTCTACTTCGTAACCTGTCGTTCCCGCAACCGTTGGCCAGGTAATAACAAGCGACGTACTGGTAGGTATGGCATTAATGCCCGTTACCTCCGCCGGCGTCGTGTACTGGGTAAGGATTGCCGTCCATTCGCTGGCATTGCTTGCGTTCTTGGCACGTACGCTATAGGTATGAGACGAGCTTGGCAGAAGACCCGTATGCACGTAGGATCTGCTCGTTCCATTGCTGCTCTTCACGCCGTCCACTTCGATCTCATACTCGGTTGCTCCTGTAATCGCCGGCCAGCTTAACGTAATCTGGCTGACCGTCGCAACTGGCGTTACAGTTGGCGTTACAAGCAAGGTTCTTGCCGTGACCGTCGTACTCCAAGCTCCAGCCCCTTCGCTGTTCTTCGCGCGTACTCGAACGGTGTAGCTCGTATTGGCAGCTAGTCCGCTCTTCGTATAGCTTGTTGCCGTACTTGGAACAACCGTACCATTAACGTCGACCTCGTAACCCGTTGCCCCCGTAACCGCCGTCCAAGTGATAGCTAAGGAATCGCTGGTCGGCACTGCGCTTACTCCTGCCGCAGCGGCCGGCAGCGTCATTTTGTTAACAACCGTACTCCATGCGCTGCTGTTCGTTGCATTAGTCGAACGTACTCTATAGGTGTGTGATGTACTTGGACTCACTCCCGTATGAGCATACGTTATATTGGTCCCGTTACTCTTAACGACGCCATCTACCTCGACCTCGTACTTGGTCGTCCCGGCAATGGCTGCCCAGCTTAACGTAATCTGGCTGCTGGTCGAGACAGCCGTTACAACTGGCGTCTCCATCATCGTTTTCTTCGTTATTAACGCGCTCCAATCGCCCGCTCCGCCGCTGTTTTTGGCGCGTACCCGGACGGAATGATCCGTATCGGCAGTCAATCCGTTCTTCACGTAGCTCGCAGCGGCGCTGCTTACAACAACTCCATCGATCTCTACATCATAGCCAGAAGAAGCGCCTGTAACCGCCGTCCAGTTGATCGTAATGTCGTTGCTAGTCGGAATTACGTTAACGCCGGTCACAACTGCTGGAGTCGTATATTGGCTGACCGGCGCCGTCCAAGCGCTGGAGTTGGCTGCATTCACCGCCCGCGCCCGGTACGTATGCGTCGTGCTTGGCGTCAATCCGGAATGCGTATAGGACGTGCTGGTTCCTGCACTGACCACCGCACCATCAAGTTCAACCTCATATCCGGTCGCTCCGGCAATAGCTGCCCAACTCAGTACGTTCTGGGTGCTTGCTGGCGTTGTTTTTAACACCGGTGTCGCCAATAAGGTTTTCGTTGTGACAGCCGCGCTCCAATCCCCGTTTCCTTCACTATTCTTCGCGCGTACCTTGATCGTGTAACTCGTATTCGCCGGCAGACTGCTCTTCGTCAGACTGGTCGTTGTGTTCGTCGTCACCGTACCGTTAATATCGACCTCATACCCGGTAGCTCCATCTGACTGCGTCCAACTTATAGCGAGCGACGAGCTGGATGGCGTTGCCGCCAGACCGACTGTTTTGGCTGGCGCCGTTTTCTTGTTGACCAGTGCTGTCCAATCGCTCGCATTGTTGGCGCTCTTCGCCCGCACTCTGTACGTGTGCGAAGTGTTCGGCAAGAGGCTCTTATATACATAAGTCGTGCTTGCACCTGCACTGACGGCTTTGCCGTCCACTTCCACTTCATACTCCGTTGCTCCGGTAACAGCTGCCCAGCTTAATGTCATTTGAGTGCTCAAGGACACTGCCGTTACCGTTGTTGGGGTCGTTAACAAAGTTTTCGTTGTAACTGGCGTGCTCCAGCCTCCGCTGCCTGCGCTGTTATTCGCGCGTACTCGAATCGAATAATCCGTATTCGCTGGCAGACTGCTCTTCGTGAGGCTGGTCGTCGTGTTCGGCGACGATACGCCGTTAATTTCGACATCGTACCCGGTTGCGCCCGTTGCGGCCGTCCAACTGATGGCCAGCGTCGAGCTGGTTGGAATGACGCTCAGCCCCGTTACGACAGACGGTGTCGTCGATTTGCTGACCGACGTGCTCCAGTCGCTCGTATTGTCGGCGCTCTTCGCGCGAACCCGATACGTATGCGAACTGCTTGCCGTCAAACCGTTATGTGCATAAGTAAGCGTGGTTACTTCTCCGGCAGACACGCCGTCCGCTTCAATCTCGTATTTCGTTGCGCCTGCAATGGCTGCCCAGCTAAGCGGAATTTGGCTCGCTGTCGATGCGCCTAACGTTACAGTTGGCGTCGCCAATAAGGTTTTCTTTGTAACTGACGCGCTCCAATCCCCGTACCCATCGCTATTCTTCGCGCGTACCTTGATCGTGTAACTTGTATTCGCCGGCAGACTGCTCTTCGTCAGGCTGGTCGTTGTGTTCATCGTCACCGTACCGTTAATATCGACCTCATACCCGGTTGCTCCATCTGACGCCGTCCAACTTATAGCAAGCGATGAACTGGATGGCGTTGCCGCCAGGCCGACCGTTTTGGCTGGCGCCGTTTTCTTGTTGACCAGTGCCGTCCAGTCACTCGCATTGTTGGCGCTCTTCGCCCGCACTCTGTATGTGTGCGAAGTGTTCGGCAAGAGGGTCTTGTATGCATACGTCGTGCTTGCACCTGCACTGACGGCTTTGCCGTCCACTTCCACTTCATACTCCGTCGCTCCGGTAACAGCTGCCCAGCTTAATGTCATTTGAGTGCTCAAGGACACTGCCGTTACTGCAGGCGTAGGCAATAAAGTTTTCGCCGTTACTGCCGCGCTCCAGCCTCCGCTGCCTGCGCTATTCTTCGCGCGTACCCGGATCGTATAATCCGTATTCGCTGGCAGATTGGTCTTCGTAAGGCTTGTCGATGCGTTCGCAGACGATACGCCGTTAATTTCGACATCATAACCAGTTGCTCCCGTTGCCGCCGTCCAACTGATCGCCAGCGTCGAGCTGGTCGGAATAACGGCGACACCCGTTACGGCGGCTGGCAGCGTGGACTTGCTGACTGCCGCGCTCCAGTCACTCGCATTGTCGGCGCTTTTCGCGCGAACCCGATACGTATGCGAACTGCTTGCCGTCAAACTTTTATGCGCATAAGTAAGCGTGGTTACTTCCCCTAAGGACGCTCCGTCTGCTTCAACCTCATATTTCGTTGCTCCTGCAATGGCTGCCCAGCTAAGCGAAATTTGGCTCGCTGTCGATGCGCCTAACGTTACCGTCGGCGTTGGCAATAACGTTTTGAACGTATAGTTCGAGCTCCAGTCGCCTGTGCTTCCACTCGATTTCGCTCGAACACGAACGATGTAAGCGGTATTCGCAGGCAATCCGCTTTGGGAATAACTTGTCGTTGTCGGACTCGCAGCTACTGCGCCGTTGACTTCAACCTCATAGCTGGCAGCGCCGCTGACTGCCGTCCAACTAATCGCAAGCGACGAGCTCGTCGCTGCAGCATTCACCGATGTCGTAGTTCCGATCGTAGTCGAGATACTCAGTACATCGCTCCAGTTGCTCAAGTTATTACTGTTCTTTGCCCGTACCCTATATTTATGAGTCGAGTTAGATGCGAGTTTCGTGTGCGAATAAGTCAGATTCGCTCCGACGCTAACGACCTTCCCGTCCACTTCCACTTCATAAGCGGTCGCCAGGTATGCCGCTTCCCATTTAAGAGTTATAGCATTGCTAGTCGGTTCCGCAGTGATTTGAGCCGGTACCGGCAGCAATGTCATAGCGGTAACGGGATCACTCCACTCGCCTTCTCCCCCGCTATTAACGGCAAGCACTCGAATCGAGTGGCTAGAAGCGGCCATTAATAACGATTTGGTGTAGCTGTTCGTAGAACTGTCCTCCACCTTACCGTCTACTTCGACACGGTACACTGCCGCGCCAGCTACAGCCGGCCAGCTCACCGTCAACGTTGTATGGGAGGTCGCTTTCACACTCACGCCCGTTACTTTCGCAGGCGTTGTCATCTTATTGAGCGCCGTGCTCCAATCGCTTTCGTTATCCGCGCTTTTCGCCCGCACACGATAGCTATGCGCCGTACTCGGCTGCAATCCAGTATGCGTATACTTCGTATCGGTGACCTCAACTATCGTCCCGTCGATTTCAAGCTCATACTTCGTTGCCCCTGTTATTTTCGCCCAGCTGACCGTCAGCTGATCCTTACTCGCCGAAGCCAACCCAATGGTCGGTATCGCCAGCTTGGTCTTGACTGTAACCAGACTGCTCCATGCCCCTTCGCCTGCGGCATTTTTGGCCCGTACCCGAACGGCATAACTCGTATTCGAAACCAGCTTCGTTTTGGTATAGCTCGTTGCCGTCGTGGACACGGCCGTCCCGTTAATTTCAACATCGTAACCCGTTGCGCCGCTGACTGCCTGCCAACTAATCTCGATGCCAGCAACATACGGTACTACGGTTAATCCTGTAATTCCGGCAGCGGTTGTTTTTGCACTGACGCTATTGGAATCAAGCGATTGTAAGCCGGCTGCATCTTCCGCCTTAACGGTGAAGGTGTAAGAAGTATTCGGGCTAAGACTGCTCGCCTTATAGGTCAGCTTGTCCGTCGAACCAATAGGAGTGCCATTCCGGAGAATGACATATTTGGTTACGCCGACATTATCCTTCGCAGCCGCCCATGTCAAATCAACCGTTTTATCTGTTACCGCCGTAGCTGCTAGATTCGCAGGTGCGCTTGGCGGCACAACGTCAGAGCCGGTCGTGAATTGGAGTACCGCGCTCTTCCCCGAAATATTGCCGTCAACATCCACTGCCTGTACCGACAATTGATAAGCGGTGTTCGGCCGAATGTTCGTCAGCTTAAAATTGTTGGTCGTTGAAGAGCCAGCTAACGTTGACCCATTAAACACTCTGTACTCCATTATGCCGAAATTATCGGTAGATGCTTTCCAAATGAGCCCTAGGCTGCCGTCCGAAAGCGTGGATACAGCCAACGCGGTAGGTATGCTCGGTCCTGTGAGATCCCCCGTTGTTTTGAACGTTTGCATAGCGCTCGGTTCTGACAGGTTTCTCGCATCGTCGACAGCCCGAACCGTCACGCTGTAGTTGCTGTTTGGCACAAGCCCCGTAATCGTAAACTTAGGCGTTGCGGTGAATCCTTTTAACTCTCCGCCCACATAAACATTATAGCCCGCTACAGCACCATTATCGGACGAAGCCGTCCATGTAAGCGTCGCGCCGATATTCCTAATGTTCGACAGCTTAACATTTACCGGAGTCGTCGGAGCTTGGCTGTCCCATATCTTGTCCACTTTGTCAATATTGGCTTTACTCGCGCTGCCAGGGATAGCTGCAGAAGAGGTGCCGTCTGCATACCGGACAGAATAATCAAAGTAGAGGCCGCCATCGGCTCTCCAAATTACATTATTAATGCCGCTGTACGTATAATCGGGACTTCCGCTGTACAGAAGAAGCTTGCTTGCTCCCTCTAGCTCAATGCCGCAGCAGGAGGACCCGGAAAGATATAGTGCCGTAAATGTTTTAATGACGGTGTTGCTTATGTTACCTGCACCGTCTATCGATCTAGCATAAATATTGACGTTGCTATAATCGTAATGCAAACGAATCGGGGCGCTATATTTGACCCAGTCGCCGGTTTCACCGATCCGATATTGCATCGTGACAGCTCCGCTCCCGTCGTCGGTTCCGCCGCTTAAGGACAAATCGGCGTCGAACTGACTCCAATTCATCCCCTTCCCTGTCCAAGGGTAGGCATCCCGCTTCAACGTAATCGTAGGAGCGACAGGCGCTTTCTTGTCCAGCTTTACTTGCACTGATTTGGTTGCTTCCGTATTTCCTGCTTTATCCACTGAGTAGTAGGTTAACTTATGAGTGCCATCTACCGATATTAAGACGGGACTCGTATACTGCGTATTAGCGCCCCCGTCTAATTGGTAGTACGTTTTGTCAACGCCCGAACCAATCTGCTTATCGGTAGGAAGCAGCGTAATGATCGGATCCGTCGAATACCATCCGCTAGTCAGCTTGCCGTCTACGCGGTGAGTTGTGACCGGCAGTGTTTTATCCACTTTCGCTTGCCCGGTTGCTTCCGAACTGATGTTGCCGGCATTGTCCAACGTCCTAGCAGATAAATCATATACTCCTTCATCGCTAATCGTAATCGCAGTGCTATAATCCGTCCATGCTCCGGCACCGATCTTATACTGAGACTTTTGAACGCCGCTCTGGCTGTCCGTTCCGTTCGTAACCTCGACCATAACCGATTGTTTCGTCCAACCAGACGGTGTGAACTTCAACACTGGCGCGGTTGGAGGCGTGCTGTCGGCAGGAATGCTTGCCGCATATCCTATGGATGCAGATGAGCATACAAGGATGACCGTTGTTAATAATAATATGATTTTCTTCAATATCATCTCTCCTCTAATTCGTTCCCAATTTCATGACAACCCATATTAAAGTAATTATCGTCATATCCGATTACTTTCTTTATGAAAACGCAGGTAATATTTCTCAACTAGTCGTCTTGTTTGAATATAATTTATGTTTTCTTTAGGTTTATCTATTACTTTTGGAGCACACCCCCTATAAGCACACAAAAAAACTGCGTTAACGGAAAGGTTCCGCAAACGCAGTTGCTACTAGGTTGAATTATCCTTATGAAGATGCAGGTTCCGCTGCAATGCCAACCGATATCGCCCGGTAATGCCACAGAATATGACGAACTTCTTCAGACCTCGATTCGCTGCAATGGACAATAACGGCAAGCTCAGGCTGCGGCCTTCGCGGGGAACGGGTAGCAGGACGTCCCCCTTTCCTCACACGGATTAGCCAGACCGCACCGTACCCGATTAAGAATCCGGCCAATGCATAGATCAGCCCCCATACAATCGGTCCCCATTGGAATTGAAACCCGATACTCGCACCAATAACGCCAACGCCTGTTGCAACAGCCATCCCCACCTCAAATCCTCTAACTTTCAGATCCTCCGCCTGATGGGCTGGGCTGGTTGTTGTTTTATCGAATGGATCCATTGCAACAACCAGCAGGCTCTCCTTGCTAATGCCGATCTGCTCCAATTCCGCCAACGCTAATTCCAACTGGAGAGTATGCTCGAATGTGCTAACGATTAACATAGCCCTCCACCCTGCCTTGGAAAAGTCTGTGGACCTTACTTCCCCCATATTGTTCAGCGAAAAACTGATCTTGTTCGGAGATGAACAAACGATTCTGGTCAATGGCTTGCATATAGGCGAAATATATGGTGCCGCCTAATATCGATGGCATAAATAACAACCACTGCGGATTAAGGACGGCTACAGAATCCCCTAACCGCCCGGAAAACAACAAGAAGAGCGATTCGAAAGCATGTGCCAACGTTCCTTTGATCCACCACCAAGCGATCGCATAGACGCCTAGTACGATACGCTGATTGTACAAAAAACCGAGCCCTGGGAACGCGAACGACCATAGAGCGCCCATCACCGGATTTTTTCTTTCCAAAAACTGAATTTCAAATGCGAAAATTTTGAGTCTCGTAATCGTTATGTTTTCAAGCTCCGATAAGCGGCTAAGCCGGTTAAGAGTAAACGCGGTACGATAGCTGCTCCACATCGCATAGAAATATACAGCGACATAACCATACATCCACTGGGGCTCCAGTGTCTTTGTTGCCAATTCAAAGCGGCCGCACAATGTATAAACGATCGCTTCGTTTATATGGCCCAAAGTATTAATGATCACTTCGGCTAAAGTAAGCAACAGCCCTCTTGCATATTGCCCCATCAATACATGACCGAAGCCGGGAAAAGCAGCCGACCACCATAAGACGATCTTAGGGTCGCGCCTCGATATGTAGGTCGCTCCGTTACCGCTGAGCAGTACTCTAGGTTTTCGCGCCTGGCCGTCATTCATCACAACATTCACTCCGATGCAGTATGCTTAAGCCGCCTGATTCTGGCACATAGGGATTAGTCCAGTTTGTATTGTACCCATGAGCTGGAAATTAAACACAACCCGCCAATAACTAGGTTCTGCCCATACCTATAGAAAGAAAAGAAGAAGCCTCATACGAGCAAGCTCGTGCAAAGCTTCTTCCGCTTGGGTTTATTCCACGACTACCGTGCCTTTTATCGTTGCATGAATCGTGCAGGCGTACGAATACGTCCCTTCTTTCGTGAACGTATAGCTCCATGCGCCCTTCGGAAAAATATTGCCGCTATTGAACAGCCCATCATCGCTCGTAATCGTATGGACTTGCCTGTCGGCATTCGTCCAAGTTACGGTGTCGCCGACTTTGACATGCAGCTCTTTGACGGAGACGGACAGTGCGCCGATGTTGACAGATACGCTAGCCGCATTTGTGTTATTGGCCGTATTTGCTGCACTGTTCGAGGTCGTTCCGCCAGGTTCAATGGATTCATTCCCGCAATGACTCTCCGCTGCAGCCGCCCCAGTCATATGCTCCGCATGGCCGCCTGACGATGTGCCAGACTTCGGATCGACGCACATCATCGTATGCAATCCGCCGGGATACACGCCATCATTCGTATTGTCCACAATATTATGGCTGTGCAGAGGGAACTCGCCGCTCTGATCGAATACAACCAGAATATCGTACCGTTCCGCCGGGCCTAGCGAAACCGTATCCTTCTCAATAGGCGCTGGCAGCGGCCTGCCGTCGGAAGCGATAATTTGAAAATGAACGCCATGCAAATGAATGCTGTGCTCCTCGTAGCCGCTGTTAATGAGCCGAATAAGGACTCGCTGCCCAACGGTGGCGTGGACCATAGTCGTAGGATCGTTTAATGTGTCCGGGAACGACTTGCCATTAATCGTCCAATACCGGGGATGAAAGTCGGTGCGGTCGTACGTTTTCCCTTCTTCCACAGCCGCATGCCATACCGGATCAAATTCATTCAACAGCATCACGTACTCTTTGTCGTAGACAGGCCCTCCTGTCCAAGCTTGTTTGATCCCGTTCTTTGCTTTCACAATAAAAGCGCCATGCATGCCCATTTGCAAATGCTCCACCGTATCGACATGACAGTGATAGAAATAGGTACCTGCATGCTTTGCCGTGAATTTATAAGTAAAGCTGGACCCTGGCTGTACGGGGGGATGCGTATCCGGCACGCCGTCGTTTTGTTGGTCGGTATCGAGTCCGTGAAAATGAATCGTGTGCGCTAACGGCTGAATGCCCTCTTTGCCGGGACCTAAATTCGTTAACGTCACTTCGACGAGGTCGCCCTCGTTGACCGTAAGTGTCGGCGCAGGGTAAGCAGCCGTACCCTTCACATTGCTCAGGCTGTATCCCCAGATATACGCTTTCTTACCGTCCGCAAGCGTCATATAACCATCCGTCGCGTATAGATGAAACTTCTTAACCACCGGTGTGACAGCGAAAGCTTTCAGACCGCTGCTCACCGCATTCATCGAGAACCCGGCAGCAAGCAACAACAGCAGAGACAATAGGATCGCCCACGCTTTGGCGGTATTGGTTCGCATGACATAGCCCATCTCCAATTGCCTGCATTATTTCGTCGTTACTACAGCCGTTTTGATCACGGAATCCCAGTTGTATTTGCCTCCAATCGCGTTCACGATCTCCACGACGGACACATACGTTTTTTTGTTAATCGTATATTTGGTAAGGTTCTTGCCAACGACAAGCTTTGCGCTCGTAATTTGGGATAGGCTCGATGCTGGAATGAGCGTCTGCCCCTGCTTCACTTGGACATCCGTCAAGACCGGAACATTGTTCACGACGAGCTTGGCTGCGCCTTTAGGCGCAACGATGACTTTGCCCGTTTTGTTCCAGAGGGGATCGGTAATTGTATAGGTGCCGGCTTTCGCAAACGTTAATTGGAATGACATATCCGGCATAATGGCGCCTGAGCTCACGAATTCTTTGCCGTCGAATACGGGACCGCCTGCCGGTTTCTCAAGCAGAGGATTGAATTCGCCTTTCTCGTCGATTGCCGCGAATCCCTTAGGCAAATTGATCAGAACAAATTGAAAATCATGACTGTCCGTAACCCATTTAATCGTGTCGCCCTCGTTGATGTAGAACGTGCTCGGCGAATAGAGATTGATCATCAGATCCGGCGTTCCTGATCCTGCATACCCGGTGTAGGTGATCGAGCCATTCTTGTTTTTCTCGTAGCTTGGAACACTTCGGCTTTTCTTAAGATCGGCGAACTGCTGATCGAGTTCCTTCAGCTTAGCGGCCTGTTCCTGCTGCTGCTCGTCTTTGGATGGAATGGGCTGGCCCGCTGGAACGACGATAATGGTTCCTTTCATCGATGAATGCAGGAGACACAGGTAAGGAAAGACGCCGCTTGCCGTGAAAGTGACGGTGTAGCTCTGGCCCGGAAAGAAGATGCCGGAGTTGAGCATCGTCTGGCCGTCCCACGACGATCCGCTCGGAGCACTCGGTGCGGCGTAACTTTCGTCGATCTGATCCGCCGTCGGAGGAGTCGTCTGGCCCCAGAACGTTACCGTATGAGGGGCTAATCCGCCGTTGTTCGCGAACTTAACTGTATCTCCCTCATGGATGATCAACGTTCTGGGCTGCATGGAAAACAAGGATACTTCGTTGTTCTGAGCCAAGCTGACGTTAACGTCCCAGCTTTGCGGTGATGTGCTCGTGTCCGGCGCCGCCCATACGAATTGGCCTCCAACCGTGAACAGTAAAAGAACTGCGAGAACGAATAATCCTGCCTTTTTCTTCAACATAGTGTTCCTCCCCATTACTTCTTGTTTTGCAACTAGCAATAAATTATCACTGCTGAAGCAGAATCGATATTATCCGAAAGGAGTATTCAGGTAGAAAACAGGTATACCCCTGCATTAAAAAAGACCGCCTTATCGAAATAAGGAGGTCTTTTCAAGCAATCATTTACCCGAGTATTTGTGCACAAGTTGAACGCGGTTCTTAATATCCAGCTTCTTATAAATGTTCGCCGCATGCTTCTTAACCGTAACCTCGCTAAGGTAAAGCTGAACGGCAATGTCTTTGTTGGACCGCCCTTGAATCAATAGTTCGGCAATTTCTTTCTCGCGTTTCGATAACCGCTGCATTCCGCCCTGTTCTTCGGCAGCCCGATCCTTATCCTCTTCCTCCGCCAGGCCGAAGGTCGCAATCATCTTATTCAAATAGTCATGAATCTTGCTGCCTCGCGTGTCCATGACATAGTAGGAGGTTGGCGTCTTGCCGTCGTAATCGTAATGAACGACATCCTGAACCTTCTCTAATCCAAGATTGGTGCAAATCGCGTATGAAATAGGGATTTCGACGGGCGCTGCCACGACGTAACCAGCCGTTAGGATGTGAATGATAAACGTTGACAGGGACGCCTGCATCATCGAGCCGTCGGCGTAATCATATACGTCGAGCGTCTTCACAAAGTAACCCGCTTTTAAGTGTCCCGGTACTTTCAGCTCATTCCTCACCGCATCGGACAAATGGGTAAAATACGCCGACGAAATGGGTTGGGACATCAAGTAGTCCATCGTGTCCTCATTAATCGGGATAATTTCCAGCAATCCGTAGACCATACCTTCCGCATTTCGAATTAACTGAATGCAATTAGGATCCAAGTCATACAGCTCTTTCAGCTGAATTTGTTTCAATATATTGAGGCTGTTCTTCGCAGACATGATATACTCGACCTGCTCGTTCGTCTCCCGGTCTACGAACGTAATAATTCCGTCTTTCGCCGATAAGCGTCTGCGTTCGATATACCGCTCGGCTTCCGCCCAGTTCGACGGATGAAGCGGCTCAACGGTATAGGAGATGGACTGTTGGAACAGCAGAAATTGAATAAAATGGTTGCCGATATAATAGAGAATTTCGGCATTTTCCCAAGCGGCCGATTTGCTTCGGGCCGACTGTTTCATTTTGCTGCAGTAATATAAGACACATCGTTTCCATAGCCGGTTATGGAATTCTGGTCTGCGAAGCCGCAGTTCAACCCCGATCGCATCCCTCAGCAAGTCGTGAAGCAGCCATCCGCGCTCGACCTGTTGAACGAAGGAGTATCCCGTAAGTTTACGAAATTGCTCCGTCGTGACTTGCTTCTCCAGCACATGGCTCAGCAATTCTTGATTGAAGTGGCGCAGCACAGCCGTGGCTTCGACCAATTCCCGCATGAAGGGATCCGGTACCTCTTGGAGCCAAGTGTTTACGATGTGTGCGAATATGCCGCTCTCATCTGCGAAGGTGCTCTTGTGCAGCGCTTCAGTTAGAGTGGTCGATGCGAGCAGCGACAAGGTTAGGGCATGTCCTTTCGTTCTCCTCCATATGTAACGAATGCGTTCCTCCTGTTCAATGCCCGACCGCTCCAAGTACTGTTTGACTGAATCATAGTCCAGATCGGCAAGCGGCAGACGGGTAATGAGCCGGCGCCATGCGGGCGAGACACGCCACGCTCCCTGCAATGGGAACCTTCCAGCAATAATAATAAGAACTTCTGGATTCAGGTGAATCAGAAAATGTTCCCTCAGCCAATGCTCGGTTTCCCCGATCGCTTCGAACGTATCCAGGGCAAGGACGATTTTAGAGCTGATGGTCATTTCCCTTATCGCTTCTAAACAGACTTCCGTTAGCAAGCTGACATCTGTCGTTTTGTCGATATGATGGATGGGATAGCGGAGCGCGCGCAACACATTCCATATAAAGTCGGATGGGTTTCCGGGAAAAACCCTGCAGTCTAATAAAATAAACTTCACATGGGCATGCAAGGAGAGCCGACGGTACTCATTTAACAGATAACTTTTTCCTACGCCTCCAGTCCCGAACACGTTAATAATTCCGCCTTCCGACGTACCAGCATCTAATTTATCATGGAAAAGTCGAATTTCTTGGTCCCGTCCGACGAGGTAATGTTGCTCCAACTTATCCAATTCGCTGGCTCTTCTGTGAAGACGATCCTCTCTCAGCATGCGCGCATTTCTCCTTCGTGACGACATGTCAGCACAAAAACAAGCTGTATAAGTGTGTGTATACACTTGTAAGCTCGGCAATCTAGGTAGTCTGAATCATTCGTAATCTGTGTGGTTAATCATATACCGCCGCCGTTGAAAAGAATGTCGCACGTTGAAGGAAATTCGTACTCGGGATCTATTTATTTCTCGTTCTCGCTGGTGATGCATACAGATGAATAATTTCTATGCTGCGATAGAAATACAGACCGGTGATAACAAAGGCCTCCCACAAGTTCGCTGAACTCGTGAGAGGCCTCTGCTTTCGAAAATGTATCATCATGTGGTCATTCGATTAACGAAATGTGACCAATGGTCCGTATAAAGACAAAAAACCTTGATTTCTCAAGGGTTTTCAGTCTGTATTACATCATGCCGCCCATAAAGTATTGTTCATCGCTCATCATCTTAATGATTCGTTTTCTCCATAAGCACAGAGAATGCAGTCTTTAACCGTAACTCAGCTTTCGGGTTATTTCGATCATGACCGCCCATTTCGTTATTTTTTTTGTGATTTTTTAAAAATCAAGACTTAGTTGTGAACTATCGTTCTCCGTTAGTGAAACAGTCACTCAGAATAAAATCATTTCATCGTTCCTTAAAACCTAACACGTATGAATATCGAATTACTTCGTTTTTATTGTTTCTTTTGCCCACTGTACTAATGATTCCTTAGTTATACCGTTGGTCATAGTAATTCCAATATCATTTCTTATAAGCAAATATGAGATATCGTCAATGTTTTTTAGAATTATACCTGACTTTTCCGCTAATTTTCTTGATTCAGCACTATAGTCTCCCGTTGTCAGAAATAATGCAAATATGGGGTCAAGACTTCTTAACTTTACATTATCAGAAACCATGCCTTTAGTGGCAAATTCACCAAATCTCGCTAAAGAAATTGATCCTACTAAACTTCGTAATTCTTCTGTTCCAACCTGTCCATTGGGATAATGCTTTGCTTGTCCAATTACCCATAAAATAAAATTATGTTGGAATTGAACAAAGGGGTACTCACTGTTTGACAAATCGGATAAGGATATCGTGCCAAAAAAATCAATTCCTTGATCCTTTGAATGGGGAGTTCTCTTACAGTTTTTAGCACCTAAAAGCGACAAAATGGCACCACATATTTCTTCAAATTCTTCAAACGATATACCTGTCAATACTCTCTTCATACCATCAAAATGAACTGCCAATTTCGTTTTCTCATTTCTTACAAATTCTTCATCACTCAAATCAATATGAAAAGGCCCTCTTATATAAGATGTTCCCTCATAAAAATCAAACCAAGGATACGTTCCTGATTTTCTGTTATCCTCCAACAACTTATCTAATTTACGTACTACTTCTGTTTTTATATTAGCAGTTCTTGCCACGGCCTGCGCCTCGTTTAAAGCATCTTTTTCCATGACAATCACTTTTAATATTTCTTGTAATTCAATTGGTGAATCAGTCGGTGTGATTTTTTCTTTTAAGAACTCAATTAACTGGTCTGATGTTAACATGTTACTTCCCCCATTATTTTTCTCTAGTTGGTTCAATAAATGATTATGGTTAACACTATTCTTTAACAGAGCCTAGCCTGTAATAAAAAGCAGGGTGGCTCTATTGAGGCGCCCTGTTCTTTTATCCAGTCCAATTAATAATTCTCGATGCAGCTTTTTACTCTGCTCCCCAGTATCCAACACAAGCACTCTATTTGTAATAGCATACCATTTGATCATTCCGAGCTGATCCAATGAATCGAGCGTTCTTCGAACTACTTCTGTTGACCTTTGAGATAGCCGGCTTAGTGTCTCAATATTTACTTGGCCTTGTTCAAGGCGGAATAAATTAAACAATATTCTGTGGATTTTTCTCTCACTATCTTCAAGGTTTGTATCATTATGCCCACCACCATTAAGAACATTTGTTCCTATAAGTATCATGATAGGCCGATTCATTCAATGTTCTAATCCTCTACAACTTCAAACAACTCTTCAATCGTAACTCCAAGTGCCCTAGATATTCAGCGGTTGCTGGATAAGACCTCGATTCAGAAGAAGGCTACGGATAAGTTGAAGCTACAATTTAGTAATCTTTTGAGTTTTTAATACTTCAGTACAAAACGGGACTCGAAGAGTCCCGTTAGTCGTTATACTATGTTTGCAATTCTTCAAGTACTTTACTAACAAATTGAGTGAAATTAAATGTATACACATATTTTCTACTTACTTTTGACTTATCAAACATACCAATAACTTCCAATTCTAATAGATCTGATCTCGCTGTTTCATACGAGACTTTATGTCTCTTCTTATATTCAGCTATTGTCACTAAATTATTTGACTTCTTGCTTAAGTATTCGACCTCTTTAAACTGCCTCTTAGATAGCACATAATGATGTTTATCTAACCAAGTGTTAATGATACGTTTTCCTACCTCTTGTTTTAATTCCGTTATTAGTTCGAAATATCTCACTAATAATAATTCTAACTGGTTCATTAGAAAATATGTTACATCAGTTGGGTTTTGTTCGCAGTCCTCAATGGCCTTATAGTATTTGGATTTTTTCTTATTAATCGCAGTAGAAATTGAAAGATATTTAAAGAAGTTATATCCTTCCTTCAGTAAGTACATAACAGTAAAAGCCCGAGCTGTTCTCCCATTTCCATCAAAGAAAGGATGTACATAGACAATATAGAAATGAACTATCAAAGCTTTTATTATTGGATGGAATTCGGATTTATCTGAAATAAACTTAAATAGATCGTTCATCATCCACTGCACATCTTCCGGGCGAGGGGCGGTGTATATCACCCTGTTAGTTGACATATCCTTTACTTGAACGTAATCATCTCTATACTTATCTGTAACATCTTCCTCATCCAATGTTCCTTCGGTAATTATTTTATGCAGAGCTATAAAGCTATCCTCATTAATAACATTATTCTGGTCATTTATATAATCTAGGATATACATCATAGCTGCATAATTATTATAGATCATTCTTTCACTGTTATCTCTAGGTGGTTCCTTCTTTTTCAACATTTCTGCGGTTCTTTTTCTAGTAGATATTGCACCTTCAATTACACTGGAATTGTATGCTTCATCTATTAAAAGTTCCGTTACCTTATTATCCCAATCTGTTACATATGATATTATATCTTGAATATCATTCGAAGCACCTTCCTCCAGCTTATGCAATTGCGCCATGAGCTGGGGGGTTAGTACAAACCATATTTTTTCTTTATTTTGATCCAGCAAATTAATTTCAATACTAATGTCCTTCCTCTTTCTTATAATCCTCTCCCAGTCCCTCATAACTGTTGATCCAACTTTTTGCTTATAAATGAAGCTCTGTTTTGTTAGGTATGATTCGTTCACAAATTTATCCAAGATGTCATAAGTTTCGTCAGACATAGATCACCATCTCCTTAAATAACCATCTTGCCCGAACGATTCGATTTAATACTAACTTAATACTACCCAATTACTAATTAATCTAGATTATCCCCCGTTATATAAGGGTTTGTCAATTAGTTTGAAGTTGCAAATACACCAGACATGTGTACCCATGATTTTTCTTATTTCAAACATATATATTGCACGACGATCCCCTCTCTCTTTTCCTCTGTACCTACACCATATGGCCAATATCACTAACCCAGAATTGATACTCCACCTTCTATTGGAGAATAAGTTCATGATTTTTAGCCAGAATCTTATCCTTCATAGCAGAGAAAGTGATTTTTTTGTGATTTCCAAACAAAAACGGGACCCCGTAAGGTCCCGTTTCCCTTGCTGCTATAAGGTTTTTAGCGATGTGATTACATCATGCCGCCCATACCGCCCATGCCGCCCATGTCAGGCATGCCGCCGCCAGCGCCTTTAGGCTCTGGTTTGTCAGCGACAACTGCTTCGGTCGTCAGGAACATAGCCGCTACGGAAGCTGCGTTCTGCAGTGCGGAACGCGTTACTTTCGCTGGATCGACGATGCCCGCTTCGAACATGTTAACCCACTCGCCCGTTGCTGCGTTGTAGCCGATGCCGATTTTCTCGTTCTTCAGGCGCTCAACGATAACGGAACCTTCTTGGCCAGCGTTCGCTGCGATCGTGCGGACTGGCTCTTCGAGGGAACGGAGTACGATGTTAACGCCCGTTTTCTCGTCGCCGTTAGCTGCAACCGCTGCTACTGCGTTGTATACGTTCACGAGTGCCGTGCCGCCGCCGGATACGATGCCTTCTTCGACTGCTGCGCGAGTCGAGTTCAGCGCGTCTTCGATGCGGAGCTTGCGCTCTTTCAGTTCGGTTTCCGTTGCTGCGCCGACTTTGATTACCGCTACGCCGCCAGCGAGTTTCGCCAGACGCTCTTGCAGCTTCTCACGGTCGAACTCGGAAGTCGTTTCTTCCAGTTGCGCGCGGATTTGGTTCACGCGAACGTCGATGTCGGCTTTGTCGCCAGCACCGTCAACGATGATCGTGTTTTCTTTCGTTACACGGATTTGACGAGCCGTACCGAGTTGGTCAACCGTCGTTTGCTTCAGCTCAAGGCCGAGCTCTTCCGTGATCACTTGGCCGCCCGTCAGAGCAGCGATATCGCCCAGCATCGCTTTGCGGCGGTCGCCGAAGCCTGGAGCTTTAACGCCAACGCACGTGAACGTGCCGCGCAGACGGTTAACGAGCAGCGTAGCAAGCGCTTCGCCTTCGATGTCTTCTGCGATGATCAGCAGCGTTTTGCCGGATTGAACGACTTTCTCGAGAACCGGAAGGATCTCTTGAATGTTCGTGATCTTCTTATCCGTGATCAGGATGAACGGATTGTCGAGTACAGCTTCCATTTTGTCCGTATCCGTAATCATGTACGGGGACAGGTAGCCGCGGTCGAATTGCATACCTTCAACCACTTCGAGCTCCGTAGCGAAGCCTTTTGACTCTTCTACCGTAATTACGCCGTCGTTGCCGACTTTCTCCATCGCTTCAGCGATCAGTTGGCCGACTTCTTCGTCAGCGGACGAGATCGAAGCAACTTGTGCGATCGATTGTTTGCCTTCGATCGGCTTAGCGATCTGTTGCAGTTCTGCAACTGCAGCGCGTACCGCTTTCTCGATGCCTTTGCGGATAACCATAGGGTTAGCGCCTGCAGTTACGTTCTTCAGACCTTCGCGAATCATCGCTTGCGCGAGAACCGTTGCCGTCGTCGTGCCGTCGCCGGCTACGTCGTTCGTTTTCGTTGCAACTTCTTTAACGAGCTGAGCGCCCATGTTCTCGAATGCGTCTTCGAGTTCGATTTCTTTGGCAATGGAAACGCCGTCGTTCGTGATGAGCGGGCTTCCGAATTTCTTCTCCAATACAACGTTGCGGCCTTTAGGGCCAAGCGTTACTTTAACTGCGTTCGCAAGAGCGTCAACACCGCGAAGCATCGCGCGGCGAGCGTCTTCGCCGAATTTGATTTCTTTAGCCATCGTCAATGACCTCCCATATATCAATTAAGTAATTATCATGCCGGAGCGTTTCGCTGTCGCCCCGTTCGATCCACTTGCTTGTATGTGATTCAATCGCGGGCGGATTAGCCCAGGATCGCGTGAATGTCGCTTTCCTTCATAATCAAATACTCTTTGCCTTCGTATTTGACTTCCGTGCCTGCATATTTGGAGAACAGGACGCGGTCGCCGACTTGCACTTCCAGTGCGATGCGAACGCCGTCTTTCAGCGTGCCGCTGCCTACTGCGACGATTTTACCCTCTTGCGGCTTCTCTTTCGCCGTGTCTGGAAGCAGAATGCCGCTTGCCGTAGTTTCTTCTTTCGCGATCGGCTCTACCAATACGCGCTCACCCAAAGGTTTGATCATGAAAAATAGCCTCCTTTTGAAAATGGTACGTTGTACTTTCCTATTAGCACTCATACGACTCAAGTGCTAACAACCATTTTTATAATACCTATTTTACCGTGACATTTCAAGTGCCCGGCCACCAATTTATCGGATTTTAACAATGCTTCCTTCCAGCACGCGATTCGTCGCCCCTATTCCAAATCATACTTGCCGGTGTTCGTCATCTTCGTCGTCACTTCGATTGTCATATCGCCCTTGCCGGGCATCCAATCATCCTTGGAGGCGTACTTCTTCCAGAACGCCGTGTGATAGCGGTACAGGTTCAGCCTCGTCTGCAGAAGATCGGCGTGTTTCTCCACCCCCGCCTCATACGTACGCTTGATTTCCTCATGCACCTGCCGGGAGGCTTCTGCCTCGACCTGCTGCTTCGTCAATTCCCCTTTCATTTCGACAACGTGTACGCGCAGCTTCACCTTCAGCTTGAAGCGCGCAGAATCGCCTTGCGGCATGCCGCTCAGCCTTGAGACCGACTGATCGACCGCGACCGTCGCACGGTGGCCATCTGCTTCGATCCTCAGCATCTCTTGCTTAAAATCGGGAAGCACCCAACGAAGCCCTTTCATCTCCGATTCCGTAATATAACCTATCAGCCGGCGGTTGTTCATAATGAAGCTGCCCTGAGGAACGTTAAGCGACAGCGGCTTGCGTCCCGTTTTCCAATCACCTTTAACCATCGTAATATTCGTCAATATCGTCGTATAGGCTCGCTCGTACTGCTGCTGGATAAACATCTGCATATTAAGCGGACGGTACATGCTCACTTGTCTGAACATAAGATCCGGCTTGTATAGAAAGCTGACGAGCGGAGATTGGTTAAAAATCTGATCCGTCGTAAACAGCTGATCGAATGGAGTTCGCGTGCCATACACCCATATGGTGTATCTTGCCGCACGCTGCCGGTTCATCGCATCAAGAACCTCATCGAGCTCCCGCATCGCCCGCTCATGAATAACAAGGGTCTTCAAGTTCTCGATACTAAGCTGATATTGGCTCGATTTAACAAGCTCCATTAAAGCAATCTGAATCGTCTGTCCTTCGCTGTGCCCGATCCACTTCTTCGGTCCTGGCATGGCCGACCCCGTTTCCGTCTTCGCGACGGAGTTGAATGAGATCATCTCGCCATATAGTTTGAACTGTCCTTCTTCATAATCGACTCCCATCGCAGTAACGTATCCGATATTCTGCAGATCGACCTTATCCCAGCAACCGCTTAGAAATAGTGCAGCCGATAACACAACGACTAGTTTCGGTACCTTATGCAGAAGCGGGCTGATCATCGGTCTCCGCCCTTTCGCATGCCGCTGTCCTTATGCTGCACTGACCATGGAAGTTGGATAATCGCCCCCAGCACCTTCTTCCATTTGATCGGAGCGATAGGGAGCAAGTACGGGTGGCCGAACGATTCCAGTGAACAGATGTAGACGATAACGGCAAACAGACTGATGAAGAAGCCGAATATGCCAAGCAGTGAAGACAACATAAGGATGAACAAACGTATGACGCTGACCGTGCCGTTAAGTGACTGATTGACGAGCGTGAACGTCGCAACGGCCGTAACGGCAGCCGCAACGAGCATCGTGGGCGAGGTCAGTCCCGCGCGGATCGCCGCATCGCCGACGATGAGACCGCCAACGACGGACACGGTCTGGCCAACCGGCCTGGGCAGACGGACGCCGGCTTCCCGGAACAGCTCGAACATCGCAAGCATCAGAAACATTTCGAGCGGAGCGGACAGCGGCAGCCCTTCCCGGGAAATCGCTACCGTCGCGAGCAGATTGAACGGCAGCTGATCGGTATTGAAAGAGGACACCGCCACCCAGAAGCCGGGCAGACAGAGCGCAAGTATAATACCCAACAGACGAAGCAGTCTTTCCAGCGACACGAAATGATACGGCAGATGGATATCTTCCGGCGATTTGATCTGCAACGTCAGCGTAGCCGGCGCAATAATGGCGGACGGCGAACCGTCCACAAGCACCGCAACTCGCTCCCCCATGAGCGACTGCACCACATAATCTGGCCGGCCGATATAATCGACGAGCGGGAACAATGACCTTGGCCGGTCGGATACAAGCTCCTCCAGCTGAGTCGCGCCATATAACGCCTCGATGTCGATCGCATGCAGACGCCGGCGCATTTCGTCCACTAAGCTTCTGGATGCTTTGCCGGCTAGATAGATCAGCACGATCTCCGTCTTCGTCTGGCTCCCGATCGTCATGAACTCGCAGCGCAGATCAGGCGTGCGCAGCCTTCTCCGAACGAGCGCGAGATTCGTCTCCAGCTTCTCGACGAATCCGTCGCGCGGCCCTTTGAGCGATACTTCCATTGTCGACTCTTCAGGCGACCGGCCCGGCGGGCTGTTCACATTCATATGGAACCAATACCCCTCGATGCAGGCGATCAGCGTTCCTGAGGCGAGCATCTGGAACGCTTGCTCTTCGTTGACATGAGCGGCAAGCGGGATAACGACCGGGATATTGGAATGCCCGCCCTCGGACTGCCAATGCTCCAGCTCTTGCAGAATGCCGATGATGAGCGCTCGGTTATCGACCATCCCCATGCAGTAGAATAAATCGACATGCACATTGCCGCTCTCGCCGGTCTGAAACGACTGGATCGTTACATCCCCGCACGGTTTGACCATGCCCATCCATAGATCGAAATTGATGCTCGCCTTGCCTTCCCGGTTCGATTCACCTATTCCCGTTAACGGCTTCATACAACAGCGCCTCCTTTCCCCGAATCATCGTCCGCTTGCTGCCCTTTCCCATTCGCGCGCTCCTGCTGCCTGCGGCTGGCCGCAGCGACGACCCACAACACGAGCGTCAAAGCTAGAATCACCAATCCGGAATACTGAAAATAATTTTGTATCGTGTGCCGGTACAGGAGCTGATGCGTCGCTAGAAGCTCGTAGGTAATGCCTATGAGCGCCGATAACACGATAATGCCCCATACTCTCCCGCGTTTCGATTGGAACAAAAGCTCCGTCACCAAGTACATCGACATCGACACGCGAATGAACGATCCCGACATCCATTGATAGATAGCCAGGAAATCGAGATGCTCGATATACCGCCCGATGGTGACTAAGCGCCATTGCGAGAAAGCAGGGTAGCGCAGCTTCTCGCCCTCCACCGGCCCGAATTCCGATATCGTTCCGGTGACAGGGCCTAGCATCAACAGCGCAAGAAACAAAATTAATACGGTTAGGCCAATTCTGCCGATCCGTCCTTTTAGATGCGGTTGAAATAGAATGATCATATAGATTTCAGCTAGAGCGCTGAACGAATACAACGCCCCATCCACAATCGACCCTAATCCGTGCTCCGCCATCGGAAGCAGAAACTTAAAATCTTTGTGCGGAATATTAGCCGACATGACCAGGTCGCCGAATGCGACAACGAATGGAAGCAAAACGCAGGAGACGAACGCGATCGTGCGCAATCCCGAAAGTGCGCCGTATGCGCACAATCCGACGAATAGAAACGTCACGACAGGCGACGGCGTACGCGGAATATAGGTCGAGTTCGCAAATTCGACGGCATCCATGCTCGTATGGAACGACGTAAACAGCAGCATGCCGATAACCGGAACGAGGACGAGCCATCGCAGCGCGGCGGAGCCGCGACTGTCCAACCAGGCTGCGATCGGCTGACCATCGATTGCGTTCAATATTTTTAACAGCGGAAAGATAGCCCACAGCAAAGCGGCAGGCGCTGCCACGACCGCGCCAAGCCACGCATCTCGTCCGGCAACATTAAGCAGCAGCGGGGTAATGGTGACATGATTTATGATTCCGACAGACAGTATCATCATCATGCTCATGGGCCATACGCCGAATTTTTTGACCGGCAGCATCCGTCCTTCACCTCCATCTCCAATATTTTCCCCATTGAAGACGCGAACATACATGAATTGTCGAATGATGGAAATGAGAAAGAGCCGGCATTTGTCGTTCTCTGCGTGCAGAGGGTTCAAATGCCGGCTCTTATCGTCCGGTGTTGCTATGAGACTTGTTTATCTTGCCGGTCTTGCGTTATTCACTGGCGAATTCCCGCTCCCACGCCTCGTCCGCTGCAAGCTGTTTCTTGTAGACGGAAGATGACAGGAAGATACTGATCTCATAGAGCACCAGCAGCGGAATCGACACCAGAATGTCCGATATGACATCCGGCGGCGTAATGATCGTGCCGATGAGAACCATGACGAAATAAGCGATTCGTCTCATTTTGCGCAGACGCAGCGGGTTCAAGATCCGCAGCTTCGTCAAGAACATAATGACGAGCGGCAGCTCGAACAGCAAGGCGATCGGAATTAAGATGTTGAACAGAAAAGATATGTACTGCATAACCCCATAAGTTTCGATCAATCCCATACTGTGCGATACCGACTTCGTAAAATCATAGGCCATTGGGGCGATAACGAAGTAAGAGAACGACAGGCCTGCAAGAAACAGCAGAAGTGCATAGGGTATATACCGAAGCGTTGCCCGCTGTTCTTTCCGCGACAGCGCCGGCTTTACGAACAGCCACAGCTGGAAGAACGCGAACGGCAGCACGAGTACGAGCGCGATCAGGAAGGCGAATTTCATATACATGCTGATGCCGTCCCACAAGGAGAACGTATGCAGCTCGACCCCGCTCATCGGTCCGTCCTCTATAACGAAATTATAAAGCGGCTTGGCAAAATAAAGTCCAATACCTATACCCACTAATAGAATGAGCAAGGTCCAGAAAATGCGGCGTCTCAGCTCGCCCAGATGCTCCAGCAGCGGCATCAGCCCTTCTTCTTGCACGCGCGCCCGAATCTCCTCCGCCGTCTGGCCGGCCTGGGACTTGCGTTGTTCGGCCATGTTGGCTCACTCCTCAATGCGAAGCAGTAATGAATGGCTCAATGATGCAGAAAAAAACGGCCCCGATTATTCCGGAAGCCGCTTGTTGTCGGACTTGATATCGTCCGTCCGGGTTGCTTCGATCCGATCCTTCGACTTATCGGTCGGTTCGTCCATAATATCGCGTGCGCCTGCTTTGAACTCGCGCAGCGTCCGTCCGAATGCACGGCCCAGCTCCGGCAGCTTGTTCGGACCGAACAGCAAGAGTGCGATCAGTACAAGCAGAATCATGCCTGTTGCTCCAATACCGCTGAACATGTCATTCACCTCTTCCGTCAATTATGTAATGTATATGCTGTTGCCAATCAACAGCCGTGCAATCCGCCGTAACCCATTGCTACGATATCCGCCCGGGTAATGGTATCCCCCGCTAGAATACGCGGCAGCAGTACGTCGAATGAGGTATAAGGATCGTGCATCACACAGCCCGGCAGTCCCATAATCGGAACACCGTGCAAATAGCCGATTAACAGCATCGAGCCCGGCAGCATTGGCGTGCCGTAGCTTACGATATCGGCGCCGGCATCCTTAATGGCGCCAGGCGTTCGGTCGTCGGGGTCTACCGACATGCCGCCAGTCACCAATATCATATCATACCCTTTGTCGTACAAGAAACGTATATGATTGACAATTGTTTGTCTATCGTCTGGTGAAAACAGCTGTTCCGCCACTTCCGAACCAAGCGCTTCCAGCTTAGCCTTGACGGCTGGTCCGAACCGGTCTTGAATACGGCCGCTGAACACTTCTCCGCCCGTCGTCAGCAGTCCCACCTGCATCCGCTTGAGCGGACGCACATTGATCGGAGCCTCTCCTCCGCTGACCGCCCGATAGGCCTGCGCGAGCGCCTCTGCCGCCTCAACCTTCGCCTTCGGTAGCACGAGCGGAATGGCGCGCGTCGCCGCAACAGGCTGTCCTTCCTTGACGAGCGTATGGTTGCGGACGGTCGCAAGCGCAATCTCGCCAATGCCGTTAATCGCTTCGACCAGCTCCGCCGGAACGCTCACGAGTCCCGTCAGCTGCGCCTTTAACGACACTTTGCCTTCATGCGGGTCGGACAACGTGATGCCTTCGCCTTGCAGTGCGGAAGCAAGACGCTGCGCCGCATCGTCCTCATGAAGATCTTCATCGCCGAGCTCAAGCGTATAAATATGTTCTTTCCCAATATCGAGCAGCCCAGGAATATCGGCTTCCGTAATGAGATGGCCCCGTTTATACTTGCGGCCTTTGAACTGGCCGGGCACGATCTGGGTCAGATCATGCGCGAGCCGCATGCCGACTGCTTCGGCAACCGGCACCTCGCGCATCACCGTCTGACTGCTGGCTGCTTGTCCTTCCGTCTCAGCGCTCATTCGCATGCTCTCCGATTCGTCCCGATACAATGCCGAGCGCATGCGGCAGTTGATCCATGACCTGCATCAAGCTTTCATGTACGCCCTTCGGACTGCCGGGCAGGTTAATAATGAGACAGCGGCCTCTGATGCCGCTGACGCCCCTGGACAGCATCGCCGCACGCGACCGCGACATCCCGCCCATTCTCATCGCCTCAGCGATGCCGGGAACGACGCGATCGATCACTTTCAGCGTCGCTTCTGGAGTCAGATCGCGCGGCCCGAGCCCCGTCCCTCCTGATGTCAGCACGAGATCCGCTTGGAAATAATCGGTCATCTCGATCAATGCGGCCATGATCTCGTCTTGTTCATCCGGAACGATCCGGTAATCGACGATTTCGCCTCCGAGCTCTTCTTCGACTAGCTCGCGAATAACCTGAGCGCTTGTATCTTCCCGTTCTCCTCTTGAGCCTTTATCGCTTGCTGTCAGAATCGCCACTTTCCACTTCATGAACAATTCCTCCTATCCCTGCGGACCGCTATTCGGCCGACTCGCCGCCGCTATGGTAGTCGCCGCTCTTGCCGCCGGTTTTCTCCACTAACCGAGTCGGCCCTATAACCATATCCTTCTGCAGCGCTTTGCACATATCATACACCGTCAGAGCAGCTGCCGAAACAGCCGTCAACGCTTCCATCTCAACACCCGTTCTGCCTGTCGTCTTCACCGCCGCTTCAATGTGAAGCTCATCATGACCATTATCATCAAATGCGATGTTGACGCCGGTAAGCGCAATCGGATGGCACATTGGAATCCAAGATGACGTCTGCTTAGCAGCCATTATACCGGCGACCTGTGCTACAGCAAGCACATCGCCTTTGCCGATCTTGCCCGCCTTGATCGTCTGAAGCGTATCCGGCCGCATCGTTACCGCCGTACGGGCTACAGCCGTCCGCGAAGTCGTCTCCTTCTCCGAGATGTCCACCATGCGGGCCCGGCCCTGCTCGTTAAAATGCGTTAAAGATTCCATTGTACTCCGCTCCTCCGCCCACTCCAATATACGCCGCTTTCCGTTACGACCGCATCCATGAATGCGTCATGCCCGTCCGTCGGGACCGATTCGATCAATTGCTCTTCGTATGCGAAGCCTATCCAAGGCGGCATTCCGCCTCCCTCTCTCGCGTACATTTGAAGCTGGTCGTAATACCGGTCATAGTAGCCCGCGCCATAACCAAGCCGGCCCCCTTGCCGGTCGAAGGCAAGTCCGGGCACAATGACCGCATCGGGAATAAATCCGCTGCCGCATTCAGCCGCTGCCGCCGGATCCGGCTCTCGAATACCGTAAGCTCCCGGCTTCAAATCGTCCCAGCCGCGAATCCAATACGGCGTCATCGTCTGTCCGTCCGGCTCGCATCTTGGCGCCGCAACCGCGATGCCGTTGCTCCAGCACCATTCCAGCAGCGGCGACGTGTCCAATTCGGAACGCAATTGAATGTACACGAGCACATTCGAAGCCCCCATAGCGGACAACAGCCCTTGCATCCGGCTGCAGGCTTGTTCCGACTTGATTGAACGCTGGCTAGCACCGATCGCCTTCCTGCGGGCTTTCATCGACGCGCGCAGCTCCGCCTTCGCTCCCTTGTTCCGTTCCGTCATGAATACTCGTAACCCTTTCCGACGTATCTTATCGCTCTTAGTTTACCATTGTTGTTCCGCTTTCGCCAATGTGCACCTAGTTTCTTAATCGGGCGGAATCATGTAAACTGTCGGTATATGTAATCGTTTTAGGAACGCTGCTCGAACCGGGCTGCCGCTTCCGGATTCATACGGCAAGGATGGATATATAACGCCGTCACCGCCGTCTATCATTAATAGAAGCAAAGTTTTTATTGGAGGTTATCATCTACCATGCTGCTGCAAGTTTCGGACTTGTCCAAAAGCTATGGCGTTACGCCTATACTTAGCCGTATTACATTCCAAATTCTAGAAAGGGAGAGAGTCGGTCTCGTCGGCGTGAATGGGGCTGGCAAGTCGACGCTTCTCCAAATGATTGCCGGCGAAATTTCGCCAGATTCCGGCACGATCTACAAAGCGAAGGAGACCAAAATCGGCTACCTTGCGCAAAACAGCGGCCTTAATTCGGATCGTACAATAATTGAAGAAATGCGCGAAGTGTTCCGTCCTCTTATCGATGCGGAGCAGGAGCTCCGCCAGCTCGAGGTGGCTATTGCCGACCCGGCTCTTCTCAGCGACGAGAAGCGGTACGAGGATACGCTTGCCCGGTACGCCGAGCGTTCCGAATGGTTCCGCTCTCAGGGCGGCTTCGAGATGGATACGCGGATCAAGAGCGTTCTCCACGGCATGGGCTTCGGCGACTTCGATCACGCGACGCCGATCTCGACGCTAAGCGGCGGTCAGCGGACGAGGCTCGCCCTCGCGCGCATGCTGCTGCAAGCTCCCGATCTGCTTATGCTCGACGAGCCGACCAACCATCTTGATATCGAGACGCTGACTTGGCTCGAATCGTATCTGCGCGGTTACAGCGGCTCGATTCTAATCGTATCCCATGACCGCTATTTTCTTGATGCGCTTGCAACATCGATTATCGAAATCGAACGGCATGCGGCAAAACGCTACACCGGCAATTACAGCCGATACATCGACCTGAAGGCTGCCGAGTATGAATCGCAGTTGAAGCAATACGAGAAACAGCAAGATGAAATTGCGAAGATGGAACAGTTCATCCAGCGCAACATTGTGCGCGCTTCTACGACGAAGCGGGCGCAGAGCCGCCGCAAGGCGCTCGACAAGTTGGATCGTCTGGACAAGCCGCTGGGCGATCTGAAGAAAGCTCACTTCTCGTTCGAGATCGAGCGCCAGACCGGCAAAGACGTGCTGCAGACCGAATCGATGTCCGTCGCTTTCGAAGGGTCCCCGAAGCCGCTGTTCAAGGATATCAGCTTCAGGCTGGAGCGCGGCGAGACCGTCGCGCTAGTAGGACCGAACGGCATCGGTAAGTCGACGCTGCTCAAAGCGCTCATCGGCCGCCAGCCGCTCGCAGATGGAACATACCGTTGGGGAACTCATGTGAAAATCGGCTTCTACGATCAGGAACAAGCCACGCTGAACGGCTCCAATACGGTATTGGAGGAAGTGTGGAGCGCTTTCCCGGGGCTGGAGGAAGCCCGTATTCGCACCGTACTCGGCAACTTCTTATTCAGCGGCGACGATGTGCAGAAGATCGTCTCTTCGTTAAGCGGCGGAGAGAAGGCGCGCGTCGCGCTGACTAAGCTGATGCTCGATAAAGCAAATGTGCTTATTCTCGATGAGCCTACGAACCATTTGGATTTGTTCAGCAAGGAAGTGCTTGAATCGGCACTGCTCGATTACGACGGAACGCTTCTATTCATCTCGCATGACCGTTATTTCTTGAACCGGATGGCGGAGCGGATTGTCGAATTGACGCCTGACGGCTGCCAGCATTTCCTGGGAAATTATGACGATATGATCGAGAAAAAGCAGGAGCTCGCCGAGCTTGCCGCGCAAGCCGCCGAGATGGCTGGCACGAAGCCAGGCAAAGCAGCTGCCGTTCCTGTCGAGACTGCTTCGTCCTCCTATGAAGCCGACAAGCAAGCCAAGCGCGACGAGCGCAACCGCCAGCGGAAGCTAGAGCAGCTGGAGGCGGAAATCGCCGAGTTGGAGGAAGCAATCGGTGCATTGGAGACGGAGTTGACCGATCCGGACGTGTTCAACGACTACGTCCGCATCCAAAGCATCCAGTCCGCCATCGACGCCAAGCGCGCCGCGCTCGCTGCTGTGTACGAGCAGTGGGAAACGTTAGTCGGGTAAGAGCACCCACACTTTAACTCTGCGAGACAGGCACTATACGATTCAAATCAGATCTAATAATAAAACCGTTCCTCCAGTTCGAAGCGTATACGCTCACGAAGCGAGGAACGGTTTTACTTTTTGCCGAACCGAGACTAGCGTTCGGATTCTCTTTGTTTGAATAAAATGCGATCGACCTTATTATCTACCATCCAAAATTCAATGGTTTTGTTCTCGTGGGGATCTTCGTAGATGAGTGATACATATCTCCTGGCCTCAAGCCTTCAATAGACTCATTTCGAAGGTCAGAGTAAACCCTTTCATTACCGCAAGCCTGTATTATACCTGCAATTGATATTAGAATGAACATGATCAGCCATTTGTTTTTTATCATTGAACCACCCCTTCCTTAAACCGAGGTATCCCATTCCCGCAAAAAGTTCCTTTATTCGACTCAGCATAGCTTTTTAAGAACGCTATAATTCGAGTATCTCCACAAGTTATCATTGGGATCTGATGCCCCAACAGCCTTATATGCTCACTCTAATCGCTCTTCGATTTCAGCCTTATACTTTGGAAGAACAGGGGGCATTCGTGATACCCCTATCGTATACGATGTTAATATTGAAGGGATTTAATGTAAATAGTATCTCGGATATACATTCCATAGAAAAGACCCTTGTCATCGTCCATCACAAGGGTCTTCATTATCGCTTTAATACCCGTCCGACTTATGGCCGAGCTCGGTTGCCATCTCCATGCCATCGCCGCCCTGGGATGTAATGCCGCTGCGGTTGCTCGCACGCTTCTGCAGCGCTTCTTCGATCGCCTTCGCGACACTTGCGCCGTATTCCGGGTCCGCCTGTGTAAAATGCTCGACCATCCGATTGCGGATGACGTCTTTGCACTCTGCCAGCGCACCGCCCAAGTTCTCGATCAAGTCCGCGCGCTCGACATCATCTAACGCACGGTACGTATCGCCCGCTTGCGCGAAGTCGTTCGTCCGCTCAATCTGCTGCCGGACGAGCCGGTCATTGTAAGCGGGCTCGTGTTCCTTGCCCCGCTCCTTCGCCTCCTGCAGCCCTCCGAGCGAAGACGGCTCGTAGTTGATATGCGGATTGGCGCCTGGCGGCTGGTCGACTTGGTACGCCATCTGCCCGTCGCGTTGATTCGTCGCGACATGTTTCTTCGGCGCATTGATCGGCAGTTGCAGGTAGTTCGTCCCGACCCGGTGGCGCTGCGTATCCGAATAAGAAAAGGTGCGTCCCTGCAGCAACTTGTCATCGGAGAAATCAAGCCCGTCGACGAGCACGCCCGTACCGAACGCCGCTTGCTCCACCTCTGCGAAATAGTTGACCGGATTGCGGTTCAGCACCATTTTGCCTACTGGTAAGAATGGGAACTTCTCGGGATCCCACAGCTTCGTCGGGTCGAGCGGGTCGAAATCAAGCTCCGGATGGTCGTCGTCGCTGAGCAACTGCACGCACATTTCCCATTCCGGGTAATCGCCGCGTTCAATCGCTTCATATAAGTCCTGCGTCGCGTGGTTGAAGTTGACCGATTGGATTTTCTCCGCTTCACCGGACGTTAAGTTGAGGATGCCCTGCTTCAGCGGCACCCAGTGATATTTCACGAGCATGGCCTGGCCTTCCGCATTGACCCACTTATATGTATTAACGCCCGATCCCTGCATCTGCCGATAGTTAGCCGGAATGCCCCACGGCGAGAACAGAAACGTAACCATATGCGTCGCTTCCGGAGAGTTGGATACGAAGTCAAAAAAACGTTCGTTGCTCTGAATGTTCGTCACCGGGTCAGGCTTGAACGCATGAACCATGTCCGGGAATTTAATCGGATCGCGGATGAAGAAAACCTTCAAGTTATTGCCGACAAGATCCCAGTTCCCGTCTTCGGTATAAAATTTCACAGCAAAGCCCCGCGGATCGCGCAGCGTCTCCGGCGAGTGGATGCCATGAATAACGGAGGAGAACCTGACGAACACCGGCGTCTGCTTGCCAGCCTCTTGAAACAACTTCGCCCGCGTATATTTGGATACCGGCTCGTCGCCTGCTTTGCCATACGTTTCAAAATAGCCGTGCGCGCCTGCGCCGCGCGCATGCACGACCCGCTCCGGGATGCGCTCGCGGTCGAAATGCGATATTTTCTCGATAAAATCGTAGTTTTCCAGCGTCGTCGGGCCCCGGCTGCCTACCGTCCTCACGTTCTGATTGTCCGTTACCGGATGGCCTTGCCGGTTCGTCAGCGTAAGCTCTGTCTCGCCTTCGCCGAAGCGGCGGTCGTTCGGCCCGCCCGCGGCAAGCCCGTTCCCGCCATTGTTATTCGTGGACATGGACATAGCCTCCTCATAGATGTCATCGTGATGGAATTCGTTCCCTATCCATTATTTCTCTATGAAGAGACCACTATGCAATTTCATGCGCTTTGTAAGCCAATTAAAAACTATTCACCTCATCCACAGCTTTATCCACAGCCGTGTATAAATTGTTGTACAATTCTGTCGAAAAGGAAGTCGAATATCGCGAGATATTTCAAGGGGTTAACTAATGTCCTGCGACTTCAGAACTGCTGCCTGTCGCTTTTGTCCACGTTATCCACATTGTCCACAGATGACCTGTGAAAAAGTTGTCCACTTTTACATCACAGCTACTAATTCTTCATGAAGCGATAATAATGCGGTTTTGCAAACGTTATCAACACTCTGCAGCAAATTGTGGATAAATGTGGATAATCGGAAATTATATCCTGCAGCGCATCTATAACCCAGAAATCGCCTCTGCCCCATCATAAGTATGGTAATGTAAGGGTAGTAACCGCGTTAGTAGTTAACGACAACGACGAAACGGATGTGGGGAAACATGGAACGTCATCGGCCGCGGGCAATCATGCTCGACATGGATGATACGATCATCTCATTTGATCACGGCGTCGATACCGATGCATGCTGGAGAAGCACAGTCAGTCAGCATTTGCCGCAGCAGTCTGAGGAAGCAGCAGCCCAAATCGTCTCTTCTATTAAAGAGAAAGCCCGTTGGTATTGGAGCGATCCTGAACGTCACCGCATCGGCCGTCAAGATCTGTATCTCGCGAGACTTCAGTTCCTGGCCGCCGTACTAGAGGAGCGCAACATCGATCAACCGGACTTGGCCCATAAGCTCGCAACAACGTACGGGGAAGAACGCGACCTTGCCATAACCATCTTTCCTGATTCCATCGATGCCATTCAACAGCTCCGGAGCAAAGGAATTAAGCTCGCGATGATTACAAACGGAAATTCGAAGATGCAGTGGGAGAAAATAAACCGGTTCGACCTCGCGCCGCTATTCGATCTGATAGTGGTCGAAGGAGATCTAGGGATCGGCAAGCCGGATGAACGGATTTACGCTCACGTGCTGGAACAGCTTGACGTTGCAGCGGACGAGGCTTGGATGGTCGGCGACAACTTCGAATGGGAGGTTGCTGCACCTCAGCGGCTCGGGATACGAGGCGTTTGGGTCGACCACAAAGGGAACGGCGTTGCCGACGGCTCGTCCGCGCTGCCCTATATGACGATCAAGTCGCTGAGCGATTTGATCAAGGCAGTGGAATAGCCCTACAAAGGGATAAGGCAGCCGAGTATGCACTCGGCTGCCTTATCCCTTTGTATAAACCCAAGTCAAGCTGCTCCGGTGTGGACTATGCCTTTTCCCCGATATACAGCACGTGCGACGACACTCCCAGATTGTACGGGTTAGCCGCCTCGCGGCAGACCATATCCATGATCATGCCGAAGCGCTCCTCGCCGAACGACCGCCAATAGTCGAGCTGCTCTGCATGGATGCCCGGTACGACACTCGAAGATCCGATTAGCTGCGACATACGGAAGCCATGCGACGCCATGAAAGGCTCGATTTCTTCAACTGGATAGTAGTAGGCGCCTGTGAATCTTCCCAGGTCTGTATGATTGAATATCCCTGTTTCTTCGAACTGCTTCAAGCTTTCCGGCTCATGATTCGGCTTCCAATAAAGCGGATAAGCCAGTGACGTCATCAGCATGCGCGGCCTCGTCATAAAGGCCACGAACACAGGCGCGCCAGGCTTTGCAATCCGATATAATTCGCTGACGGCCTCGCTTCTCTGATGTTCGTCTTGAAGATGGTACAGCGGCCCCATCATCAATGCGGCATCGAACGAATGGGCCTCGAACATCGACAAGTCTGTCGCATCGGCTGTATGAAAGCCTCTAAACTTCCCGGTTAGTCCGAGCTGCCCAGCCATGTCTCTGGCCATCTCGACAAGTCTCGGCGTCAGGTCGGCCAACGTCACTTCGCAGCCAGTGCGCGCCAGCTCCATCGAATATTTACCCGGCCCTGCGCCGATGTCCAATACATGTGCGTTGCCGGGAATACTGCGCCTCATATAGTGCCAGTTGATAAGAAACTCAATCGGCTCCCGTTCCAGCCTTCCCCATTCGTCGAAATGATTATAGTAGTCGATAATCGAGCTCTTCATGCCGTTTCCTCTCCCTTTCGGTTATACGGCTGACTGCTCCGATGCGGCAGCCTGCTGGTCAGCAGCCGGCCTCGCCGCGCCGCCCATAATCGCTTGATTGCATGCGGCAACGTATGCCTGTGCCGCCGCCAGTACAATATCCCGGTGAATCGATGTCCCCCGGCAGCGCTGGCCATCGTACACGATGGTCACGACCGCCTCGCCGTACGCGTCCTCTCCAGTCGACAGCGAGTGCAGCTCCAGGTCCTCGAATTCCGCTTCTGCCGGTATCGCCTGCTGGATGCAGCGGATGACGGCTTCCAGAGGACCTTCGCCGACTGCGGAGTACGACCGCTCCTGTCCGCTGTCGTCCCGAATCGTTACCGATGCGACGCGTCCGCGCTGCGTACCGGAGATGACCTGCAGATCGACCAGCACGAACGGATCGGGCTGGGTCTCGGTCGCTTCGCCGGCCATGCGGATCAGCTCGCTGTCGGTCACAATCTTCTTCTCATCGGCAGCGGCAATAAATTTCTCGTACACTCCCTGCATCTGCTCGTCGCTGACGATAATGCCGAATTCCGACAGCCGGTGCTTGATCGCATGGCGTCCGGACGATTTGCCCAGTATGATCATGCTCCGCGGGATCCCCATCGCTTCCGGATCCATAATCTCGTACGTGTTGCGGTTCTTGAGCAGGCCGTCCTGATGAATGCCCGATTCGTGCTGGAATGCGTTGCGTCCGACGATCGGCTTGTTGAACGCGATCGGGAAACGCATCGTGCGGCTGACGAGACGCGATGTCTCGAAAATTTCCGACTGAACGATGTCCGTCTCGGCCTGCAGCGCTTCTTGGCGCGTCTCGATCGCCATGACGAGCTCCTCCAGCGAGCAGTTGCCTGCCCGTTCACCAATGCCGTTCACGGTCACTTCGATCTGCGTTGCGCCGCCGCGAATTGCAGCGATACTGTTAGCGACCGCCATCCCGAGATCGTTATGGCAATGGGCGCTGAACCGGACGCGGTCCGCTCCGCGTGCCTGACGGCGAACCGTACGGAACAGATCCTCCACCTCGTGCGGCATCGCATAGCCGAGCGTATCCGGCAGATTGATGACCGTTGCGCCGGAGTCGATCGCCGCTTCCACCAGCTCGATGACGAAGTCACGGCCCGACCGGGTCGAATCCATCGCCGAGAATTCGATCTCGTCCACGAACTGCTTGCCGTAGCTGATCATATCGCGGGCAATCTGAATGACCTGCTCGCGGGACTTGCGAATCTGGAAGTTCAGATGGATATCCGATGACGAGATGAACAGGTGCAGCCGGCGCCTCGCCGCATCCACTGTCGCTCGCACGGCGGCATCGATATCCGCCTTCACACAGCGGGCGAAGCCTGCGATTTCAACCGTCTGGATCTCGCGGGAAATGTGCTGGATAGCAGCAAAGTCGCCCGGACTTGAGATGGCAAAGCCCGGCTCAATCACGTCGACGCCCAGCTTGGCGAGCTGGCGGGCGATGACGATTTTGCGGCCGGAATCGATGGATGCACCAGGCGACTGCTCGCCGTCGCGCATCGTCGTATCGAAAATTTGGATTCGTTGTTTGTTGGCGTTCGTATTCGCTTCGGAATTGATGTTCACGTTCGTATTCATAGCGGATTCCTCCTGAAATTTAGATTGTGACAATAAAAAACAAGCCTGCCGTCTCTCGCACCAGCACATAGCCGTTGCTAATAAGAGACGACAGGCTTGTTGATCAAGCCACTGCCGCGGTACCACTCTCGTTGGCCGAACGTTCCGCCCGCCTTGCGTGCTGCAAGATGCAGCCGCCGGCGGTTTCGTTCGAGCCCTCTTCGTGCTTGGCGCCGTGGCGCCAAGCATCCGGGGTAACGGCTGGATCGGCCGTAACAGTGTACGCAAGCCCGTTGCGTCTGATAGACAGACGCACGCTCTTCCACCGTTCCGCTCGCAGGTGAGTTTCCAACGTTCGTTCGGCTGCGTCGCACCGTCCCGCAGCTCTCTGCACCCCGAATCGTCGTACTGCTCCTGTTTCATCGCGTTGTCGTGTTAAGTGACATGTATGTTGGATCCGGCGATTGGTCCATCACCGTGTTCGTTTGGACTGGATCGTCTGTTCGCCGGCTTAACTTGTTACGCCAGCCGTATCATTTGTCAGCGCAGCATATACGACAGAATTGCATCTTGCATTACCGTTCCAATGCGGCGCCGCTGTAGGTTTGTCAGCTCAGCTCGGTGACAACAAGAAAAGCCTGCCGCCTCTTGCGTAATGCAAGAGACGACAGGCTTGTGTGCCCGCGCGGTACCACTCTTGTTGACATCGGCCGACGAACGAGACATCTAGACGATAGATGCTGTTCGGAGCGGAATGCCCACCTTAAGCGCTTCGTCATGTCCGGACAGACGAATGCGCACCCTCTCACGGGGGTTAGCCGTAATGACGTACGCCGTGCCGATGACCATCGTCATCGCCAATCGGTTCCGTCATTCCGCTCCCAGGCGAGTTTCGAAATTCCTTCGGCTGCGTTGCACCGACCCGCAGCTCTCTAATGTCAGCCGACCGCATTCGGTCTAGCCGCTTATCCCGGTAATTTCTACTGCTCCTGTTCGTCGCGTTTGGAACGATATTCAAGTGCGATCTGTTGACGTTATTATATTCAACCGTTTTTCGTCTGTCAATTCGGAATTTTCCAGGGCAATTTTGGGTAATGCGACAGAAGATACGACGGAACTTCACCTGTACGATTTGATTGTCGTTCTAATCTGAACCATCCGTAAGCATACGATTCAATGTCTACCCGTGTTAGTCCGCCCCCTGCGGTAATCTCGGCAAAAGTTCAGGCGATATAAACATTCTGACCTCTGCCTCATCAAAAAGAAAAGACAAATCCGTCATTTATCCGCTGCACGATTTGTTACCTCAAACACCACAGCTGTTATATATACAATTTGGTTATAAATCTTTCTCCGTTGATCAATTGATACACCGAATCGCCTTACGATGCCAATATTATTTTTCAGCTTTAACAAAAAATAAAAACGAGGGTCAGCCGCCGTTCAACGGCATCTGACCCTCGTTCTGTTATTGACTGCTGCAGCCGATCCGCGAGCTGCTGAACGCTATGTCGTCGAACCACAGCGTATCGTCGCCGCCGCCGTAGCTCTCCCAACCAAGCCGGAAATCGGTCGGCTTCGGACGATAGGTCGTGCCCCATCCGGTTGCGTCGACGTCGGCCGTTGGCGTGCTATCGCCGCGTAAGCCCGTTATTTCCTCGTCATTGAGCCACGTGCGGATACCGTCAGCGCCGGCCATTACTTCCACGCAACTCCAGGAACCCGTCGGCAGCGGCTTGCTCAGCGCAACCCCTACCGGGCTTTGCGCAGGCAGCGTGGCATCGTCGTTCTCACGGTTCCACTGCAGAGCAGAATTTTGTCCGCCCATGCGGAGGTCCTTGCCCGTCGTCGAGTCCTTCATAGCGAGGAACGTGACGTGTCCTTGAGGCAGCAAGGTCGTATGATAGACCCAGAACCGGGCGTACCAGTTCGGTCCGAGTCCGGCCATCGCGCTGGTGTTGGTCAGGAACACGTGGTTACAGTAGCCTACTCCGCCGTTGACACGCATCGAGGTGCTGCCGGAATGCGACTTCGTGCGGTCGACGGTCACGGTGCCAGTGCCCGAGCAGTTCTGCGCAGTCACCGACCAATTGCCGGATGGCGCGCTGCCGGTTTGATTCTCGAAGCTGTCGCAGACCGCGGCGCCGTTACAGCCTGTCGGCGTCGTAGGCGGTGTGGTTGGCGGCGTAGTAGGTGGCGTGGTTGGCGGCGTAGTTGGCGGTGTACTCGAGTCGCAGGCGACGCCGTTGACAATCCAGCTGGTCGGAGCGGTCGCCGTACCTGAGCTGCTAGCCTGATAGCCAAAGCTCGTGCTAGCGTTAGGAGCGAGGTTGCCGTTGTACCCTGCATCATTCGCTGTGACAGTGCCCGTGGTTCCAGTCAACTTAGCGTTCCACGCATTCGATATCGTCTGGCCCGAAGCCAGCGTAAATTTGACATTCCAAGTACTGATCGATGACGTCCCAAGATTGGTTACCGTAACGGATGCCTGGTAACCGCCGGGCCATGAATTATCGAGCTTCCACGTAGCCTGACAGTCGGCAGCTGAAGCGGCAGAAGTCGGCTTCATCACAAAAGCCATCCATACGGATGTCAACAATAGACTAAGGATCAACCCATACAGAAGCGTCTTCTTGGACGGTCTAGCAATCATACTTTCCATTACTTTGACTCCCTTCAAAATCATAATGATTGAACGAGTACGCTCATTTGGATGTAAGTAGTCTATGAATCCTCCTTTTCCGAAAGGTAACGACGAATTGCTCTTACAGCAAGCATTAAAATGACAACGATGGCAATCGACCGCATCGCATGTAAGCACTTTCATTTTGTCTCTTGGTTGCTCGCTGTCTGCCGCCCTTTAGACTCGATTGCCTTTGTCATTCCTCTTTCTCACCTCCTGGATGCTTACACACAATTCATTATACAGCCAACGTTTTCCAATTAGATATCAGCCCTAAGGCATTCATTTGTCCGCTCGGTTAACCAGACACGCTGCTTGTCTGCCGATCGACTGACTCCCATTCGATATGTAAATATGTTCCTATGGAACTAACATTGCATCGTATTCACCACATCTGATTGTTACCGCTTCCTTCGTAAGGAACATACCGTTCTGACGAATTAGCGCAGTTGCATAGGCGTGAGAGCAGGGGGACTTTGCAGCCCATAAAAAAAGACAAACCGTGTATTTTGCCTTTACACGATTTGTCGCCTCGAAACGCCTCAGTTATTAAATCCACAATTAAGCCAAGCCATCGATCGGTGCACATCGGTTCGCCTTGCGCGCCGGCATTATTTCTTCACAGCCGCAATAAGCAAGAACATCGGACGACGAGTTTCCTCCTGCCACGCCGGATTGCTCTCCAGCATTTGCTGCGTCGGCTGAAGCTCCGACAGCTTGGTTACGGTGAAGCCGGACTCTATGAGCTCATTCAAATAAGAGGACACCGTCCGATGATACTTCACGACATCGTGATCGAGAAATCTCGCCTCGCGCGGTCCTTCATGGTGGTAATTATCGACCGGCCAATGAAGCTTCTCGCCTTGCGGGCCGTAGTGCCAATCTTGCGCAGCAAGCGCCGTAAAGATCGGGTGTTCGACCGAAAGCAAGAAGTTCCCTCCCGGCACCAGACTGTCGTACACTTTGCTGCACAACAGATCAAACCGCTCCACATAGTGAATCGCGAGCGAGCTGAGGACAACATCGAATTGTTCCCCAGTTAGCTCAATGTCTTCAATCGCTTGGCGCCGATACTCAATGTTCGGATCGTCCGTCATTTCTCGGGCACGTGCCAACATGTTGTCCGATAAATCGATTCCGAGCACCGAGCTCGCGTGTTGTTCACGAGCATAACGGCAATGCCAGCCGAAGCCGCAGCCAAGGTCGAGCACTCTCTTGTCCCTCAACTCCGGCAGCATCGAGCGGAAGGTCGTCCATTCGCCCGCTGCATCCAGTCCGCCGATCGACCTTGCCATCTGACTGTAGTTCGTAAAGAAGCTCGAATCATCATATTTGTTCTGTTTCATCGTCTTGTTCCTCCTAACAGGTTGTTGTCATAGTCTATTATAGCGACTCCCTCTAAGAGCCTATTAAGGTCTCTTATCCTGCCACACGCAATGTTCGCACACATATAAGAGTCTGCCAAAGACTCTTACGTCTGCACTAGGCAAGCAATATCGCCTCTTGAGCTATGATAAGTGTCTCTCTGGGACTCTTATTCGTATCTGTCATACTCATTGACGAATTTAAGAGCTTCACATGATCTCCTATCCTGCCAAACACCGTGTTCGTATTCGATTAAGCGTTTGCAAAAACTCTTATGCCCGGTGAATCCAGCAACATATTCTGCAGCGCACACCATCGAGATACAGCCAGTTGTGCAACAGATATGAGGCTCGTTAATTAAGACGCACGCAGTTAGCCCGAGTTGCGCAGCAGCAGCGGAACATACAAAAAAGCCGGTCAATCGACCGGCTTTGCTGCAACTGACCACTCTTCCAGCGAGAGGAGCGGATCGGCCTTCATATCGAGCGAAGTAAATTCGCCGTTCTTCCATTTCAGATGAGCTGCTGCCGCGATCATGGCGCCATTGTCGGTGCACAGCTCAAAAGGCGGCACGAGCAGCGGAACACCCTCCGCCTCGCAGCGCGCGGCGAGAGCGGCACGAAGGCCGCGGTTAGCCGCAACGCCGCCGCACAGCAACAGCTGCCGCGCGCCGAACGCCTCGACTGCCCGCATCGCTTTGCCGACAAGCACGTCGATGACGGACTCTTGGAAGCCGCGTGCAAGAGCGGCCGTCCGCAGTGTCTCGCCCTTCATGCGAGCTTGGTTGATAGCAGCGAGTACGGCCGACTTCAAGCCGCTCAAGGAGAAATCGTACGAGTCCGGCTCCAGCCAAGCACGCGGAAGCTCGATGACGTCCTCTGCCGAGAGCGCCAGTTTATCGATATGCGGGCCGCCCGGATACGGAAAATCGAGCGCCCGCGCCACTTTATCATAGGCCTCGCCGACAGCGTCGTCGCGCGTGCGGCCTACGATCTTGAAGGACCCTTCCCGCTCCAACACGACGAGCTCGGTATGCCCGCCCGACACGACAAGCGCTACGCAAGGGTAGACGATGTCATGCACAAGCGCATTGGCGTAAATGTGCCCCGCAATATGATGCGTGCCTATCAGCGGGATATCGAGCGCCATCGCATACGTCTTAGCCGCGACGCCGCCGACAAGCAGCGCGCCGACAAGGCCTGGCCCCTGCGTCACCGCGATCGCGGACAGATCTCCCGGCTGAACGCCCGCCTGTTCAAGCGCGGCTTCCATCATCTGCGTGATCGTCTCGACATGCTTCCGGGAAGCGATCTCGGGCACGACGCCGCCGAACTTGCGGTGCGTATCGATCTGACTCGAAATGACGTTGGACATAATATGCCGCCCGTCCCGGACGACCGCCACCGACGTCTCGTCGCAGCTCGTCTCGATCGCAAGAAGAAGGCTTCCTTCCTGCCCCCGAGCTTGCACCAGTCCCTGCCCTTGTTCGTGCACCTGCTGTATCTGGTTGTTAGATATATTCATTATCGCTGAACTCCCGTCCGGACTTGCTTAATTCCACCCACATAATGAGCGCATCTTCATTATTGTCCGAATAATAACCCGGCCGAATGCCTGCCGGCTCGAAGCCGAGCCGCTCATACAGCCGCTGCGCGCGTTCGTTCGATACACGAACCTCAAGCGTCATCCGGTGCATGCCGTATTCAGCCGCTTGCTCCTTCATCCGCCGCAGCAGCCGCTCGCCGAGCCCTCTGCCGCGCCTGTCCTGGCGCACTGCGATATTCGTCACATGAGCTTCATCGATGATGGTCCACATACCGCCATAGCCGATGATGCCCGTGGCGTCTTCCATAACCATATATCGGGCAAAATGGTTATGCGACAACTCATTCGTGAACGCCTCCGCCGACCAAGGCGTCGTGAACGCCTCCTGCTCGATCATTACGATAACCGGCACATCACTCATGAGCATCGCGCGAAACGTAACCTCTGCCGCTTCATACATACTTGCCTCCATCATTGCCCATCACGCTCCGCCTGCTTCTCCTTCAGCTTCACTTCCGCTTCGGTCAGCTGCGTATAGTTCGGGACGAAGCTATGAACGTCGTCATGCTCTTCCCGCAATACCCGTTCAAGCCCCAGCAAGGCAACGCTGCGACCTTCTATCAAGACCGGCGACAGCACAACGCGCACGCCTGCCCCTTCGCACAGCTGCTTCAGCCGCTCCGCTTCCTCCTCATGCTTCGACAGCTCGCCGCAAATCGTAATCGAAGCCGGAATCCTTCCGCGATCGGACACGGTCATCGTTGGAGCTAGAGTTCCAGCTCGTTCCTCTTGCTCCACTTCGGCCGGCTTCACCCGCTCATACAGTGCATCTGCCCATTCGTTCATCATCCGGATTCCGTCGCGGTCCAGTCGCCCCCAGCTGCCGTGATCAGCTTCTACGCCGTCCGTTCCGCCCGAATCGTATGCAAAAGCCGCCGTATACACTTGTCCGCGCCTTGCATCCATAATCGGCACAATCCAATGCAGACCTGCGCTGTCCTCTACCCGGCTGCCATATGCAAGCGCTTCGAGACTCGACACGCCAACGATTGGCTTCGACCATGCCCACGCCAGCGTCTTCGCGACCGTGACGCCGATCCGCATCCCCGTATAGGAACCCGGTCCGCGGCCGACTGCTATAGCATCGAGCGACTCTGCCGCAACGCCGCAGGACGCCATCAACTGCTTCAGCTTCGTCACGACCTCGACGGAGTGGTTCCGGTCCGCCATCGATTGCACCTCGCCAAGCACTTCGCGTCCCCGCACAATTGCCATCGACATCGCTGCCGTTGACGTATCCAACGCGACGACAACCGGCGAAGCCGCCGCCGTCTGCGCTTTACTCATTCCGTTCATTGCTGTTCCTCCCCAACTTCGCCGCCGCGCTGAGCCGCCAGTTCGCGGATGAAAGCCGCACAGCGGTCACCGACACCGCGAAGCTCATAACGTCTGCTCTCGCTGCCAAGATGCGATAGTCTGACGTGCAGCCTTTGCGGCGGCAGCAGCTCTTCAATCAGACTCGCCCATTCCACAATCGTAACGCCTTCGCCGAAGAAATATTCGTCCAACCCCAGATCGTCCGCCTCATCCAGCGACAACCGGTAGACGTCCATATGATAAAAAGGCATTCGCTGCCCTTCATATTCTTTAATAATCGTGAACGTCGGACTATTCACGATGCCCGGCACCCCGAGCGCAGCCGCGAATGCTTGCGAGAAACGCGTCTTCCCCGCACCCAGATCGCCGTCCAGCGCCAGCACCGTTCCCGGTTCCGACCAACCTGCCAGCCGCTCGGCCAGCCAGACCGTATCCGCTTCGCTATGGCCTTCCCATGCCGCTTCTGCCTTTGTTTCATTTCGCATACGTTCACCGTTCCCTTATTAATCCGCTCATGTAAAATGATTGTATCCCCGCTTCGGCACATGCCGTCTTCGCTCCGCAGTCGCCCCTCCTGCCGCAGCAGGCACGCTGACGATAAGCTCGACATCAGGAGATCCTTCTTCAATTTCACCTACAATATAGAAAGGAATGCCTTCTGCGGCGAATGCCGACTTCGCTGCCGCCGCATCCGCCGCCTCAATCGTCCCGAGCAGCACATAATCTTCGCCGCCGTGCAGCATCCAATCAAGCGGGTCATGTCCCGCGTCTGCCGCATAAGACATTAGCGCTCCGCTGCGCGGCAGCTCCCGGTCCCGCAGCACGAGCCGTACGCCCGACGACTCGGCGATCTCCCACGCCTCGCTTGCCAGGCCGTCGCTGACATCGTTCAGCGACGAGCACGTGCCGCGCTGCATCAGCAGCCGTCCGGCACGTACGGATGGAGCTGGACGGCGGTGCGCCCGAACAAGCGTATCCGGCGCCGATCCCAACTCCCCATCATGGCCCGCTCCGTTCCTGCTGTGAAGCAGACCGTGCAAGCCCGCTGCGGATAATCCGACCGGCCCCGTCAGAAAGACGAGATGGCCTGGCTTCGCGCCGGACCTTCGGAGGGCATGACCCGCCTCCACCGTACCGACGACGGTTACCGCGATGACGAGATGCTGCGGCGACGAAGTGGTATCGCCGCCGATGACCGCGACCCCGTAACGGTCAGCGCATTCATATAAACCGTCGTATAGCCGCCGCATGCGCTCCGGACCCCAGCTCTTCGGCACACTGACTGACACAAGAGCATGCCGAGGCAAGCCGCCCATCGCCGCAATGTCGCTGACATTGGCGGCCAGAGCTTTGAAGCCTATGTCCGGCTCCGACATCGTGGTGTCGTTAAAATGAACGGTCTCGACCATCGTATCGACAGCCAACACCCATTGCCAAGCCGCAGCCGGTTCCCCCGCCGCTTCCACTACAGCCGCATCGTCGCCGATGCCGAGCACGACGCCCCGTTCCTGCTGCCATTGCGCGGACTGGCGCCCGGCCGTCCAATGGCCGATGCTCGCGAACTCGTCCAACTCCCCTTCGCCTCCATGCCGCATTCGTCCTGTTCTTGCGTTGACCTTATTATATCGGGCTGTGCCGACTGCCGCAACAACAGTGCCGCGCTCTGCAGCAAGCGGAAATTGAAGCCGATCCGGCGATGGCGCTGCCTTAGGACCCGTTTATGAAGTTTCCATTGCATTACATGCAATGAAAACTCTCGCATAGAGCAGAAAATGTAGCTCCATTGTATTTCGTACAATGAGAATCGGGGAATAGGCACCAATTGAGCTTGATTCGTCACTAACTGAGCTTTTCTAATTGTATGGAATGCAATGAGGGTTTCAGACACGGTTCATTCGGTTTGTTTTCATTGCATGAAATGCAATGAAGATCAGTTGCTCTGGGCTAGGTGCCAGCGGTTATGCGATACGAAGAAATGGGGCTGTCTCAAAAGTCTAATAATGCTCATTGAAACCCCGCTTAGAACTGAAATTCTTCGAGAAAAAGACCTCAGCCTCCACTCTGTAGTGGAATCTGAGGTCCTTGCATGTGTAAATTGGGGCGTTCTCCTATCGTGCGAACACTTTTGAGACAGCCCCTTAACAGCCAAAGTCTAGTGAATGTCCCGCTTCTTGAAGCGGCCGCCCTTCACGTCATGGATGTTGCCGACCGCCAGGAAGGCCGATTCGTCGATCTCCTGTACAATCGACTTCAACTTCGCTTCTTCCAGACGGGTCACGACGCAGAAGATGACTTTCTTGCTGCCGCCGGAGAACGCGCCTTCGCCGTGCAAATACGTGACGCCGCGGCCGAGCCGGCTCATTATGGCATCGCCGATCGCTTCGGAATCTTCGCTAATGATCCAGACCGACTTCGACTCATCAAAGCCTTCAATCGTAATATCGATCAGCTTGAACGCCAAGTAGTACGCAACGAGCGAGTACATCGCGCGGTCCCAACCGAACACGAAGCCTGCGCTGCCGAGAATAAAGAAGTTGAAGAACATGACGATCTCGCCGACGGAGAACGGAATCTTCTTATTGATTAGAATAGCGACGATCTCGGTGCCGTCAAGCGAGCCGCCGGACCGGATAACAAGACCCACGCCGATGCCAAGAATAACGCCGCCGAATATTGCGGCTAGAAACGTATCATCCGTAAACGCCGGCACGGGGTGAAGCAAGAATGTGCCGATCGACATAATGAGGACACCGTACAAGGTTGATACCGCAAACGTCTTACCGATTTGCTTGTATCCGATGAACAGAAACGGCAAGTTGAGCAGGAATAGAAATACACCGATTGGAACGCCAGACAGATGTCCGAGAATGATAGAAATACCTGTGATGCCGCCGTCAATAATGTTGTTCGGCACGAGGAAAATTTCCAGTGCGACTGCCATTAAAATCGCGCCTATTGTAATAAATACCGCGCGCCGGGTGAACTCGACTTTCGTAAGTCTGCTGTGCTGTGTTTGTACCATAAGATGCTCCTTCCTTTCCCTTCGTATCGCTTTCCTACCACTAGTATACAGGAATTTCGGCCTAATTTGAACCGAAAATACTCAATTTAGCTCAAATTCGCTCATTTTATGATTAAAAAATCATCTGATCTTGAATTATCGATTGTTATTGAGTCCAATCTTACGTTTTCACACTTGCTTTTCCTCGCAGACTGCGATTTCCAGAAAAGAAAGGCTGTTCCCTGCATTCGCAAGGAACAGCCCGAATCATTGGATTAATCGTTCACTAGCTCTTCAGCACGTCCGATTTTCTCCAGAATCAAACGCCGCCTCTCTCAAATTCTAGCTATTCATTAAAGCGGCGCAACTGATTTCCGCTAGGCTTGCAGGATGAAAAGGGCTTCAGCATCGGTGCAGCGGCAGCAAAACGAGCATATTTTACACTATGAGTCCCCTTCAATGACAGCTGATAGGGAGGTATAACGACCGGGGATACTAGAACCGTTTCTCGGAAAGGAGGAGGGCGCTTTGCTGGAGTTGGCTACGATCCTCATTGCGGGATCGCTGCTGTACATCTTGTTAAAACCGCCAGCAGCCCATAAAGCGAGCACGACGCAGCACGGGACAAACGCGGAACAAACGCGAGCCGAGCTATCGCCCGTAGAGCGGATGCCTGCGCCGCTATCCGGCCCATCCGTCGTACGGCACGATGCATATGGCGACACAAAGAGGTGATAACCGTTGACGGACGCGGTCGTCTTATTCGTCACGATTGCCGCTTTCTTAGCTACCGTTGTCTTCGTGCTATGGAGGCCTAAAGGCATCAATGAAGCCGTTTTCGCTTCCGTGGGAGCACTTATCGTATTAGCCACCGGCAGCGTATCGTTGGCCGATCTGGGCCATATTGCGACGACGGTAAGCGGCGCGGCAATTACCATTATTGCAACGATTGTAATGGCTATTGTGCTGGAAAGCATCGGATTTTTCTATTGGGCGGCGGAAGGTCTTGCGGCTAGAGCGCGCGGTTCAGGCGTACGGCTGTTCTGGCTCGTCAATTTGCTCTGCTTCCTGATGACGCTGTTCTTCAATAATGACGGCAGCATCCTGATCACGACGCCGATTCTTATTATTCTGCTTCGCAATCTGGGCATTAAACCGCATCAGCAAGTGCCTTATTTGTTATCCGGCGCATTAGTCGCGACAGCTTCCAGCGCGCCGATCGGCGTCAGCAACGTCGTCAACTTAATTTCGATGCGGATGATCGGAATGGATTTGTACCTGAATATGAAGCTGATGTTTGTGCCGGCTATGCTGGGCTTGCTGTTCATGGTAATCGCGATCTATCTGTCTGTTTACAAAGAGCTGCCCCGTACCTTGCATCAATCGCGGCGTAGCAGTCACGCAAGCGCAGACCCGTTCCACCATCCGCTCAAACGGTCCCCTAACGATCCGCCCGTGTATAACGAGCGGCGCATGATTCGCATTCTTCTGTTCGTCTTCGTCATCCGAATCGGTCTATTCGCAGCCTCCTACTTCGGCATTCCGATCGAATATGTCGCCGTTGCCGGTTCACTCGCGCTTCTTAGCTGGCGATGGTACTCGCTCGGTACGCCGCCCTATGACATTTTGCGAAAAACGCCTTGGCACATCTTCGTATTCGCGATCTCCATGTATGTCGTCATTATCGGTCTGAACAATGTCGGTCTGACGAAATGGATGATCGAATGGCTGCAGCCGTCTATCACGGCCAGCTTGATGCATGCGGGCTTCATTATGGGCGGCCTGCTTACCGCAATGTCCACGCTGTTCAACAACCATCCGGCGCTCATGATCGGCACGCTGACGCTGACGGGCATGCATCTGGATATGAACACCCTGCATGTCACCTACCTTGCGAACGTAATCGGCAGCGACATCGGCTCGCTCATTCTGCCAATCGGCACGCTTGCCTCGATGATCTGGCTGCATCTTCTGAAACAGCACCGGATCAAGGTCAGCTGGAAACAATATGTGCGGGTCACGATCGTCGTCATCCCGCCTACTGTCATATTCACTCTCATTTGCCTTCACTTCTGGACTTCGTACATTCTTGGAATGAGATAAAACCGAAGGTTAAGAAGAGGAAGAGCCTGCAGGCTAATAAGGATTGCGTCCGCCCTCAAAGTCGCTTATGCTGATGAATAGCAGATACATGCCAGCCGGCATGCTGCAGCATCGATCTGGAGGGATAATAAGAATGAGCAACAACAAAAGCAAAGCAAAGAGCCGCAGCGAGAAAGACAAAGCAATGGCGATCATGACCGGAGCCGGACGCAATCAATGGACGCGCAAGCCGCAGACGCAAGTCACACCGAACCGTAAAGCAGAACAGCGCCGTACGTGGTGCCGCAAAGGGCACGACGACGGCGCTGTTTTATTTTCTGCAGCCTAGGTTTCGTTGTTACCTGCCATCCTCCACGAGCCGGTCAACCGAGACAGTGTGCGTATTTTGCGGCGTTCCGCCGACTTGGACCGTTGCCATTCCATTCGCCTCATCGACGCTTTCGATCCATACCGGTTCACCCTCTAGATGAACGCCGATCGTAGCGGACGATTCGTAAATTTGCTTGGCTCTCTTAATATCCAACGTCAGCCTTCCTCTCCATCATTCAAATAATCGACCTCGAAGCTGTTCATATAGTCGGTCGTCGACTCGTCAATCAGTCCGTTATGAACCGTTACTTGACCGCCGCCGAGTCCCTCATTCACCATCCGGTCGATATCCATCTCATAGTTGCTCCGGCCGTCATGCCACAAGTCATTCGCTTGTTCCGACGCGTTGTTGTCACCTGTATTCGCTGTGCGATCGATTGCCATTGCGTGTGTTGTCCTCCTTGAGCGGGTTCGAATGGGATGAAGATATCCTTCTCGAAAAATATGCCCGTAACGGTTGAATCTCATGCGTTCCGGGAACGATGGTATTAAAACCATTGGAGGTGCATCGCATGCATACCGTATGGAAAGGCGCCATCAGCTTCGGACTCGTTCATGTTCCCGTCAAAATGTTCTCCGCCACGGAAGACAAAGATATATCGCTTCGGATGATCCACAAGGCTTGCGGCAGTCCGATCAGCTACGTCAAATCATGTCCGGCCTGCGAAACGGAAGTGGCAATGGACGACATCGTGAAAGGCTACGAATTCGAGAAAGGACGGTTCGTCCTGCTCGACAAGGATGAGCTTGAATCGATCGGCGGCGAACGGTCGAAGACGATCACGATCCTCGACTTCGTCGCGTTGTCGGATATCGATCCGATTTATTTTCAGAAGACGTATTTCCTGTCGCCTGACCAAGCGGGGAGCAACGCTTACCAACTGCTGCTCGAATCGATGAGACAGACGGGCAAAATCGGCATCGCCAAAGTGTCCATCCGGCAGAAAAGCTCGCTAGCGGCCATTCGCGTCATGGACGATTGCCTTGTGATGGAGACGATATTCTATCCGGACGAAATCCGTTCCGTCACGCAAGTGCCAGGGCTTGGCGAAGCGAAGGCCGTCAACGAGAAAGAGCTGATGATGGCCAAAATGCTCATCGAGCAGCTGTCGACCCCGTTCGAGCCGGACAAGTATACGGACGATTACCGGGCGCAGCTCATGGATCTTATCCAGCACAAAATTGCGGGCGAAGATGTCCGCATTGCACCTGCGGCCGAGCAGACGAATGTGCTCGACCTGATGGCGGCGCTGCAAGCGAGCCTAGAGGCGGCTCGCCAGACGCCTGCGGCGGATGCGCCGCCAGCACCTGCCGCCGGGCCGATCGTGACGGCCAGCGGCGCAGACAGCGCGGGCGCGGCGAAGCCGCCCGCGAAGCGCAAAGCCAGCGGCGGCGCACGCAAGGCCGCCGCTGGCGATACGGCTGCGGGGGCGGAGCCCGCAGCAGCGGCTTCTGACGCAGGCACCGGCGCAGCCGTGCCGGCGGTGAAGCCGCCGCGCAAGACGCGCGCGGCGAAGAAGCAAGCGTAGCGGGGGAGCAGGGGAAGTTAAGGGCGGCTAGGGGGCTTTGCCTACTTAGAATTTGTGACGGGTGTGACACTTTTTGTTTTTTGTGTCACACCCGTCTGTCTACCCGGAGGCTCTCTTGCATCCCTTTTTGTGTCACACCAGACCGCGCGTGTCACAAAGAGCCAGACGACGGCTGGTTTGCATAGCACGCAAATAGCCGCGACTGCTGTCGCGGCTATTTTGAATTGGGTGCATAGTGTGAGGCGATGTCCTTTCCTGCATTTCGTACAGTAATTCCCGCTGCGTGCACCACGCGTTGCGCAATGAATGTACAAAATGCAGGAATTTCGAAAGACTGGTTGCGCATCGAGCCAATTGGTGGATTATTCGCTGTATGAAGTGCAGTAATTTGTTCCGGTATCCATACCTGTGGTGAAATAACTGCATTTTGTGCAGGAACCTAACGTCGGCTGAACTTAAACTTCGGTGCTCAATAACGGCGATCAAGGAGCGCTTGACTGCACCTTGTTACTCCACCCTTTGTCGAAGCTTTTGCCGCATACTAGACCAACCTTATCCCCCGAAAGGCTTCGGAAGTTCGTCCGTGTAACCGAAGTAGTGAGCAATGATTTGAACGATCCGAGCAGATGCTTGTCCGTCTCCGAACGGATTGCCGGCATTCGCCATCGCATCGTACAGTTCCGAATCAGTCAGCAGTCTCGTCGTGATGTCATAGATGGCCGCTTCTTCCGTTCCAGCCAGATAGACCGCATTAGCTGTTACCGCCTCCGGTCGCTCTGTCGTGTCGCGCATCAGAACGAGCGGCTTGCGGAACACCGGCGTTTCCTCCTGCAGGCCGCCGGAGTCGCTCAGCACCAAGTACGACCGGGACAGCAAATTAATCATGTCCGGATATTCGATCGGATCGATCAGATGAATCCGCTCATGACCGCCTAGCATCGTACCCGCCAGCTCACGTACGTACGGGCTTAAGTGAACGGGATAAATTACTGCAACGTCCGGATGCTCGTCTGCGACCCGGCGGATAGCACGGAACATTTGCTCCATCGGTGCTCCGTAATTTTCCCGGCGATGTGCGGTAACCGTGATGATCCGGCCGTCGAATTGCACCAAATCGTTCAGCCGCGCCTCTTGAAAGTTGTAGCTCGGCATATGCGTATGGATCGCTGCATCGACTGCCGTCTGGCCCGTAACGTAAATATGCTTTTCGCTATAGCCTTCTCTGATCAAATTCTGATGGCCGACCGAAGTTGGCGCAAACAGCAGGTCGCTTACGACATCAACGATTCTGCGGTTGATTTCTTCCGGCCAAGGCGAATATTTATTATGCGAACGGAGTCCCGCTTCCACATGTCCAACCGGTATCCGATGGAATGAAGCAACCATCCCGCCGCACATCGTCGTCTGCGTATCGCCATGGATTAAGATCATGTCCGGCTTCTCTTCGGCTACGACTCGATCAAGGCCCGTAATAGCCGCAGCAGTAACGTAAGCAAGCGATTGATTCGGTTTCATGATCTCCAAGTCCACATCCGGCTGTATGCCGAAATGAGTGAGCGCCTGATGCAGCTGCTCTCGATGCTGCCCCGTCACGACGACTCTTGTCTCGAACCGATCCGAATACCGCCGAAGCTCCTGCACGACCGGACACATCTTCGTCGCTTCCGGCCGGGTTCCGAACACAACCATAATCTTCTTCTTCGCGATCAACCTGGACATCCCCCTATATTTAGCATAATTAACCATCCATCTACTATTAACGTGATCGACGAATTGTTAAACAATGGTACGCTAGGTTGAATGAAGAAAAAAGAGCCAGCCAGAGCATCCGGCTAGCCCAATTCAACTTTATGAGTTCAGTTCACGCCAAGGTATTCCTTGATTCCATCCACAATGGACTGAGCTACTTTCCATTGGAACTGCTCGTCCCACATGGCCTGCTCTTGCTGCGAATTGGATAGAAAGCCTACTTCGAGCAATACGGCAGGCATTGTAGTCTTCTTGGTGACTAATAAGTTATTTTGGATAATGCCTCTATCTTTGAAGCCAGTGCCTGCAAGCAGATGCCGGTGGATGATCTGAGCTAATGGCTTACTGTCATCACGGGTATAGTGGGTCTCCGTGCCGACAACGTTTCTGTTCTCCGTATAACTATTACCATGGATGGAGACAAAGATATCCGCTTTCCACTCATTCGCCATTTTGACCCTATCATCCAACCCCGGATAGGTGTCGTCATTTCGGGTCAAATAAACGGAGATTCGTTTCTCTTTCCCTAATAGATCTGCAACCTTCAAAGCCATTGGCAGATTAAAGTCTTTCTCATACTTCCCTGAAGCGGCAATCGTTCCAACATCGGTACCGCCATGACCGGCATCAATGACAACCTTGTACTGGCCCTGGCCAGCCTCCGGGAGCTGCGTGGGTATGCTGCCAGTATCGATAACAGGAGTCGACGGATCGAGGAGATCGACCGGATCACTAGAGCCCATCTGTTCAATTGGATGGATTGATTCTATCGAAGCCGTTTCTCCACCGGCGATGTCGCCATTCAAGCTCAGCAGCCACTCATTAGCAACTTCTCCTGCCTTAGCTTCATATGAAATCTCCTGCTTCAAATCAAGAACGATTCGGACGGTTGAAGGCTCCGCTTGAAATAACGAATATCGAATATTGCTAACATAGGGATGATCGAGAAAAATTTTACCGCCCTTTCCGCCATTCTCTTGTCCATTAATGGTACGCCCGAGAGCCGCGCCCGGTATATCGACGATCAATCGTGCAGGCTCGCTCATTTCACTTACGGCAGGCTGAATGCTGCCTCCTGAGGTCGTGATTTTTAATATATTGCCGTCTAATCCGATTCCGTTAATGTCCGGCAATGTTTTCTTATCGCTCGCTGAATCGGCAGCGTTCGTACTCGCGGTACTTGTGCTCTTGAGCAGAACCGATTGCGTTTGACTGTCCCATTTTACGATAAGCCCCAAATTCTCGCTGACGAATCGTACGGGAATCAAGGTATGCTTGTTCATCAAGAGCGGCGCAGCGTCCAGCAACTGCGTCTGTCCGTTGACAAGAGCTTCTTTCTTATCGATGCCAAGTTGAAGATTGAGGTCATCCTTATGTACGGTAATCAATTTTTGCGCTTGATTCCAAATGACGTCGGCGCCTAGCTCCTCCGATACAATCCGCAGCGGAACCAGCATCGTATTGTTCACTAGCTGAGGAGGACTGTCCGCGTTAAGCAGTCTGCCATCCAGATAGAGACTATAACGATCCTCTGCAGCAACAGCGGTTGGATTCGGTACTATACCTGCGAACAACAAAAAGAATACGGCCATGCCCAATAATGTCGTAGAGATCGTCTTCATCTTTCACCTCAAAGAGATTGGTAAGATGAGCGCAATAAATAGCTATACTCCGAACCGCTTCAACCTATCAAATCCGGAGCCAATATCTGTTATTCACGCTATCTACTAATTAGACGCTACGAAATACGAAAAGGTGACGGTATCTTCCAAATTTTTTGTCTATAAAATTGCAAATTTCGCGATTCAACGAATCGGTTGTTACGTTTGATCGAAGGTGCACTCGGAATCCGGTTTCTCGACGAAGGCTTGAATGCTCGGCTGGCGCAAACTCCGATGCGGCGTCCATTCCATATAATTGACTTTGACTTTAAGAAGAGGTTGAATCCACACTGCGGTATTCGCTCTTTCGGGAATATTCTTGAACGGTCTAGAAGAAATCTTAATCGTATCGGCCACAGCTGTAACCGCCGTCCAATCGTTCGCCGTCAGCTTTCCTGTACCCGCATGCCCAACATAGACCAGACACCCGTCGTCCTCATAGAGTCCGAGAAGGAGCGCGTTAACCCTGCCGTCCCGCAGCGTTACGCCGCCAACGACTGCTACGAGGTCGCGGATCACCTTCTTCTTCTGCCACCTCGCATCTTTGCCGTCGATCACATAAGTGCTGTTCAGATCTTTGCACACAATCCCTTCCATCCCGTGCTGCTTCATGACCGCGAACAGATTCTCTCCGTCTTGGAAGTTCGGTACGAGCTGCACATCCCCGGCAGGCTTGATCGTCTCTTCAAGAAGCCGTTGCCGCTGCTGCAGCGTCTGTTTGGTTACCCAGGAGCCATTCAAATACAAGATATCAAACACCATATAAGTGATTCGCACCTCATGAACGGCGCTAGGGACCCGGTCTGCCTTGCGAATGCCGTCCCTCCGCATCACTTGGTTGAAGGAAGGCTTGCTTTGGTCCAAAGCAATAATCTCGCCATCCAGAATAACGGACTGCGCGCTGCAATACTTCCCGATCTCGATCAACTCCGGGTATTGCATAGTGCGTTCATTCAGACTTCGGTTTACTAATCGAACCCGGCTGCCGTCATAATAGGTCAGCATTCGAACTCCGTCCCATTTGATCTGGCTGATCCAATTGCTCCCCTGCGGAACACGGTCCGTCGAAACAGGCTCGAACGGGATAATAGCCTCCACAAGCCTACCCTCCTACTCTTCATCTCTTTCCTTGTAGTAACAGCTATTTCCCATTGAACGGGACAGGATACGTAAGAGGCGGAATGACCGCATACAGGCCGAATCGAAGTAAGCAGCAACCGTATAGAATGGCCGTCGGCACGGATATGCTGTTGATAGATAAGCTTCGGAACGAAGAAGGAGGTGCAGGATGGCCGCCCGCAACAAAGGAACCATCGTCGTCGACGGAGAGAGTATTACGATTACGAACCCGAACAAAGTTTTGTGGCCGGAGCTTGGCATTACGAAGCTGACCTACTTGGAGAAGCTGGTCGAGCTTTCCCCGTATCTGATTCACCACTGCGCCGGACGGTATTTGACGACGATCCGCTGGCCTGACGGCATACACGGGCAATCGTTCTATCAGAAAAATTGTCCCGAACCCGCTCCGCCTTTCGTCCGAACCGCCGAGACGGCCGGCATCCGTTATGTCGAACTCGATCGGCTGCCAACCCTGCTGTGGCTCGGCAATCTGGCCTGCCTCGAATTCCATGCTTCATTCGAGCGGGTCGGCGAGCCGGTGTATCCGTCGGAATGGGTCATCGATCTCGATCCTTCATTAGAAGAGGAGCCGCGTATAATGGAAGCGGCCGTCATCGTCGGCGATCTGCTCCGCAGCATCGGCGTGGAGTCGGTTCCGAAGACGTCCGGCGCCACAGGCGTCCAGCTCATTATACCGTCGGCAGGCGATACGACGTTCGAAGAGCTTCGTACGATGGGACACTTCGTCGGGAGCTTTCTATCACAGGCGCACCCCGGCCTGTTCACGATCGAACGGCTGAAGGCGAACCGGGGCGACCGTATCTATGTCGATTACTTGCAGCATTACCCGGGCAAGACGATTGCCGCACCGTATACCCCTCGCGCACGTCCTGCCGCATCCGTCTCGACGCCGCTTACTTGGGACGAAGCGAGAAGCGGCGCCCGAATTGCAGATTATAATTTACTCACAATTGGCGAGCGGCTGCGGACCAATGGCGATCTGCTGGCACACGCTCAACGCCAGCAGTTGAAGCCGATTTATGAATTCGTCAGCCGTTCGTTCTCTCCATAACGGCCGCCGCCAAGACGAGCGTTGCGGCCGTTACCCTCAGCCAGCGTTCACATTTTGCAGACATGAATTGTAGACAGACCGAATAAATAGGATTAGAACGTTCGAATTCGCAATCGCCGGCAGAAAGGAGTACAGCTTAGTGAAACGGTCGCCAAAGCCGAAATGGTCCTTCGTCCTGATGCGCGGCGCCGACAAATCGGTCAAACAGTTCAAGGTGTCCAAACGGTCTGTCGTCGCCGCCCCCGCCGCTGCCGTCCTGGCTTTGTCAGGCTGCATCGCGGCGCTTCAGATCCGATCCGCTTTCAAGATCGATTCCCTCCATGACGAGATGTCGCAGCAGTCGAACTCGTTCACGCATACCGTGAACAATAAGGACGACTCCATCGGGACGCTCCAGGAAGAAATCAGAAGGCTCAATCGGCAAGCCGAAGAAATGAAGGGCAAGATCAACGATTTGCGTGAGCTGGAGAACAAGCTGAAAACCTTCATCGAGCAGTACGGGCGGCTGACGGAGACGTCCGCAGCAAGCACGCCTGCAGACACCCGTACGAAAGCGGATCAGACGGTCTCTCCGCTTTCGTCCTCTGCCTCTGCCTCTGCCTCTGCCTCTGCCTCTCCCACCGTGCAGGAGGCGAAATCCTTAATCGCGATGGCGGAGCAATCCGGTCTCGACTTCCGCGAGATTAGCTCGCTCGTCGACAGTATGGAATCCGCCATGGAGCAATCGGTTAAGCAGGCGCAAGCCCGGCAGGCCATACTCGATGCGCTGCCGACAGGCTGGCCAACGAAGCGGCCTTCGAAGCTGACATCCAGCTTCGGGTACAGAAGCGATCCGTTCACACATAAATCGACCTTCCACGCCGGTGTCGACATCGGCGGGAGCACAGGAGATCCTGTGTTCAGCGCAGCAGACGGTACGGTCGAGGAGACAGGACGAGACGCGAGCGAAGGCAATTATATCGTGATTAATCATCATAACGGTCTGAAGACGAAGTATATGCATCTATCCCGCATCGAGGCAAGCGCCGGCGACGAAGTCGTGCGCGGCGAGAAAATAGGGCTGATGGGCAGCACCGGACGAAGCACCGGCGCTCACCTCCATTTTCAAATTATGCAGCACGACGAGCCGATTAACCCGATGCGATATTTGGACAGTTAACACTTCAGGCTGCAGCTGCCGCCGTCGCTGCAAGATGCGGCTATTATCCATAATTTAATTTCAGGAGGTCTCCATGTTCAAAGAATCGAAGCGTCTTAGCTTGACCGATACGTTGATCGGCCAAGGGACGCATACCGAAGGGAAGATGGTGTGCGAATCAGGTCTTCGGATTGAGGGGGAATTCCGGGGAGACATCGAGTGCGTCGGCGATGTCATCATTGGCGAGTGCGGCATCGCCCGCTCCAACATTAGCGCCCGCGATTTGACGATTGCCGGCAGAGTGTACGGAGATGTTGTGACGAAAGGCCGTCTAACGATTACGGCTACTGGACAGCTGCACGGCAACATTAATGCTCAGACGTTCATTATGCAGGACGGCGGCATCTTCACCGGCGCTTGCCGGATGGACCGCGCCCAGGAGCAGTCCCGCTCCCGCCCGATAATGGAGACCGAGGCACAGCCAACCGCGAAGGAGCAAACGCAGCAGCCAAATTCGAAAGAGCAGACGCAGCAGCCGAATTCGAAAGAGAAAGACAAGCGGCAGCAGCAAGCTGGTTAACGGCCGCCTCCATTACTTATCGCAACGCAAAAAACAGTCCGGTCTCATCGAGACCGGACTGTTTCTCTGTATAAAAACTTAAGAAGCGATATCGCGCTTGTTGAATACGGTCCAAGTGACGGCAATGAAGACGAGGTAATAGACAGCCAACACGCCAAGCGAGAAACCAAGCGTATGATCGTAGTCTCCCGGGAGCAAATATTGCGTCAAATTCTCGTTCATGAACCAGAAGTAATCGACCCAAGGCTTGTCGAGCATCGACAGTACGCCGGACAACGTGCCGCTCATGAACATCAAGAGCAGCGACAATCCGATCGACAATCCGCCGCTCCGGAATACCGTCGACAGCAGGAATGAGAGCGTAATCGTCATCATTGTCGTTGCGAGCAGCTGGAGTCCATACACAGACAGCATATAGTTCCAGATGTTCTTCGTCGAATCTTCCCCGATCATCTCTTGGACCGTACCGCTGCTGAAGCCGAAGAAGATGCCGTCGAGCAGATAGTTCCAGACGAACAACGCCGCGAAGAAGAACAACGCAAAGCCAATAATGGCAATATATTTGGACAACAGAATCTTGGAGCGCGACCAAGGACGAATCATGAGCAGCTTAATTGTGCCAGCGGAGAACTCTCCTGCCACGCTGTCCGCTGCGATGACAACCGAATAAATAACGACGGCGTTGAAACCTAGAATCGACTGCAGCATGAATGCTTCCCACATCGATTTGGTATCCGCACCGACGCTAACGGCGATAATATCCGATGCCAGCATGATCACCAGCATAATGCCGAGCATAATCCAAGTACGCGGACGCGAGTAAATCTTCATATTCTCATTGCGAAGCAAGTCGATAAAGTTACCCAACCGTCTCACCTCCAGTTACTTCGATAAACTGATCTTCGAGCGACTTCGTATGCACGCGGAAACCGTACACTTTGATACCGGCGGACACCAGCTGCGCATTAACCCATGCAGCCGTCTCACGGTCGATATCGAGCTCGATTCCATCCTGCACAATGGCCCCCGAATGCTGCTTCAGCAGAGCCAGCGCATCTGCCGGACGATCGACTTCGAACCGGTGTCTGCTCACAGCATCCAACGCTGGTCCTTCTTGCGAAATGACCCGCTCATCGATCAGCTTGCCGTTCTGGATAATGGCGACACGGTCGCACATCAGTTCCATCTCGCTCAGCAAGTGGCTCGATACGAATACGGTAATGCCTTCATCCTTGGCAAGCTTACGCAAATAATCGCGAAGCTCGCGAATGCCCGCCGGATCCAGACCGTTAGTCGGCTCGTCGAGAATCAAGAGCGACGGCTTATGCAGAATAGCCTGCGCTACGCCGAGACGCTGACGCATCCCGAGCGAGTACGTCTTCACTTTATCGTGAATACGGGCCTGAAGTCCTACCAACTTCACCACTTCGTCAATCCGCTGGCGCGTAATGCCTGGTACCATTCGGGCGAAATGAATCAGATTCTTATACCCGGACATATATTTGTACATCTCCGGATTCTCGACAATCGCACCGACTTGGCGGATCGCCTTCTCGTAGCTCGTCTGGATGCTGTTGCCTTTAATCGTAATTTCTCCGCCCGACAGCTTCATCAGGCCGACCATCATTCGAATGGTCGTTGTTTTGCCGGAGCCGTTAGGGCCTAAGAAGCCATATACTTCTCCAGCATGCAGGTCGAGCGATAATTGATCGATAATGGTTCGTTTGCCGATCCGCTTCGTAACGTTCGACAACTGAACGATCGGTGCACTCATTGCATCTTCCCCTTCATTTAGACTTTCAGCTTATTATTATACACGAATTGGAAGAATCCAGTAGCCGATTTAAATAAACTTAAGGTCCGCCGGCATACTCTTGCGAGCGGACGGCGGACCTTTAATGGAGATTCATATGGATAACCGGCAGCCGGTCCTCTTCGTTCAGCTGGTACCAGCTTCCGGACAGACCGGGCAATTCGCACGCTGCACTGCTTTCCTCACCCGCAAGTCCTACGGCCGTTGGGCCGATATGCGCGGTATTGCGGTCGGCATTCAGACGCTGATGATCCGGAAGCGCATCCGCATAACTCTGCTCCATCTCGCAAGCGATGCAGCAGCCGAGCGGATGTACTACACGAAAGTACCCTGTGCGGAACAATATTTCGGCATTCTTCATTTCCATTAATTGCCCGCAGGACACACAATAAAACCGGTCGCCAAATTGTTGCACGGTTATTCATCTCCCTATTGTTATCACAGTCTGTATACTTTATGTATCATAATCAACATTAATGATACGTTACGTATCTTTTAAGTTTAATTTATGACAAATATCGATGAATGTCAATAGAGGACCGCGATTTGTGTCGTTATTCTATCCTCCATAAGAAGGACCAGTTGCCATTCTCTTTCGCAACATAACAGGTTTGCACCAATTCGATAGGACCATACAGCGTCTCAAAGTGCTGCTTCACTTCTACCGAGTAGACATCATCCCATGCTGTTTCCTGATCTTTCAGCCGAAAGCCGCTTACTTCCTTCGATTGCCCGACCGTATATTCATAAGTACTCGAATTCAGATCTTGCATAAAAATATGCGCCCGTGTCTGAATATATTTGTCCTTTGGATATTTCTCTTTCATCGAAGAATGAAACAGCTCCCACGAGCTCCCGTAATCGCCTTCCTGCTCAAGTTGGTAAAATTCGTCTACGACCTTCTCAGCCGCTTCGGAACGGCCTGCTGAAGCAGCCGTATGCAAGCCTTTGATCGTGAGCCAAAAGCATAGAATAATAGATAGGAGCACGAACAACAGCTTCCTTACCGGTCTCCTTCTCCGAGCTCGCCAAGCCATGCTATTCCCTCCTTACAAGGCCGCGCATGCGTTCTTCCTGTCCGGAAGACATGCCCTTACCAGTGTATGAGGGAAGTCCTCAGTTCCATGACAACCGATCCGCTACTTTGCGAGCATCCGGTACATGAAGTGAACTTTCGCCCCTTCCGGATTCATCCGCTGCATCATATCGCCAAGCGCCTGCACGAGAGCCTGGCGAATGGCCGGCTCCGGGGTGAGCGTACAGCGGTACAAATACTGATTATCTTCGCGCCGCTGCCAATCGGTACGCCCTATTAGCCGAAATTGCCAATCGAGAAAAGCGATATCGAATTGAAGCAGCACTTTCGGACCGACCGGAAACTGCAAATGCGACATGAACTCGATGCTGTCGGTGCTCATCCGGTGTATAAATACAACCGCTTCTTTCGACTGCACGACAATGCCGTTAACGCTATATACTGACAACCGCGCAACCGTTCCCGCTTGCATGCGGATACGGATTGCGCGGTTGCTTGCCGGACTTGCGCTGCTCGGCTGCGGCATCATCCGGTCACGTCCATGATGCTGCCATGATTAGGGTGAGTATCGCGAATAACACCCTTCCTGTCATACGTCGTGCAGTCGCCCGCCGACGACGTATGCGCCCGCTCCTCTTCCCACGAGTGTCTGACGCTCATGTGCAGGCGCTGTCCGTTGCTGAACGTACAGCCGTACAAGAATCCGTCCTCCGTCTCCCGCTTCCAGACGACGACCGCCGTCATCGCTCTGCGGTAATGGCGGCTCGACAGCTCCAGCCGAAGCGTATACCGGCCGTGTACCGGCAGATCAAGCTTCGTAACGAACTGCATCCCGAACGAATGGATATGAGCCGGCTTTACTTCGATCTGCCGGGATTCTACAGCCGCTCCACCGACACTGTTAATGGACATGCTGACCCGCATCCGGCTCATTTGGGGCATTACATATTGATTCCGGTTTCTTGATCCAATGATCATGTCTAATCACCCTTTTCATTAGATTTTGATACAAAATGTATCTTCACAGACACAGCAAACCCGTTAATTCGCATTTGCTTCCTGATGCTTCTTCAACAAATCATGAATACGCGTCTGCTCTTCCGAATTTACGATGTAATACCAGATGCCGTTAATCGTCTTGCCCGTGCCGGTAATTTCGACGGTATCGACCTTATCGATGACCGAACGGTACTTATTCATGAATGTCTTCATATCATCGAACGATACGTTCGTCTTCACGCCATCCCCGATCTCGCCCAGCATCGAATTGATCTTCGTAATGTTCTGAATGTTCACCGAGTGGCGCAGCACCGATTGCAAGATGTCGCGCTGCCGCGTATTCCGCCCGAAGTCCCCGCGAGGGTCGTCATAACGCATCCGGGAATACAACAGCGCATTCTCGCCGTTCAATTCCAAGTATCCTTTCGGGAAAGAATGCCCCTCATAATCGAACGGGAACGGATTGTCCACTTCAACGCCGCCTAGCAGATCGATGAACCTCTTGAAGCTTTCCATGTTCACCTTCACGTAGTAGTCCAGCGGGTAATCGAGAAAATGCTCTACCGTCTGCAAGGACATATCGACCCCGCCGAATGCGTACGCGTGATTGATTTTATCCGTCGTTCCATGTCCGATGATCTCCGTCCTCGTGTCGCGCGGAATGTTGAACATAAGAATCGAATGCTTGGCCGGATTGACGGACAGCACGACCATCGTATCCGAGCGGCCGACATCGTTCGTTCGCTGATCAACGCCGAGCATCAGCACCGTCAGCGGGTCCTCATTGCTCAGCTCAGCCTCGTTCTTCTTGGCTGCCTCCGGGTCCTTGCTGACGTAGACGGGACGGCTCGGTTCCTCGTAGATTACGTTCGCCGTATGTTTAATTTGTGAGTACACGTAGGCAAGATAAGCGCCCGCCAATAAAATAAGGGTCGCTGCGGAAGCAGCAACCCAGATCAATGTTTTTTTCCATTTGCGTTTAATAGACTTGGCCCCCTGTATGAATCGGAATATGATGCATGTTCTACATAGCTCCTTGCTGATAAGCGAGCAGCTTGCTGAAGGAGCCTCTTAACTCCATCGACAGCTGCATATATGAACCTTCTTGCACAACCTGACCCTGCTCCAGCACGATGACCTGATCCGCGTTGCGGATCGTAGACAGTCTGTGCGCAATGACGATGACGGTCATTTTACCCTTCAACCGCTCAAGCGCCGCCTGAATTCTCGCCTCATTCTCGTTATCCAGAGCGCTCGTCGCTTCGTCCAGCACGAGAATCGAAGGCTTGCGAAGGATTGCCCGCGCGAGTACGATCCGCTGCCGTTCGCCGCCGGACAGCCGGATCCCTCTGTCGCCGATAACCGTATCGAGCCCTTCGGGCAGCTTGCTCACGAACTCATCGGCAGCGGAGAAGCTCAGCGCCTCCCACAGCTGCTCCTCGGTAGCGTCTGGATCGACGAGCCGCAGGTTGTCGCGAATGCTTGCATGGAACAGGAACGGATCCTGCGAGACGAAGCTGAACATCCGCCGGATCGCAAGCAGATTACGGGATGACAATGGAATGCCGTCGAACAGCACCTCACCCTTCTCCGGCTGAATAAGCCCGATCAGAGAGTCGATCAGCGTGCTTTTCCCCGCCCCTGACTTGCCGACAATCGCGGTCATGCCTCTGGCCGGAATGAACACATTAATATCTTTAAGCGCATATTCGCTTTGTTTTCCTTCGTAACGATAAGACAGGCCGCGGCATTCGATCCCGTGAAGCGCACCAATCGGTTTATAGGTGCTTTGCTGCTTCAACAGGTTCATCTCTCTCGCCTCCACACACTCCTTGTGCAAGTTCATCAGACTTGTAAATGCCGGCAGAGATGAGACGAGCGACTCCCAGCTGTTCTGTATCATGAGAAACTTCGGCCACAGCCTGGAGAAGATGACGACGATCAGCAGCAGCTGTCCGCCTTGCGAGTGCAGCACCTCGAATGAGAAATAGATCAGGAAGCCAATCAAGATAGCGGATGTTATTTTATAAAATTGCTGGGTGTTCGACTGCAGCTTCACGAACCGGACCATGTTCGTCTCCAATTGCATGCACAATGCCTTGAACCAACCATAGTGCTGGGCTTCCAGCATATTGGTCTTAATCTCTTTGATTCCATTGAAGTGATCGGTAATGCTCGCGACATAATTTTTGTTCAAATCGGTCGTTTCTTCGCCAAGCTGCTTCGCCCGTCTTGTGAACCGCCGCGAGAATACAGCAAGCAGCAATCCGCTCAGCATAACGAACAACGTTAACTTGAACGACAGCCATAAGGCGAACGTAATCTGAATTCCCATAAAAATCATCGTGGTCGCCAGCTTCAACACCAGGTTCGTGCCCATGATGATTCTGACGAGCTCAAAGTTCAGGATATGGTTAATATCCGACTTTCTCGTACGAAGGTACATGCTCCAATCCGCCTGCAGCAAATTCCGGTACGTTTCCAGCCGGATCGCACGAATAAAAGCCTGCTGAATGCGGCTGCCTTGAATCGCCTGGCCTCGCTGAACAACCGACTGTGCAATAATCAGCGCGACATAGACGCCGATCATGGCAAGGAGCCGGGATTGCTCGGGAATCTCGTTCACGACCTTGGTCACTACATCAAGGAACGGAATCGACAGCGATCCGGTCTGGACCAGACCCGTAATGCCCAGCAGCGGTACTAACAAGTAGATCGTGAACCCTTCGATCGAGCTGATCAGCATCATCACGATCAAGTTCACGTACAGCTTGCTGCCCGATAACTTATGCATTCTTTTCATATAAAAAATAAGACCCTTCATTCCCTCACCCCCTCGCCTGGACGTCATCCCGCTGCCATTTGGTTGTCTTGCCGAACAGAGCAACGACCGTAAACTTTCTCATTTGCTCAAAGCCCGTCAAATAGATCGGACCGCTGCGCAGCCACGCATGCGCGAGCATCTCGCCGGATGCGCCCCGGCTCGTTCCAAGATAGAGCGTACTCGCGACGCCGCGCCTCTCCAACATTTTGAGAGCTGCGATCGCTTGCACTAGACACATGCTCTCCCAGAACGTATAGCGGCTCATCGTTCGAACCGCCCGAGAGATGTTGCGGATCGTAGCCTCATCCGTACCGGGATGCTCGTACGATGTTTCCACCATCCGCGTTCCGAGCTGCGGAGCGACGCGGGCGAACGGAATAAGCTTCAATATCCGCGCCCATCCCAAATAAAAAAAGGCTTCTGCATACAGCCTCTTCCGTGCCATCGGCCATGCCGCAAAAGCTCTCAGTTTCTTCCACAAGGGGAATTTCCCCTTCCTCGTTAGAATGGTCGGCCAGCATTAAGAAGCCGCTTGAACGACAAGAATTAACTGCTCTTTCGCCAGATTCTCCAAGAAAGCGATGACTTGCGGCTCACATTCGGCAGCGGCTACTTCATACTCTTGGATCAGCTCGGCAACGAGCGCTTCGACGGTAATAGGCGTTTCGATCAGACTCCAGATTCGGCCGCCGATCTCGCCAAGGTTATAATATTTGCCGGATTCAATGCGCATCATGACGGTTTCCCCATTCATGTTACTGGCCAGATTGCCTGCCGCTTGAACGACCGTTTCATTCAAAGAAATGTTCATCAGACAGATACCCCTTCCCCTGCTTCATTCAGAATAATGGACACCAATTCGTTCACCGTCAGTCCGGACGCCGGCCTGTTCAACCGGAATATGTCCGTCGTTTCGGACAAACGCGTCGTATACTTAAAATGCCATTCGAACAACCCGAGCATCGGAATGTGATAATTGCGGTATGTATGCTGAAATAATAGCGGAAGCGGCTCGAGCCCGTTCAATCGTTGAAGCTTAGGCCCAGCGTCGCCGTCCGATTTCACCAGCTCGACGATTCCGGCTAACGGAATGTTATCGCTTATGTAGCTGTCATGGACAGGCACCGCATACTTCGATCTGGATTTCTCTTGATACAGCGTCTCCAAGCCGTTATGATCCAGCTGCAGACTCTCCACGCTCTCTTCCCACAGCTTCTGCTGCGGATAAGACGGGATGACGACCGGCCTGTTATTGTCCGGGTCCATCGTCACTGCAATAACATCATCCGTCAGAAGCTTATAGCCGCGGTGCAGCAATGCTGCCGCAAGCGTCGATTTGCCGGCGCCCGACTCTCCGACTATCGCATAAGCTTTGCCGCCGATGACAACTGCACTTCCGTGAAGCGGCAGAATGCCCCGGTTCAATAGAATGACGCCCATGCAGCTGCCAAGCAGGAATAAACGGAGCTTTCTCGTGCTGCAGCCGTCTGCCGGCGACACCGTGATCACGCCATTCTTCTCTACTCGATAGATTGCAACGTCCGGAACGTTAAAATAGTAGCAATGGTCCACATAAGCGAAGTAGCCTCGTTGTACGCCTAACTGCTCCCATATCGGCGCCAGATCGCCCCGGATGACTTCGACGTCGGGTGATCCTGCGTATTGGCTTTGCGTACATAGCTCCGGAAACGGAATTTCGCTCATGATCGTCATTCCGAAGGCGTTATAGACCGAAACCTCCGAACGAGCCATCTAAGGTACCTCCTTATTTCGAGGGGTCTAATACGAGCAAGATGCTGGCGCTGCATTAGACCGCCGGTTAAGTATTAAACCATAAGGACTAGGATGCTGCTGGCGGATCGTACAGGTCGGCGTCGATTACTTTGCCGTCTTTGTCGAACACGACGCTGTCCGTGTCCTTAATACCGAAGCCAGCCATCGTCATGCTAACTTGCAGTACTTCTACTGCAGGAGCTTGCCACACTTTCTTCTCCATCTTTCTCACCCCCTTTCAGGCGTGCATTCGCTGTTTAAGCGAGCCGTCTCAAGAAACGGTAAATGACAAGCGACCGCATAAGCACCCGCATCGTCGGATCGTTCGCCAGCTCTGCCTTCGGCTGGTGCCTTACTTTCGCCAGCGATGCCCGGATATGACCGATGTTGACGTACTGCGGCATGATGCCGCTGCTGCACAACTCCTCGATCTCCTCCACGAACGGCTGCCAAGACGGAAGCAGCCGATGGACCCAATCCGAACCTTGCACGCCGCGCGTCCGTTGATTCAGCCGAACGGCATCCGGCAGCAGCCCATCCATCGAGCGCCGAACGAGCGCACGGTCCATCCCGTTCTTCACGAACTGGTCATACGGAAGCGACAAGCAGAAGCGGATCACGCGCGGGTCGTTCGTCGGATCCCGCTCCGTCACGCCGTATCGAAGCGACAGCTTCGTGGCCACCGTTCCCTGCATGCTGACAATCGCTAGATTGTCGTAAAATTTCTCCCGCTCATTATGGATCGTTAGCGTAAAACCGCCGATTCCGACTTCATAAGGCTTCAGACGTTCATATACGTTCGTTGCTTGCGCAAAGTCGGGGTTAATAAATTGCAGCCCATTATCATCCGCCTCGGACGCTGCCGCTAGCTGAGGGAGAACCCTCTGTCCGACAAGCTTCAACAGACGCTTACGGCCGACTCCCATATTTCGGGCATACAGCTTGATCTCCTGATTGAACTTAAGAAACCGGAGCCTTTGCAGCAAGTACACGTAATAATCAAGAGCGTCTCCCCAGGATATCGAGTAGTTGCCGCCCGCCCCCATGAGCATGAGTGAAATTCCACGATTGGCCGCGTACTCTTTGATCCCTTTGACCCAGAACGAGTTCTCGATAAATTTGTACGGCATCTCCATAATGTCCAGCCAGTCATCCATCTCGGTCAGCGAGCTCTTGCCGTTGAAATCGAGATAATGATCCGCTATATTGCCCGCATTGCGAACGGTTTCATTAATAAATGGCCGCTCATCCGGAATTCGTGTCCACTTCGTCCATGGGACAAAGTCTTCCGGGGGAATGTAACTGAACGTATGTAACGGTTTGTTGTTCTTGGCCAGCTCCCGCGAGGCGATGCTTACGACCGACCCCGAATCCAATCCGCCGCTCAGCGTCGCGCCTACCGGACGGTCCGACCGCAGCCTTGCTTTCACCGCTTGAGCGAATACGTCCCGGAACGCTTCCTCATATTCCGCGTCGGATTTCAGCTTCAGCTTCTGCTCCGGTTCGAGCGTCGCATATTGGGATATCGCGAGCCGTCCGTTCTTCACTATAAAACGATGGGAAGGCGCAAGCTGTTCGATATCCGCATAAACCGTTCCCCTCGTATCCACGCAATCAAGCACGAGCGGGATCGTCATGAACTCAGCCAGCCAAGTTGCGCGGACAGCCTTCGAGACCCCTCTCATCGACAGCAGCGGTTTCATCGTCGATGCGAACACGAACAGCTCCGCGTTGTGATGGAAGTAGAGTGTCCTCGTCCCCATCAGATCGCGGGCGCCGAACATCGTCTGCTCCCGCTGGTCCCAAATGACGAAAGCAAAGTCGCCTATTAAATACCGCGGGCAATCATGCCCCCACTTGAGATAGGCGCGAACAAGAAGCTCGCAATCGGCAATTGTCCGCCGGCGGCCCGATGCAACGCCCAACCGTTCGAACAGCTCATCCCGGTTATCGAGAATGACGTCTGCTGTAATGACAATGCCGCTGCTCTCATCCGTATGGGGCATCGGAATATACCCTTCTTCAGACAACAGCCGCTGCTCACCGCATACTAGCATCGTGTTGTTCCTCTGCCAGTTGCCGAGCAGAGTGATCTGATAATCACGCAGCGATTCCGTGAGCATGTGACTTTCGTCGCTGGGGATATGATCTTGTAAGAAATGATGAATGCCTGCAATTGCGCCCATATGCCCTCCTGTGGATCAAGCAACGACTAAAAAACGATACTTATTGTATCCATTATACACGTTAATGATACAGATTGTAACTATTTGTTTATAGAACATTAACTTTTTTTGGTTCTTGCTTCGTCGCCGCGTGGTTCTTTGTGACGATTTTATGCTGATGTTTGCTGTTCTTCTTGCGCCATGCCCATAGGAAAGGTCTTAAAGGGAAGTAAAGGAAGTGCAGTTGCTTAGGAAGAGGAAGCATCTGTGCGTCAAGGGAGCTCGGGTAGAGCCGGTTCAACAGCAATCTCAATCGTTGCTGCCTCGTGGAGAGAAGTTTATCGTACACTTTAAAATAGTTCAGTGCTTCTTTCTGAGTTTGTTTTTCCTTGATATAGACGAGCTCTCGAATGATGCGGACTGCTTCTTCAGCGAGCCTTTGAGAACGGTCATTATCAGCAAAGGTTTGCAATGCGGATGGAATTGGAGAGTTGAATAACTGGGACAACAGAATCATCGTCTGTCCGCACACATGCAAGCTGTCAGATTCTCGAAAACGTTCGATTACAATTTTCCAATCCATATTATTCATACGGATCATGCGATCAATATCTACTAACCAACGCAACCTGAACCAGCCATGGCGAGCGCCGTGTAATGTCAAATATACGAATAAATCCTCTTGGCCAAGATAATAGACAGGCTCGGTGGTTTGCTTCATCGTCTGCCGGCGTTCCCATAGTTCTGAGAAGGCCGGCTCCCTGAATGTTTCAGGGCTCATCCGCCAATGCAACTCAATCTGAACTCCTGTGCGGGGATGCGTAAAACCAAGATGATGCCACTTCTGAATCATATCATTCAGGATACGTGGAATTTCCTCATCCGGTACATAACCAAGCTGGCGAATGGCGATCTCTGCTTGTTCAACATGTTCTGCAGATACCAACATATCAATATCCTTAGACGTTCGACTCGAGAGATCGCCATACAATGCTTCCGCTAATACTGGCCCTTTAAGTACGAGTGTATCTATGTTTTGTTCGCGAAAAGCTTTGCACACTTTCTCCATCTCAGCCGTCAACAACAGCATCTGGAATGTATTGCGGCGACTCATTAGCTGCAAAGATTCCATGAAGCCGAGTTTTAACTCTTCCTCCAATTCATGAAGCTTCGTCATGATAGTCGGATAGACACGATGCCGGTTAGCTAATTGAACAAACTGTTCCCAGTCAATACCCTTTACCGCAAGATCATGTAATTCTTTGTTTAAGTCGGGAGTATCTTCCGTTCTTAATATTAATAAAAGCAATTGCAGCTCGAACGGCAGAGAACTAGCCAATCTTGTCGATTTCATAGCTATTCCAATAGCTCCTTATCATCATATTGTGTCTATCACTATTTTCATGCTGTAAGCTTTACCTAGCTCTTACGGATGAGATATCCCTGCGCCGTTAAATTGAACCCAATCGAGATTAAATAAACTTTGATCTCCGTCGTGATTCTTAAATACGAAAAACAGTTCATGTGTTCCTTCCGAAGCGGTGATCGGGACACTTATATCCACAAAGTTTTGCCACCCTCCTGTTATAGGTACAGCAACATTTGCAATAAGCGGGCCGTCCTGGGCATCCAGTCTAGCTTCGATGAATCCACCAGTACCGGCAGATGCCACGCGATACTGAATCGAGCTTATGTTTTTCAAATTTACAGGGCTATAAGAGATCCAATCTCCATGGTCGATAAAGCCCAAATACTTAATCCCGTTCACGTCCCTTAATTGGGCGCCCTCCATGCTTGTATAGTGCTCGGCTTGTTTCCGCTTCGGTTGAAGCGTAATCTGACGTGTTGCTGTTAATGCAGTCGATTGAGCTGCTCCTTTATCCGTGTAACTAACATTAACGACGTAGAACAAGTTATCCCCTTCGGAATGACCGTTAAGCGCAGTGAATTGACCTGTACAACCCGTCTGTTCTTTCGTCGTGTGCGTATGCTGATCGTGGCCTAACATTGCGTCGACTGTGACCGATGAACAAGGAATACGCCCATTGGTCGTACTGCCATCCTCAGCATCTGTCACCTTTATACGGTAATCGACTTGCTCACCCCACTCGAAGAACCCTCCGTCAACAGGTTCCTCAACTCTTATTGACGGCGCTGTATTTCCTACGGTGATTGGTATCCTCGCAATGGAGTATCTGCCCGTTGAATCAAAAACCTTTAATTTCACTACATAGTTTCCAGACTTCCGAAAAGTAAATGTAGGATTCGGCGATTTGGAATTCACGATCTTATCCTTGGTAAAGCTCCACATATAAGTGAGCTTATCTCCATCCGGGTCGTACGACCCTTCACTAGAGAACTTTACGGTTAGCGGCGTCTTACCTGAAATAACACTTGCCTTTGCGACCGCGACTGGAGCATTTACTCCTAGTGTATAGCGAATTTTTACAAGTTGGGCTTTCCCCTCCGAAGGCGTACCGTATGCGCCATAATCAAGCACATACATTGCACCGTCAGGTCCAATCTGGATATCTACAGGATTGGATAACTTCATCGAAGATAGAAAAGGAAGGATCGATACCATTTTCCCTTGCTCGTCAAACCTCACTTCTTTAATCCAGCCGCGTGAAAAATCGTACATGAACAAGCTGTTATTGTAGTACCTAGGAAGCTTGTTATCCGATTGTTTTGGATTAAAACGGTATATAGGTCCCGCCATTGCCGTTCTTCCTGTACCGTTCGTCAATTGCGGGAATTCCGTTGAATTTCCATAGGGGTACCATATCCATGCTGGTTTAGCCGCTGGCAATTCCCTTGCCCCCGTATTATTCGGGGAATCGTTAACCGGATGACTGCAATCGAACAAACCTCCGGATGAACGCGTTGCAAAATTAAAATCCCGATAGGCCTTATTGTCGGCTATACAATACGGCCATCCATAGTTGCCCGCCGAGTCAGCATAATTCCACTCATCGTAACCTTTCGGCCCGCGGTTCGGATCATCAGTATTTGCATCCGGACCAACATCACCGAAGTATAGACGATCATTTTTCATATCAATTGATATTCGGAATGGGTTACGAACCCCCATAATGTATATCTCCGGACGACCTTGTTTTCCATCTGCCGGGAACAAGTTCCCAGCGGGAATGGTATATGAACCATCCTCCGTTGGTTTTATCCGCAATATTTTACCGCGAAGTTCGAATGAATTAGCCGCCGTATGCTGGGAGTCTTTCACCGTCTGACCTGGTCTTTCATCTAACGGGGCATATCCGTCCGAGAAGAATGGATTCGAATTGTCTCCAATGGGGATATACAAATTCCCCTTCGAATCGAATACCATCCCTCCACCGCCATGGCAGCAATCCGTTCTTTGAATCGGGATACGAAGTATCACTTTTTCAGAACCCTTATCCAATTTATCGTTCTTAATGACGAACCTAGACACTCGATAAATGTTCTCCTCACCAGCGGGAGAATACAGAATATAGAACCAATGATTACGCTCGAATTGAGGATCGACGATTCCACTCATTAGGCCATCGTCTCCAATGACCGATACGTTTAGCTTGCCTACTATTTTCGTTGTTGAATTTTTGGGATTGTATAACTTGATGGCTCCATTCCGTTCGATATAGAAGAGACGGCCATCCGGTGTGAAAGACATTTGAATAGGATCCGTTGTATTATTATCCAGTACTACTTTCTCAAATGAACGATCGACCGTAGCATCACAATCCCCATACTTCAGACCTGCCGCATATTCGATACCGCCAAGCAGATGCTGTTGAAATAACGGCTCCGTAAACGATGCGGCAGTATGCCCGCCCCCCGTATACCAAGAACGCCCGCCTGAATATCGACTGCACCATGATATTGGGTGATCGGCCCCCATCGTCCCGCCGCTGTAAGACCCCTCATCCACACGAGCAAGAACATGAACATTTCCTCTAGGATTCAGTTGGTAGTCATACCATTCATCCGTTCTTTCCCAACGCAGAGGCAATGCAGAGGTCGACGGGTGTGTCCGATCATCCACGATGACGGTCGCCTTTTGATCAACCGGATGCTTCTTCAAGTATGCTCCGACGAGTCCGCCATACCACTTCCAGCCATACTCTGTGTCGGCAGCCGCATGCACACCGACGTAACCATTTCCGGCTTTAATGTAACGTTCGAAGGCAGCTTGCTGCGATTCATTAAGTACATCGCCAGTTGTAAGCAAAAATACAACAGCCTTGTACTTCGATAATTGCTGATCCGTGAACACATTGCTATCCTCTGTTGCTTCTACTTCAAATCCGTTGGACTTTCCTAGCGCTTTAATCGTCTCGATCGCAGTAGGAATGGAATCATGCCTGAATTCTTCCGTCTTGGTAAACAACAGCACCTTTGTGCTTGCTGGTTGTTGTGCCGGTTCAGCTGCCTGTGATTCATTCGTAACAATTCCGATCGAGCTTAGGAGAATAAATACTAAGAGAAATATAGAATATTTCCGCATAATCTGCTCCTATTAAGTCCGTCTAAAAAAACAAAACAGGACTCTCATCACGTATGCCATTATTCAAGCTAGGGCGTCCAACTGAGTAATAAATAAAGGATGTCTGTGAAAGCTCCTCTTCACTAAATACATTCCTGCCGTCAATCAGAATAGGCTTTCGAAGCAGACTCTCGAGTTCCGCTAATGAGATTTCGGCAAATTCATTCCATTCTGTCAGTAGACAGAGTGCATCTGCGCCTGCAGCAGCATCCTCTTTGCTTTCACAATATTCTAATTTCGGATGAGCTATAAGTTGACTAAAATTCGCAGTCGCGACCGGATCATAGGCTTTCACACTGGCACCACGTTGAAGCAATGTCTGGATAATCTCAACTGCTGGAGCATCACGAATATCGTCTGTATCCGGTTTAAAAGCCAGCCCCCACACCGCGATGGTTTTTCCTTGAAGACTATCCAAAATAGCTTCCAGCTTACGAATGACATTGAATCTTTGATCCTGGTTAACCTCTACAACAGACTTCAGCAGTTTGAACTCATAATCAACATGCCCTGCAATTTGAATAAGCGCTTGTGTATCTTTAGGGAAACAAGAGCCGCCATACCCGATTCCCGCCTTCAAGAACGAACGGCCAATTCGCTTATCGTGTCCCATTCCTTCAGCTACCTTCGTAACATCTGCGCCGACCTTCTCGCAGATATTAGCAATTTCATTAATGAACGAGATCTTGGTGGCCAGGAATGCGTTGGAGGCGTACTTGATCATCTCAGCACTACGGATATCCGTTACGAGAATATTATCAGTCAACACCGAATGGAGCTGTCTAAGCCATTCCCGAGCCTTCTCACTTGATGCTCCAATGACAATTCGATCCGGGTTCAATGTATCCCGGATCGCTGAGCCTTCCCGCAGAAACTCGGGCACAGAGGCAACATCGAACAATTGATTCGTATGCTCTGCGATGATTGCGGCTACTTTCTCATTCGTACCGACAGGTACAGTGCTCTTCGTTACAATAACTTTGTATTGATTGATAGCTGCACCTATCTCCGCAGCAGCTTGCTTGATATACGAAAGGTTCGCTTCGCCGTTAGGAAGCGACGGTGTTCCTACAGCAAGGATGATGATGTCCGATTCTTGAACGGCATCGGCAAGATTAGTTGAAAATCGCAATCTGCCCGCTTCTACATTCGTGTGGATCAGCTCTTTTAAACCGGGCTCATAGATGGGTACTTCTCCTCTATCCAGCATTTCGATCTTCTCTTTCACCTTATCAACGCAAATGACCTCATTCCCCAGATGCGCGAAGCAAACGCCGGACACAAGACCGACATAACCAGTGCCGATAACCGCCAGTTTCATCTAACCCACTCCTATGCTTTGTCTTTAATGGATGTAACTAATAATCTCAGACCAATCCATGCACAATCGAACAATATCTTCTTCCACCAATTCGCCGCCGCTTTGCACTTCAATGATCTCCAGATCCGATATCGCCCGGATACTGTGCCTCATTCCTGCAGGCACTTGTATGACGTCACCAGCAGCAATCCGGCGGTACCGTCCATCTAGCACCATCTCACCTTCGCCGCCAATAACTGTCCATACTTCACTGCGGTTCAGATGATATTGGTAGCTTAAATTACGCCCTGCCGTAATGGCGATACGCTTCGTCAGCACCTCTCGCCCGTCATCATACCGAATATAGTCGACGACCTTATACTGGCCCCACCGACGCTCCTCGTACATCGGACGCTGATTCCATTCGCCCGACAAATCCTTGATTCGAGGGCTTTGCGATTTGTCCGACACTAGAATACCGTCCGGACTCGCAGCCACAATGACATTCGACAAGCCGATGACCGTTATTGGAATTTCAAGCTCACTGACCAGATGGGTGTTGTTACTGTCAGCAGTCACAACCCCCTTCCCGTATACCGGAGATACCATCTCACTCGTTAACGTCTGCCATGTTCCGAGATCCCGCCATTGTCCCGTATAACGAGTGGCCACAATATGCTCCAGCTTCTCTACCACTTCATAATCGAAGCTATTCTTCGGCAGATTGCGGTATTGCTTGCTCATTTCTTCATATTGAATCGGCAGGTTCATGCCGATCAGCAGGTTAATCATCGTATCCAGCCGGAACGCAAAAACCCCGCAATTCCAAAGCGCGCCTCTTGCAATCAAGGCTTCCGCTTCTTCCTTACGGGGCTTTTCTTTAAAACATTCCACGCGCCGGACTGAATCACTATTCCCCTCGGACGACACGATATAACCAAAGCTTTCCGACGGGGAGTCGGGAACAACTCCCATTAGTGCTAGCTGAGCACCGGACTGCCTCAATGCTGGTTCCAGTTGCTTCACGTGCTCGAAGAAATCTTCGCTGACATACGGATCGACCGGCATAATCGTTACAACCTCATCCAACGATACACCTTCAACGGAATATAGGTACACTGCAGCTAATGCAATCGCAGGGAACGTGTCCCGCCGTTCCGGCTCTATGATAATAGAAGCTTCATTGTCCAACTGGCTCTGCAGCAATTCCACCTGCGCTCTGCCTGTTGCGATGTAGCTGCTAGCGGACAATCCAGCCGACTTCAACTGCCGCCATACCCGCTGCACCATCGACTCGGTCCCTCCGCTCGGATGCTGCAGCAGCGGAAGGAACTGTTTGGACCTCATATCATTAGACAACGGCCAGAGTCTCTTACCGGAACCACCCGATAGCAATACGATTTTCATTCGCTACACTCCAATCTTAAGCTCATTCACGAATTGTTCCAACGCGACTTCCCAATGACGCATCGCGGGGAAACCGCCAAGCCGCAGCGACATATGATCGAATACCGAATAAGCTGGACGTTGCGCCGGACGAACGAACTGATCGGATGTGACGGGGGTCAACTCTACTTCCATATTAGCAAGACGGAATATAGCAGACGCGAACTCATACCAGGAGCAGCTACCCGAATTCGAGACATGATATGTTCCGAACTGTTCCGTCTCTATTAAGGCTGCAATACAAGAGGCAAGATCTTTCGTATACGTCGGACAGCCGACTTGATCATGGACGACAGAAACTTGCCCCTTCTCTTGACCTAGCTTCAACATCGTCTTCACAAAGTTAGCGCCGTGCAAACCGTATACCCAGGACGTTCGAACAATAAAGAACCTTGTATGCAGCGATTCTACAAACCGCTCTCCCATCCACTTCGAGCGGCCATACACATTAATAGGGGCAATTGGGGTGAACTCATCGTATGGACGCGTCCCTTCCCCGTTAAATACATAATCCGTACTCACATAGACGAGCTTCGCCCCGACCGATTGTGCAGCCGACGCTATATTCGCCGTACCGTAGCCATTGTTCAGATAAGCCAGATCCGGCTCAGCTTCTGCCTGGTCCACCTTGGTATAAGCACCAGCATGAATAATGACATCCGGCTTTACAGCCCGCACAACCTCTTGCACTTGACGAGGATTCGTAATGTCGAGCTCATCTCTGCCATAGCCAAATACTTCACAGCCGTGGAATCGCTCAACAAGATCAACACCCAGCTGGCCTTTCGCGCCAGTGATTAGAATTCGCTCATTAGCCATATAACGCCTCGCCGTATTGCTTGCTGTAATAGTTCATGTAATCGCCAGACTTGATGCGGCGCCACCATTCTTCGTTGGCCAGGTACCATTCGATCGTCTCCATAATACCGGTCTCGAACGTGTAATCTGGCTTCCACCCTAGCTTCTCAGACAGTTTCGTCGGGTCAATCGCATATCTCCGGTCATGACCAAGCCGGTCCGTAACGAATCGAATAAGTTCCTTGGACTTACCGAGCTTCTCCAGGATCAGCTCGACGATCTGGATATTCGTGCGTTCATTGTGTCCGCCGATGTTATACACTTCACCTGGCTCTCCCTTATGAATGACGAGATCGATCGCAGCGGCATGATCTTGCACATGCAGCCAATCCCGCACGTTCAAGCCGTCGCCATATACCGGCAGCGTCTGACCCTCTAATGCGTTCGTAATCATAAGCGGAATAAGCTTCTCTGGAAAATGGTACGGACCATAGTTATTCGAGCAGCGCGTTATATTCACATTCATGCCATACGTTTCGTGATAAGCCTTAACGAGCAAGTCAGCTCCTGCCTTGCTCGCGGAGTACGGGCTGTTCGGAGCAATAGGCGTTTCTTCCGTAAAGTAACCTGTTTCTCCCAACGAGCCGTACACTTCGTCCGTCGAGATCTGAACATATTTCTGAATGCCTTTCGCTCGTGCGGCATCCAATAACACTTGTGTGCCGATGACGTTCGTTCTCACGAATACGCCTGGGTCCGTAATGCTCCGGTCAACATGCGATTCGGCAGCAAAGTTAACCAGCACATCGATCTTATGCTCATCCAATAGGCGATGGACCATCGCAGCGTCCGCAATGTCGCCTTTCACAAATTGATACCTCGGATTGTTCTCGACATCCTTCAGATTCTCTAAGTTGCCGGCATAGGTAAGAAGATCAAGATTCACTACGTTATATTCCGAATGTTTCTCCAGCATGTAACGTACGAAATTACTTCCGATAAACCCGGCGCCGCCTGTCACCAATAGATTCATGTCTTACAGCTCCCTTAGTTCTAGAATTGGATGTTGGCTTCACGAATGCCAGGGTGAAGCTTATCTTTATCCGACAATACGACGCGATCGGTCGGCCATTCGATGCCGATATCCGGATCGTTCCACAGAATCCCGCGATCATGATCCTTGGAATAATATTCGTCCACCTTATACAACACCTGTGTATTAGGGGTTAACGTGCAGAACCCATGTGCAAATCCGCGTGGTACGAGCAACTGGCGTTTATTCGACTCGCTCAGAATAACGCCCACCCACTGCCCATAGGTTGGTGAACCGCCGCGAAGATCGACTGCTACGTCGTAGATCGCCCCGGCAACAACACGAACGAGTTTCGTCTGTGCCTTGGGCTCGAGCTGAAAGTGCAGCCCTCTAACCGTTCCCGCTTCAGTCGACAAGGAATGATTATCTTGAATAAAGTTGTGCTCTATGCCGGCTGCGCGAAACTTCTCCTCATTGTAGCTCTCCGTAAAAAAGCCCCGGTGATCGCCGAATACATCGGTCTCAATCACCAGGACTCCGTCCAATACCGTCTCTATAATTTTCATCCGTCTTCTCTTCTCCTTACTTGGCCGCTACAGGTTGACGCCCGAAGTTGAGATCGAACTTCTCGTTACGGAGCAGCTCGTTCGCTTTGTTCCATGATTCATGCGTTCCTGCGTCCGTCCACCAACCATTCAATACATCATAGGATAGCAGACCACGTTCGATATAGGCGTTGTTCACGTCCGTAATCTCGAGTTCGCCCCGGCCGGACGGTTTCAACGTTTTGATAATATCGAATACTTGCGAGTCATACATATAAATACCCGTCACAGCATAATTGCTCTTCGGCTGCTTCGGCTTCTCTTCAATCGAACGAATCCGGCTGCCATCCAACTCCGCCACACCGTAACGCTCCGGATCATGAACTTCTTTGAGCAATATTTTGGCGCCAGAACCCTGACGTTTGAAATTGTCTACATACTCAGAGATATCATCGGAGAAAATATTGTCCCCTAAGATAACCGCAATCGGCTCATCTTGAACGAAGCTGCGCGCCAAGCCCAGTGCTTGAGCAATCCCCCCAGCTTGATCCTGTACTTTGTACGAGAAGGAAACACCGAACTCATAACCGCTGCCTAATAAATTAACGACATCGCCCATATGGTCACGTCCCGTGACAATGAGGATGTCGTCGATTCCAGCTTCTTTCAATTTGTGAATCGAATGATAAATCATCGGATAAGGACCAACCGGAAGCAAGTGCTTATTCGTCACCTTCGTCAATGGATAAAGCCGGGAACCCGTACCGCCTGCAAGAATAATACCTTTCATTTCTCAACACTCCCTGTTATATATTTATTTGTAATTAAAAAAATTAGGAGGATAGTTTAGCAGTTGCCAGTTGTTGTCTTTTGAACACCAACTGCAATAGCTCCCTCACTAATCTTTTATTGAACAACCATGTTAATACTACATAGATGACAACTGCGCCTCCGATTGTAAGTCCTAAATTTAAATATGATGTGTCGTCACTAATCCAATGTATTAACCATGCATAAGCCGCTACACCAGAACAGTATAAAAGCGGCTGCACCAGCGCCCAACCATACTCCAGCCAATTTACACTTAGAACTCGCTTAAGCATCCGATAGTTGAAGTATGTCAAAATGAACTGTGCTACAACATATCCCAATGCGATACCTGTCGCTTCGTTCAAGTAGGCGCCTACTGCAATTGAAGGAAGCAATATCGACATCGATAATATCGTCCATTTGAAACTCAAATCCGCACGCCCAATCGAGATTAATAGTGAGGTATTCGGTTGAATTGTTGATCGAATAAGCCCCATACCAGATAAGATCTGAAGAAATAGTATCCCGCCTTGCCATTTATCACCGAAGACCAGAGGTATAAGTAATGGCGCTGTTACAATTAGCCCCACATAAAGCGGGTAATTGATCATGTTTAAGTATCGAATGATGGTAAGATACCCTTCTCTCAACCGCTTCTTCTCATTCTGAATTCGAGCAAAAATCGGCAGTGATACTTGTGTTACCATCGGATTGATCTTCATAACCGGGATGGTTGCAATTTGATAAGCGAAGGTATAATAGCCCAGCACTTGCGCACCAAAAAATTTTCCAATTATGATATAATCCACATTCGTACTAAAAAAATGAATCGTCTTCTCGCCCATCTGGTATGCCCCGAAAGCAATAAATTCACGAACTTCATGAAACTTGAAATGGAATCCGGGCCTCCATAATCGCATGCCCACGAGAACAAGGCAAACCGTCTTTACAGTAGATGTCGTAAGTTGACCAAGTACAAGCGACATAACACCAGCATTCAACCATGCTGAAGTTATTGCAACAATTAAACCCAAAGTATAAGACAGCATATCGAATTTCGCTAACTGATTAAACCTAAGCTCTTTTTGGCTCAGTACTTGATATTGCTGACCAATTGGGATTATTACGAACATCAGTGAAATAACGCACAACGGTATCAATAGTCTTGGCTCATTATAGAACATCGCGATTAATGGAGATATGCCTATCACGAGAATAAATACAAATACTCCTGAAAGGACATTAAGATAATAAAGACTAGACAATTGTTGCTTACTAATATGCTGGCGATAAATAATCGCATTGGATATGCCAACATCGCTGTAGATTTGTGCAAACCCTACCACAACAGTGATCATACCCATTAATCCATAATCGGATGGCTGCAGCAATCGAGACAGTATAGCTAACTGCCCAAATTGGATCAACGTTACGACGATTGTCGATAATGAAGTCCATTTCGACGCAGCTGCTCCCTTTTGTTTTAATGACATGTTTAACCACCCATTGGCATTCGGTCTACATTCTGCATTTCATGTTTTTTTGATAACGATTCACTCATTACCCTTTCCCATAATCGAGAAGTAGTTGTAATGGAATATCGCTGTTGGGCTTTCTCAATTGCTTTGCTGGACATCGACTGAAACTTCAACCGATTGTCAGCTAGCTGAGTTAATTTTTCTTTCATCGAATTTATATCATCCGGTTTCACCAAGTAGCCGTCGCTATCTTGTTCGATAATGGTTTTAGGTCCAATTGCATCTGACGATATTGGAATAACTCCACATGCCATAGCTTCAATTATTACGATGCCGAACAATTCCTCCCATATTGTTATCGTCTGCGAAGGAAGCAGTAGCACATGACTTTGATTATAAAGATTCGCCAGTTTCTTCTGATCCTTAACTTGACCGAAATACTGCACGTTATTATATTGATTCACTCTGTCTTGGATCGTATCTCGGTAAGGACCATCACCAACAATCCACCATTCGAATCTTGTGTCATTCTGCAATTCGCTCATTAACTGAAGAATTGTCTTCATGCCTTTCTCCTCAATTAATCGTCCTACATAAATGATACGAAATGGTTCATTTTCTCGTATTGTATCGGGAGCAAAGACTTCATTAATGCAGTGCGGAATAACCGTCGAATACGGTGTGTATTGTCTAAGCCCTTCCGTCACCTTCTCCGTAACCCCTACAACTTGCACATTATGCAAAAATTTTTGCCACAACCTCAATTGACCCCAATACCGTAACTTCTTTGGATACTTGGATAAATCCCAGTATGGCCAAGAAGAGTAGTAGATAATTTCATTTCCTATTTTCATAAAATATAAGTAGTAAATGAATGAATCAAATGGTGCAGCTCCTACAATGACTGTCTTATTTCGACTGAATAATAAATAAACCATTAGACAAGCATTCCTGATAGCTCTCAAGATTAGATCAGGTTTTCTTCTAGTGATTCCCTTCACAAATTGCCTTAAGAAGGTGAACTCAAGTGATATTATTGAATCATACATTTGTGTATCATTATTCATGTGGTACAAAGCTTCAAAATGACGTGGAGCCCCATTCTCATGTATGATATACAGACGAGTCATTCATATTACCTCCTTCCTTGTTTTTCATTTGATTACATATTGTATTCCTACTCTCCCGTTTAGGAAGCTCTTCATTAGCATTATAAGAATGAAACACTGATAAGACCGCCAAAAACATCCAAAAGTATTTAATTGTATCTAAATCTGCTACCATAAATAACTGCACAAAATACGCTAAAAAAGATACTAATATCATTAAGTTTAGGTTATTTTTTCTTCTATACCTGATTGCTGTAAATACTACGGTGATGAATAAAATTAACGTTACAACAAGACCGACCCATCCTTGTTCCAACTTAGTTAAAATGTAGTAGTTATCTATTGACCTGGATATTGTTGCCACAAAAGGAGCTATTTCAGGAAGGTAGAATTCTAGGGGTTCATTTTCGATGAACCCAATACCTTTTCCCCAGATAGCCTCATTTCCTTTTAGTTGAAAAGAGTATTTAATAAGGGCATTCCGGTAAACGAACGGGTCCTCATTATTGCCAAAGTTCTCTACCTTTTGAGTTCCTAAGAGCGCATCTGAAAGTGCATTAATATTGGATCCGATCGTGGATACGCCAGGAATATCTTTTCCAACCGGCGTTAAACTTAAAAAGAGCAATGGGAACACAATATAAAAAACAGCAAATATGAATTTCATCCTACTCTTTGCAACAGAAAAAACTGCATATGTTACCACCGCCACGGTAGCCGCAAGCATAGCAGATCTTGAAAGTGTCATAAACAAATTTAGAATCAAAAGTAAAATCAAAGAAAAATAAAATACCCTCTTTTTCTTCCCCTCTTTTGCTGCCCACGTAGCTTGATAAAAAACGATCGGTATCATTATGAGTAAGTACATTACATATCCTAGCGTGTGTGAGAAGCTACTGCTAACTCGAAGCTGTCCGGAACGAATAAAAGGATGGTATTTTAATCCCTCATAGTTTGAGACATCCAATAGACTAAATATATTGAACTGGGAAAAATATTCAAGTATCCCCAAGATCGCAAGTATAAATGCTACTACACTTATTCGATGTAAAAACTTATTAATAAACTCTCTATGCCCTCCCTTTTGGACTTCTATATTAATGTTCATAAGTATTAAATAATAAAACACTACCTTTTCGACAATAATAGCTGTCGAACTGATGAGATTTGAAGACATATCAAACATTGACGCTCTGACAAGGCCTGAAATTATTATTCCGAATGCATAGATCAAAACGACCACTTTAAATTTGTCACTTCTTATTGAACTAATGAATTCAGATACTCGTCTTTTAAGTATCAACTGATCGAATATAAATATCAGCAATAGTATCCGAAACCCATTAACAAAAGGAGCTCCTCCTGCTTTATACGCTAAATATGGAGGAAGTAAAGGCATCAGCACGATAAAGTACCAAAATATCTTTTGAGGATTCATGAGGTAGATGATTACACTCACTAGAACAAGACTTATTAGAAGCTGGGTGACTATGTCCAGTCTGGTAAGTGTAATGAGTGACGAGAGTATTATGGCGATCAGAAGATATAATATATTAGTCTGTAAACTATGTGCTCTCATTACACTTATCACCTCGGATAGTCCGGTACATTATATACATTTACATTCCTCCAGAAACACTTACTAATGATTTGAATAGATGAATGAATTAATACGTTTTTTTCAACCACTCAATTTTCCTTTTTTATTTGTGACTACATGCAGGAGTGCAGCATAAATCAATTGTATTTTCTTGAACTTGTTTGATTCTTTTCTCAACATTAATCGAGCATGCTTCTTTATAAATTTATACACAAACCCGGCATAAGGCAGCAGTCTATTAAATTTGGAGTAACACTTATTAATAAAGATCAAATAGTTCCGAGTGTCGTAGTAATCTACGATAGGTGCATGATCTCGGTATTGGCCTTTAGTTGAAGCACTCACCTTGTGCCAGATTAATGAAGCTGGCTCATATAGAAGCTTCCATCCTGACCTTTTTGCTCGGATGTTGAACTCTACGTCCTCAAAGTATAGAAAGAACTCCTCATCCAACAAGCCGATCTGATTGACCATGTCTACCCTAGCAAGAAGACTGCACCCCGTAATAAAGTCGACCTCTTTACTCTCCGCATACAACTTGTTATCAGGATCCTCGACGGAGTCTCCAATATGACCACAGATCCCCATCTTGTTTACACGTCCACCAGCGAACCATAGCCGAGGCGATTTGTAGAAATAAATCTTGGACCCCACAATACCAGCATTAGGATCAGACTCGGCAGCATGAACGAGATGAGTCAATGCATCCTCATGCACAACTGTGTCATTATTGATGAGCCAAATATAATCGCAACCGTCTTGAATCGCTTTCCTTATTGCAACATTATTTCCGCCTGAGAACCCTAAATTCTCCTTCAGCTGAAAGAACTCGATTTGCTCCATCCCCAACTCCCGAATGTAGCTTTCGAGTAATGTACCAGAGCTATCTGGCGATGCATTGTCGACAACATAAATCTTCTGGTTATTGTAATTCAGCCGAATCAACGATTGTATACATTCCACAGAATCTTGATATCCGTTGTAATTCACAAGAATGCTGCCAACCTGGGCTGTATTCACACCTGTTCGAATAATTCGACGATTGTAATTTGCACGTTCACCATTTGCAATTCTCAAATAGGATGAAGCGACCTCGCTCCAATTGTAGTAGCTGTTGACGCGTTGCTGCATGGCTGCCGATTGCTCGGGCATGGATAACACGTTCTTAAAATCCTCTGCGAGCGACTGTACCGTAAACTGTAAACCCGATCCATGAAGTACCTCGTCACTGAATGGTCCCTTAATCGCCATGATCCGCTTGCAGCTTTGCATCGCCTCAATTAGAGCAGGATTCGTTCCGCCAACAGAGTTCCCATGTACATAACCGAAAGCCGCTTTACGTAAGGTCGCCAATTCTAATGCGTTGTAGTTAGCCGGATGCACACAAACTCCATGTTCACCTGACAATTGTTTTATGCTTAGTGAATACGGGGTATCATCTTTATATCCGATCAGTACGTACTTATACCCTTGCTCCCAAATACCGGACTGAATAAATCCTTTAATGATATCGAGCGGCAGATTGTCCGGTTCGAACCTTGTAATCTGCAGGAAAAATTTATTTTCCTGCAGGTCATACTTCTCCAGTACCTGACGCTTTAAGTCATCGTCAATCTGTCTTTCCTTTGGAATGCCGTATGGAACCATCTCCGTCCTTGTACCGAACGTGTCCCAATAATAGCGTTGAATCGCGGAAGAGTCAGAGACAAGCGTCTTGCACAGAACAGTAACCATCCATGATGACAAAAAGTAGTAAAGCTTGAAGGGCCATGACCACTTGGCCCGTCTCCACTCCAATCCGTCTGTGTTCACAGCCGTCGGTATTCCTGCTAACAGCGTTAATAGTATCCCAGGCAAATTCGCATTATTGAACCAGAATACATAATCGTATTCTTTGCGATGCTTCAATAAATACAAGCCGGTGTTAATCGCAGATACAAAAGTATCTAGCTTACGGGAGGCGCTGCCTTTAATATAGATTGTCTTTCGCCCATCAACAGTGGACGACGGCTGCTGCTTCTGATCCGTTCTGCAGAATACATGGCATTCTACATCTTGATCCACTAACTTAGCTGTAATCTCATCTACAGCCGTTTCAAAGCCGCCGTAATTCGCCGGAATTCCTCTCGTTCCACAGAAAGCGATTGTTTTCTTCATAAACTCTCCCGCCCCATTCAAGCATTTATGGTCTAAATTGCATCAAGAGCATTTATGAATTTCTCAGCTGCGCTCTCCCAAGTCCAACGTGTCGACTGTTCTAATCCCCGAATTATAGAAGCCGCTCGAAGCTCTTCATCCGATAACATTCTCTCCATGGCGGAGGAAAGGTCATTTATGTTAGTCGGATCGACTAACATACCAGATTCACCAATGACCTCCGGGATTGCAGTACGATTAGAAGAAACAACGGGAACACCGCATGCCATCGCCTCCAGCGGAGGAATACCGAAGCCTTCTGCGAAAGAAGGGTAAACAAAAAGCCGCGCAGCCCGATAAATATCAGGCAACGTGGCATCGTCTACCGAATCTATAATTTGTACATCATCCTGCAGCTGAAGCTGCTCCATTCGTTCGAAGAAACTTTTGAATCCGAAGTCGGGCTTGCCTACTATGACGAGTTTTTGCTGGATTCCGGCTCGCTCCCTTAGCTGCTTATAAGCCTCCAGCAAAGCAATATGGTTCTTTCTTGGCTCAATCCGTCCAACTGTTAAGATATAATCTTGAACGCCATACTTATCGGAGATATTACGCTGTGCCGCCTCCTTGTTGCCTGAAGTGAAACGGCTAAGATCTACCCCATTAGGCACGACAAAAATTTTATGTTCCGGTACATCGTACAATTCGATCAGTGCCTGCCTAGAGAACTCTGATACGGTATGGATTTGTTTCGCCTTCTTGGCAGAGCGTCTGACGAGCAGCTTGTTGCGCCACACCTCTTGCGGGGTGAAGAATTGAGGGTGGGTCTCGAATAAAATATCGTGAATCGTGACAATCGAATCACAATTCATTCTTAATGGGGAAATATAAGTGCTATGATACAGTTCAATATTGTGGTCTCTTAGCAACGGATTCGTTTCATAAGTCAATCTCTTGAGTCGCGAAGATGATTTGAAATTTACATATTCCACCTGATCACCGTATGGACGCTCACTGTCCCAGTGACCAAAGAAGAGATACTCATCATTGCTTTGCTTCTCAAGCACCTGCTGGTACAAATTCAACAGATAGGTTCTGCTTCCTTGGAACTTACCGGCCAGTACGTGCGCATCCACTCCGATTCTCATCTCTCTATATCTCCTTTATTGCATTAGAATGCATTTTTTGACCCGAACAACACTTTCACTGTCCGCAGCATGATCTTAATATCAAATAGTATGGTCCGATTTTGTATGTACTCGATGTCGAGTTCAACCATCTGCTTGAAGGTCAATTCATTTCTCCCGCTGACCTGCCATAAGCCTGTGCAGCCTGGCGTCACTTTCAACCGGATCTTGTCATGATTGGTATACTCCGCTACTTCGCGCGGAATCGGCGGCCGTGGACCTACAAGCGACATGTCTCCGCGAATGACATTCCATAACTGCGGAAGCTCATCAATGCTCGTTCGCCGGATGAACCGGCCGATTCGGGTTATGCGAGGGTCTTCTTTCATCTTGAACATAGCGCCTTCGATCTCATTCTGGCTGAGCAGGCCTTCTAGCAACTCCTCGGCATTCGATACCATCGATCTGAATTTGTACATTCGAAATCCGGTTTCATTCTTCCCAACCCGACTCTGGTGGAAGAAGATCGGACCGCGCGGATCCTCTAACTTAATCAGAATGGCAACACTAATGAATACGGGGGAAAGAATGAGAATTCCGACTGCTGCACCGATAATGTCCATGGCCCTCTTCAAGATCAGATACGTCCGGATATTTTTGTTCCGTTCCAGAGCATGCAGCGTATAGTACGCTGTCCCTTCCAACGCGACTTCGGCCTCATTCCTTTGCGGTGTCATTCGCCTTTCCCCTTTCTTACCGATCAAGAATTAGTTTGTCAGCCTGTTCACGCTGGATAATTCCGTCCAGAACACTTAGCAGCGGCGACCTTAATTCACTATTCTGAAGAGCAAATTCGAGTACGGTCGTAATAAAACCTAGTTTTTCGCCTACATCATATCGTTTGCCATCAAAGTCATACGCAAAGACGCCCTCATCTTCATTCAATCTTTGAATGGCGTCAGTTAGTTGAATCTCTCCACCGGCTCCTAGCTCATGCTTCTCTAAGTACTCGAAGATTTTCGGTGCCAGCACGTATCTGCCCATTATGGCCAGATTTGAAGGTGCACTGCCCAGCGGCGGCTTCTCGACGAATCTTTTTACCTTTACCAGCCTGCCCGACTCATCAATCGGATCAACGATTCCATAACGATCGGTTTGTTCAATCGATACGGCTTGAACGCCAATGACCGATTTGCCCGTCGTTTCGTATTGTTCAATCAGTTGCTTCGTGCTTGGGACCTCCGCAACGACGATATCATCCCCCAGCAGCACCGCGAACGGCTCATCCCCGATAAAATTGCGCGCACACCAGACTGCATGGCCTAGTCCTCTTGCTTCCTTCTGTCTAATGTAATGAATTTCAACGTTGGACGATTTGCGGACCTCATTCAGAAGGTCAAGCTTTCCTTTTTCTTGCAGATTGTGTTCGAGCTCGAATGCGGTGTCGAAGTGATCCTCAATCGCCCTCTTGCCTTTGCCGGTCACAATGATGATGTCTTCGATACCCGATGCGATGGCTTCTTCTACGATGTACTGAATGGTTGGCTTGTCGACAATCGGAAGCATTTCTTTGGGCATCGCCTTCGTGGCAGGGAGGAATCTTGTTCCAAGACCTGCTGCCGGAATAATTGCTTTGCGAACCTTCTTCATCATTCCTCACCCTATCTTTCTCTTTTATTCCATGTATAAAAAGACGAGTTAAACCACTTTCCATGAAAGCGGTCTAACTCGCGTTTCTATGCGTTCTGACTAATTATGAAGGGGCATCAAACCCCGCCTCACATCACGCCTTTGACAATTCATGTCTAAGGTCGATGACCCACAGCGTGACCGAGTGCCTACAGTGATAAAGGTCCAGTAGACATTACCTTAAGCACATTTACGCTTATCTATCTATTCGTTACCGCCGTAATAATAGTGATAATGATCGTTTGATCTCGTTCTGCTGTTGTTATTAAGCACCACGCCCAACAGCTTGGCTTTGACATGATCCAAATTCGACTTCGCTTTCGCTACTAGGCTCTTCTTCACTTTTCCAGCATGAACGACAAGGATGACGCCATCGCAATAGGAAGAAACGATTGCACTATCGGTCACCGCTAGAATCGGAGGCGTATCGAACAGAATGATATCGAACATATCCTTCAGCTCTTCAAGAAGCGTCTGCATACGCTGAGAGCCTAATATTTCGGAAGGATTCGGAGGAATAGGACCGGAAGGGAGTATCGACAAGTTATCGACATTCGTATCTTTAATCACTTCAGACAAGGCATGCTGTCCAAAGAGCAAGCTCGTCAAGCCGACGCGGTTCGATTGCTGGAACAAATGGTGAAGCGACGGCTTCCGAAGGTCAGCATCGATTAGCAGCACCTTTTTGCCCTCTTGTGCATACGTGACGGCAAGATTCGTAATCGTCGTCGTTTTGCCTTCACCGGACTTCGCCGATGCTACCATTAATACTCGAATTTGATGATCGAGGGTCGAAAACTGAATGTTCGTGCGTAGTGAACGGTATGCTTCGGATATGGGAGATTTCGGATTTACATGAGTAACGAGATTATGCTCACTGCTTGGCTGCCGCATATGCGCCTTCACCTGCTTTCTGCTGGACACTGCGTGACCGGCGTACTTTCATGTCTGATTTATTAATTTTCGAAATATAGGACAACATCGGAAGCTCAAGCGTTTGAACAATGTCCTCTTCGCTCTTGACCGTATCGTCCAAATAATCGAGCAGAAACGCTAATCCAACTGCCAGCATGAGAGACACGATGAAACTAATAATTATTGCTACTATTGGGCTGCTGTTAATCGGTGCGCCGCCTACGGATGCATCCGCTTCTGACAGAATCGTGACGTTGTCGACGTGCATAATAGAAGGAATCTCTTTCTTGAAGACGGTGGACACAGCGTTAGCAATATCGACTGCACGTTCATAAGAACTGTCCACTGCCGTAATATTCATCACTTGCGAATCATTCGCCGCGCTGACGGAGATGATCCCGTTTAGTTGCACCGGCGTCATGTTAAGCTCCGGATATTGATCGACAACTTTATTTAAGATTGCCGAAGAGTGAACAATTTCTTTATATGAATTAATGAGCATGATATTGCTCTGAATGCTCGACCAGTCCAACCTCTGGACGCCATTAACGTTAACGGACTGATTCACGATTAACTTGGCGTTGGCCTGATAAATGTCACTTGTATACACAAAGCTTCTTATTCCGGCTAACACACACACAACCAACACGATAGACGATATGAGCAACAGCCTTTTACGAATAATGCGAAAGTAGTGTTTCAACTCCACTGTTCCAGCCTCCTAAATGTTTACCAAAATAAAAGTTTGCGCTTCGCCCTTACAGGCTCATCTGATAAGGCATCTTCGTTACTTAGCAACCGCCTGCTGTTCTCTTTGTAACGGTTCATAATCCCCCTGCCCAGCGAGCGGTCGACCATCCGGTAAGCCTCTCTAAGTGCAAATGCACGCTCCTTACAGTTATGGGCATCGGATGAAACGAAGTGATTCAACCTACTTTTGCATAGTTGAATAGTAGCTTTCTGTATCTTCCGGCCGAATAAGCCAATCAAGGAATGTGATGTTACTTGACATAGCACTCCATTCTCGATCCACCCTTCCAGAAGCTCAGGTGATTCTATAATTTCTTTATTACGTTCGGGATGGGCAATCACCGGAATCAGATCGCGTATCGATAGTTCATACACCATTTCGTCAAAGTAACCCGGCACATGGCTATGCGGCAGCTCCAACAGAATGTACCTGCTCTTGGCAAGCGTCAGCAGCTTATCGTTCTCCCAGTCGTCTATTAATCCGTCGTATACCCGAATCTCCTGACCGGTGTGCAGCTTAATCGGCAACTCATATGACTCAAAAACCCGGTTCATTTCTTCAACTGCCTGAACAACCAATTCTTTCGGTGCCATATACACGCCATTGCCGTGGTGCGGAGTCGCGATGATATCCGTGATCCCCTGCTGAGCAGCTTGGTGAGCCATCTCTAGTGCTTCATCCCTACTCTGTGCACCATCGTCAAAACCTGGCAGTATATGGGAATGAATTTCGATCATATTTCTTCACCTTACTGTTGTATTTTGTTTAAGAGCGGCAAATTATGTATAAAGGAATCGAATAAGGGGCATAATTTTGACGAAACGTTAGATACAATTCGTATCAAGCTTATCTCCAACTTTACGATACGAAACGTAACATGTCAAGCGGTTTTCATAATTATTTTCAATAATTGCGACGATTTGTTGCAAGCGATGCAATTCTCTTCATTAAGTATTAATATGAGATTATAGAGCGTTAGGAGGAGAATGATGGACATCGGAACGCGCATCGCACACCTGCGAGAGCAGCGTGGTTGGACGCAGGAGCAGACCTCGCACCTACTCGGAATTTCGCGGGCTGCCTTGTCCCATTACGAGAAGAATCGGCGTGAGCCGGATACGGAGACACTTACGAAATTCGCGGATTTGTTTCATGTATCCATCGATTATTTGGTTGGACGTACGAACAGTCCGGAGCAACTACTCGATCCGGAAGTTCGCGACTTCGTCCAACAAGCCGATCAAGTTGAGCTCTCAGAGGAAGATATTACGGAGAAATTCGCCTTTACGATTGACGGAATGGAATTGACGCCGGAAGAAGCCAAGCGGTTTATCGCTTTCATTCGTGCCGAGCGTTCCATGCGTTAATATCCGATTTGTAGCAATATTGACCCCAGACTATACTTCAACTAGACCATACAGCAGGATATCAGATCCCTTATATAAAATGCAGTCTCCCTCTAACGGGCAGACTGCATTTTATCGTTTCTCCCCCACTCTACTCAGACTCTATCCAATAGTTCATCGGAAGTAGGCTTTAATTAAGATTTTCGACAAGATTTACCATAAATAGAACTTAATCACCGCACTTTATGACATACTTCTCATGTCGAATAGACTATACTGATCAGTATGTGCAAGATAACATGACACATGAAATACATAAGAATAAGATAGAGAATCTAATGGAGCGGAGAGAATGAGATGAAAAAGGAGAGCGAAATGGATACGAAGCTGACGAAACCAGTCATCACATTGGACATTCGCGACATTCTATCCCAACTCGGAATCGATGAATCCAAGTGGCATGACTTTAACCAACAGGCGGAGCAGGATGAAAGCCAGCCAGAGGTTACAGATAAAAATTGCGAATAACCTGGAAAATATGACCCTTAGAATAGACACTTAGCCGGAAGTGTCCATTCTAAGGGTCATATTTCGTTACAGGCCGGCTTCTCATTTAAATAGTAGTCTTCGATATCCTAATAAGCCGGCTTCAACACAACACTAACAGCCCAGTACCGGATCGGTACTGGGCTGTTGCATTGCTTATCTTATGCTTACACGCGGGCCAATTCGCGCTTGTTCGCTTCGAATGCTTCCAGAAGCGCCTCTTCGCCTTTGTAGCCTTTGTTCTCGGCTTTGCGGATTTGCTCCAGCATCTTCTTGTAGTCCTTCGGAATAACCTTCACGAACTTGCTAAGCGAGCCTTCCCAGTCGCTCAGAACGCGCTGTCCTGGTGCGCTGCCCGTCAGCTCAACGTGGCGCTCAATCATGCCGCGAAGCTCAGCTTGGTCGCCTGCTTCCTCTACAGGCTCCAGAAGCACCATCTCGAGGTTGCAGTTGCTGTAGAACTCGCGGTTCTCATCGAGTACATACGCGATGCCGCCAGACATACCAGCCGCGAAGTTGCGTCCCGTGCCGCCGAGTACAACGACGCGTCCGCCCGTCATATATTCGCAGCCGTGGTCGCCTACGCCTTCTACGACGACGTTAACGCCCGAGTTACGCACCGCGAACCGTTCGCCGGCAATACCACGGATATAAGCTTCGCCGCTCGTCGCGCCGTAGAATGCCGTGTTGCCGATAATGACGTTGTTCTCTGCTTCGAACGTCGCTTTCGGCGACGGAGCGACGATAATTTTGCCGCCGGACAGACCTTTGCCGACATAGTCGTTCGAGTCGCCTTCGATCGAGAGCGTAATGCCCTTCGGTACGAATGCGCCGAAGCTTTGTCCTGCCGTACCAACAAAGTGGAACTTGATCGTATCCGCAGGCAGTCCTTTCGCGCCGTAGCGCGACGTCACTTCGCTTCCGAGAATCGTACCGACAACGCGGTTCGTGTTCAGAATCGGGAACGTGCCGGTAACAGCCGTGCCGTTCTCCAGCGCAGGCAATGCCGCCGGAACGAGCTGCTGCATGTCGAGCGACAGTTCCAAGCCGTGATTCTGCTCTTGTACGTTATAACGTGCGGAGCCTTCAGGCAGTTCCATCTGATACAGCAGCGAAGACAGATCGATGCCTTTTGCTTTGTAATGATCAACCACCAGCTTCGACTCGAGAATGTCGACGCGGCCGATCATTTCGTTGATCGTACGGAAGCCGAGCTCTGCCATAATTTCACGCAGCTCTTCCGCGATGAAGCGCAAGTAGTTGACGACATGGCTCGGATCGCCCATGAACTTCTTGCGAAGCTCAGGGTTCTGCGTCGCTACGCCGACCGGACACGTATCGAGTTGGCAAACGCGCATCATAACGCAACCGAGAACGACCAATGGTGCAGTCGAGAAGCCGTATTCTTCTGCACCGAGCAGCGCAGCGATCGCAACGTCGCGGCCGTTCATCATCTTGCCGTCCGTCTCGAGAATCGTACGGTCGCGCAGGTTGTTCATGATGAGCGTCTGATGCGTCTCCGCAAGACCGAGCTCCCATGGCAGACCCGCATGACGGAGCGAGTTGATCGGCGATGCGCCGGTACCGCCGTCATAGCCGCTGACCATAATGACGTCAGCGCGTCCTTTGGCAACGCCTGCTGCAATTGTGCCGACACCGACTTCGGATACGAGCTTCACGTTAATGCGAGCGCGAGGGTTCGCATTCTTCAGATCGTGAATGAGCTCTGCCAAGTCTTCGATCGAATAGATGTCATGATGCGGCGGAGGCGAGATCAGACCGACGCCTGGCGTCGAGCCGCGCACTTCCGCAACCCATGGATATACTTTAAGGCCTGGCAGCTGGCCGCCTTCACCTGGCTTCGCGCCTTGTGCCATTTTAATTTGAATTTCGTCCGCATTGACCAAGTATTGGCTCGTTACGCCGAAGCGTCCCGATGCTACCTGCTTGATCGCGCTGCGGCGGGAGTCGCCGTTCGCATCCGGAATGTAGCGCGCCGGATCTTCGCCGCCCTCACCCGTATTCGATTTGCCGCCGAGGCGGTTCATCGCGATTGCGAGGCTCTCATGCGCTTCCTTACTGATCGAGCCGAACGACATAGCGCCCGTCTTGAACCGTTTCACGATCGAATCAACCGATTCAACCTCTTCAAGCGCAACCGGCGTGCGGCCTTGCTTGAACGTCAACAGCGAACGAAGCGTCAGATGCTTCTTGTTCTCGCCTTGAACGAGTTCGGAGAACTTCTTGTACAGCTTGTAGTCGTTCTTGCGTGAAGCCATCTGCAGCGTATGAATCGTCTGCGGCGTATAGAGATGGTCTTCGCCGTCTTTGCGCCATTGATATTCGCCGCCGGAGTCAAGCTCGCTCTCAGCGCCTTCTTGCTTCGAGAATGCGCGGGCATGATGCTTCAGCGTCTCTTCGGCAATGACGTCGAGGCCGATGCCGCCGATGCGGGATTCCGTCCACGTGAAGTATTGGTCGATCAGATCTTTCTTCAAGCCGACCGCTTCGAAAATTTGTGCGCCGCGGTACGACTGAATCGTTGAGATCCCCATCTTCGACAGTACTTTGACTACGCCTTTCGTAGCTGCCTTGATGTAGTTCTTCACGGCTTTCTCATGCTTCACGCCGCGCATCATGCCTTCGCGGATCATGTCGTCGAGCGTCTCGAACACGAGGTATGGGTTCACCGCACTGACGCCATAGCCGAGCAGCAGCGCATAGTGATGCACTTCACGCGGCTCGCCGGACTCGAGCAGAATGCTCGCGCGCGTTCTCGTGCCTTCGCGAATCAGATGGTGATGAAGTGCCGATACGGCCAGCAATGCCGGAATCGCTGCATTGTCCTTGTCGATGCCGCGGTCGGACAGAATAAGAATATTATGGCCTTTCGCAATGACGCGGTCAGCCGCTTCGCAGAGCAATTGCACCGCTTCGCGCAGTCCTTCTTCGCCCTTCGCTGCTTCGAAGAAGATCGGCAGCGTAATCGCCTTGAAGCCTGGACGGCGAATATGGCGCAGCTTCGCGAACTCTTCGTTGCTCAGGATTGGCGTCTCAAGCGTCACGTGGCGCGCGCTCTCCGGCTCTGGGTTCAGCAGGTTGCGCTCTGTGCCGATCGTCGTAATGGTCGACGTAACAAGCTCCTCGCGGATCGCGTCGATCGGCGGGTTCGTTACTTGCGCGAACAGCTGCTTGAAGTAGTTGTACAGTCGTTGAGGACGTTCCGACAGAACGGCCAGCGGCGCGTCGTAGCCCATGGAGCCGATCGGCTCTTGGCCTGTCGTCGCCATCGGTTCAATAATTTTGCGGATATCTTCGAACGTGAAGCCGAACGCCTGCTGGCGCTGCTCAACCGTCTCGTGATCAGGTTCTGGCAGCTCCGGCGCTACAGGCAAGTCGTCCAAGCCCACGAGATGCTCGTTCAGCCACTCGCGGTAAGGATTCTCGTTAGCGATTGCCGCTTTCACTTCTTCATCGGTCAGGATTCGGCCAGCCTTCGTATCCACGATAAGCATGCGGCCTGGACGCAGACGGTCCTTATACACGATATCTTCTGCCGGGATTTCGACCGTTCCCGCCTCAGAGCCGAGAATAATGTGATCGTCCTTCGTTACATAGTAACGGGCAGGGCGCAGACCGTTGCGGTCGAGCGTTGCGCCGATCATGCTGCCGTCCGTGAATGCCATAGCGGCAGGTCCGTCCCACGGCTCCATCAGGCATGCATGATATTCATAGAATGCTTTCTTCTCGTCGCTCATCGTCTCATGCGCTGCCCATGGCTCCGGCACCATCATCATCATAGCGTGCGGCAGCGAGCGGCCCGACAAGTACATAAATTCAAGCACGTTATCGAACATTGCCGTATCCGAGCCGTCCGGATTGATGATCGGTTTGATTTTGTCCAGATCGTCTCCGAACAATTCCGATGCGAACAGCGACTGGCGTGCGTGCATCCAGTTCACGTTGCCGCGCAGCGTATTGATCTCGCCGTTGTGAATCATATAATGGAAAGGATGCGCGCGCTCCCAGCTTGGGAACGTATTCGTACTGAAGCGCGAGTGAACGAGAGCCATTGCCGTTACGACTTCTTCGTTATTCAGCTCAATATAGAAGGAGCGAACCTGCTCCGTCGTGAGCATCCCTTTGTATACGATCTTCTTCGTCGACAAGCTCGAGAAATAGAACTTGTCCGCGCCCTCGCCGCCGCCGAAACGGATCGCAAGCTCAGCGCGTTTGCGAATGACATACAGTTTCCGTTCGAAAGCGAGTTCGCCGTTCAATGCGGCATTGCGGCCGATGAACACTTGGCGGACATAAGGCTTCACCTTGAGCGCCGATTGGCCAAGCTTGCTGTCATTCGTCGGAACCGTACGCCAACCGATTAAAGTCTGGCCTTCCTCACGAATGATGGCCTCCAGCTTCTTCTCCTGCTCCGCACGAATATCGTCCTCCAGTGGAAGGAACAGCATGCCGACTGCGTATTCGTCCTCTTGCGGCAGCTCGATTCCTTGCGCCTTCATCTCCAGCTTGAAGAAGTCATGCGGGATTTGCAGCATAATGCCTGCGCCGTCTCCCGTATTCGGCTCGCTGCCTTGTCCGCCGCGATGCTCCATGTTCTCCAGCAGTGTCAGCGCCTGGCGAATGATGGTGTGTGACTTCCGGCCTTTAATGTTCGCAACAAAGCCCATGCCGCAGGCATCTTTCTCGTATTGCGGACTATACAGACCTTGCTTCGGCGGCAAGCCCATGATGTTCTCGTTCATCGCAACGCACCCTTTCTATATAGAAGATTTAATTGAACGTGTCGGCAAGTCGGACTTGAGACATTAAGCACTTCAATTCCGGTTGGTTTTATCATAGAATGGAAATGAATCGCGATTGTTTTTCCCATCTTGGATTTTGCAACTTCCGACAACTTGTCGATTTCGACGATTATTTAATTATTTTATCATTGAAGCAAATTAGACGCAATTTATTTATTTTAATAGCCCTGATAAACGATTCTTCGCCTTAAATCCGAACATTAACTACATAGTACATTATTATGTTCGTGTTTTTAAGTTCAATTTTTTTAACATTATACGGAGGAGTGAAAAGTTTTGTACAAAAAGTTCATGGAAAAAACGCGTTATTCTGCAATTCCGGCTGCGCTTGCTTCTTTACTGATTTTGACAGCTGCGCCGTCGGTGTATGCTGCGCCCGCCCAATCGGTCTCCTATGCGGCTTCCAATTCCGACTCTGGCGCAGCCGTGTCGCCAGCGGTCGAAGACTATCATATCGTCAGTGTAGGCGATTCGCTGACCGTCGGCTATACGAAAGGTTTGGAAATGCAGAAGAATCCGGTGCCTTACGGCTATGTCGAACGTGTCTATGAGCAAGCGCTGTTCCATGGCGAGAGAGCATCCGTATCGAATTACGGCATTCTCGGCTTAACGACCGAAGGCCTTCAACATTATGTGGAGGCCGCCCAGAAGGGTGAACAAGTCACGCCGGACGATCTTCCGTACGGAACAACGAAGGAACCCCGCATTGCACAGCTTGCTGCCGCCACTCCGCAGCTGCTCGCCGATCTCAAGGCAGCTGATCTTGTGACGGTGACGATCGGCTCGAATGATTTTCTGTCCGTATTCGACCAGTTGGTCAAAGGCGAGGCCGACCAGATCGTAACCGACATGCTGCCGGTCTACGAGCAGCAACTCGAAGCTTCGCTGCGCGCCATCATCGCCGTCAATCCGCAAGCGGAAATCGTCGTCGCTGACCTGTACAATCCGGTGCCGAACAATAAGCTGGTCATCACCGAGGCAGGCTATAAGAAGCTGTCGGACGCCAGCGCCGCTGTCCGCGGCAAAATCGAAACGGTTGCCGGCAAGCTGAAGGGCGAAGGCTATAACGTGCAAGTTGCCTATGTTGGTAATAAATTTGTCGGTAAAGAGCTTTCTTATACAACTATTATATCCGGCGACTTCCATCCGAACGCACAAGGCTATGAAGCGATGGGCCAATCGTTCGCGCAAGCGGTCTGGGGCGATTACCGCACAGTCGCCCAGCGCGAAGCCAGCGTGCCGATCTCCGTCGTCGTTGCAGGCAAGGAACTCGTTACGGCAAACAAGCCCGTGTTGAAAAATAATAAGACGTACGTACCGATGCGCGACATTACCGATGCGATGGGCGCCGACTTGAAATGGAATAACGCGACTCAGACCGCCACGGTTACGCTAGACGGCAAAGTCGTCGCATTCACAATCGGTGCAAAAACGATGACGGTGGACGGCAAAGCCGTTCCAGTCGAAACGCCTGCTTACCTGCAGAAGGTTGGCAAGGAGAGCAAGACGTATCTTCCGCTCGCGGCGCTGTCCGACGGGCTCGGGTTCCAAGTGGTGTATCGCGGTACGATCAAAACGGCCTTCATTAATAAATAATGCAAAAGCGCCCAGCCGGTTCCTGTCGGAGACGTCTGGGCGCTATTTTATTTTACGCGGTTGTAGTTGCAGTTGACGTATCAGCAGTCATACCGCCGCCTGCTGTATCTTTCGGCTGCCGCTTATGCATGACCATGAACAACACGAGCGACAATACGGCGAACGCGATCGCGTAAATGCTAAGCGTACCGATGCTGCTGCGGACGACGCCGAAATCTCCACTCGAGATGACCGCTTTGAAGCCGGATACGGCGTAGGTCATCGGCATCCAATCGCCGACATGCTGCAACCATACCGGTACGAGCTCCTTCGGATACGTGCCGGAGCTGCTCGTCAGCTGCAGGATCAGAATGATGATCGCGACGAATCGTCCCGGTTGGTCGAGCATCGTTACGATGAACTGAATGATCATCATGAAGGTCAAGCTCGTTACGACCGATAGTGCGATGAACAAGCCGGTGCTTTGAACTTCAAGCCCGATGCCGTACAACAGAATGGCATCCGCTATAAGCGTCTGAATGATGCCGACGAGTACGAACAGGAGCGCTTTGCTGGTGAACCAACTGCCGCCTCCCCTCGGACGTCCCGCGCTGCCGCGCATCGGCAGCACGATCGTCGAGAGCAGCGCTCCGACGAACAGGCCGAGCGACAAGCTGTAAGGCGCGAAGCCCGTGCCGTAGTTCGGCACTGTCGTCAACTTCTTCTCGCTCACTTCGACCGGCGCAGCGAACATATCCGCCTGCTGGTTCTTATCTCCGCTTACGTTCGATTCGCGGGACGCTTCGCCCAGCTTGTCGGCCAGCTCAGCCGACCCGTCGGCCAATTGGCCGACGCCGCTCGTCAGCGCCGCCGAACCATCGGCGAGCTGCCCCGAG
>NZ_BILZ01000010.1 GCF_004000825.1 Paenibacillus kobensis NBRC 15729 | reverse complement strand
CAGGTTACGATACAGTTAAACAAAAAAAGGAAATATATAAGTACATAACGAAAATAGATAGTAGGACTTAAGAAGGAGCAAACCACATGCGAATATGGAGCACAGTCCTCCTACTAACGATGTTTTTTTTAATAACCGCTTGCCAAAATCAAACTCAAGTTGATTCCCTAAATACTAAATCTAAAGGCAAAGATCAGTCTATATCACAACCATCTCAAATCGCCTCTACTTCTGATGATGTGGAGGAAACCACTTCACCCTCGACTCCCTCCGACTATGTTATGAGTCTCGATGATTGGGTAGGCAAATGGGTTCTTCATTCAGATGAAGGTGACTCCTTGTTATACTTATCACCTGAGAAGAATCAGCCTGGGCATCTTTATTTTCAACTGTTTGAACCAAGAATGAAGGATGACCGCCTAAAGCCGTATGAATACAGCGGGGTATTTGCTGTAAAATCCATTGCGGGCCTGGAATCTGCTGATTTTAATGCTAGTCCGTTAAAGCTCAGTTTTAAACGAGATAATGATTTGTTGGAAATAACTGCTATAGGTGTGAAAGATTATTTTGGGAATCACACGGAATTAGGTGGACGATACAAAAAGTATATTGACTCAAAGGGACAGGCTAATAAAGATAACTTGATTGTACCAGGTATTTCGGTGGGTAAAGTCAAAATTGGAATGACAAAAGAAGATGTAAACCGGATATTAGGTAAGCCATCCAGAGAGGATGAGATTGGCTGGATATACTCTTCAACGGACAGAAAAAGGTTTATACAAGTAAAATATTATGAAAATCAAGTAGTTCAGATTGATTTCAATTCATCTTCATTTATGACCGAGGATTTAATAGGGATCGGAACTTTTGATAAACCATATTTTTATGGAGTCGATTATAAATTATATAAATTTCAATGGCGTTTTCTTCAATTGAGGTATGACTACGATACTCCTGGTTTGTCTTTTTATTCTTTCAATGTAGATTCGGAGGTAAGCGATGAAAACACTTTCACCGATAAGCTTGGTTCTGTCTACATGGGAAACACCCCTCGTTATCAACCAATTGAAGGTGCGACTTGGGTGGCTTGGGATGGAAGGTCTTAACTTGATAGAATGACAAGGTCGTTTGTCGATCAGATGCTTTATTGTTAAGCTCTTGTCCTCTCGGGTGTAAATCAATGGCTTATGCACCTAATCTAAGCGAGCTTATTAGGTGGGGCTTAAGAAAAAGAACAGGTATTGCGCAGGTTTACGGTCGTAACAAAGACACGAAGGCAGCCGGTCAGTAATGATCGACTGCCTTTGTTCAACTAAAGGATAGTTTAATTCCAATGTATGGTAAAATATGGTTATAGGTAAAAACCAATTGAGTAGTAATCAAAAGCGAGGGGTTACGTGGAGATCGTTAATTTTTATGATCACAGTATGCTCTATGACAAAGCACAGAAGTTATTTGTTGAGCAAAGAGCAAGAATCAAACAAGTTGTTTCAGAAGCAGATATTCAACACGTAGGCAGTACAGCAATACCAGGAACCTTAACCAAAGGTGACCTCGATATTCAAGTCCGTGTGATGCAAGAAAATTTCATGATAGCTGTTCGGGCACTTTCAACTCTTTATTTAGATAATGAGGGTAGCATACAGACAGGTACTTTCCGTGCTTTTAAGGATGATTCCACAGATCCACCGTTGGGAATTCAGTTAACTGTTAAAGGCTCTGATTTTGACTTTTTTTATAAATTTCGAGACGTTTTATTGATAAATGAAGAGTATCGAATTAAATACGATGAGTTGAAGCGTTCTTATGAAGGTAAAGGCATGGAAGTTTACAGAGAAGCAAAGAATGAATTTTTTGAATGGTTAATGGAAACACCGGAATTCAGATCATTATAAGTTTGTTACGCTATCGGGGAACTTTAGTTCAATCACTATATACGGCAGCCGATCGATTGACCGGCTGCCGTTTCTATTGAAGAAAAGGGCAGGATAACTCGATCATTGCGCGAATAATTTACGGATATCGCTTAGTCTGCTTATGAAAAGGAAGGTAAAGTTTTGTTGAAGCTTGCATTATAGTGAACGAGGAGAAAATATATAATGGATAAGACTTTAATTATAGAAGCATCTAAACTTTACGGCATAGCTAAAGAAGAATGTAACTTTATTGGTGGCTTTCAGAATTTAGTCTATTCATACGCTAAAGATAACAAAAACTACGTTCTTCGTTTCTCACATGATTCTCACCGTTCAGATACTTTAATTCTTGCAGAATTGGATTGGATAAATCACCTAGCAGACAATGGATTATCCGTTTGTAAGTCAATTCAATCAATACGACAGGTTGATTGTGAGATGGTTGAAACAAATAATGATCGATATTATGTTGTAGCTTTTGAAATGGCAAAAGGTAAAAAGATTAATATTAACCATGAAAGTGAGTGGAATGAAGAGTTCTTTGGCCGATGGGGAAGTACGGTGGGGCGAATTCATTCGTTAACAAAAAAATACAAATCAAAACAAGTTGCTGCTCGACGCCCACATCAATACGATAAAGATCAAGAGTTCATACATACGATATCAAAGAAACTAGAGGATACTCAAACTTTTTCACTTCAAAAGTTTATATATTTATCGGAAGCACTAAAACCTGACAAAAAAGAAGAGCATGATTTATATGGTCTTGTACATAATGACATTCATATGGGTAACTTTCATGTCGTAGGTAAGGAATTGCAATTATTCGATTTTGATGAATGCTCCTATAATTGGTTTGGGAATGACATTGCAATGCCCTTATTTTATTCAGTATGGGAATCCACGCTTAATAACATCGAAAGAACTGAATTTGCAAAGAAATTTATTCATTATTTTTTAAACGGCTATTCAAAGGAAGTTTCAATAACAGATGATACTCTAAAACATATTCCATCTCTTCTAAAAATGCGTGAGGTCGTATTGCACTTGTTTTTCAATACTAGATGGAATTTAAGTGAATTAACCTTTAAACAACAAAAAACATTAAAGGATTTAGAGTTTAAAATCAAAAATGATATTCCTGTTTTGGAACGAATTTTTTAAGATCAATAATAAAATTGATTGCAACAATTGTTACGCTACCGGGAAAGGGAAACTAGGCGAGTTTATTAGAACGCTTTGGTGCACACTTGACGTAATACAATACAAAAAAACGCGCCGGGGCTGGCGTGTTTTTTTGTATTGTAGTGGGGGAATAAGACGCCATGGCTGCGTCAATAGAGAGGAGGAACGGATGTGTTTCGTTAAATGGAAGCGGCTTGAATGTTGTACGATAACTTCGCTTCGCGTGTTGCTAGGTTATACGTATCGCCTGGGGATAAGAAATAGAAGCTGCCGTTATGCTCTTTCAAATAATCGGTATCGTAAATGGCGACATAGCTTTGGCCAACGACTTCGAACGATTCTCCCTGCACGACGATAGCCGTTCCTTCATCTATGCCGATGCCGAGCAATTCGGGACGCGCTTCAATGACTTTGACCAGATCGAACTGCCGGTTCCGCCGGATCAAATGCTGGTCGATCGTAACACCGTTTAGAAAGCCGAAGCCTTCTTCATGATCGCCCATCAGAATTGTATTGTTCTTCGTATCTCCGCGTACTAGATATGAGCCTTGGATCGTTGCGCCAGCGGAGCTTCCGCCGATGACCCCTCCCCGTTCAAGAAGCGCATTCAACTCGCGATGAACTTCCGTATGCAGATAGGAGTCGGCAATTCTCCATTGCCGCCCGCCCGTGAACCAGACGGCATCGGCCGACCCGATTGGGGCTGCGAACGATTCCGTATCTGCCAGATTCCGGTCCTTAGTATGCAGAATCGTAATATTGCGTACGCCAGCTTCTTCGAATGCGGTTATTTCATTTCCTTTCTTCGTCACATCGACTTCCTCTTGCGCGGTGGGAATAATAACGAAGGAACGATCAGGTCCGCCCGCCAATTCGATAAACCGCGTAATAATATCCTCCGGCAGACGACCGCCGCCTGCTATAACTAGAGAACCGTTGGACAACCCGCTTACCGCCATATAGCTTCTTCCTCTCCAATAGATTGTATAAAAAACAAAAAACATAACTCGTCAGTTATGTTTTCCAGTGGTCTGGTCAAAATATATCATACTATGCGCATTAGAATAATAGGATTCGTTAAAGATACAATATCATAGCCGGATCGTGTTGACAAGTAAGGAAATGAGTGTTGTGTTGCCGGGGAACAATTTCATACAATGAGGAGGAAAAGGAGCGGGGCGATTATTATAAAAGAATTGAAACCGAAGCCGTTAAAACTGAGCGTACTCGATTTGGTTCCGGTGTACGATAACCGGGGCGATACATACGCCTTGGAGAAGGCGGCCGAGCTTGCCCGGACCGCGGAAGAGCTAGGGTATACGCGGTACTGGATTGCCGAGCATCATGGCATGCCGCAGCTCGCGTGCCCGTCGCCGGAAGTGCTGCTCGCGCATATCGGAGCCCGGACGAAGCGGATTCGAATCGGTTCCGGTGCACTCCTATTGCCGCACTACAAGCCGCTTAAGGTAGCGGAATCGTTCCGTATGCTGGCGAGTCTGTATCCCGGCCGAATCGACCTTGGCATTGGCCGGGCGCCGGGCGGAGATGCCCATGTCAGCATGGCGCTTAGCGGTAATTTTATAGAGAATGTTAGTCAAATGCCCGGAAAGCTGAACGATATAAGCCTCTTGCTGCAAGACAGCTTCACCTATGAGGGTGAACCGGTCGGCGCACGTCCGAATCCGCCTGTACAGCCGGAAGTGTGGCTGCTCGGAACGAATAAGAGAAGCGCTGAATATGCAGCGGCTTTCGGAATGGGGTATGTGTTCGGCCAATTTATGAGCGACACGGGCGCAGAGGAAGTGCTGCGTACATACCGGGAATCGTTCGTTCCTTCACCGCTCTGCCCCGAACCAAGAATGATCGTTACAATCGGTGCCGTATGTGCAGCAACGGATGAAGAAGCCGCTCGAATCGTGCGGTCAGGACAATCTTTATTCCGTCAAGAAATGCCTAATGGAAATACGGAGACATATTCGGAACGCAAACTGCTCGTTGGAACCGCAGAATCCATTATTACTCGGTTGCATGAACTGTCGGTAAGGTATGGAGTGAATGAGTTTATGCTTGTTACGACGGTCCCGGACTATGAACAACGTCTTCGTTCTTATGAACGGCTCGCACAGTACTTGAACTTGACTTAGCAGCAACCGCCGGGAACGCAGCCTTGATGAGGTTGCGTTCTGCTATGATCTCCTCACATAAATCGGCTAACCTCTACGAATTGTTTCTCCATTGGCGAAAGCTCATAGTTATGCCGCGTGACCAAATATTTCTCCACATAACGGTATTCCGCCGGCAGCTCCATGTAATCGGCAACGCCGAATTGCCGGGCGGTCGATTTGGACGTAAGCGCCACCCCCATGCCAAGCGAAGCGAGATGCAGCATCGTCTCCAATACGCCGACTATCGTTCGCGGACCTTGCTTAATGTTATGATCGGCACAGACCTGTTCTAGAATGGAAGCGTAGATGCAATCGTCCGAAATCGTTAATTGAGCGGCCTCCTGCAGATATTGGGCGAGACTCGCGTTGGACGCGGACCTTTTCCGGATCAATACTAGTTCTTCAGTGCCAATAGACCGGTATTGAAGCTGGGGACGCCCGAATTTGCCGATAGTGAACGCAAGATCGATATGGCCTTGGATCAGTTGGTTCTCGATATGTTCGGTTGCGCCTGTAATGAGCGTGACTGCTGCGTCGGGATATTTGGCATACAAATTGGTGAAAGCCTCCGTTAAGCCTCTGCCCAAGACCGACCGCATCGTACCGATGCGCAGCTTCAATTCGCGCCGCTGCATCTCCTGCTCGGTTTCTTCCCATAACAGAATCATCTTCTTGAATTGCTTGTATAGCTTGTCGCCTTCGGACGTTAATTCCATTCCGCGAGCGCTGCGGATAAATAGCTGCTGCTCATAATGGCTCTCGATCTTTTTGATCTTGGCCGTCATGTTGGATTGCAAATGATTCATGCTGGCGGCAGCAGCCGTAATGCTTCTCAACTCGGCAACGGTAACGAAAGCCATCATATTCTCAATATCCATATCCGTTCACCCTATCACATTAAATGATGTCATGATTCATATTATACATTATTTTTGATGGGGTTCGGAGCGCTTCAATCTGCATCTGTCCTTATAAATGATTTAAATTCTGATACGATGGCAGCGGATATCGGGCGATAATTATAACGTTGACGGCAGATTGTATCCATGTTAGGATCATCGTGTGTATATCTTATTAAACTAATAGGAATTAATGGGATACCGGAAAACCGGAGACTCAGCCTCTAATAGAGCGCGTGTCTCCGGCTTTTTTTGTGTACGACCCATCCGACCGGGAAACCGGAGGCCTTGTAACCCTAACAGGTGACGGGGCCTTTTTTTATTACAAGAGACAAGGAGGCAACACAATGGGAAATGCAGCATCTATAAGATCCGATGTGGAATTGACCGCTGACGTACTCGTCATCGGGGGCGGGCCGGCGGGCACTTGGGCAGCGCTCACCGCAGCCGCCCAAGGAGCGAGTGTCGTGCTCGTCGATAAGGGCTATTGCGGCACAAGCGGGGCGACGGCGCCATCGGGAACCGGGGTCTGGTACGTCGAGCCGACCGAGGAACAGCGCGAGGCGGCGATGAAGAGCCGGGAAGCGCTTGGCGGCTATCTCGCGGACCGGGGCTGGATGAAACGAGTTCTTGACCGGACCTATAGCAACATGAATGACCTGGCTCTGGCCGGTTATCCTTTTCCGGTCGACGATGAAGGCAAGTCGTATCGGCGCAGTCTGCAAGGACCAGAGTATATGAAGCTGATGCGCAGGCGGGTTAGGAAAGCCGGAGTAAGAATATTGGATCACAGCCCGGCATTGGAGTTGCTAGCCGATGAGCATGGTGTCGGCGGTGCGAGCGGCGTGCGAACCGAAACCGGAGAGACATGGACGGTTAAGGCCGGAGCGGTCATCATCGCATCCGGCGGCTGCGCGTTCCTAAGCAAGGCGCTTGGCTGCAACGTCCTAACGGGAGACGGCTATCTCATTGCGGCAGAAGCGGGAGCCAGCCTGTCCGGGATGGAGTTCTCCAACGCCTATGCCATTAGCCCGACGTTCTCGACGGTCACGAAGACGGCCTTCTATACGTGGGCAACGTTCTACTACGAGGACGGCACAGTCATTGAAGGCGCCGGATCGCAGCAAGGCCGGTCCGTCATTGCCCGTACGCTGCAGACGCAGCCTGTCTATGCGCGCCTCGACCGGGCGACGGAAGATATGCGCAGCTGGATGCGTGCGGCACAGCCGAATTTCTTTCTTTCGTTCGACCGGATCGGCATCGACCCGTTCACGCAGCTGTTCCCGGTTACGCTGCGCCTAGAAGGCACGGTTCGCGGGACGGGCGGCATTCACTTAATTGATGAATCATGCGCGACGGCGGTGCCTGGACTGTATGCGGCAGGCGATGCGGCGACGCGACAATTCATATGCGGCGGCTTCACAGGCGGCGGCAGCCATAACGCGGCATGGGCAATGTCCTCTGGATCTTGGGCGGGAGAAGCGGCAGCTGTATACGCCGTTACGCTTGGCGGCCGAAGAGAACGCCGCGAGCCGAAGGGAGCGGGCTCCGAGCGCCAGGTATCCGCACTCGCAAGTGCGGGCGACGTGCAGGAGTGGACGGCAGCCGTGAAACGCGAGGTAGAGCCGTTCGATATCAATTTGTTCCGGACGGAAGCAACGCTTACGCAATCGGTCGGGCGGCTGAACGGTTTATGGCGCACTGTGCAGCATGCGCTGGCGCCGAACGCGTCAGATGCTGTGAAGCTGCGGGAAGCGCAGGCGATGACGGCGACGGCGAGATGGATGTATGCGTCGGCGCTGGCCAGAAGAGAGACGCGCGGCATGCATAAGCGGCTCGATTATCCGGGGGCGGACGCGGCTCAGCATTACCGGCTGTTGACCGGAGGCTTGGATGAAATATGGGTGAAGCCCGAAACGGCCGCTCTGTCGCGCTTGGAGGTGAATCAGTCATGATTGAACTCGTCAGCAATACGCGGTGTATCTCTTGCGGCCAATGTGTCAGCGTATGCCCGACTCGCGTCTTCGACGAATCGCCGAGCGGCGTGCCGGTCATCGCGAGGCAGGATGACTGCCAGACCTGCTTCATGTGCGAGCTGTATTGTCCAGTAGACGCTTTGTATGTGTCGCCGCATGATCATCCGATCGATGCGCCTGGCGAAACGGCTTTGGCTGAAAGCGGAATATTGGGCAGCTACCGCGAGCAGATCGGCTGGGGCAAGGGGCGGTCGCCCGGAGCAGCGAACGACACTTCTTATTTGATGTTCAAGGCGATGCAGAGGACGCCGGGGCATTAACGCGCAGGGCAGGAGGAGGAACGCATATGGCGATGAATCAGGAGTTGGCGGCGCGGCAGTTATACGGTGACGATGACCGCGAGCTGCCGGATGAGCAGTTGCTCGGGCAAGCGTACTTGCTGCCGCGTTCGCCGGAGGAGCTCCGGCTTAAGCGGTCGGGCTTCTACGGGCTGGCGGAAGGAACAACCGCGTTCGCAGACGGCTGGTCCGATTATGCGCATGCTCTGCTTGCAGGGTGGTATGCCCATGAACAATATGTCTTAGCTGAAGAAAGAGCGGCGTCCGAGAACGGCACGGCTGCGGCTGGAGCATTCGGGGCGTCAAGAACATGGAGACCGCTTTATGAGCAGATCGAAAGGCAGTTGGCCGTTGTGACGACGTCGCTGCATCCGGTCGCCCGCCACAGTGACGGCCAACCCGTCATAAGTCCGGACTCACAAGGAGGGATCCGGTTATCCGGAAGGCAGACGTTCGGCGCCGATGCGCTCCTCGTGGATGAACTGCTCGTCTTCGTCCGCGAGGAAGGCGAGGCGGATCCAGCGACGGCCGCTCTGATCCCGGTTCGGACGGAAGGACTGAAGCTGCTCGAGATCGGCAGCAGCGTTGCAGCGGTCTACGAGGACGTCAGGATCCCACAGGAAAAGCTGTTGGTCGTACAAGATGCGGGCCGATTAAAGCGGCTGCTGGGCCACCCTCTCGTCCAATCACTCGCCGATTATCAGTGGGCATCCAGACAGCTTGACGCGATCGAGCTGATCGCAGGCACCTCCTTCGCGCTCGCAGAGCAGACGGGGCTGGGTGGGGAACTGCATATTCAGGGGGAGCTCGGAGAACTGATCCAAGGCATGGAGACGCTGAAGGCGCTGCTGCATGCGGCGGAGATCGGAGCGCGGCCGAGCACGGCGGGGGTGCTGCTGCCCTCGCTTGCGCCGCTGCAAGCTGCCCGCAGAGCCGGCATCGATACGTACGGCAAGGCAGTTCACGTGCTCCAGCGAATTGGTGCGGCGGCGTTCTTAAGGAAGACGAACATATCGGGAGCATCGGTTGAGGGCAGCGGCAAGCCTTCGCTGCTTGAGCTTGCTTGGCGGCTCGCGGGCAGTTCAGATGCATCAAGAAAAAAACTGCACGAACAGCATGCGTTCGGCGATCCGTTGGTGCAATCGCAGGAGCTGTACCGTCATTATCCCGTCCAGCTTCTCAGAAGCCGCTACCGCGAGTTCTGGCAGGCGGTACATTCGATAGACGGTGACGGTGACAACGATCAGGAGGTGCGGCCATGACCGTGAAAATATCGGCTAGACAGGTACATAAAAAGTTCCATTCAGCCAGCGATGCAAGAAATAAAGAAGCGATCACCGTGCTGGACGGCTTCGACCTCGATGTGAAGGAGGGGGAGTTTCTTGCCGTACTCGGGCCTAGCGGCTGCGGCAAGTCAACCTTCCTCCATATTCTAGCCGGGCTGTCCAAGCAGACGTCCGGTGACATTTCGGTGGATGGCGTCCCGATCGACGGCGTGAACAAGAAGCACGGCGTCGTGTTCCAAGGCTATGCGCTGTTTCCTTGGCGCACCGTCCTGCAGAACGTCGAAGTCGGCTTGCAAATCCGCGGCGTTCGGTCGAAGGAGCGGAAGGAGATCGCCAGAGAGTACATTCAACTCGTCGGGCTGCAAGATTTCGAGAACCGGTATCCGCACGAGCTGTCCGGCGGCATGAAGCAGCGCGTCGCGATTGCCCGCTCGCTCGCCTACGCCCCGGATGTGCTGCTTATGGATGAGCCGTTCGCGGCGCTCGATGCGCAGACGAGAGAAGTTTTGCAGTCGGAGCTGCTCCGTATTTGGGAGGCGAAGAAGACGACGATCGTCTTCATCACGCACAGCTTGGATGAAGCCATCTTCCTAGCGGACCGCGTCGCTGTCATGACCGCTAGGCCAGGCAAGGTGAAGGAGTTGATCGAGATTCCGCTGGAGCGGCCGCGCGCGGCGGAAATTCGCAACTCGGAAGCATTCGTCAGCCTTCGCCAGCGGGCATGGGACATTCTGAAGGACGAAGTGGATAAATCCCAGCAATTAGGCAGGCCCGCCGCTGATGGCAAGCCGCAGCCGCTTGGGCAAGGAATCGCAGCCTCCGCTGTTAAGCCGCAACTGATTGCGGAGATCGAAGAGGAGCATTACCGGAGAGGGCGGCAGCCGATCGCTGACCAAGCCGGAGGACTGGAGCGCCGCATATGAGTTCAGGTGCGGCATACCTCAATCGGTTGAATGACGGCCGCCGGGTGTGGCTGGATGGGGCTATTGTGCCCGATATTCGCAGCCATCCGGCCTTTCAAGGTACGGTTCGGTCGGTAGCGGCCATTCTTGATTTGCAGGACGATACAGATACAGAATCGCAAGTGACGTTCACAACCGATACCGGAGGCAAAGCGAACATCGCCTACCTGATACCGGAAACGAAGGAGGATCTGTTCAGACGGAGCCGCGGGCTTCAAGTCTGGTCGGATGCGACGTTCGGCGTCATGAGCCGCGTCGGCGGATTTTACCGCACCCAATTGACGGCCTGGCATATATCCCGGCATCTGATCGAGAGGGAGCAGCCGTATTTTCCGCAAAAAATAGCCGACTACTATGCATTCGTCCGGGATAACGATCTGCTCGTGACGGCCGCCGGCCATGATCCGCAGATCGACCGGACGAAGCTGGCGCATGAACTGGGCGATTTATACACGGCTGTGAGAATCGTCCGCGAGACGCAAGAAGGCATAGTCGTCCGAGGAGCCAAAATGATCGCGACGGGCGCTCCCTATATGGACGAAATTATCGTGTCGCCTCATAGCAAGAAGACGGGCGACGAGCAGCGGTATGCCGTGATGTTCGCGGTTCCGGCAAGCCATCCCGGCGTGCACTTGATCTGCCGCGAGTCATTCGCCTCTCAGCAGAAGGACGATCACCCGCTCAGCTCGCGCTTCGACGAGATGGATGCCGTTCTCGTGTTCGACGACGCGCTCATTCCGTGGGAGCGGGTGTTTATTAAGGACGATCCGGAGGCGATCTGGCATATCCGTTCGGACCGGTTCGGGCGAGCGCTCAGCTTGCATGAGAATATCGTTCGATTGGCCAGCAAGCTTGAGTTCACGGCGGCGGTCGGCACTGAATTGGCGTATTCGATCGGCATTACCCCATTCGCTCACGTCCAGGAGAAGCTCGCGGAGCTGTATTACCAGTTGGAGTCTATACGGGCGCTGCTATTGTCCGCCGAGCATCAGGCGACGCTGCATCCGCTAGGTGTATGGGAGCCCGCGCTTGAGCCGATCATCACCGCCAAAAATTTAGGAAACCGCTTCTATCCGAGAGCACTTGAAATTTTGCAGCAGCTGTCCGGCGCAGGCATGCTTCAGGTGCCTTCGACCATCGCCGAATTGAACGGCCCGCTCGGCTCCCAGCTGCAGAAGGTGTACCGCGGGGCGGATCGCGGCTCAGAGGAGCGGGTGAAACTGCTTAAGCTCAGCTGGGATTTGGTCGGCAGCCGGCTCGGCGCAAGGCATGAGCTGTATGAGCGGTTCTATGCGGGCGATCCGGTACGGACGTACGCCGGGCAGTACGCCGATTACGACAAGCAGCCGCTGCTCGAGAAGGCGGCGCGAAGATCGGGATGAGCCGTCTGCTTACCCGCCGGCGGCTGCTCCAGTGTGCCGCTGCGCTCGCGGTACTCGCGGCGGTATGGCTGGTGCTGCCGGGCGGCATCGGATCGGCGCATTCGTCGCTGACGGACGCGGCCCCGGCTCCGGACAGCCGGCTGGCAGCAGCGCCTTCGGCCATCGTGCTGCAGTTCAACGAGCGGCTGGAGAACCAAGGCTTTGCGATTCAAGTGTATGACCGCCAAGGGCAGCCTGTCTCGAAGAACGAAGCTGTGATGGACCCGGGCCGCCGCGTCATGCGAATGACGTTTCCGACGCTTCCGGACGGGAATTATACGGTTGCTTACCGGCTATTGTCGGCGGACGGACACCCGATCCGAGCTTCCTATGTATTCACGGTCGGATGGACGACGGAGGCCAGCAGAGGGTATGTTTCGGCTGCCCGGCTGCACGACGAGCATGAGCTCGGCAAGAACATCCCTTATTGGATCGTACGCGGGCTTTATTTTGCAGGACTGCTTGCCGCAACGGGCTGGGTCGGCCTGCGTGTATATGCTCCGGCTGTTGCGAATCGGAACGGACGGCGAGGATGGCGTTACGATACGGTCCGCAAGCTGCTGCTTGGCGCCTATCTTCTCGCGCTGCTGCTGCTTGCTTGGCAGGATTACGGCAAGCTGCGCATCGGCTTCGAATCATCCGAACGGTGGGATCTTCTGCTCGGCACCTCGATCGGGATCTCCTATGCGATCGCAATTCCAGCTGCGTTATTGGGATTGTTCCTAACCGGAAGACGGCGGGTATTCGATGCGGCTTGGATCTTGCTCGTATTCGCGGCCAAAGGGTTGAACGGCCATGCGATGGGCTATGCCGTCCCGCAGCTCACTTACGGGCTGGACATTGTGCACTTGACCGCCGCCAGTCTATGGGCAGGCGTCCTGCTTGCCTTCGCAATGGTCGGAGCGAAGCGGCTTACGGCGGCGGATAACGGGGGCTCGGACGCAGCGCTGTTGTCCCGGGCTGCGTTCGCCGCGATCGGCTTGCTGGCCGTCAGCGGTCTTGTTACCGCAGCGTTGTATACGAACGGCTTCGACCGCCTGCTGGACTCGCAATGGGGGAGGCTGATGTTGGCGAAGACTGGCGCCGTTCTGCTTGTCGTAGCCGCGGGCGCCTTCATCAGGCGAACGCTTCGAAGAGGCAGTCTGCGCCAAGGAGCGGCTTGGCTGGCGTTCGATGGCATCCTGTTCGCTGTCGTGATCGGCATCACCGCCGTGTTCACATACTTGAATCCGCTTGCGTCGACAGGTCCGCTGTTCTGGCATGAGAAAGTGGATGGGATACATATCGCAGCGGTTATTACGCCGAATAAAGCCGGGGAGACGAATCAGTTCTCGGTATCGATCGGAGGTTGGAAGACATCCGGCAAGGGAGCGGCGGTGTCTTCGGACGAAGGCGGCGAAGGGCCAAAGAAAGTCACGCTGCGGCTTCAATCGATCGGCCGGCCGGAAATTCCGCCGATCGACGTACCGTTGTCCATTGTGCCGACAAGCGGGGGGCAGCTTAGCTTGTACGATTACAACTATGCGGCCGAAGGGAACTACTTGTCGCTGCCGGGCAAGTGGAAGCTGGAAGTACGGGTGCTGAATGAGAAGCTGGACGAATTTGTGACGGAGAAGACGTTTTATAGTGAGAACAAGGAATAGGAGGGAACCGGATTGGCCAAATGGACAGCCGGAGCAATCGTTCTGCTTGTGCTTATGCTAGCGCTGGCGGGAACGGTATCCGCTCATGTATCGGTATCACCGAATGAAACCAAGCAGGGAGCTTACGAGGTGTTCACGGTCCGCGTGCCGACGGAGCAGCAATCGGAGACGACGAGGATCGAGCTCCTATTCCCGGAAGGGGTCGCAATCAGCCGCGTCCTGCCGCAGCCGGGCTGGAGCTATGCCTTCAGCACCGATGCGGAAGGCGGCAAGTCTTCCATCGTCTGGACGGCCGAAGGAGCAGGGCTGAAGGACGGCGAATTCGGCGAATTCAAGCTGCAGGGCAAGGTGGCGGACGACGCGCAGCAGCTCGTCTGGAAAGCGGTTCAGACATATGCGAACGGTTCAGTCGTGGAATGGGCCGGAGGTGCTGAGGCAGAGACGCCGGCTTCCATTACAGCGGTGCTGCCGGGAACGGGAGAAGCCGATCATCATGGTGCTGCAGCCGTGTCGCAACCGCACGCCTCGGCTGAATCAGGCGGCGGCAGCGGCATTACCAGCAGCAGCTCAGGCTTGCTGCAGTCGCCGGCCTTCTACGTGTCGGTGGCGGCACTCAGCGCAGGCGTGTTGGCTTTGTTTCTGACGCTGCGCATTTATGACCGGAAACAAACCGCCTTATAAGAACGTTAATCAAATTTAGGTACAGGGAGAGATAGAGGATGTTAACAAACGTGTTGATCAAGAAAAGCTGGACGAAGCTCGTGACCGTACTCGCTTTAGCGGTAGCCTTGTCGGCTTGCGGCAACTCCTCGAAACAAGCGGAGGAAGGTCCGAATAAGGCAGGCACTGCAGCGCCTGCTGGAGGAGAGGGCATCGTCGAATTCAAATATCCGGACAATCCCGGCTTCGATCTGGTCTATCTGGCCGACGAGCTCGGTTACTTCGACGGCACGAGCACTAGGCCGAAATACGTTGGCAAGGTGGCCGCGCCGCAAATCATTCCGCTCGTCGGAACGGGCGACATCGACTTCGGCGCGCGGATGGTGCCGCTCGTGATATCGGCCATCGCCAGCGGCGCGGATATCAAAGTCGTATCCGCAGGGGGCAAGACGCTCAAGGAAGCTCCGCATATGAAATATTTTGTGCGTAATGACGGCTCCATCAAGACGCCGAAGGATCTGGAAGGCAAGACGATCGGCTTCAACAGCTTTGGCGCTTGCGCCGAGTTCGTCTCGAAGAAATGGTTCAAGGAGCAAGGCGTCGACATTAGCAAGATTGATTTCCTCGTCGTTCCGGACGACAAACAGGAGCAGACGCTGGAGCAGGGCGGCATTGACCTCGCCATCATCCATGCGCCGTTCTCGGGCAAGGCGGAATATAACGAGAAGCTGGTCAAACTGTGGAGCGACTATGACTTGGACGGCGGTCTCGGCGGGATGGCTCCGTACAGCGTAAACGGCAAATTCGCGCAGAAGCACCCGCAAGCGGTCAAAGATTTCGTATCGGCTATCGCGAAGACGGCGAACTGGGTTAATAAGAATCCGGAAGAAGCCAAAAAAATTATCGCGAAACGGCTGGGCGTAGATGTGAAATACATCGACCGTTACGCCTACGTGGACGATCTTGTCGTGACGGAAGATCCAATTCAATACTATATCGATATTTTGGAAGAATACGATAAAATTCCGAAAGGCAAAGTGACGGTCAAGGATGTCTATACGAATGAATATAACGAGTTTGCAACCAAACCTTCGGTATAGGCGGCTGGAGAGGAGAGAGCTTTCATGAGCAGTAAAGCCAATGGGATCAAAAAAGCGGTCGACCGCAGTCTTGCAATCGTCTCGTTCTTCGTCATCTGGGAGCTGTTGCCGCGTCTTGGCATCGTCAACTCCGCCTATTTAAGCCCGCCGTCGGATGTCGTCGTCTCGATCTGGAAGCTGATCGAGAACGGCGAGTTGTGGAAGCATGTGGCGGCAAGCTTGCGCCGTTCCTTGTCCGGCCTCTTGCTCGCGATTGCGGCAGGAACGGTGATAGGGCTGCTGCTCGGCTGGTTTAAGCGGTTCGAGACGATTCTGGATCCGCTTCTCCAGCTCGCTAGGCAAGTATCGGCATTCGCCTTGTTCCCCGTCTTCATCCTGTTCCTCGGCATCGGCGAATCGTCCAAAACAGCGATCATCTTCTGGGCGTCGTTCTGGCCGATTCTGCTGAATACGGTCAGCGGGACGAAGCAAGTCGACAAGCTGCTGATCGATTCTGCCAAGTCGATGGGAGGTTCGCAGCTGTTCCTGTTCTTCCGCGTCATTCTGCCTGCGGCGGCGCCGAGCATCTTCACCGGCATTCGGCTGGGCGGGGCGTACTGCATTACCGCATTGGTTGCGGCCGAGATGATCGGTTCGTCGAGAGGGCTCGGCTTCTATATTCTGAATTCGCAGGAAGTCTTCCAAATTCCGGACATGTACGCGGGCATCATTCTGCTCGCCATTCTAGGGCTGCTGCTTAACTATGTGCTGGCGTTCATTGAATCGCGGTTCACGCGGTGGCGGAAGGGACTTTCCAACAATGGTTAACGGTCAAATGGACAGCGGCAAGCCCGGGTATTCATGCGCAGGCTGAAACCGCGGTTAGCGCTTGCGGCGCTTCTTCTGTCAGCCCTGCTGCTTCCGGTGCTCTCGTCCGGATGCGGCAGCGGCCATGACGTTGAAGCCGGGAAGGTGGTCAGGCAGCCCGTGGACAGCGGCAAGCTGAAGATTGGGTACAGCGGAAGCAGCGCCTTGACCGGTCTCAGGGAGCGGGGCGATCTGGAAGCGAAGCTAGCGGAGCAATCGTCCTCGGACGCCGTCGAATGGAAGCCGTTCGATGATGATGCATCGCTGTTCCAGGCCATCGAGGAAGGCCGTGTCGACATCGGCGCCATAGGCGATGCCGTTCCCGCTCTGCTGCACCGGGAGGATGCTCCGCTCGTCTATCTGGCCGCCGAACCGGCGAATCCTTCCGCTTACGCCATCGTCGTGCCGCTGGATTCCGATATCTTCTCGGCGGCCGACTTGCAAGGGAAGCGAATCGCCTACGCGCCTTCCTCCAATGAGCATTTGCTGCTGCTGCAAGCGCTCGATTCGGCGGGTCTATCGCAGCGGGACGTCAAGCCGCTCAAGCTTGCTCCTGCGGATACGTTTCGTTCCATGGAACGAAGAGACGCCGATGCTTGGGCCGTAAGCGAGCCGGAGCTGAGCCGCATCGAGCCGCTCGGCATCCGGATCATCGCGGATGGTTCGTTGTCCGCCGCTCAGCGAGATATTTATGTGACGACGCCCGAAAGCTTGCAAGGAAGGGAGCCGCTGTTCAAGCTTGCAGTCGACGCCATTAGCGGTTACGATGATTGGCTCGGCGAACAAGTCCATGACGCGGCGGAGCTGCTGGCCGGTCTGACGGGCATTGAGCATGCCGGCTGGCTCGGCTCATTCGATCGCAAAGCGTATGGCACCGCGCCTTTTCTATCCAGCATCGTACAGGAGGAGCAGACCCTTGCGGATACGGCTGCCAAGTTGAGCGGAAGGAAGAGCCGTATGGACGTTCAGAGGTTTGCCCGCGATTGGATGCCGGAGCGGCCGTAAGAGCACAGCGGTCGTAAGAGCATTCGCCTGCGCAGTTGTCTTTCACTGTTATTTGAATCCAATGAAAAGCTGCCCCAAAAGTCTATCCAAAATGGACTTTAGGGGCAGCTTTTTTGTCATATCCAAAACTTCGGATACCGGCGTTGCGGATCGAGGTTATTGATCAATAAGGCAAGCAGCACGATGGCGACAGAGCCGATGAGAACCGGATGGAACAAGAACGACCACGGGCTGCCTGCAAGAATCACGACGATCGGATCCGCTCCGGCAGGCGGATGTGTCGTCCGGGTTACGTGCATAAGAGCGATAGCCAAGCCGACCCCGACCCCGAGCACCCAATATTCGCTGCCGAACAGATGAACGAGCAGCAGTCCGGCCGCAGTAGACACCAGATGGCCTCCGATGATATTCCGGGGCTGGGACAAAGGCGCATCCCATAACCCGAATGCGAGAACGCAGCTCGCTCCGAACGGTGCCATCAGCCATACGGAAGTGGTTAGGTGCGTCAAGTAAGCAAGAAGGCCGATTGCGGCAGATCCGCCGATAAAGCCGATAAGTGCGGTCTTAACCGATACGGTGAGCGGACTTGTGCCGGATCCTGACATTTTGGACAGATAACGGATCCATGAAGAAGTAGAAGAAGATTGCATGATCGTTCACTCCTCAATAAACAACTAATTAACTAGTCAACTATTCATATATGTATATTATGCGGAGCTCAAAGGGAAGTCAATCTGCATTTTACGAAACGACGGATGAAATGACCAAATGTATAGTGGTATAGTAATACTGACAATGAAGATCAACTCTTCTGCCGAAGAACGGAGAATTCCGATGAGCGAACACAAGGAACTGCTTGTTAAAGCAGATTCGAGATTGAATTTTAGCGTGAATACTCAACTGAAAGAGCAATTGAAGTGGCTCATTGGACTCGGGAATATTGCGCCGGGCGATATGCTCCCATCTGCCAATCTAATGGCGGATCAATTGGGGTTGAACCGAAATACGGTGAACCTTGTGTATACGCAGCTGCGTGACGAAGGACTGCTGTCGATGCACAAAGGCCGGGGTACGCAAGTGATGGACAACGAGCAGGTCGGGCAATTGCGGAAAAACCGCGAGGCGATGCAGCAGTTGGCGGTGAAGGCGATGGAAGAGGCGGCAGCGCAAAGAATCCCGCTGGCTGACTTTTTTGTGGCCGGATTAGCGTACGTGCTGTTGAATGAAACGGAAACCGCACCGCGTATGCGCATCGTGTTCATCGAATGCCGAGAGCATGATCATCCCTTTTATCGTCAACAAATCGAGCGGATAACGAATGCAGAAGTGGCCACCGTGTATATAGAGGACCTTAATGCGATGGAAAAGGCGAGTATCGAAGCGATCGGGCATGCGAATGTCATCGTGACGACGTTGAACCATGCCGATGAAGTGAAGCAGCGGCTGGCCTCGTATAAGAAAACGATCCACGTCATTGGCGCTACAATCGAAATGCCTCTTCTAGTCGAGATTTCGAAGATGAAGCCCGGCAGCAAGGTGAGCTTTGTCTGTCTCGGCAAGGCTGGCGGACAATGGATGGCACGCAACGTTCACGAAGCAGGTCTGATGCAGATCGAGTCCGAAGCGGTCGGCATCGATAACCGGAAGGAACTGGCGAAGTCGATCCAGCAGGCAGACAAGGTGTATGCATCTGCCGCTGTGTTCGAAGAGCTTAGAACGATGGCATCCGATAAAGTAGAGCTGTATCCGATGGTGTTGGAAAAAAGCAGCGTCAACATGCTCGCGGATCTGTCTCACGCAACTTCCCAAGATTCATAAATGGCTGGAAATCGCAGGGGGCAGTCCGACTACTGTGCAGATCGTCTTTATTGCGGCGGTTGTTCTTGCTTCTCCATTGTTCTAACCGTGAATCATTACCATTAGGCGTCGCCGCTTCCCGTGGCGGCGTTTTTGTTTACGCTCATAAATAAAATGAATCATAATCGGAAGTTTGCATAGGGAAATCACTCACTAATTGTCGATTTTAGTGCTTTCAGTGTCGAAATATTCCGATATAATTGTTAGGAATAACTTTTAAATGAAATAAGGGTGATATCATGAACAGTAAATTTTTCCGTGATATTCCAATTATATCGGAAGAGCATATCCTCAATATATTTACTTTGCTTAAAGCGAATGTGGTTCGCAGCAGGAAGACGATTTCTGTCGTGCTTATTTCGGTTCTGCAACAGGAGCGTTACAATCCAGATCAGCAAATGGAGCTTACCCAGCAAATGTATAACCATTTGAAGGCGAAATTAAGGCAGACGGATGTGCTTTTTCAGCTCGATCGGCTATTGGAGTGGGGGGTTATTTTATCCCATAGCGGCGAGGAAGAAGCGAAGGCGTTCATCCAAAGGCTGTACGAGGAGATGAAGCGAACGGGCGTCGCGGGCGAATTTGGCGATCCCTTTCCGTTCGTCGCTGCAATCGCGGAAATTGGCAATAACGATATCGAATTTGACGACTTAATGAATGAATCACGTCAAGCGCTGTCGGAGGCCGCGAGCTGGCCGGGAGGACCTATTGGATTTGTCCGCAGCGGTAAGCGGCGCAAAGCGGAGCGGATCAAAGTGAGCATTCTGGAGAGCAACGAAATCTTCAAAGATATTTTTCGAATGTCGCTCCAAAACTTGAGATTCGACGATATCCAATTGGATATACGGGATTTCCGTGACGGCTTGGAGTTTCTCGATTCCGATTGGTATGGATCCAGCCATACGCACATTGTCATTACGAACGATATTCTTCCGCGCAAGAACGGGATGGAAGTTGTATATGCGCTTCGGCAAATGCCGAACAACGGCAAGTTTATTGTGTTTATGATGACCAAGCGGAACGCTGAAGAGGATATGATAGCGGCGTACGAGAGTGGCGTCGACCACTACATCGTCAAGCCATTCAACATCCGTCTGTTCGAATCTCAGCTTAAGCGGGTGTTAGTGAGGTTATGGTCATGATTACGGTGGCAATAGAATGGGTGGCATTGATCATTCTCTTGTTCACGCTTTTGCTCATCGGGATCACTCTATATTTATTTTGGTCGCGTACGAGAGAGAAAGCGAATCAACACGTCAAGAAGGCTTATATCGAGAAGCATAATCGGCACTGGTATGAATATTTCCGCAATCTAGCGCCATTCTCCGAGGAAATGGTGCCCGTGTCTCCGTACGAAATCGAAGCCGTGGAGGAAATATTTTTATCTTATTTAATGAATGTGTCCGATGCGGATATTCGCGGCAAAATAAAGCAATTTGCGAATGAGCACCTGGTTGGCCATTATAAACGAATGCTTTCGAGCCGCAACTGGGGGAAGCGAATGAACAGCCTGTATCGTATAGCGGACTTTCAGATCTATGCGCTGCTGGATGTGTGCGAGCAGATGGAACGGGCCAAGCTTTCGCGTGACGAATATTTTCAATTGCTCAAAATCAAGCTTCTGTTCCGTGAGGAACGGTTCATCGAATCCTTCCTGTTCATGCCGGTGAAGATGTCCGAATTTCAATACAAGCAGTACATGCTGTTGCTCAGTCCTTCACTTCTTGAACAACTGAAACAGCGGTATACGGAATTGGTACCCGAGTGCCGCTATGCTCTGATCGATACGATTGGGATTAGAAAAGAGATGGATACGCTCGATTTCCTGAAGGCTTGTCTGCGAGACGAGGATTCGGAAATACGGATCCGTTCATTGAAAGCGATCAACGAGCTGAACATTCGGATTGATCTAACGGAATATGACTCATTTATAGCCTCGCCGGTCTGGGAAGAGCGTTTCATGATGACCCTATTGCTCCAGCGTCTGCCGGATGAACAGTCGCTGCCGTATTTGGAGAAGCTGATGAACGATAGCTCTTGGTATGTACGCGAGGAGGCAGGCAGGGCCATCTCCGAACGGAGACAACGCGCGGGGAAGCGGGATGCAGAGCCGGCATATTAAATACAGTGTCCTGTGAGAGGGATATGAGATGAATAGATGGATAGAAGGCATCATGTATTTTTTTGGATGGACCATCTTTTGTTATATGGCCATCGTTATTTTGGTTTATAGCGTTATGCTTGTGTTTGCCCAGATCGAATTAAGAAGACAGTACAAATTAGATAAACGTGATCTGGAAGAAAGCACGATTGACGCCGTTTATTCGAAGCCGGTATCGATTATTGTTCCCGTGTATAACGAGCAGGCAGGCGTAATAGACAGCATTTACTCCTTGCTGAGCTTGAAGTATCCGCAGACGGAGCTGCTGGTTGTGAACGATGGCTCGAAGGACGGTACGCTGCAGCTCGTCATGGAGCACTTTCGAATGGTTTGCGTTGATAAGCCGAGGGCTGGCAAGCTGGAGACGAAGCGGGTTACAGGCGTATACCAGTCTGCGATTCATTCCCACTTGTGGCTGATCGACAAGGAGAATGGAGGCAAGGCGGACGCGCTCAATGCGGGCATTAACTATTCCAGATACCCTTACTTTTGCTCCATTGACGGCGATTCGATATTAGAGGAGAACTCTCTGCTGCGCGTTATGAAGCCCATTATTTTGTCCAATGGCGCTGTGGCCGCTGCGGGCGGCAACGTACGTATCGTCAATGGGTTCCATGTGCAAAATGGTGCCGTTCATCAAACGATGTTGTCCAATAGCGCTCTTATCGTTATGCAAGTGATCGAGTATTTGCGAGCGTTCTTAATGGGCCGGATTGCATTGAGCAGATGGAACATGGTCCTTATCATATCCGGCGCTTTCAGTGTATTTAATAAGAAGCTGGTTGTTGAAGTTGGCGGCTACAGCTGCAATACGATCGGTGAGGATATGGAATTGGTCGTCAAGCTCCACCGCTTTATTAAGGAGCAGGACTTGGACAATCGAATCGAATTCGTGCCGGATCCGGTCTGCTGGACGGAAGCGCCTCAAACGCTGAAAGGCTTGAGGAATCAACGCCGCAGATGGCATCAAGGGCTGATTCAAAGCCTGTGGGCACACAAACGAATGACGTTTAATCCGAAATACGGAGCCGTTGGTTTAATTTCGTTTCCTTATTTCTGGCTAGTGGAATGTTTAGGGCCGCTTATTGAGATTGGCGGGTATATCTATGTCGTCGCGGCATTCTTCCTAGGCAATATTTATTACGAGTTTGCAATCCTTCTCATGCTGCTGTTCATCCTGTACGGCACGTTGTTCTCGATTGCGTCTGTGCTTCTGGAGGCATGGAGCATGAATACCTATCCAAGACGACGCGAGGTTATCCGGATGATCTTGCTGGCCATGACCGAAGTGTTCTGGTACAAGCCCTTGTCCTTGTTCTGGCGGGTGGAAGGTCTGATCCGGTTCCTTCTCCGAAGAAAAACGTGGGGACAGATCGCGCGGGTCGGGTTCTCGGAGAAAGGAGCCGCAGAATGAAACGATTATATATCATTGGAGTTATGATCCTCGTTGCCGTGCTGCTGCCGATCGTACTGTGGCTTCTCGAGGACGAGAACGAGCTGAGAATCGCGATTATCGACAAAACCGTGCCCGATGAGTCGTACCGCGAGCACCTCGGCGTAACGTGGCTCCTTAACCATCTCAAATATACGACCGATGACGGCCGTTCCTATGATCGAGCTGCCGATTATAAGGGATTCGTGCCGAAGGATAATGGACAGAGCTATGAAATTCGGCCGCTGCCGACGCAATATGATGATTACGATGTCATTTATATGGCGGACACCTATGGCGTATATGAAGAAGATCTGCCTGGGGGCACCGCGCCGAGCGAAGGCTCTCCTTCGGGCAAACTATACGGAGGGCTTGAGGAGGAGGAGTGGAGAGCGATCGCCGAAAGGTTGATTCAGCCGAAGAAAAGTTTGTTCATCTCGGAATTTAACACCTTCGCCTCTCCTACAGACCCGGCCGTCCGCAAACAGGTAACGGATTATATGGGCATCGACTGGAATGGATGGACCGGACGGTTCTTCGATGAGCTCGATCCAGAACGGAATGACGAAATACCGAAGTCGTTGGTCGATCAGTATGAAGCGCCATGGACCTATCAGGGTCCGGGCTTCATCCTGGTTAACGATATGACCGGAGAAGTGGTCGTGCTGGAGCTGTCGAAGCATGTGACGGAGAAAGGCATCCGGCTCTCTTTTACAGACGAAGGGTCTAAGCGGTTCGGGCTGAACGAAAGTCCGAATTATGAATATTGGTTCGATATCGTCACTGCAAGGCCCGGGACGGAAGTGCTGGCCAACTATAAGTGGAGCTTGACGGATGACGGAAAGGCTTTGCTGGAACAGAAAGGCATCCCGGCGGAATTCGCTGCCGTCGTGGCCATGACGCATCGGATGTCGACGAGCTACTATAATGCTGGCGATTACAACGATACGCGAAGCGTTCCGAAATTTTATCAAATGAAGGGCTTACCCAGCCTGTACAAGCTGCTAGAGAAGTACTCGGATCAATCGTTCTACTGGTCGACGTACTATCCGATGATGCAATCGATACTGGAACGGTTCGAGGAAGCGCCGGCAGAGGCAGCAACGGCGAATACCGGACAATTAAGCGTGCCGGCCCGCGTTCAGGGGGATAAGATCGAGGTCAAGAAGGACGGCGTCTGGACGCCGATGACGATCAAAGGGGTTAATATCGGCATGTCGAAACCGGGTGCCTTCCCCGGCGAAGCCGCGATTACCGAAGATGAATACTACAGATGGTTCGAGGATATCGGCGAGATGAACGCCAATACGATTCGGGTGTTCACCCTCCATCCGCCGGGTTTCTACAATGCGCTCAAACGGTATAACGAATCTCACAAGCAACCGATTTATGTCATGCACGGGGTATGGATCAACGAGGAAAGCTTGGAGGACTCGCTGGATGCTTTCGATAAGGACAATGTTGAACAGTTCCATGATGAGATGAAAAATATCGTCGATGTCATTCATGGCAACAAGATCGTCCATCCGGAGCCTGGTCATTCGTCGGGTGTCTATCAATCTGATATATCCGAATATGTGATCGGTTGGATCATCGGGATCGAATGGTACCCTTTCATGGTCGATAATACGAATAAGGTACATGACGGCATCGGCGAATATTCAGGCGCCTTTTTCGAGACGAAGGGTGCAAGACCGTTCGAGTATTGGCTTGCGCAGCAGATGGATTATATCGCGCAGTACGATAAGAAACAGTACAACTCGGTTCGCCCCATGAGCTTTACCAACTGGGTGACGACGGACCTTCTGACTCACCCTGCCGATTCTTCAGGCAAGGAAGATTTGGTCACGGTAGATCCGAACGTCATTTATGAGAAGGCGGAGATGAAGCTTGCCGGCCAGTTCGCCTCCTATAATATTTATCCGTATTACCCCGATTTCTTGAACTACAACCCGCATTATTTGACGTATGTCGATCATCGGGGCGAACGGAACAATTATGCGGCCTATCTGAACGAGCTTCATGCGGCGCACCGGTTGCCGATTCTGGTCGCCGAGTATGGAGTGCCGGGCTCCAGAGGCAAGACGCACGAGAACCCGTTCGGGATGAACCAAGGATTCCTGTCCGAGAAGGAGCAGGGCGAGATTGCAGCACGGCTATATGAAGACATCATGGCAGAAGGATTGCTGGGAGGAATCGTGTTTATATGGCAGGACGAGTGGTTCAAGAGAACTTGGAACACGATGGATTACGACGACCCCAACCGCCGGCCGTATTGGTCCAATGCCCAAACGAGCGAGCAGCAGTTCGGTCTGCTCGGCTTCGACCGGCTTAAAATCAAAGTGGACGGCAACGGTGAGGAATGGACCAATCCGCCGCTTTATGAGAAAGACGGAGGCATTCTCCATAAATTAACGATCGACCATGATGAACGTTACTTATATCTCCGTCTTGATTACGATAAGAACAAGGCTGTTCAAGGGTTTCCAACGTTTATGCTCGATGTCGTTCCTGGGCAAGGAAATACGTTCATCCAAGGAAATAAGTCGGTAAAATTCTCGAACGGCGTTGACTTTCTAGCAGAGTTGAACGGTGCGAAGTCCAGATTAACGGTCGATTCATACTACGACATCTTTAATTTCCAATATGGCCATCTGCTTGGACTGGTTAATGAGAAGCCGGCTTCGTTTAATAGCGGGGTGTTTAATCCCATTCTGTATGCCCTCAATAAAGACTATTATTTGCCGACAGAGAAACGGACGATACCGTTCGTCTCCTATGAGACAGGCAAATTAAAGGAGGGCAACGGCAACCCGGAAGCCGATAGCTATGACTCGCTGACGGATTACTCGATTGGTCCGGACGGGGTCATAGAGCTAAGAATTCCTTGGCTGCTCATTCAATCGATGGATCCTAGCCGGAAAGAGTTTATGGGTGATTTCACCAAGCAAGGAATGGGTGCAAGCGTCTCGATTGACCAAATTCGAATCGGCGCTATGTTCATGGATGAACAGGGCACTATGCGGGATTCCTTCCCTCGAAGCGAGAAGGGTTTAATAGCCCCGATGAAAGGCTACACGTGGGACAATTGGGAAACGCCGAAGTACCAAGAGCGATTGAAGCAATCTTACTATATTTTGAAAGAGACTTATGGTCATCAACAGTGATCATGGACAGCAAGAAGGCCGATACCTCGTCGTATCGGCCTTCTTGGCGTATTAGCACCCAGAGCGTGGTAGACACCCCAATCCCCGTAACCGCGCTGCCAATGGACATGTCTAATTTCTCTCTGAAAAAGCCTCTAATTATTGGGGTTTCTCAGAAGAGGATTTATTTGTAAATTGGTATGTAAGCGCTTAATCACTAAAAAGGGGGATTTAGGATGTACGGAACAAAGGCGTTTATGCGCCAACGGTCTACGATGCTGATGATGCTTGCAGGCATCATGATTGCTATGCTCCTTGCACCAGCGGTTCAAGTGAAGGCAAGTGAAGGTGATCCGTATCTGCCGCCAGGAGGAGCGGAATGGAACAAGCTTCGCGATATTCCGATTACCGATTATGGCTGGGGTTACGGCGTTACCGTTACAGATGATACCTACCGGGGAGCAGCGGCCAAAAAGATTGAAGCGACGGACTGGTGGGCTGCCCACTATCAAACGAACGGATGGCAAACCATTAATTTTGCCCCTTACTATGCGAACGGCTCGTTGGAGTTTGATGTAGCGGGATTGCATGGAGGAGAAGCGTTCAAGATTGGCTTCCGTGACGGCGTCCATGAGCGTATGGTGAACGGATCTTTCTATAAAGACGGAGACGAGAATCCGGAAGAGACGAATGAAGACGCGTTGTCGCAGGATGTGAATGCTTACGTGCCAGTGACGACCGAATGGCAGCATGTATCGATTCCGATGAAAGAGATTATCGACAGCAATCCGGTCTTCGATATGAGCAAGGTGCAATTGTTGAAGCTGACCGGTCTTAGCAACGCGCCCCTAACGGTGTGGATTAGCAACCTTAAGATCGTGTCCCCGGATAAAGAGCCGTCGGCGGCAGCGGTTAAAGTGAACCAGGTCGGGTATGTGCAGCAGGGAGAGAAGTATGCGCTGGTCAGCGGCTATTATAATGAGCTGGCGGTTGATGTTGGAACACCGTTCCAAGTGAAGCGCAAGGCCGATGACAGCATTGCTTATTCCGGCGCTTTGTCGCTGGTGAAGGCTTACGATCCTCTATCGGGGGAGAAGGTGTTCAAGGCTGATTTTACAACGGTTACCGAGCCAGGGGAGTACTACGTAACGGTTAACGGAGTTGCCGATCCGTCGGTCGTATTTGAGATCGGAACGCAGATTTATAAAGATCTGCTCGGCGATGTGCAGAAGTTCTTCTACTTCCAGCGTGCCAATGTCGATCTGGATGCAGCTCATGCCGGTGTGTACGCACGGACAGGCCTCCACAAGATCGACAGCAATCTGCCGCTGCAATCGAACCCGTCGATTACGAAGGATGTGTCCGGGGGCTGGTGGGATGCCGGCGATACCGGCAAATATGTAACGGCTGCAGCAACGGCTGTATCCGACTTGCTATGGGCCTATGAGACTTACCCGCATCTGTTCACGGATGGCAAGCTGAATATACCGGAGAGCGGGAACGGCGTGCCGGATTTGCTGGACGAAATCAAGGTCGAAACGGACTTCTTCCTGAAGATGCAGGATGATGCTACCGGCGGCTTCTACGCTTATGTCATCCGGGAGAAATCGCCGAACCGGTTCATTATGGACGGAACGGGATCTTCCAGCATCATTCCGACAGGGCAAACGGCTAATACAGTAGGGGCATTGGCACATGCTTCGATCGTATTTAACAATGTACCGGGGATGGAGACGTACGCCAATACACTGCTCGAAGCAGCCGTAAGAGGATGGGAGTACTTGGCGGCTCATCCGGAATATATTGCGCAGCCGGACGGGCCTTACAATGACGACAATGACAAGAACGACCGTTTCTACGCTGCTGGTGCTCTTTACCGCGCAACTGGCGAAGCCGAGTATAATGATTACGTCGTGGGGCATTACACGGATTTTGCTGAGAAGTTCGACGCTGCCGATTTCTCGCATGGCATTAATGGCATGGAGATGATCGGATATTATCATTACTTAAGTGCTCCAATCGTCGACGCGCAAGTGAAGAGCTGGTTCACGGAGAAATGGACGGCATGGCGGAACAAGGCGGTCGACATGGCGCTGAACCAGGCAACATGGCGCAATTCAACGAATGAGGGCTTCTACTGGGGAGCGAACGCGAATGTGGCAAGCATGCCGATGAGCCTTGCGATCGGCAGCCGAATTCTCGGCCAGTTCGACGAATCGATTCTGCAAGTGGCGGCAGGGGATTTGAACTACTTGCTCGGCGTGAACCCTCTCCAGCTCAGCTATATTACTGGCTATGGCGAGAACCGCGTTCATATTACGCACCATGAGATCTATATGCGTGACTTCATTGTCGAGATGCCGAATGGATACATGCCTGGCGGGCCGAACAGCTCGAAAGCGAAGTTCCCGGCGAAAGCCTACAACGAGTCTACGATCGATTGGGAGTCGAACGAACAGGCGATCAATTACAACTCGCCGCTGACGTACTTGATTGCGATGCTGACCGATGCCCAATTGACGGAGTCCATCGTGCTCAGCCGGACAAACGACACACTGTGGACGGGCGGTCAGACGATAATCGAAGCGACGGCAGGCCCTGCCAATGCGACGGCCAAATCCGTGAATGTCACTTCGAGCGATACGAGCGTAGCGACGGTAACGAACATGACGTATGACAGCCAGACGGGCAAAACGCAATTTACGGTAAATGCCATCGCCGTCGGTTCCGCTCAAATTAAAGTGGCTTCGAAGGATGGCAGAATATCAGCGAGCTATTCCGTGACGGTGCAGACGCCGCCCGTAACATCGCCGCCGTCTTCATCGACAACGCCGACAACGAATCCGTCGACAACTCCTGCAGAGGAGAAGCCGGAAGAGCCTGCTGCACCTGCTGGTCACGCAGTGTTTAAAGATGGTGTGATCAACTATGAAGCGCTCTTGAGCAATCTCAAGAGCAGACTGAAAGATGCTGCTGCACCTGGACAAACTCCAGCCGATGCACAAGGCCATTGGGCTGAGAATACGTTGAACCTATTCATTCAGCTCGGCGTATTGGAAGGATACAAGGATGGAACGGTGAAACCGAATGCTGCCATCAGCCGTGCGGAGTTCGCTGCCCTTCTGAGCCGTGTGTTCAACCTCGAAAGCGGTTCGAAGACGGCAACCTTTACGGATATGGACCAGCATTGGGCACATAAGGCCGTGCAGACATTAGCTTCGAACGGTATTATCCAAGGGTATAAGGATGGCACATTCAAGCCGGATCAAATCATTACCCGCGAAGAGATGGCCGTGATCCTATCTAGACTGATCAACTTGCAATCGGTGAAGCAAGAGGGGAACGCCGTCAGCCTCTCGGACCTTTCGAACGCAGGCGCTTTCGCTGTTCAGGCTATCCAAGATGCAGCGAACGCTGGCCTTGTCCAAGGGATGTCGAACGGCGAGTTTAAACCGAAATCCGCTCTCACGCGGGCTGAGGCGCTTCAAGTCATCTTGAATGCACTGCAGCTGGAGCCGGAGATCAAAGCGCTGCTGGATCAATTGCGCGTATAGGCATAAGGGGCTGTCCCAAAAGTCATTAGACTTCGGGGCAGCCCCTTTTCCATCTGTTTACCGCTGGATGCTTGTTCGCTCCTTGCATTTTGTACAACGAATTCGTGCGTTAAGTTCGAACAAGTCGGGCCCATTGCACTTTATACAATGGAGAAACGATGGTTAGTGGTTGAAGTGAAGCTTTTTGGCGATTGGGCCGTTTTTCCGTTGTATAGATTACAATGAGGCACATTCTCAGGGAAATAGTTGATGCGTTTCATTGCACATAATGCAATGAATCTTCACGAGCGCTGCATTCACTACGGCCAATCCCAATCCATGCCTATCCAGCACTTCGCTTCACTTTCTAATCTACCCGTACTGCATTCGGTGCCGATTGATACTCGCCATACCTTTTCTCCCAATCCTCCAGCCACTCGCTATAGTTTAACCCCGTTATTTCTTCCAGCGTTTCTCCCTCCATAGAATAAACGCCTCCCGCCAATGCCATCCCGTCTTTCCTGATAGGGAACGAGTAGCCGCCAACAGCGCGTCCCTCGGAAAGCATGATGACGACTCGAATCTCGTATTCCTTTGCTGCATAGTGCGAATCGAATTTGCTCTCGAGCGGATGGCTGGTCACGACAAAAGCATAGGAAGTAATCGTCTTGCCGAAGTACGGATCGGGCTTGTCCTTCTGGACAGCCCAGTACTGCATATAAGGCAGCTGGACGATATGATCACGGGAAAGGGTATAAGCTTGAGCTTCTCCGAGATCGGATACGATCTTGTATCCTCTCGCTTTTACATAGGCGGCTGCCGTTTTCTCCTCACCGGTGTAAAAAGCACCGGGCCATTTGCTGCAAGCGGAAGCAGCGAGCAGCATTAGCGCTAGAATGATTGCGAGAATTATAGGTCGTCTCAAGTTGACATCACCTCCTAAATCTTGTAATTCGGTGTCGTTGTCGTAAACACCTGTTCATGTTTTTAGGTTTGTGGATATTATTGACATCGTAAGTAGATACAAATAAAATGTTAGTGAGCATTAACTATCATAGGGAGAATGAACCGCCAATGGATAACAAAAGTAAACTCATGCTTGCCGCGATTGATTTAATGGCGGAGAAAGGATACAGAGGCGTATCGACCAAAGAAATCGCCGCAGCGGCAGGGGTAAGCGAGATGACGTTGTTCCGCAATTTCGGAAGCAAGCAAGTTCTATTGGAGCGGGCAGTCGAACAATACCATTACTCGGTTGAGATGACCGAACTGTTCAATGAGAAGGTCGTGTGGGATTTAAGAGCAGACTTGTCCGTTATCAGTCAGATGTACCATGAAATAATGGAACGCAATCGTAAAATGTTTCTTATCGTACTCAAAGAGGACGAGCTGTCCGAGATTCGCGCGAACGCGCAGAAGCATCCCCGGAAGCTGTTAGAGCTGTTAACCGGTTATTTTACGGAGATGCAACGGAAAGGATTAATCATCGATACCGATGCGGAGACACAGGCAATCACGTTCATGTGGATGCACTACGGAGCATTCATGTCGAAGTTGTTCGGCGCGTCAGCGATTACGAAGGTTACGATGGAAGATTTCGCACAGTCCAGCATCGAGTTGTTTGTCAGAGCATTAACCCCTTAATCCGGAAGGAGCCATAACCGATGAATAAATTCAGCCATATCGATCTTCGCGTCATTCATATGGAGCGCGTACTGCCTTTTTATGAGAAGCTGTTGCCGGAGCTCGGGTTTACCCGAACGTTCCATAGCTTGAATTGGAAAGTATTTGCCGCGGATTGCGAACTGCCAAGCGCTGCTTATTTTGCGATTACGGAAGAGAAGAACTTTAAGCCTAACGACAATCTGATCGGGTTCTGGGCGGAAGATCAAGCTGAAGTGGACCGTATCGCGAAGTTGGTTAAGGATAACGGCGGCACGATTAATGACGGCCCGCGTCTATTCCCGATTAGTCCAACTTATTACGCCGTTTATTTCGAAGATCCGTGCGGCAATAAGTATGAGATTGTTCATCGATTGAATTAGAGCCAATGCTCCAAAAAACACCTAAATCAAATTCATTAGGGGAGTGGAAATTTGGATATAGAGGTTGCTATTGCGATAGCGTTAGAAGCTCATAAGGGTCAATGTGACAAGGGAGGGAACCCCTATATCTTACATCCTCTCGCAGTCATGAATAGAGTAAATACAATCGAAGAAAAGATAGTTGCCGTATTGCATGATGTCATTGAAGATTCTGATTTTACGATAGAACAACTCAGAGAGAGAGGCTTTTCGGAAGAGGTACTAGTGGCAATTCAGTTGCTGACTAGAGTGAGCGAGGATAGTTACAATGAATTTATTGATAAGACAATGAGAAATCGTATCTCAAGGAACGTAAAGATTGCGGACATCAAGGAGAACATGGATATGTCTCGTATTGATGTACCTACAGAAGAAGATTATAAGCGACTAGAGAAGTATCAGAGAGCGATTGAGAAACTGGAAACGGTCTAATCGGGTACAAGCATTAAAACAGCGACAGCTATGGACGAGAAAATAAAGTCCAAGAACTGTCGCTGTTTTTTTGAAGCTTATGTGTTCTCCGGATCCATTCCGAATTTACTAAACCGGTGATACCAGCCATCTTCGGTAAATAGTTCTCCTTGCAGGCCATCACTTACTTCGGCCACATTCACGCCGTCTACAATCACAGCAATCTTCTCATCATTATCATATGCCTCTTGTAACCCGAAGAGTAGGTCATGAATTCCATTCCCTACACATCTAAAAACAATAGTTCGTATGAGATTTTTTTGTTCCTCATTAAATTGATTAAGCTCCGCCTGTATCTGTTGTAATGAGGGAGACTTGCACATCCCATCACTGAGCATATCATAATGATCAATTGCCCTGTCTCTTAAGTTTTTCATCATAAACTCCCCGAACTTATCTAGCGGCAGGGTATGGGAGAAATCGCTCTCTGGCATACAAGGCTCCTTTTCAATGCTTTATGCTGCACCGGATCTCATTCTTCTTCAGCAAGAGAAGCTCCAATCGGCGTCAGTATTCCATCCATACTAATTGAGTTTTTGTTCTTTTTATATTGAGTTAAGTTCTCTTCTCCTTTATTAACAGCCCATTTTAACAATATATCTCTCTCGCCTTCGAAAGAATATAAGGGCACGCTATATCCGCAAGAAGTTTTAACGATTTCAATTTCAGAAATAATGATTTGTCTATAACCAGGCAGCAAGTCGAAGAGAGGTGCAAGTTCATTCCATTCTTCTGTATTTGGCAATACGACTCTTCCGCTTCCATACAGTCTTAATATCAATGGTTTGCCTTCAAATGAGATGAACATAAAAGTTAACCGGTTGCTTTCCGTAATTTGAGCACTGGTTTCGTTACCGCTTCCTGTTAGATCAAGATAGGCAACTTTATTCGGCGAGAGAATTCGAAAGACATCATGCCCTTTAGGTGAAATATTGACATGACCGGTAGATGCTGCTGAACCTACAAAAAACATTTTTTGTTCTTTAATAAATTGTTCATGATCAGGCTGAATGGATTCGAATACAGTTCCCAAACGGATCACCTCAAAATGTAAATTCGCCATAATTGAAATTATTCGCGAAGTGCTTGAACTATCCTGCTCTCATCCTTCAACAAAAAAAGCAGCCTAATATCTGCTGGCTGCTGTTAGCTAATGTTTCTGTTTACTCCGGTAATATTCTTCGTTTCTTTAGAAACTCTTCTCCTTCATTGCTGTACCACGTCATAAAGTCATTGGTAATGTGATCGTGGTTCAATATCCCCATGTAATCCGTTCCTGGAAGATTTGGCTGGTAGTCTGAGGTAATGGTATAGATATTAAAGTAAACCTTATCTGAATCATTAACCAAATCAATTTGGTCTAACTCTCGTATCATTTCATCCTTGCCTACATATTTGAAATGTCTGTCTCTCTCGACGATGTGAAATGGATATGAGAGTTGGACTTGTATTAGTTTCTGGTTCTCCTTGAGCTCCGAAGGAATGGATTCAAGATAGGTTCGTGCCATGCACTCATTATCAAAAATTCCTGATATCCAAGCTCTTTTATCATTCTGTGCTTCTATGATATACATATAGTCATCCTATAAATTTATTTGGACTCACTGAAAAGTATATTCTACGCTCAGTTAATGTCGTTTTAGAACTTCAAATTTCCTTTTTCCCATTCTGATAATGTGGTGATCAATGCTCGTTCTCGTTCGCAAACCCATGAATTTTCAACTTATTGCCTTCCAGATCATAGAAGTGAAATTCATGGTAAATCCAATAGGGATTCACTAAGTCGTCTACCTTAACCCCTCGTCCTTTGAGCAACTGGTACGTCTTTTTGATATTATCCGATTGCAGATCGAGAACGGCGTGGGTTTTCGGATTTTCCAGATTAGATTTCACAAGAGCCAGCTTCGTATGGTCGTCATTTAAACGGAAAAATGCGAGATCGCCCATGTTGTCGGCCAATGTCAGCCCCAGATATTCCTTATACCATTCGACTGCCTCTTCAAACCGACTGACATGCAGCCAGATGACAACCTTGCCGTTAAAAAATAAATTCATGAATGTTCCTCCTCAAAAAAATGGATTGGCCTTGGCATACCGGACCGGGGCGGCGGTTTAATCTTATCGTCTCGAAATGGGGATTGGTTCTTGCCCGGATACAACTTGGGACTGACTGGAATTGCATAATCGATCAAGTATCGATGCGATGGGTCCCATGAAGGATTATTTTGATGAAGGATGATGACGGGACGGCTGTTATAATAAAAGCCGCTGCTCGGCAGCCATTCTTCCCACAATCGTTTTACTTGCACTCTTGCCTGCATCGTTGTGTCGAAAATCCGCATAACGGCATACTGGCCTCCAGCCAATCGAAGGCACCCGATTTCTCCACTCGGTTCAATCGGTTTCGATAGGGTCAGCCCGCAGTCCAACCGCATACCCTTTTCCTCCGCTATATTCGGATCTTGATACTCCATGCTTAGAAGTGAAGTCGTCGTTGGATTCCATAGCGAATGCTGACGGGCCCAGTCGAAGATCGATCCCATAGCAGCAAGATGTCTTTGGTTCTCCTCGAATGTTCTTCCCAGCATCCTCCCGTCCGTACGGATGTAAGCGATGGAGCAAGGGGGCATTCGTTTTATTTTGATATCTAGTTCTTGTTCATTGGCGACATCCTCATTATAGGCAAGCCATGTTGATCTCGGTTGATTATTCTTGCTTTTCATTTGTCGTGAACTGCTATTAATAGAATAGGTGTTGCGGTAATCAGTAGCGGTAACGCCAAAATAATTCCGAAATGAACGAGAGAAAAGGGGGATCGACGAGAAACCGCATTGTCTGGATATTTCACCGATATCCATCGTCTCGGAATATTTAAGCTTGCTGGCTGCCTTTTCAAGACGTATTCGTTTTACATAAGCGTGTATGGTTTCTCCTGTTATAGACTTAAACACTCGATGAAGATGGTAAGGGGAAACCAAGGCGATCTCCGACAAAACTTTTAATTCTAAGGACTTCTCCGGATGCTCATCGATATAATCGATCAATTTATTAATAATAGCAATGTGCTCCTGCTGAAGATTAACATTTTTGGTTCTCAACCAAAATCTATCCTCCCGTTAGCTTCAATTGTTTCTAGCTTTATTTGTAATATTTCGGATAACGTCTAATTTATTAATGTATTCGGCTGAAAGATTGAACTGTCCTTCCCGTTACACAAATCTTCCCTTGACGATTTGGAATATTGTTCTATAAAATAGATTTATACTGATCGGTACAGAAAGAGTGGAGGCCAATGGTTAGACCGCGGGAATTCGATGAACAAGAAGCATTGTCTGCAGCAATGCGCGTGTTCTGGGAGAAAGGGTACGAAGCGACCTCAATGGGCGACCTGACGGAGCGGATGGGCATTGGGCGTCCCAGCTTGTATGCAGCATTCGGCGGGAAGCGGGAGTTGTTCGAAGCCGCGCTGAGAGCGTACACCAAGTCGAGCCTTGTATATATTGAAAACAAACTTCGCAGCGCCACTTCCGTTAGACAATCCTTAATTGGTTATTTTCAAGGAATGGTTGACGGTTCAGCCGGCAATAACCCGGATTTCGGCTGTCTGTGCGTTAATACGATGGTCGAACTGGCCCCCCATGATTCTCTGTTCGCGGACATCACGGGCGAATACCAGACTCGGTTGACGGAGCTGTTCCGGCAGTTGATAGACAATGGAATGCGATCGGGCGAATTACCGGGGAGGCTCAATCCTTCTTCGACCGCGCGGTTGTTGACGTTATCGGCGATTGGGCTGTCTGTGACGATGAAGGCGAAGCCGGATCGTGAATACGCGAAGCAAGTTGCTGCGGAAATTCTTACTCTGCTGGAGTAAGAGTTTTTTTTCAACATTATGTACCGATGAGTACAAAATAGGAGGTTTTTCATATGAATCATACGATCGCGTTAATTACAGGTGCGAATAAAGGGATTGGGCAGGAAATTGCCCGCCAACTCGGGCGGCAGGGCATTGTCGTGCTGCTGGGAGCGCGAAGCCTGTGCAAGGCCGAGCAAGCGGCTGCCGAGCTGCAAGCAGAACAGATTCAGGCGTATCCGATCGAGCTGGACATTACGGACGACCGGCATATCCAAGAAGCAGCGAAGAAGATCAAGGCGGAATACGGAAAGCTCGATATTCTCGTGAACAATGCGGGCATTTATTTGGATCATGAGGGTGACGGAGTTGAGATGCTCCGGCGGTCGTTCGATACGAACTTCTTCGGCGCGTATGCGCTGACTTCATCCTTGCTTCCTCTGCTGAAAGAAAGTCCCGCCGGACGAATCGTCAATCAGTCGAGCATTCTCGGATCGCTCGGCACGATAATGAGCGACGAGATGTACGCAGGAGCATCCGCTCCGGGATATACGACGTCGAAAGCGGCGTTGAATGCATGGACCGCACAGCTGTCCATTCAGCTTCGAGGCACGAATGTGAAAGTGAACGCCTGCCATCCGGGATGGGTGAAGACGGAGATGGGCGGCGCAGGCGCCGTCATGGAGATCGATGAAGGAGCGGAGACCGCAGTATATTTGGCGACGCTGCCTAGCGACGGGCCCTCCGGTCAGTTTTTTCATAAACAAGAGGCTCTTCCTTGGTAGCAAGTTCTCCGATTGGCCTTTTTGGAACGATCCTGGAAACGGAAGCATTGCCGGATGAAAGCTTGGCAACAGTTGCAATAGTTGCTGCAATAATAGCACGTATTCATAATGACAACGATGCTTTCCATCCGTTAAGCTGAAGGAATTAAGGCATTGCAGGAGGGAACGAGATGGAACGAATCATTGACATACGGGATGTAACCTGGAGGCGGGGAGATCATACCGTTCTCAACAACGTGAATTGGCAAGTGCGGTCCAATGAGCATTGGGCGCTGCTTGGGCTGAACGGTTCTGGCAAAACGACGCTGCTCAATATGATCAACGGGTACATCTGGCCGACTAAAGGCGAAATTAACGTGCTCGGCCACAGGTTCGGCGAGATCGATCTTCGGCAGCTTAGACAATCGATCGGTTGGGTCAGTTCATCTCTGCAAGAGAAGCTGTACGGCACGGACCGGACGCAAAATGTCGTGATCAGCGGCAAATTCGCTTCAATCGGCTTATACGAGAAGACTGGGGAGGAGGAATATGCCCGCGCGGAATCGTTAATGGCGACTCTGGGCTGTTCCCACCTGCTTGACCGGGAATATCGGACCTGCTCGCAAGGCGAGAAGCAGAAGCTGCTGATCGCCCGCGCGTTAATGGCAGATCCGAAGCTGCTCATATTGGACGAGCCTTGTAACGGACTCGATCTATTCTCGCGCGAGATGCTGCTGGACAGCATTCAACAGCTGGCAGGCCGCAGCGACAGTCCGACGATGATATTCGTAACGCATCACACGGAAGAAATCTTGCCAATGTTCTCGAAGGTGCTGCTGCTTCGGCGCGGGGAAGTGGTCAGGCAAGGCGAGACAGCGTCCATGCTGGGCTCAGACGTGCTCTCCAGCTTCTTCGAAGCGCCGGTTGCGGTGGAGAAGCATGATGACCGGTACTATGTTAGAGCGGTGAGATAGCCCCTTCTTCTCTTTCTAATAGAAGCTTTCTCGTTCTGCTTAACGTGTCCTCGTCCGCCGGCATATTAATCGTGACGGTGAGATGGGGAGCATCCGATACTTGAAATGACAGCTGCTCGAATACGAGCCGGCCGGCGGAAGGATGATAATTGGTTTTCATTCCTTCCGGACCGGTCACGATATCGTGCTGCGGCCACCATTCCTGAAAATGTCCGCTTACTTCGTTCAATTCCTCGATCAATGCCATCCACCATGGATCGCCTGCGAACTTGCCGTAATTGGCGCGCAGTTGAGCCAGCCGGTGACGCGCGTGTGTTTCCCACGTTTCTTGAAGCAGTTCCTGTATATAAGGTGAAGTGAATGACCGCCAGACCGAGTTGCGGTCGCGGGCAGACATGGCGCCATAATCTCCGTACACAAGTGCAGCCATCTTGTTCCACGCTACAATATTCAACCGTTCGTCGGTTATGAACGCCGGACTGCTTCCTTGCTGTTCGAGGAAGAGCTGAAGGGACGGTCGAATGACGGTCTTCTCTTCTTCCGGCTGACCGGAAGACAGCTGTTCGATGCCCAGCAGGAATAAATGGCGGCGCTCATCTTGGTTCAACTGGAGTGACCGGGCAATGCTTTCCAGCACTTGAGCAGACACTTGAATGGGGCGCGCTTGTTCCAGCCATGTATACCAATCAACGCTGATCCCCGATAGTTGTGCAACTTCCGCCCGACGGAGCCCTGGTGTACGTCGGCGTCCGGCGCTTGGCAGGCCGGCTTGCTCCGGTGACAGACGGGTCCGCCGCGATTTAAGAAACCGGGCCAGCTCTTGCAGCCGTTCCATGCTGTTATGCTCCTTCGTCTTCATCAATTTCCTCCGCCGTCTTGAAGTTTGGTAGGAGTAAAGCTCCTAGGATAAAGCCTCATCTCGTGCTCGTATACGTTCTACTTTACACTGACGAGGAGCGATTGGGAACTTATTCAAGATTGAAATGGGGAGTGGAAGTTGGAACAGGCTATGAACATGGAGTCCCGAAGAATGGGGGCAGCGGCACGGCTCGTCCTGCTGCTCGGTATAGCGATCGGATATTTTATGGTTCTGCTCGATATGACAGTCGTAAGCGTCGCGCTTCCTGCGATTCATGATGATCTGGGCGGCGGCATTTCTGAGCTTCAATGGGTCGTGAACGCTTATACGATCGTGTTCGCAGGCCTGCTGCTGTCGATGGGGACAGCAGCCGATAAGGCAGGGGCGAAACGAATCTACATGATCGGACTTGCTTTATTTCTGGCCGCATCGGCGATGTCGGCCTTCGCGCCTTCGCTCGGCGTCTTGATCGCCATGCGGGCTTTGCTTGGCGTAGGCGGGGCAGCACTGCTGCCGGCTTCGCTAACGCTTATCGCCCATGCGTTTCCCGATCCCGGCGAGCGTGCCCGGGCTCTTGGCATATGGGCTGCCGTGACGGGAATCGCATTGGCCGCTGGACCGGTTGCGGGGGGATTGCTGGTCGATTCGTTCGGCTGGCGAAGCATTTTTATTCTTAACATACCGCTTGCCATCTTGAGTCTGCTGATCACGCGGATGAATGTTACAGAGACGAATCGTAATCCGAAGCGGAGCTTCGACCTGGCCGGCCAATTGCTGGCGATTGTTTTCATCGCCGCATTATCCTTCGTTCTAATGGAGGGGGAGCCGTTCGGATGGAGCTCGCCGGTTATTTGGGGGACGGGATGCTTGGCGCTGCTAGCGATAATCGGATTTATTATTGTGGAGGCAAAGAGCCGGTCGCCGCTTCTTCCGCTGCACATATTCAGAAGCTCTACCGTCTCTGCCGGCATGCTTGCCGGGACGGCAAGCAATATAGCCCTGTCAGGCATTCTGTTCGTATTGCCGATGTTTTATCAACAGATGGTCGGATTATCGGCACATTCGGCCGGGCTCGCCATGCTTCCGATGATGGTCCCGATGGCAGTGAATCCGATATTCGCCGGACGCATCGTAAGCCGTACCGGCGCAAGAATACCGATGACGGGAGGATTCGCGGCGGTAGCAGCCGGAACGGTTCTGCTGGCACTAGCAGACGAGAATACAAACTATGCGCAAGTCTGTGCAGGACTGTTCTTGATCGGTTTCGGCATATCGTTCACGCTGCCTTCGCTCATGTCCGCCATCCTTTCTTCCGTTCCGCGGGAACTGACCGGTGCTGCATCTGGAGCATTGAACGCAAGCCGGCAGGTTGGGGCGACATTGGGCGTTGCTGTCGTTGGAGCGATCATAAGCGGCAGTGAGACTTTTATTACTGGCATGCATGTATCCCTAATCGTCACGGCTGTCATTCTGGCTGGCGGCAGTTTGCTTTCGTTCTTATTCATTAATAGAGACCGCCGAACCTAACACTGCCGGAGTCTATGTTGCTGAAATTCCGGCCATTCAGGCATATGTCGGCTTGAGATGGGAAAGGCTAGCAGGTGGCCCCAATAAAGGCGGTTACAGAGGATGCATGAATTCGCATGCTCCACAATTTGAAATGAAAATAATTATCAAAATGGGGGTCAGAGTACTTGACAAATACCTACCCAAGTAATTAATATTAGTTTAGAATTATTATAAAAAACAAAGAGAAATTCTAGGAGGAAACTAAACATGTCTCTTATCGGTAAAGAAGTACAACCATTCAAAGCACAAGCTTACCAAAGCGGTAAATTCATCGAAGTAACAGAAGCAAACTTCAAAGGCCAATGGAGCGTTGTATGCTTCTATCCAGCTGACTTTACGTTCGTCTGCCCAACAGAGCTCGGCGACCTGCAAGATCAATATGCAACGCTGAAATCGCTCGGCGTGGAAGTATACTCCGTATCGACGGATACGCACTTTACGCACAAAGCTTGGCATGACAGCTCGGAGACAATCGGCAAAATCGAGTACATCATGATCGGCGACCCTACGCACACGATCTCCCGCAACTTCGACGTATTGATCGAAGAAGACGGCCTCGCTGACCGCGGCACGTTCGTTATCGATCCAGACGGTTGAGATCCACGCTGGCGGTATCGGCCGCGACGCAAGCGCGCTCGTGAACAAAATCAAAGCAGCACAATACGTTCGCAACAATCCAGGTGAAGTTTGCCCTGCAAAATGGCAAGAAGGCGGCGCTACGCTGAAGCCTAGCTTGGATCTTGTTGGCAAAATCTAAGGGGCGGTTTGAATGGTATTAGACCCAGAGATTAAGGCACAACTGAATCAATACCTTCAATTGATGGAAGGCGACGTGCTGATCAAGGTCAGCGCAGCTGACGATCAAGTATCCCAAGACATGCTGGCGCTGATGGATGAAATCGTCAGCATGTCCTCCCGTATCCAAGTGGAGAAAGCGGATCTTCAGAGAACGCCTAGCTTCAGCGTGAACCGTCCAGGAGAGGATACAGGCATCGTATTCGCCGGTATTCCGCTTGGCCACGAGTTTACGTCTTTCGTACTGGCACTGCTGCAAGTCAGCGGCCGGGCGCCGAAAGTCGAGCAGGAAGTGATCGATCAAATCCGCAGCATCCGCGGCGAATACAAGTTCGAGTCGTTCATCAGCTTGAGCTGCCATAACTGTCCGGACGTCGTGCAGGCGCTGAACCTGATGAGCTTGCTCAATCCAGGTGTATCGCATACGATGATCGACGGCGCAGTATTCAAGGAAGAAGCAGAAGAACGGAAAGTAATGGCCGTTCCTTCCGTCTTCCTGAATGGCGAGTTTTTCAGCGGCGGACGTATTTCGGTCGAGGAGATTTTGGCCAAAATCGGTACGACGCGCGACGATTCGGAGCTGTTCGACAAGAAACCGTTCGACGTGCTCGTTGTCGGCGGCGGCCCTGCCGGCGCGAGTGCGGCAATCTATGCCGCGCGCAAAGGCATCCGTACCGGCATCGTAGCAGAACGCTTCGGCGGCCAAGTGATGGACACGGTCGGCATCGAGAACTTCATCAGCATGAAGTACACCGAAGGTCCGAAGCTTGCTGCCAGCCTTGAAGAGCACGTGAAGGAATATAACGTCGATGTTATGAAGCTTCAGCAGGCGAAACGGATCGAGAAGCGGGACTTCATCGAAGTCGAGCTTGAGAACGGCGCCGTGCTGAAGAGCAAGACGGTTATTCTGTCCACGGGCGCACGCTGGCGCAACGTCGGCGTGCCTGGCGAAGCGGAATTCAAGAACAAAGGCGTAGCCTATTGCCCGCATTGCGACGGTCCGTTGTTCACGGGCAAGCGCGTAGCGGTTATCGGCGGAGGCAACTCCGGCGTCGAGGCGGCCATTGATCTTGCGGGCATCGTCAGCCACGTTACCGTTCTGGAGTTCAATCCGGAATTGAAAGCAGACAGCGTGCTGCAGGACCGTCTGTACAGCTTGCCTAACGTTACCGTTCTGACGAACGTTCAGACGAAAGAGATTACCGGATCCGACAAGGTGAACGGGATCACTTACATTGAACGCGATTCCGGCGGCGAACAGCATGTCGAGCTGGAAGGCGTATTCGTCCAGATCGGTCTCGTTCCGAATACCGACTGGCTCGGCGATACGATCGAACGGACTCGTTTCGGCGAGATCGTGGTGAATAACCACGGCGCGACGAACTTGCCAGGCGTATTCGCAGCAGGCGACTGCACGAACAGCCCTTACAAGCAAATTATTATTTCGATGGGATCGGGCGCGACCGCTGCACTCGGAGCATTCGATTATCTCATCCGGAATTAATCGCAGATTTTACTTTTACGGCCGCTCCGCACTCGAATGAGTGTGGGGCGGCCTTTTGCTGTGCGGTTCTAACCGTATTTCTGCGGGCTCCTTTTTATTGTGTTCAATGAGGTTGACAATACTCGAGAAGTCGTTTATTATTATTTATACCCATAGGGGTATACGTAGTGAAATGGTTTATCCCATCCTAAGTGAAAAGGGAAGGAGCTGTTCGGTTAACAGTAGTATTGTTGAATGGATTCAGCCTATTTTTTTGCTTTGACACATACCCCGTAGGGTATAATGCGTTAAAAATCACAACTAGAGAAGGAGCGGGTCCGAATGGATATGAGTTTAAGTTGGATCATCACCTTGTTCGCAATCGGGTTTATCGGTTCATTCATTTCCGGCATGGTTGGCATCGGTGGATCGATCATTAAATACCCTATGCTGCTTTATATTCCACCAGCGCTCGGCTTTGTTGCATTTACGGCTCAGGAAGTGTCGGCGGTCAGCGCAGTACAAGTATTTTTCGCAACTATTGCTGGCGTATTCGCCTATCGCGGAACCGGATTGATTAACAAGAGACTGGTATGGATGATGGGCGTTCCGATTGTAATTGGAAGCTTCATCGGGGGATATGGATCGAAATTTATGCCTGACTCGGCCATTAATATCACGTATGCGTTGCTTGCCCTAATAGCGGCCGTAATGATGTTCATGCCGAAGAAAGGTACGGATAGCGGAGACTACAACAATCTGCAATTCAATGGAGCGATTGCATCTGTATCTGCGGCGATAGTTGGTTTGTTGTCAGGCGTTGTAGGTGCAGCGGGGGCATTTATTACCGTACCGATCATGCTCGTTATTCTTAAAATTCCGACGAGGGTCGCGATCGCCTCTTCGCTTGCCATTACGTTCATCTCCTCCATTGGTTCTACCGCCGGCAAGGTAATGGGCGGACATATGCTGTTGATCCCATCGATCGTTATGATCGTTGCGAGTATTGCGGGTTCGCCTATTGGCGCGAAGCTGGGACAGAAGATGAATGTCAAAGCATTACAAGGTCTGCTCGCTGTGTTGATTACTGCTACGGTCATCAAGATTTGGATCGACATTTTAGCGTAATTACCTGAAAATGCACAATTTTTTCGGTTGAAATTATACCCCATAGGGTATATGATAAGAACAAGTTGATGAATGCATTACATTCCTCATCACAAAGAGGCATGCTGAAGAAGGAGGTGAGTTCACTTGGATCAGAATCTTGCAATTAATATCGTTATTGCAGTCGCTATTGCCTGGTTTATCGCGACTCGCTTCTCAGGCGTGAAAGGACTCCGAACCTTAAAAGCTGATCAGCTGAATGATGAGCTGAAGGCGAACCGTCATCACGTACTCATTGATGTGCGCGAACCGGGCGAAGTGAAGCAAGGCTACATTGCAGGAGCAACGAACATCCCATTGTCTCAGTTCAAGCAGCGGATCGGCGAAATTCCGTTGGACCGCAGCATCTATCTATATTGCCGCAGCGGAATGAGAAGCAAACAAGCCGCGCGGCTGCTATATAAATCCGGATACCGGAAGCTGGCGCATTTGCAAGGCGGCATTATGACATGGAGAGGCCAATTAAAGAAATAAGGAGCGAGTTCAAATGGCAGGCAAGTTCTCGAAAGCCGTAACGACAGAGCAAGTTGCTGAGTGGATCGAGCAAGGGAAGACGATGCAAATCGTAGATGTCCGCGAGCAAGACGAATGGGATTCTGGCCATATTAGCGGAGCGAAGCATATCCCGCTCGGGATGATTGGCAGCAGGCATACAGAGCTTGATCCGAAGAAGGAGACGGTTATGGTATGCCGCAGCGGCAACCGCAGCGGACTGGCCTGTGAGCTGTTGGAATCTCTCGGCTATAACGTCAGCAATATGACAGGCGGCATGATGAATTGGGCCGGAAATATCGAATAACGACTATTAGTGAATCAAGACACAGATTGCCCGCCCGAGCGGCAAAAAATTTTTAAATCCACCATACCCCCAAGGGTATATAAAAAGGAGCGAACACAAATGACAAACACAACTGCAACGTATCAATCCATGACCGCGAAGGAAGTCACCCGTTTTATTGTCGACAAGAAGCCGTTGTTTATTCTGGACGTTCGCAATGAAGAGAATTACAGCGATTGGCGGATTGAAGGCGAGACGGTAGAGTCGGTCAATATTCCTTACTTTGAATTGCTCGAAGGCGTGGAAGCCGCAATCGAACGTATCCCGGCAGAAGGAACGGTATTGGTCGTGTGCGCCAAGGAAGGATCGTCAATATTCGTTGCAGAGCAGCTGGCGGAAGCGGGCCGGAGTGATGTGTTCTATCTGGAAGGCGGCATGCGGGCTTGGAGCGAGTATTTGGAGCCTGTGAAAGTTGCGGACTTGCAGAGCGGAGGAGAGCTTTATCAATTCGTCCGAATCGGTAAAGGCTGCTTGTCCTATATGATCGTATCCGATGGCGAAGCGGCTGTCATCGATGCCGTCCGAATGACGGACGCATTCGAACAGCTCGCAGCAGAGAAAGGCGTAAGCATTAAGCATGCGATCGATACGCACTTGCATGCGGACCACATCTCCGGCGGACGGACCCTTGCCGAGAATACGGGCGCATCTTACTGGCTCCCGCCGAAGGATGCTGGAGAAGTTCAGTTCAAGTACGAGGCGCTTCAAGACGGCAATGAAATTACGGTCGGCGGGACGCGCATCGCGATTCAGGCGCTGTATTCGCCGGGCCATACGATCGGCAGCACGTCCTTTATCGTGGACGACCGTTACTTGCTCTCGGGCGACATCTTGTTCGTGGAGTCGATCGGACGTCCGGACCTTGCTGGTCTGGCGGAAGATTGGGTAAGCGATCTGCGCGAGACGCTGTACAGCCGTTACAAGGAGCTCTCGGAAGAGCTGATTGTACTTCCAGCACACTTTGGCAAAATAACCGAGCTCGGCGAAGGCGGCCAAGTGTCTGCCCGGCTAGGTGATCTGTATAAGCATAATCCGGGTCTGAACATTCAGGACGAAACCGAGTTCCGGCGCACCGTTACGGAGAACTTGCCGCAGCAGCCTAACGCCTATCAAGAAATCAGGCAAGTGAATATGGGCAAAATCGCTCCGTCCGCTGAAGATCAGCGCGAGATGGAGATCGGTCCTAACCGCTGTGCGGTCCACGATAAGTAACCACAACATTCGAATAATCGAAGGAGGATTTTAACTATGACTATTCATGCCAATATACAAGTTGATCTTATGCTCGACTGCAAGGGGCTCGCTTGTCCGATGCCGATCGTGAAGACGAAGAAAGCAATCGAATCGGTACAGCCGGGACAGGTCGTGGAGATGCAGGCGACGGATAGAGGATCGATCGCCGACATTCAGAGCTGGGCGAGATCGACAGGACATCAATACTTGGGCACGCTCGAGGAAGAGGGCGTCTTGAGGCATTATCTTCGCAAATCGAGTCCGCATGAGGTGAAGCAGGAGTCGGCTTATCCGGTCACCATCTCAACGGAGGAGCTGCAAGTGAAGCTTGCGGGAGGCGAGGCGATAACGGTATTGGACGTGCGGGAGCCAGCCGAATATGCTTTTGCGCACGTAACCGGCGCTGTTTCCATTCCGCTTGGCGAACTGGCCAACCGCATCGGTGAACTGAATGGCAATAGCCCGATCGCAGTTATTTGCCGGACCGGCGTTCGAAGCGATATGGCATGCCAACTGCTGCAGGCCCAAGGTTTTGCGCAAGTCGTGAATGTAGTGCCTGGCATGACGGGATGGACGGGGCCGGTCGAGAAGTTGAACTAATTTTGAACGAATGAAGACAGAAAACCAACCAAATTTGAGGAGGATTTTATAATGCATAAAGATTTAGTTGTCGATACGAAAGGTCTGGCATGCCCAATGCCGATTGTGAAAGCGAAGAAAGCGCTGGATAGCCTTCAAGCCGGACAAGTGATGGAAGTGCTGTCGACGGACAAAGGATCGGTAAACGATTTCCAAGCCTGGGTGAAGCAGACGAACCATGAACTGATCAAGCACGAGGAAGAGCAGGGCGTCTACAAATTTTACGTCCGCAAAGTCTAAACAGGAGAGGGGAACGTTAACCGATATGGAACAAACGGGTAAGAAAAAAACGACGATCGTATTGTTCAGCGGCGATTACGATAAGGCTATGGCAGCTTTCATTATAGCGAACGGCGCAGCAGCTTATGACCACGAAGTTACGATTTTCTCCACCTTCTGGGGGCTGAATACGCTGCGCAAGGACCAGCCGGTTCAGACGAACAAAGGGCTGCTGGAAAAAATGTTCGGATGGATGATGCCGCGCGGCGCCAACAAGCTTGGCTTGTCACGCATGCAGATGCTTGGCATGGGGCCGAAAATGATTAAGCATGTCATGAAGAAGCATAATGCGCTGACACTGCCCCAACTGATTGAGCTATCGCAGGATCTGGGCGTCAAGATGGTCGCTTGTACGATGACGATGGATCTGCTTGGCTTGCAGAAGGAAGAGCTGCTCGACGGCATCGAGCTGGGCGGGGTAGCGGCTTACTTGGGCGACGCATCGGAAGGAAACGTGAACCTGTTTATATAAAATGCTGACAAAGGGTATGAGCGCGAACGAATTTGTCTTATACTATACCCATACTCGTACTTGTAATCGTACTTGTAACAATCGAACAGGAAGGGATGGGGAACAGATGGACTATCATTACCCGGATGAGATCAAAGCACGGTTGAAGCGGATCGAAGGACAAGTTCGCGGCGTACTGCGCCTCATGGAGGAAGGAAAGCCATGTAAGGATGTTGTCGGCCAGCTGTCGGCAGTCCGTAATGCGTCCGACCGGGCGATCGCGCAGATCGTCGCCGAGAATCTTCAGCAATGCCTTCTGGACGAGCAGACGTCAGGCGGAGATACAAGCAAGCTCGTGAAGCAGGCGGTTGAGCTGCTTGTGAAGAGCAGATAATGATCGCTAAATCATGACCGAAGGCACGATAGAGGTGAATGGTATCGTGCCGGGGTTTCAAATAAGCAAGTGAATAGAGCAGCTGCCGGTTGAACGGCGGCTGCTCTTTGTTGTGCTCGGGAGGTTATCACCGCTCCGCACAGGTTTGCTCCGTGGTATAATTTGGGTAAAAGCAGTCCGTTTGTCTTCCTAGCCGATTGGCTGCGAATTTATTGGCGGAGAGGAATGATCGATATGAACGAATGGATTACCCAATTGTATCAATACAATGTTTGGGCCAATGATCGGGTGCTGCAGCATCTCCAATCGCTGCCAGCGAATCTGTTTCATCAGGAAGTAGATTTAGGTTTCCGCTCGATTGCGGAAGCGGTAGGCCATCTTGCTGCAGCAGATGAAGTGTGGTTCGCACGGATACAGGAACAAGCGCCGCCGCCGTTATCGGCGAGGGTGTTCTCCGATGTTGAAGAAGCCCGCCGGCACAGGGACGAATTGCAATCGCGGATGCGGTTGTTTTTGTCCAACACGGATGTACAGAAGCGGGTGACCTACAGCAACACGGCAGGCCAATCTTTCACCAATTCCATTGCCGAGATCATCCAGCAAGTCGTGAATCACGGAACTTACCATAGAGGCAATGTAACGACGATACTTAGAAGTCTCGGGTATAACGGGACGATGACCGACTTTATCGCTTTTATAAGAACGTTATGAGCTGTGGAGACTCGCCGATTAGGCGAGTTTTTTCGTGTACGGACGATTTAAGGGACGCAGAAAGACGCTTATTGAGCTGGGCAGCCTGTTGAGTGTGAAATAAGAGTCCCGTAAGGGCTCTTACGGCCATCGAAGACACGAATTCGGGGGATATGCGAGCAATTAAGAGACGTTGAGAGTTACTTATTTATTGGAGAGACGACCGTTTGATTGATTAAGGGTCTCTTAGGGACTCTTATTTTCCAAGGGACGGGTGCGAGCGAAGGTACAAGTGCAAGTGCAAGAAATAGCCAGCGGTGCAAACAATCGAAACGCTTTAGCGGCTAAAGCAAAATGGGTCAAACGCTTTGCTCAGTCTATGTAGGAGGTGCCGCGATTCCGCTACTATAGATCACGGGGGCGCAATTAGTCGGCCTTATCCAAATCGTTGGTAGGAGGGTATCGAATGATAAGTTTGCTCAAGTCTAAACGTTTCTCGATTTTATTATCTTCCGTTTTCCTCGGTTCCGCTATTTTGGTTGGACAGGCGGTTGCCGCGGCACCGGATGCTTCCGCGATGAATCGGTCTCATTGTGAGTCCATGGCGGCTGCTTCTCCGGTGAAGCCCGGCAATAAGCAGTACTCCCTCGATGCACGCGTAGAGAAGATTGATGGGGAGTATTATTTGAAGCTCTTCACGAATCTCAAGCTGACCGACAACAACTACGGAGGTGCGCCTGTCGCTGGACAAGGCCATGTCCACTACTATCTCGACGGTCAAATTACGGGCCCGATCACGAGCAAGAAGCTGTTTAAGCTCACGAACTTACATCAAGGTACGAACAAAATTCGTCTGGTGCTCGCCGAGAACAATCATGTCGAGGATTTCGGATCGGAAGCTTTTGAGGAACTGACGGTCGTAGTCGGGTAATTCGCACATCATTGCAAAGCAGCCTGACGTAGTACACATGAGATTACGGATAGGAGCCAGCAATGCCCTTTCACTCTCCCCCCATGCGGAGTGAAGGGGCATTGCTGCGTTTATGGCTGATTTATTGGTGTGTTTCTTATAAGCTTTGCGGATTTTCGGTCAAGTATGCCATTTTCCGTTCGTTGTTTAAATTCAGTTTATAAATGCGCGATAAGATGGTCTCATCACATACGACGCAGGAGGAAATAAACGATGAATGTTATCCAACAACGCAGCATCGCACCGAACAACGGAGATTGGGCGGTGGAGGCGAATGGGCTTGTCAAAATATTCGGCGATAACAAGGCGGTAGACGGTGTTGACTTAAAGGTGCGGGCAGGTTCGATCTACGGTGTCCTTGGTCCCAACGGAGCGGGCAAGACGACGACGATCCGGATGCTGGCGACGCTGCTCAGGCCGGATGCAGGCACGGGCCGCATCTTCGGTTACGATGTCGTGAAGGACGCATCGATCGTTCGGCAGTTGATCGGCGTTACCGGCCAATATGCATCGGTCGACGAGTCGCTGAGCGCGACCGAGAACCTGATCATCTTCTCCCGGCTGCTCGGACTGGGACGTGCAGAAGCCCGCCGCAAGTCGGAGGAGCTGCTGGAGGAATTCGGACTGACGGAAGCCGCGAAGCGGCCGCTCAAAAACTTCTCCGGCGGCATGCGGCGGCGCCTCGATCTGGCTGCGAGCTTGATTGCGCAGCCGCCGCTCATCTTCCTGGATGAGCCGACGACCGGTCTTGACCCGAGAACCCGCGCGCAAATGTGGGAAACGATCCGCAAGCTCGTTAAGACAGGTTCGACCGTACTGCTGACGACGCAATATTTGGATGAAGCCGATCAACTGGCGGACCGGATTGCGGTCATCGACCGCGGCCACGTCGTCGCGGAAGGGACGGTCGATGAATTAAAAACGTCTGTCGGCACATCGTCCCTTCATCTAAGAGTGCAGAATGCGAACCATACCGCAGCGGCTCGCCAGACCGTCGAGAACGTGCTCGGAATTGCGACTAGCTTGACTTCCGAAGCGGGGACGATCACGGCACCGATGGCGAACGCGGACCTAGTGACGGATCTGCTGATCTCCTTGCGCGAGCAAGGCATCCAGCTTGCAGAGATGAGCGTGCAGAAGCCGACGCTCGACGAAGTGTTTTTGACCATTACAGGACATGGCGTCAAGGAGGAAGCATAACGATGAACAGTACGGCAATTAAAACAGGGGTAAGCAAACGCCCGCTCAGAAAATATACGAGCTTCCGCCAATCGGTGCGGAACTCGCTTACGATGGCATACCGGGGATTGTTGAAAATCCGGCGTACGCCGGAGCAGCTGTTCGACGTTACGCTGCAGCCGATTATTTTTACGCTGATGTTCACGTACATCTTCGGCGGCGCAATATCCGGCGATGTGCAAAGCTATTTGCCTGTCATTATTCCCGGCATCCTGGTGCAGACTGTGATCAGTACGTCGATTGTAACCGGCGTGCAGCTGCGCGAGGATATGGACAAAGGTGTATTCGACCGTTTCAAATCGCTGCCGATCGCTCGTGTTGCTCCGCTGGCAGGTGCGCTGTTGGCGGATACGATTCGCTATACGATAGCAACGGTGCTCACATTCGGGATGGGCTATATTATGGGCTTCCGGCCTGATGGCGGCTTTGGCTACGTTGCTCTTTCCGGGATTCTTGTCATCGCCTGCTCGTGGGCGGTCAGCTGGATTTTCGCTTTCTTCGGCGTCATCGCGCGGACGGCATCCAGCGTACAGGGCATATCGATGCTCGTGCTGTTCCCGCTTACGTTCCTGTCGAATGCGTTCGTACCGGTCGATACGATGCCCGACTGGCTGCAATGGTTCGTCAATATTAACCCGGTTTCGCATCTCGTCTCCGCAGTCCGGGAAATGGTGAATACCGGCCATATCGGCTCTGAAATTGTCTACTCGCTGATCGGCGCGCTTGCCATCGTCGTTATCTTCGCACCGCTCACCGTTCGTGCCTATATGCGCCGTACCTAGTTAGCTGAAGTGGATTCAAGCCTGCAGAACGCAATAATTCTGCAGGCTTTTTGCTGTGATTAGGTCCAATAGCATGCAACTTTAGGAGGTGGGAATAAGTTGGTTCAAAGCGCTGGGAATGCTATAACCGCGCTGCAAAATGATCGGCTGACAAGGCTGCTGGACAAACTCTTATGTGAAAAGTGAACGGATTCTGTGAAAATGTTAATGATTTATCTGCAATGTTATGTGGTACAATTTGCCTAGCCAGAAAGCCGAAACCTATATTTTCGCTAGGAGGTACGCATGATCAGAGGCAGCAAGCTGATTAGAAGACTTACTTGCATGATAGGGCTAGGAATGTTTTTGCTTTGTTTAGGACCGCTTGCGGTCGTGTCCGCAGCAGACAATGCAGCGGGCGTATCGATTACACTGGACGGCGAGAAAGTGAAGCTGTCCGACTCGGCAATCGTTCGGGATGGCCGAACTTATGTGCCAGTTGCTCCTATCGCTAGGATGCTTGGAGCGAATGTCAGCTGGGACAGTGATAATGAAGAACTCACCTTAAATACAGCACTGAACGATACCGCTGTTTTCGGCAACGGGGTACCGGTCGTATATTTCAATGAAGTACGCTATCGGATGGATGCGCTTCCATTCACGAACGACGGAAGACTGTATGTGCCGCTTCGTCAATTGGCCGATGTGCTTCATGCGGATTTGAACTGGAAGACGTCATCGGACGTTGCTGAGCTGGCATCTGTACTTCCTGAGACGGTTACGGATGAGCGCGGTCTGGACGAGATCAGCAAGGATTTCGGCATCGACAAGACGGAGCTGCTGAAGCGTAACGGATTGGACGGCAAGACGAAGATCAAATCAGGTGCGAAGCTGAAAGTGATTATCCCTTCGTTCCTCGACAACCCGGCGCCATCGTTCACTGAATCGGATCTGGCGCTGCTCGCGAAGATTACGATGGTGGAAGCGGGCAACGAATCGTACGAAGGTATGCTGGCCATCGCCAACGTCATACAGAACCGGGTGAACGACTCGCGGTTTCCGGATACGATCCGCGGCGTTATTTATTCCGGGAAGCAGTTCCCGCCGGCTCACAACGGATTGCTGGATAAGAGCAAGCCGAATGCAACCGCTCAGCGTGCGGCTAAGGATGCGCTCAACGGGAAGAATAACGTCAAGGACGCGGTCTATTTCTTCAATCCCGCCGTATCGGGCGGACCGTTCTGGGACGGACTGGACGTCGTCGTCACGATTGGCAGCCACAGCTTTGCGAAGTAACAGAACACGCCCTCCGGGGCGTGTTTTTTGTTGATTTCAGCGGGTTTCGAGTGGTATCGGCTGCCAATTCGCTGCTTTATAACTAAAAGTAATTCTTTTTATAAAATATATTATAGACAAATATCGACGAAGTCGTTGAACGTTGCGCTGGACTGGGTTAGTATTAAGGTAGTATAAAAAGCACAGTAACCTAGTCGGATTTTTACAGATTGATGCGAGGTGGATGTAGTTGCAACTTCAAGTGACGAATAGTCCGTTCACGAGCGAGCAGGCAGAACTGCTGAATAAGCTGCTCCCGACTTTGACGGAATCTCAAGTAAATTGGCTGAATGGATTTTTGACCTTTTATCGTGCAGGCAATGTAAGTGCAGCCGTATCGGAATTGGCTAGCGGTGCCGTGCTGGAAGCACCTGCTTCTGCGCCGGCGGCAGCAGTTGTACCGCAATTGCCGCGCGAAGCGACGATTCTGTTCGGATCGCAGACGGGCAACTCGCAGCGTCTTGCCGGTCGACTGGCAGAGAAGCTGAAGGGTCAAGGCTTCGAGGTAACGCTGTCGGCTATGAACAAATATAAAACGAACAAGCTGAAAGAAACGCCTTACTTGTTCATCGTAGCAAGCACGCATGGCGAAGGCGACCCGCCGGACAATGCGATGACGTTCTACGAATTCCTCAATGGCAAACGCGCTCCGAAGCTGGAAGGAACGAAGTTCTCCGTTCTGGCGCTGGGCGACACGTCGTATGAGTTCTTCTGCAAAACAGGCCAAGATTTCGATGCCCGCCTCGCCGAGCTTGGCGCAGAGCGCATCGTGGACCGCGTCGATTGCGACGTCGATTTCGAAGATGCGGCGGCCGGCTGGCTGTCGGCAGTCAGCACTGCGGTAACGGCAGCACCGGCTGCATCGCAGGCAACTGCAGTTGCTGCACCGGCAGCAGGCGCAGCTTCCGCTGCGGCTGAATCGGAGTACACGCGTGCGAATCCGTTCATGGCGGAAGTGCTCGAGAACTTGAACCTGAACGGCCGCGGCGCTGACCGCGAGACGCGTCACCTCGAGATCTCGCTCGAAGGCTCCGGTCTGACTTATGCGCCAGGCGATGCAGTAGGCGTATACCCGCAGAACGATCCTTCCCTCGTCGAAGAGATTATTGCGGTCCTGAACTGGAATGCAGAGGAAGCGGTTCCGGCTGGCAAAGCGGGAGAGACGGCTTCGCTGCGTACAGCACTGACGCACCATTACGAAATTACGGTGCTGACGAAGCCGCTGCTTGAGAAAGCCGTTGCTTTCTCTGGCAATGCGAAGCTTGCTGAACTGGTGAAACCGGACAACAAAGAAGAGCTGAAAGCGTACATGAACGGCCGCGATCTGCTCGATCTGCTTCGCGACTTCGCGCCATGGACGCTCAAGGCGCAGGACGTTGCAACGCTGCTCCGCAAGCTGCCGCCGCGTCTGTACTCGATCGCGAGCAGCTTGAATGCTCACCCGGAAGAAGTGCATTTGACGATTCGGAAGGTCGAATACGAAGCACACGGCCGCGAGCGCAAAGGCGTATGCTCGGTCTATACATCCGAGCGTCTGCAAGCAGGCGACAAGCTGCCGATCTTCATTCAGCAGAACCCGAACTTCAAACCGCCGGTCAATCCGGATACGCCGGTTATCATGGTTGGTCCTGGCACGGGCGTTGCACCGTTCCGCGCATTCATGGAAGAGCGCGAAGAGTCGGGCGCAGCAGGCAAGACTTGGCTGTTCTATGGCGACCGCCATTTCGTAACGGACTTCCTGTATCAGACGGACTGGCAGCGTATGTTGAAGGACGGCGTTTTGTCGAAGCTGGAAGTTGCCTTCTCCCGTGATTCGGACGAGAAAGTATACGTACAGCACCGGATGCTTGAGCACGGACAAGAGCTGTACAAGTGGCTGCAAGACGGCGCGCATGTGTATGTGTGCGGCGACGAGAAGCATATGGCTCATGACGTACAAGCGGCGTTTATCTCGATCATTGGACAATTCGGAGGCAAGTCTCCTGAAGAGGCAGCAGCCTACCTGTCCGAACTGCAAGAGCAAGGCCGTTACCAACGCGACGTCTATTAATCGCTTGAGCAAGAGCGATATCAATAAATGTAGTACACTGCATGTTCCCATCAAAGTGGGCTAAGGAGCGATCAGCACTAATGGCAAAAACAAAAGTACAGCCGGTCGGCGGACCGCCGAGCGACGTCGAACACCTGAAACTAGAAAGTAACTACTTGCGCGGATCGTTGGTCGAGTCACTGTCGAACCGGATTACGGGCGGCTTGCCGGAGCTCGACAACCGCCTTCTGAAATTCCACGGCAGCTATATGCAGGACGACCGTGATTACCGCAACGAGCGTGAGAAGCAAAAGCTCGAGCCTTACTATCAATTCATGCTTCGCGTTGTAACGCCGGGCGGCGTCTCGACGCCTGAGCAATGGCTCGTCATGGACGAATTGGCAGACAAATATGGTACGGGCAGTCTCAAGCTGACGACGCGCCAAGCGTTCCAGCTGCACGGCGTCCTGAAATGGAACTTGAAGAAGACGATTCAAGAAATCCATGATGCGATGCTGACGACATTGGCTGCTTGCGGCGACGTTAGCCGTAACGTCATGTGCAACCCGAATCCTTACCAATCGGACATTCATAGCGAAGTGTTCGGCTGGTCGCAGAAGCTGACGTCTCATCTCGCGCCGAAGACTCCTGCATACCATGAGATCTGGCTCGATGGCGAGAAGGTTGTAGACAGTGCTGAGGAACAAGGCGAAGTTGAACCCATCTATGGCAAAGTCTATTTGCCTCGTAAGTTCAAGATCGGTATCGCTGTTCCGCCTTCTAACGATGTTGACGTCTATTCGCAGGACCTTGGTTACATCGCGATCGTGGAAGACGGCAAGCTCGTCGGCTTCAACGTCTGCGTTGGCGGCGGCATGGGCATGACCCATGGCGATACGGCTACGTACCCGCAGCTTGCGAAAGTCATCGGCTTCGTAACGCCAGACCAAATTCTCGATGTAGCAGAGAAAACCGTTACGATTCAGCGCGACTATGGCAACCGTTCCGTACGGAAATATGCGCGCTTCAAATATACGATCGACCGCCACGGCCTCGATTGGTTCGTAGACGAGCTGCATGACCGTCTTGGCTGGGAGCTTGCTCCTGCGCGCGAATTCAATTTCGAGCATACGGGAGACCGTTACGGCTGGGTTAAAGGCAAGGACGGCAAGTGGAATCTGAACCTATATGTTCAAGGCGGCCGTGTCGTTGACTCGGAAGGCAATAAGCTCAGAACAGCTCTTCGCGAGATCGCGAAGATCCATACGGGCGATTTCCGCCTGACGGCGAATCAGAACCTGGTAATCGCCAATGCGACTGCTCAGAAGAAGACCAAAATCGCTGCCATTCTGAAGGAACACGGCGTCGAGGAAGGTACGAACTATTCGGCGCTTCGCCGCAGCGCAATCTCTTGCGTAGCATTGCCAACGTGCGGCCTAGCGATGGCGGAAGCTGAGCGTTATCTGCCGACGCTGATCGAGAAGCTGGAGCCGATTCTGGAGCAAGCGGGTCTGGGCGATAAAGAAATCAACATCCGGATGACGGGCTGCCCGAACGGCTGCGGACGTCCAGCGCTTGGCGAGATTTCGTTCATCGGTAAGGCGCAAGGCAAGTACAACATGTATATGGGCGCTGGCTTCTCCGGCGACCGCCTGAGCAAGCTGTACCGCGAGAACATCGGCGAGGACGAAATTATCGGTACGCTGACGCCAATCATTAACCGCTACGCAGCGGAGCGCAACGAAGGCGAGCACTTCGGCGATTTCGTTATCCGCGCTGGCTATGTTAAAGAAGTAACGGACGGCACGAATTTCCACGAGTAATCGCTTAAGGGCGGTGCAGAGCTTGTCTCTGCACCGCTTTTTTTTGTTTTGGATGCGCAGGACTAGGAAGATGAGAGTGCTGCTGCGCCATCCGCTCCAGCTGACCCGACTGGGTTGCTTCGCTAATAACTCGAAGCGTGTCTAGGTGCGCAGCCGTCTGCTTCGCTTTTTTGCGGTGTTTGCAACGTCCGCAACATCCGCAATATTCGCAACGTCTGCACCGCCAGAAACGTCTGCGCTAACGAATCGTAGCGTGCTTATTTCAGCGAAAATGCACTAAAAACAAATCTAACGAACTCCAGCGACGCTATTTTGCTCAATCGTACCTGAAAGCCACCGAAATGGTGCAAATAACGCTTCCTGAGTTCGTTAGAAACTCAAACGTGCTGATTATGCCAGAATAAGCGCTCCTGGATTCGTTAGAGCTGGCACGTAAGTGAGTTACAGAGTTACTCGGTTCGTAATACATACGTTCGATACCGGCTCTTACCGCTTGCAACGCCCATCAACTCGGATTCCACAAGGCTGTGCAAGATTCGCCGAGCATGTGGAATGGTTACCCGCAAATGTTCGGCAAGATCCGCCGGATCAAAAGGGCGGAACCGCCGTCTTGCAAAACGAATCGTTTCGGCTTCGAGCCAATTCAATCCCTTGGGGACGTCTGCCGCAATTAATTTACCGATAAAGGACAAGATCAATTGCTGGCATCGCTTCGGTTCTTCGATGATGGAGGGGTAAGCAACCGGGAGAAACAGCCAGTTATCAAGAGCCAACATAGAGTGCCGCCAGCACAAGTCTTTGAAACGTCTCACATCAAGATCTCGTGCGTGCGATCCGTAGCCTTGTATTTCAATTCCGCCTTTGACGCTGTGACTTGGGATGAAGGCGAGATCGATGTAACGATACCCGTTATTTGCATCGCGAACTTCCCATTCCGGGTACAGTCGATCGAAATTGCCGACAACGGGGAACCAGATGGTACGAACAAATTCCACCGTGCCGTGCCCTAGTCCTTTCTCCAGTAGCTCACGCCTTCTTGGGTTCATTTCTTGCCGCACTTGTTCCGCGATCCATTCATTGCACTTCTGCTCGAATTTTCTCATACCACCGCACCCCCAGGCCTTATAAAAAAACAAAAAGCCGCCCCGATACAAAGTATCGAAGCGGCGTGTGCTTCACAGCCGATTTACATTCATTGTAGCTCGTGGCTCCCTATTCGGCAATAGGGTTACATTTTGGATGGGGCGAGTTCGACGTACTATCCGCGACTCGTAGTGTTGCTCATTGATCTGGTGTCCAAAACGGTGCGTTATTGTAACTGGGATTACATCCTGCTGAAAGCAATTTTCGACAAATTATATTCCCCCTCCATAATGGATTTGTCCACCTTAACGCGAAAGAAAATATAGCCCATTATTATTTCCAAAGAACATTTTTACAATGTTGCTACAAATGAAATGGCGGTGATGAATCCCGAACAGCTCTTAAGCTACACCAGAAATACGCTTTAATTGCACCTTATAGTAGACTCGAACAGCTTCCTTCTCTCCCAGATCACCTCTCAGATCACTTCCCAGGTCACTTCCAAGATCACATCTTGCCAGGCAACCTCCAATTCAATCCTGCCCGATGACGCTTGTCTTCCTTTCAATGTCTGCCTACTAATTCAGATAGAGGTGAACCGATTGAACTTATCGATGACGAGAAACAAAGGAACGGCTATTCCGATCTGCCTCGTATTCGTATTGTTGATCAGTCTGTTATCCATCGTGCCAAGCGCCAGCGCGGAAGAAGGCGGCGGGACCCCAGCCAAGACGGGGCCTGCTAATTTGCGGATTGCTCAAGACGAGAATGGCAACGATTTAATTACGCACAATACGGCCAAAATTGCTTGGGATATGGTCGGTGACGAAACGAATAACAACGATATCGACATCTGGAATGCGGATACGAACGCGTGGGTCACGTGGGGTGACCGCAATAACCAGACGATTGGCGGTTTATTGCCGGAAACGACGTACCGCATCTATATTACGTGGTTTACCGACCGGCCTTCGCTTGATTACAAAAGCAATGTACTCGAATTTACGACCGCATCGGATACGAGCGAATATCCCGAACCGCCGCTAGCTCCTCCTCACCATTTGCATACGACAGCCATTACGGAATCCAGCGTGTCGCTTGCATGGACGGGAACTCCGGGCGCGAACGGCTACGATCTATATGTGAACGGAGCATGGAAACAAGGCGTATGGGACGGCTCGAATACCATTACCTACTCGCTTCCGGCAGAAGCGACAGTGACGGGCTCCGTATACAAGTTCGAAGTAGCAGCCCAGAACTTGCCGAAGACGTCGGCGAACAGCAACGCCGTTACGATTACGTGGGGCGAGCTGGCTGCACCGCGTGATGTACAAGCGGTAACGGCAACGCGCTCGGCCGTATCACTAGGCTGGGCAGAGACGCCGGGCGCGACCGGCTATGATATTTATGCGGACGGCTCATTGATCGGTTCGAGCAATGAGAACCGTTTTGCTGCAACATCGCTCGTAGAGGGACATGCCTATTCGTTTAAAGTCGTGGCGAAAAATGAGTTGTGGCGGTCACTGGACAGCGCTTCAATTACGGTCGTGCCTGGTGCAGATTACAACATCGTGTCGTACTATACGCTCTGGTCTGCCAGCGAGACGGGGCGGAACTTCAAGCCTTCGGCAGTGGACGTGTCTCAGGTTACCCATCTGAACTTCGCCTTCTCAGATCTGTGCTGGAGAGGCTTCGGATCAGGAGCTGCCGCTTGCCAGAATGAGAATATCCCGCTGCAGAAGGATTACGTTTTCGATGGTGAGATGATCGTTGGCGACGAGGCGGCAGACCCGGCGCTCTTCTCGGAATGGGCAGCGATTCGTGATGCGAATCCTCATCTGAAGCTGCTTATTTCCGTCGGCGGCTGGTCGTGGTCTAACAACTTCTCGAATATGGCCAGCACGGAAGAGACACGCCGCACGTTTGCCAACTCCGTCGTCGATTTCCTGAGAGCCTATAAGCTCGACGGCATCGATATCGACTGGGAGTATCCGGTGGAGGGCGGCGAAGACGACAATTCGCGGGCTCCTGAAGATCGGGAGAACTTCCTGCTAATGGCGAAGACCGTGCGTGAAGCATTGGATGCGGCAGGTTCAGTGGACGGCAAATATTATTTGCAGACGATAGCGGCAGGGCAAGGCGATAATTTCGTCGCGAACTCCGGTCTGGGCGAATCGTCCCGTTATCTTGATTATATTAATATTATGACGTACGACTACAGCGGCAGCTGGGATAAGCTGGCCCATCATAACTCACCGCTCTATTACGACCCTGCCCATCCTCAAGACACGGCACCTCGCAATCATGTGCTGGGCGGCGTGACGGGCGAGCTGAACGGAGGCGTGCCGAATTATAAAATCAATCTCGGCATTCCGTTCTACGGCAAGGGCTGGATCGGCTGTCCGGCAGACGGCCAGTACCAGACATGCGAAGGCGCGACGCCTTTCGGCACATGGGAGAACGGCGCTTTCGATTATACCGACATTGAGCAAAATTATTTGAAACATGACGGATACGTGAAGCATTGGAACGAAGCATCCAAAGCTGCTTATTTGTACAACGCGGATAACGGAGTATTCCTTACGTATAACGATGAGTCGTCGATGATGTATATCTCTTCGCTCGTGAAATCGCTGGACTTGCCGGGCGTTATGAGCTGGGAAATTAGCGGCGACCGCAACCGGACGCTGACGACGCGGCTTGCGCACGATTTGCCGATCGACGGGACGGCGGATGCGGATGCGCTTGCTGCTCCTTCGTCACTTGCGCTCGTATCTGCCGGAAGCAGCACGCTGGCAGTGAAATGGAATGCCGTCGAGCGGGCGACAGGATATGAAGTGTATGTTGGCCATACGTATGTTGGGAAGACGGCAGACACGCAGCTTGTGATCAGCGGTCTTACCGCGGATACGAGTTACGCCCTCAATGTGCTCGCCGTTGAGCGGGAAGGCGACGTGCTGCGCAATGTGTCAAGATTCAGCGACGAGCTCGCGGTGAAGACGAATGCGGCTCCGGTTGTGACGACAGGTCCGACAGGTCCAGTCGGCCCGACTAGTCCGGTGGAAGAGAAGCCGGCGAAGGAAGGGCTGGAGACGCGAATTGTAAAAGAAGGCGACAAGCTGATTGTCAGTCTGCCTGCGGATGCGGCTCTGAAAGCAATTAAGGACTCCGCGAACCCGGCATTCCCGATCGTGGTGGATGGCGCAGGGAAGCAAGCGGAAGTGGCTGTTCCGAAGGAAGTTATAGCTGCAATCTCTGCCAAAGATAAGAACGGTGCGCTTACCGTTCGTTGGAACGGCCTCGAGTTCAGCATCCCGGTCGCGGAGCTGCCGGTTTCTGCGGATGTTCGATTAACGATCGGGGCGCCGAGCGAATCGGAACTGGCGAAGTGGGCGAAGCTGCTCGCAGAGGGAGATTACACGGCGCTTGCAACGCCGATTTCGTTCAAGCTTGAGAGTAAGAATGAGGACGGTACTTTTAGCGATGTGAATACGGCAGAAGATCGCTATATCACACACTCCTTTGTTGTAAAAGGGACAAATATCGAGGAAAGCAAGGCTGCAGGCTTCGTCTACTCGCCGGAGTCCAACGAGCTGAGACCGGTGCCGGTCGTGTTCGTTCATAACGCCGGCGGAACGGTAACGGTACATTTGCTGCGCAAAGGAAACAGCGTGTATGGCATCGTGAAGACGGACGCGTCGTTTACGGACGCAATAGCGGGCTGGGCGCAAAAGGATGTCGAGTTGGCTGCCGCAAGGCTGATCGTACAGGCTGAAGCAGACGGTACGTTCGGCGGTTCCCGCGAACTGACACGCGCGGAAGTGGCAACATTACTTGTCAGGGCAATGGGAATCGTGCCGGACGGTTCGTCATCGGCTTTCAAAGATGTAGCAGAAGATTCCGCATATGCTGCCGACATCGCTGCTGCGAAGGAAGCAGGAATTGTGAATGGCAGAAGCGCTGACGTATTCGATCCGGATGCTGCCGTTACCCGTCAAGAGATGGCGGTAATGCTTGCAAAAGCACTGGCGTATGCCGGCAAGGAACAGCAGGCTTCGTCTGCGGCATTGGACCGTTTTGCAGATCAAGGGGCCGTGTCGGGATATGCGAAAGAAGCGGTCGCGCTGCTCGTCGAACAGGGTATTATGAAGGGGGTGTCGGCAGATAAGCTTGCTCCGAAGTCGAACGTGACCAAAGCGCAAGCTGCCGTACTCGTCATGAAGGTGTTGAGGTTCGCTGGATTAGCGAATTAATACAGAACCGCCCTGGAGGATGTCAGGGCTCCTTCCGGAGCAGTCTGCATTCTGCATTTTCTGTATGAACATTCAAATTTGATTTGAAAACGGCCTCCCGGCATGTTATCATAGGAAAAATTGTTAAGCAATGAAGAGAACCACGTACGGACCCGCTTGCGTTCAGAGAGCAGAGGAAACGCTGAGACCTTTGCCGTAAGCACTGTATAAGTCGTCTCGGAGCTGTTGACCGAAAGCCGAACGAAGCAGAGCGCTCATCCTGTCGTTCAGGCCAGTAGACTCAACCGAATCGCACACGTTAATGTGCTGCAGGTAAGGGAAGCCCCTTGCCTCTTGAGGCCGGATATCGGAAGATCGCCGGCAAACCAGGGTGGTACCACGAAAATTTACCCCTTTCGTCCCTATGACACAGCGTATGCTTTGTCGTGGGATGAGAGGGGTTTTTATATGTTTAGCGATGATGAGAAATAGCGGCAGTCAGCTTATGCACAGAGAGCGAAGGGGAATGGTGCAACCTTTGCCTTAGGCGCTGCATGCGGTCATCTCGGAGCTGTTGACCGAAAGCCGAACAATCGTAACCATAACGGCAAAGTTCAGGCAAATAGGCTCAACCGGAGAAGCACACGTTAATGTGCTGCAGGTAAGGTCGCCCCTTACCTCAAGAGGCCGGACATCGCAAGATGTTCGGCGAACCAGGGTGGTACCGCGAAAAATAACCCCTTTCGTCCCTATGGGCACAATAACTGTGTCCAGAGGGAGGAAGGGGTTTATTGTGTTAAGGATAAGAGGAGGGTACCCGAAATGGAACAAAATCAAATACGTTCGATGACAACACATCACGACGCCCCAAGCGGTAAACCGGAGCAACAAATGACCGGTTCAGAAGCGCTTCTTCACGCCCTGCTGGCGGAAGGCGTAGAGACGGTATTCGGTTATCCGGGAGGCAGTGCCTTATATATTTATGATGCGATGGCCGGCAATTCCGAGTTCAAGCACATTCTGACGAGGCATGAGCAGGGAGCTGTGCATGCTGCTGACGGCTATGCCAGATCTACGGGCAAAGTTGGCGTATGTATTGCAACGTCGGGTCCGGGAGCAACGAATCTGATTACGGGAATCGCTACCGCCTACATGGATTCGATACCGCTTGTCGTTATTACGGCGAACGTACCGACCACGTTAATTGGAACGGACGCTTTTCAAGAGGCGGACATTATCAGCATGACGATGCCCATTACAAAACACAGCTATTCGGTTCGTGATGCAGCAGATATCCCGCGGATCGTGCACGAAGCATTCTACATTGCCGGCACAGGAAGAAAGGGGCCGGTTCTGATCGACATTCCGAAGGATGTCTCGAATGCATCCATGAGCTATGAGCCTGTTAGCGGACAGCAGCCGATTCGGGGCTATGATGCTAATCCGAAGGTAGATGCTTCGTTAGTCGATCAGCTGCTCCAAGCGATAGCGGAGTCTGAGAGGCCCCTAATTATCGCGGGAGCTGGCGTTGTCCATTCGGACGCTTCCGAAGAACTGATCCGATTCGTGAATGAAACGCATATCCCGGTTGCGTCGACGCTGCTCGGACTAAGCGGCTTCCCAAGCGCGCATCCGCACTCGCTCGGCATGGCGGGGCATCATGGCAATTATGCAGCGAATATGGCGATTCAGAACGCCGATCTGATCATCTCGATCGGTTCTCGGTTCGATGACCGGCTTACGATGCGCGTAAGCGGCTTTGCGCCGAATGCGCGGCGGATCGCCCATCTTGATATCGATCCGGCTGAGATTGGCAAGAACGTCAAGACGGACATCGGAATCGTTGGCGACATTAAAGAGGTTCTTGCTCATGCGAATATGCGAATTGCCGAAGCGGCTTCAAAGCCGGATCTGTCCGCTGTCCGCCGCGGTTGGCTGGAGCAGCTTGACCGGTTTAAGGAAGAGCATCCGCTCCGTTATGACGATTCGGATACTGTAATCAAGCCGCAGTTCGTACTGGAGATGATTCACGAACAGACGCAGGGCAATGCCATTGTGACGACGGACGTCGGACAGCATCAAATGTGGGTCGCCCAATTTTACAAATTCAATCATCCGCGTTCCCTGTTGTCTTCAGGCGGACTCGGCACGATGGGCTTCGGATTCCCTGCGGCGATAGGGGCTCAGATCGGCAATCCGGACCGGCTCGTCGTATCCGTCAACGGGGATGGAGGCATGCAGATGTGCGCACAGGAGCTTGCGATTTGTGCCTTGCACGAACTGCCGGTCAAAATCGTCGTACTGAACAACCGCGTTCTCGGCATGGTCCGGCAGCAGCAAGAAATTATGTACGACCGTCATTACAGCCAGATCGATCTGGCAGGCAGTCCGGATTTCGTCAAGTTGGCGGAAGCATACGGTATCAAAGGGCTAAGGGCCAGCAGCAAGGAAGAGGCGGTCCGCGTATGGAAGGAAGCGTTGCAGACGGCCGGGCCGGTGCTCGTCGAGTTTGAAATTCCGACGGATGAGAATGTATATCCGATGGTATTGGCCGGCTCCGCGCTCAACGAGATGATATTAGGTGAATTCGAATAATTGTACAAAATTTCTTGGCAATCATGGGAATTGCGAATAGGAATGGCGCTATGCTCCGGAGAAATGATGAGGATGGAAAAAATCGAACAACTATTGGCATCCAAGCTGCAATCGGTCGTGTCCATTCCGTCTGAGGAATGGTGCCATTTTCGAACAATGCTCGTTCATGAGCGAATTCGCAAGCAAGAGCATTACGTTCGCGCGGGGGAAGAGGCAGATTCGGTCGGTTTTGTCGCAAGCGGTCTGTTCCGGCTTTATTACTCGACGAAGGAAGGGGACGAGTATAACAAAAGCTTTTGCGGCCAAGGCGATTGGATCGCTTCATACAGCTCGCTGCTGCTTCGGGAGCCGTCCTTCTTCTCGATTCAGGCGCTCTCGGACGGGGAACTGCTGACGTTCCGTTACCGGGATTATCAGACGTTGTACGATCGTCATCCTTGCTGGGAGAGGCTGGGCCGCATCATCGCAGAGCGGATGTTCATTCAGAAGGAGAAACGCGAACGGGAGCTGCTGCTCCTCCCTGCTGAGGCGCGGTATCGGCTGTTCAGTGAACAATTCGGACATGTAGCGGAGCAGATTCCCCAATATCATATTGCATCCTATCTGGGCATCACGCCGGTTGCGTTAAGCCGGATTCGCCGCCGGTTAACCTAGGTTAATTTCAATCTCCTCTTTCTGCTCTACACTGAGCATAAGAAAGGGGAGATTGTGTTATGAATAAGTCTGGGCATACGGTTCTCATTACGGGAGGTGCAGCCGGGATCGGGTTGGCATTGGCCAAGCAGTTCGTCCGAAGCGGCAACCAAGTTATTATTACAGGGAGAGACCTTGGCAAGCTGGGGAATGCGAAGGCTTACGATTCAGGCATCTCCGCCTATGGATGCGATTTGCGTTCGGAAGCGGAGGTCTCTGTTCTTGTGAACAGGCTGTATGATGAACATCCGAAGCTTAGCGTGCTGGTGAACAATGCAGGCATTCAATACAATTATTCTTTCCTAACCGGCAACGCAGCTGATGATAAAAAACAAGATATGCAGCAAGCCATGCATAACCGTATTGCCGAAGAGACGCATGTCAATTTTATAGCGCCCGTGCAGCTTACGGCAGCCTTGCTGCCACTGCTCGCCCGTCAAGATGAAGCGGCAGTCGTCAACGTCTCGTCCGGGCTCGGGCTTACGCCGAAGAAGAGTGCACCTGTCTATTGCGCAACGAAGGCGGGCATCCATCTGTTCACGCAAGCGCTCCGTTATCAGTTGGAACAGACGAATATTCGCGTATTCGAGATCATTCCGCCCATTGTGGATACGGAGATGACGAAAGGAAGAGGCCGGGGCAAAATAACGCCGGATCAGCTCGCTGAGCAATTTTGGACTTATTACGTCCTGGACCGGCTCGAGATTCCGATCGGCAAGGTCAAGCTGCTCCGCTGGCTGAACCGGCTTGCTCCGTCTGTAGCTCAGGCTGTTCTTAAGAACAGCTGAAACCGGCAAAACACATCCGCGAGGATGTGTTTTTTATTATCCCGCAATCAGGCGCGGATTATTTAAATTCTGTTTAAATAAGGCTGGTACATTGAATGCAGTTGATCAACACAAACGAAATCAAGGAGCTGGTTATGATGACAACAACACCAACAACGGCAAAAGCTGGGCAGCGTATCGGGATTATCGGAGGCGGCCCAGGCGGGCTGACGCTAGCGCTTATTTTGCAAAAAAATGGCATTCCATCCGTTGTGTATGAACGCGAGCCGATCGATGCGAACGCTGGAAGAGGCGGCTCGTTGGATATTCATGAGGATTCCGGTCAATTGGCGCTGAAGGAAGCGGGTCTGTATGAACAGTTCCAGTCGATTGCCCGGTACGAAGGCGAAGATTTCCGTCTTCTAGATAAAACGGGGAACATTTATATGGACGAGACGGCAGATGAAGAGGCGGAAGGAGAACGGCCGGAAATCGACCGCGGAGAGCTGTGCAGCCTGCTGCTTGGCGCACTTGATCCAGGCATCATCCGCTATGGCTGTAAGCTGATTGAAGCCGTTCCTCTTGCAGACGGCAAGCATGAGCTTCGGTTCGAGAACGGGCTTGTCGATACCGTTGATCTTGTCGTCGGAGCAGACGGCGCGTTCTCCCGCGTTCGTCCGCTTCTTACGGAACATACGGCTGAATATACCGGTTTAAGCATGGTGGAGTTAAATGTCGATGCGAAGGCGCACCCGGAAGTGGCAGCCTTCAACGCACGCGGCAAAATGTTCGGTCTCGGCGATCATAAGGCGATTCTGGGACAATTGAACGGAGACGGGCGAATCAAAGTGTATCTTAGCTTCAGAGCGGACCGCGATTGGTTGGACCAATGCGGCATTCCGTTCCATCAGCCGGATGAGGCGCGGCGGCAACTGCTGGCGTTATTCAGCGATTGGGACGAGGCGTTCCAAAATTATATCCGCTGCGCCAGCGATACGATCCTCCCAAGGCGGATTTATATGCTGCCGGTCGGACTTCAGTGGAAACGCAAGCCTGGCGTGACGCTGATCGGCGATGCGGCGCACTTGATGTCTCCTTTTGCAGGGGAGGGGGTCAATCTGGCAATGCAAGATGCGATGGAACTTGCGCTGGCCATTGCGGGTAAGCCCGATTTGAATACCGCGATCGAAGTCTACGAGAACAAAATGTACGCATATTCATCCTGGTCTGCGAAAGAATCGGATGACAATCTTCAGCTTATTTTTTCCGAGCATGCCGCGGCCAACCTGAAAAGCAAATTTGATGAGTACCATGCGCAAGCTCTGCAACCGCAACAGAACGAATAGTCGGACTTCAGCTCGTAGACGGACGGTTTTACGAAATAATTACGCCTCCCATATTGACATTCGCTTCCAGTCTTCATAATATAATTACGATACCGTGTAGTAAATATATTAAGGAGCTGATCGCAATGATCGTACAAAAGCTTCCATGGGCAGGCATACGTATTCAATCCGGCAATTCAAGCGTCGTTATTGATCCGTTGTTTCATTTTCCGTCCAAGTTCGACCAATCGCATGAGCCATTGTTCCCGCTTTCTGAATTCGGACCAGTCGATGCCGTACTCATTACACACCATCATGGGGATCACTTCGATCCGGAAGCGATAGCCGAATTTTACGGTGCTGATGTTCCGGTTTATATGTCGAACCAATCCTTGAAGTTTGCAGAGGGCAGCAATCTGTCAGGCCTTCAAGGCTTCTCGGTCGGCGACACGATTCAAGTTGGCTCGATAACCGTTGCAGCTTCCTATTCCGTAGACGGCGTTGGCGACCCGCAGATTTCTTGGATTGTGCAGAGCGGCGGTAAACAATTGATCCATTGCGGAGATACATTGTGGCACGGCTATTGGTGGAAAATCGTACGCGAATACGGGCCGTTCGATGCAGTCTGTCTGCCGGTGAATGCAGCAGTTGTCCAGTTCCCTGGCATGCGCCCGAGCGGACAACCGATTACAATGTCGCCGGAACAAGCAGTATCTGCGGCGGTCGTCCTAGAGGCGAAGGCATTGATCCCGATCCATTTCCGTGCGATTCATCATCCGCCCATCTACCATGAAACGCCGAATCTGCTCGATCGGCTGCAGACGGCGGCGCAAGATCGGGTCGAGCTTGCCGTGCTGAATACGAACGAGACGTTGACGCTGTAAGAGTTAACGATAGGCTTATATATGCTACATTTGTTTTGCAATACAATACTAAAACCTTTATATTTGATTACGATGCAGTAACGTAATCATTTTCCAGTCGAGGAGCACATAAAGGTGAGCGCACATCTATCCAATCGGAAGCCGGGAAGGCCGCGCAGCCAGCAAGCGGATGAAGCGATTCTGAATGCGGCACGAGAGTTAATGTTGGAATTCGGGGCATACAGCTTCAGCATGGATACGCTGGCGGTCCGTGCCGGGGTCAGCAAACCGACGATCTACCGCAGATGGGAAACGAAAGAGGCGCTTATTACAGACGCATTCGGCTTTGCATCACAGCAGACGGAAGTACCGGATACGGGCAGTGCATTGACGGACTTGCAGCAATTGCTGGGCAGCATGCTTGCCGCGCTTGGTGAACGGTTCGGCATCCATTCAAGCTCTGCTCATCGAATGCTGGCCGGCATGCTCGATCAGCGCCAATTTATCGAGCAGTACAAGGACGGTTTCATCGCCTCGAGGCGTGCAGCCTATAAGCAGATTATCAGGCGGGGCAAACAGAGAGGCGAAATACGGGAAGACGCGGATGAAGAAACCGTTATTGACCTAGTCAGCGGCGCGTACTTGTACTGTTTGTTGTTCAAGCCAGAAACGATTACAGCGGCTGATGAGTGGCTCGAGCAAGTTCTGAAGCTAATCCAATCAGGCGTTGAGAATGGAAGAGAACGATGAATCCTGCTCATGGAGCAGGATTTTTTCTGTCCGCAGCAGGGAAACGAATACGCAAATCAAAATCCATCGGAAATCCATACTTAAGTATCTACAGAACTAGATGCCGCTGCTTATATACTAGACGCAAATAGAGTGGTGGAGGATGTACATGAAAGCAGTCGTATGCACAAAGTATGGGGGACCGGAAGTTCTTCAGCTCCGGGAAGTCGAGAAACCGTCTCTTAAGGACGATGAAGTTCGTATTCAAATCTACTCGACAACGGTTACAGCAGGAGATTGCCGTGTACGGGGTTTCTCGCCTCCGCCGATGTTCAAAATTCCGATGCGGTTCGCTCTCGGCTTCACGAAGCCAAGAAAGCCGATCCTCGGCGTAGAGCTTGCTGGTGTCGTCGAGCAGACCGGCCGGTACGTTACGCGGTTTAAAGAAGGGGATCACGTATTCGGTTCAGCTGGTTTCGCTTTCGGTTCCTATGCCGAATACAGCTGCCTTCCGGAAAAGTCGGCGCTTGCGATCAAGCCGGCAGGGCTCTCGTTCGAGGAAGCGGCAGCCGTCCCGGTGGGAGGGCTTACGGCGCTTCATTTCCTACGGCGGGGCAATATTCAGAGCGGACACAAGGTGCTCATCTATGGTGCTTCCGGCAGCGTTGGCTCTTATGCCGTCCAGCTTGCCAAATATTTTGGAGCGGAAGTGACAGGTGTATGCAGCAGCGCCAATGTTGAGTTGGTACGGTCGCTCGGAGCCGATCGGGTCATAGATTACACGAGAGGGGAGACTATAGGGAGCGGCGAGCGGTATTCTATTATTTTTGATACGGTCGGCAAGAGTCCTTATCCATTATGTGTAAGCTCATTGACCGATACAGGGACGTATTGTCAGGCCGTCATGTCTGCTTCGCATGTGCTTCGAGGGATGTGGACAACGGTGACGAGCGGCAAGAAGGTGATCGGCGGCGTATCGACGGAGAGGCCGGAAGATCTTCAGTTTCTTGCCGGGCTGATCGAAGCGGGCCAATTGAAGCCCGTCATCGACAGACATTATTCCCTCGAACAAATCGCGGACGCTCATCGTTATGTGGATCAAGGGCGTAAGAAGGGAAATGTCGTCATTAAGGTGCGGTAGTCTCTATTGAGGAGTGAGATACATGCCCGGCGCTCGCCGGGCGGATAGAGCAGAAAATCTGACTTAATGATCGTTCGTTTACCGGACTACTACGGGCCTACGTAAGGTCTCTTACTCGTGGTAAAACCCGACATACCAGTAAATAAGCGCTCCCAATGGTAACTTAAGTGCCTGCGTACTCGCCAAATCCAATCGATTGTGCGAATTAAGCGACCTTTCAAGCCCATTAATTCGCCCGCATCAGGCTATCGCTCCGAATAAGAGACCCGTAAGGTCTCTTATCCGTCGCTAAACCCGACATACCGATAAGCATATTGGACGCAGCCTGAATCCATGATCAAGGCTGCGTTTTATTTCTGCAAGAGCCCGGGGCCGGGGAAGTTTCGTGAATTGACGGCTTTTAATCGCCTTCCTTATAATGGAGATATGACGATACCTATTGTATCCACGAAATTATATATTCCGCCTTCTAGGCCCAAAGTCGTTGCTCGGCCTCATCTCATTCAGCGGTTGAACGAGGGACTCCACCGCAAGCTGACTCTTGTGTCGGCTGCTACAGGTTTCGGTAAAACGACTCTTGTCAGCGAGTGGCTTGCCGGAATTAACCGGCCGGCTGCTTGGTTGTCTCTGGATGAGGGCGATAACGATGCCGTGCGATTTCTAACAGGACTCCTAGCTGCGCTGCAGTCGATCGGAGTAGACCTTAGCGAAGGCATATTTGATGTGCTCCGAGGTTCGCATTCCCCGCCAGTCGAATCGATTGTGACAGCCATACTCCACCCTATCATTGCCTATCCGAACGATTTCATTCTTGTGCTGGATGATTGCCACGTCATAGAGGATAACCTGATCAACCGGGCGCTCGCGATGCTTATCGAGCGGATGCCTCCGTCCATGCATCTCGTGATGACGACAAGACACGATCCGCGTCTGCCGCTGCCGCTTCTGCGTGTGAGGGATCAGCTAACGGAACTGCGCTCAGACGACCTTCGATTTACTCTCTCCGAAACAACCGGTTTCTTGAACGGGGTAATGGGCCTCCGACTAGCTCCGCACAACATCGAGCTGCTTGAAGAGCGGACCGAAGGCTGGATTGCCGGGCTGCAGCTGGCAGCTCTGTCACTGCAAGGGCATCAAGATGCAGCGGGATTCATTCAATCGTTCACTGGCAGCCACCGTTTCGTTCTCGATTATCTAATGGAGGAAGTGCTTCGCAAACAGCCCGTCAGCGTTCAATCTTTTCTGCTGCATACTTCTGTTCTGGACCGGTTGTGCGGACCGCTGTGCAGCGCTGTTGCGGGGGATGCTGACACAGCCGCGGGTTCCGAAACGCTTGCTTATCTGGAACGCGCCAATCTGTTTCTTGTCCCGCTCGATCATGAGCGGCAATGGTACCGGTATCATCATCTGTTCGCTGAGTTGCTGCGGCAGCGTGCAGCGCAGGCCGACAGCGGGATCCATACAGCAGAGTTGCATAGCCGGGCCAGCCGCTGGTATGAAGACAACGGCTTGGAAGTGGAAGCGTTCCTTCACGCTGCATCAGCCGGCGACATAGACCGAGCGGCCCGATTGATGGAAGGCCGAGGGCTTCCGCTTCATTTTCGCGGGGTGATAAATCCAGTGCTTCATTGGCTCCACTCACTATCGGAGGACGAATTGGAGTCAAGGCCGTCTTTATGCGTGATGTCCGCTTCGGTTCTGTTAATGGCGGGACAAGTGGCGCGAGTTCAGCAGCTGCTTCATACCGCTGAGGCGGTACTTGACGAAATCCATTCTCCAGACGAAGATATGAAGGATTTGATCGGCCATATTGCCGCGATCCGGGCAACGATTGCCGTCAGCGAGCAGCGGCCTGAGACGATTATAGCCCAGTCGCAGCGTGCGCTCGAATATTTGCGTCCAACTAATTTGCCGGTCCGCACTTCGACGATCTGGACGCTGGGCTGCGCTTACGAGCTGCAGGGGGATCGCGCCTCGGCTGGCAGAGCTTATACCGAAGCAGCCTCGATCAGCAAGAGGATCGGGCATACTCTCATCCAAGTGTTGTCTATGATCGGTCTTGGAAGCGTGCAGGAAACGGATAATCAGCTCGTGCTTGCGGTTGACACATACCGGAAAGTACTAGAGCTTGCAGGCGAGCCGCCAATCCCTGTGGCTTGCGAAGCGCATCTGGGTCTGGCCCGGATCTATTATGAATGGAACGATATGGAGCGGGCGGAACATCACGGACAATTAAGCTTGCAGCTCTCCAGGCAGCTTGACCGTTCAGACCGGTTCGTTGCCAGTGAATTATTTCTAGCCCGGCTGGCACTGGCCCGGGGGCAGTTAGCTGAAACGGTTGCATTGCTGGCGAAATCGGAGCATTTCATTAAGCAGCACCAATTCGTGAACCGGCTGCAAGACTGGGCTGCTGTTCAAGTGCTTGCGCTGCTTCATCAAGGCGATATTGCGGCTGCATCCGCAATGGCCGAAGGGCATGATCTGCCTCCCATGAGCAAGGCGAAATTGCGGCTCGTGCAAGGCGATGCTGAAGCTGCGCTTGCACTTCTTGATCTGCTTGGCGAGCAGGCGGAGAAGAAGGGATGGGCGGATATACGGCTAAGAGCGACCGTATTGCAGAGCCTAGCCCATTCTCAACTCAAGTCTAATGGGCCAGCGCTGCAGCTGCTCCGCGAAGCGTTGACGTTAGGGCATGGAAGCTTCGTCCGCACGTTCACCGAGGAAGGAGAACCGATGGCCGCACTGCTCCGCGAAGCAATTAGCAGCGGCATCATGCCGGAGTATGCCGGAAGGCTGCTCGCAAGCATGAATAGCGGGCAAGCCGAGGTCCAACCGGCCAATTCAGGACAGCTCCGCAGCAGCGGGGCGCCGATTGGACAGCCGCTGATCGATCCGCTTAGCGAACGCGAGCTGGAAGTGCTGCGGCTCATTGCCGAAGGACTTTCCAATCATGAGATTGGCGAACGGCTTTTTCTTGCGCTCAGTACGGTCAAGGGATATATCCGGACCATCTTCGACAAGCTGCAGGTGAAACGGCGCACGGAGGCGGTTGCCCGCGCCCGTCAGCTGGGATTATTATAGTTTTTTTGTCGTTTGCCTAATATTTGTATCGAACTTTATGCAACGTGGACTAGACTGTACAAACGAACGGGTGATAAGATAGATAACGGGTGAAGCAGACGATGAACAAAGAGACGACAAACACAGAAGTCAATGGCAATCAAGAAGCCAATGAGGAAGTCAATTCCGAGAAATTTGCCGAATTGGTGAAGGCAGTTCATCATAACGGCCTCACCGCTTTGCAAATGCATTTCGACAACGTCGAAGGACAAGTGTTGAACCAAGAAGTCTACGGTCCGGTATTTGTTTATCAAGTGAAGGACTCTTCGAACAACGGATATGTATGCGGTTTCTTTTTGCACGAGCTAATTTCGCAATTCCAGGGTGGAAGCAATCCGGCACAGTGGATGGCATCTTTCTTCGTCGATATGATGAAGACGGAAGGCGGAAGACTGTTGCCTAAACCGCCGGCAAGCGAAGATGAAGCGAAAGCGATGATTGACAATGTGCTCGTTCCGCAATGCATAGCGGCTGTTCGCGAAGAATTCGAACCGGAGCAAGTTCATGCGGGTCTTAGCTGGCATCAAGAGCAAGGTCCCGTGTTCGAAGCCGGGTTCCCGTCGATTGTTGACGGCAACAATGTATGCGCTTTTCCAATCAATCTGCTCGCGACGTTCATTCTGATGAACCGCGATCCTTCCGACTTGGTGCTGCAAGCCTTGTACAAAATCAAGGATGACCACGAAGCGGCTCAGGAATAGCAGTAATCCGACAATCCGACAATAGTAATGAGCATCAAGAAGGCGGTTCTTCACGAAGTTGAAGAGCCGTCTTTTTAGTTGTCGCATACCGCTATATAGGAGAATGGGCTATGATCGTTAGAATGACGCATGCATAGGGCGGATAAGGCTGCGTTCGAACTGGAACGGGTATGTCGTAGTCGAGGATATTGGAGTTGCGAATGCTTGGAGAGGCCAAAACGTAGGCCGGGCGTTGATGGGGCAGGCGCTAGAATGGGCCAAGGAAAATAAATATGCGGGGCTTATGTTGGAGACGCAGGACGTGAATGTGCAGGCATGCCGGTTTTATGCCAAGAACGGTTTCGTCATTGGCGCAGTCGATACGATGCTATATTCCAACACTCCGGCGGCAGGCGAGTACGCAATATTTTGGTATTTTAAGTTTTAAATAGTCTGTTGTCACAAAAAAGCCCCCCTCCCCGTTCTATGAGCAGAACAAAATGAGGGAGAGGATACGATGAAAGAAATGACGTGTATTGTTGTCGGCGGCGGCTATGCAGGGATTCATGCTTTGAAGGCTATCCGCAAGTCGGTTCAGGAGGAGCAGTCCGGCCGCAGGCTGAGACTTGTTCTGCTTGACCCGCTACCGGCCCATCTGCGCAAAGTATTGTTGTTCAAACCAGCGGTAGGCGAGAACGAAATTACGGTTCCTTGGCAGCGGGTATTGCCAGACGGGACGGAGATCATCCAGGGTGCGGCGCAGCATATCGATGGCGATGCCAAGCAGCTCTATTATAAGGATGCCGAAGGAAACGGCAAACAGCTAGCGTACGATGTATTGGTCGTCGCGGTCGGCAGCGTTGCGCGGCGACCGGAGGCGGGGGCAGGTGGCATTGCGCTGACTGACCCGCAATCGTCCGAACGGATCGGAGAGCAGTGGCGCCGCAATATGAAGCTGGCAGCAAGCGGCGAGCATTCGGCAAGCAAGCAGCAGCTAATGAGCGCAGCGGTCGCAGGAGCAGGCGTTACCGGCATCGAGACAGCCGCCGAACTCGCTTATGCGATGAAGGATGAAGCGGTGCGTCACGGTTTGAATCCGATGGATGTTCGGGTCCACTTGTTGAACACGCACGAGAGACTGTTCCGTGAAGCGCCGGCGAAGGTCGGCCGCAAGCTGGAGCGGCTTCTTGCAGAGTGCGGCGTAACGGTTCATCACCGGACGCAGGCGGTGCGAGAGCAGGACGGCAGCCTGACGCTAACCCGAGGCGAGCCGATGCGTGTCGGGCTGACGGTGTGGACGATGGGGCTCGTGCCGAATCCGGTGCTGCGGGGGATGAATTTGCCGCTTACGGCGCAAGGGAGCGTCATCGTTGACGGCAGCTACCGCGTGGAAGGACGGCCCGGCGTATACAGCATTGGCGACTGCGCTCATATTATCGACCCGGCATCGGGTCTTACGGATAGTATGACGTGCAAGGAAGCAATCCCGCAAGCGGGCCGGCTGGGCCGCATTCTATGCGCTGATCTGGCCGGACGTCCAGCTCCTTCGCACCGCAAGTCGACGGTCCCGTCATTCACGATCGGACTAGGGCCGAGCCGTGGGCTCGTCTGGACTCGCAAATGGGGGCTCGATATGATCATCACAGGCAAGCTGGCCTTCCGGGTCAAATCATTCGTATGGAATTACGCCAGCATGCTGCATACCGGCAATAACAAGCCCATTGAATAAAGAGGCGATATCATGAATTTATACGAACAATATAAGGGGCTGTTATTCCGTCTGGCTTACCAGTTGACGGGGACTGCCGCCGATGCGGAGGACGCTGTGCATGACGTATTCGTGAAAGTGCAGACGATCGATCCGCAGCGGTTGACAGAGCCGAAAGCCTATCTATGCAAAATGGTGACGAACCGCTGTCTCGACCAGCTCCAATCGGCCCGCATGAAGCGGGAGCAGTATATCGGTCCGTGGCTGCCTGAGCCGGTTATGACCGCTGCGGAGGACGGCTATGAAACCGTTGAGCAGCGCGACCTGCTCTCCTATGCGATGCTCGTTCTGCTTGAACGGTTGTCTCCTGACGAGAGGGCTGTATTCGTGTTGAAGGAAGCGCTTGGATTCGATTATGCTGCCATTGCGGAGTTGATCGACAAGAGCGAGGCGAATTGCCGGAAGCTGATGAGCCGTGCGAGAGGCAAAATGGGGATCGCGGAGGAAGAACTGATCGGTTCTGCAGCCGTCGAAGAGCAGTGGGCGAACCGATTTCTCGCCGCGTTGTCTAACGGAGAAGTCGGGACCGTCTTGTCCATGCTGGCCGACGATGCCGTACTGCTTACGGACGGCGGCGGCAAAGTGTTCGCGGCAATCAATCCGATCGTTTCCGGAGAGAAAGTGGCGAAGTTCCTGTTTGGCATCATGAGCAAAGAAGCGGGCAAGGAAGGCGGCTTTGCAATCGAGATGCTGCCGATGAACGGACAGACCGGGATGGCCATCGTACAGCAAGGCATCGTAACCAACGTCGTCTTCGCCGATGTGCGGGATGGAATGCTGCAGAGCATCTATATCGTCCGTAACCCCGATAAGCTGGCACGCATTCACGCGTGAATGCACACGAGGCTTCAGTGACGGACATTCACAAGCAAGGGACTTTCCTTCTTCGGCAGGGCATGCGAATGCCATGGCACGAAAGAGAGAAGTCCCTTTTTATCTATAGTTAATCTTATCGGGAAAATGCTTATTTGCTAACCGTTTGATTATACACCTTAAGCTTATCCGTAATTGCCTTCGCTCCGTCGTCGAGTGCTTGCTGCGGCTGTTTCACGCCGGTCAGCGTCTCTTCGATGGCGCTCTCGACGATTTGGCGCGCTTCCGGGAAAACGCCCATGACGGCGCCCGTCGAAGCGGTGCTCGGCTTGGAGGCGTGCAGTTGATCGACGGCCGTTTTGAACTGCGGGTATTTGGCTAAGTTTTGCGCGACGATTGCTTCGTCATATGCTTTGGTCGTAATCGGGAAGTAGCCCGTATTCACATGCCATTGCGCTTGCACCGACGGCTGCGTCAAATATTTAATAAAGTCCCACGCTGCCTTCTGTTCTTCGGCAGGCTTGTTGTTCAAGATCCACAAGCTTGCTCCGCCGACGACGACGCCGCCCTGCGAGGCATCGGCCGCTTTCGGCAGGAAGCCTGTGCCGACTTCGAACTGGCCTTGCGAGGCATCGACGATTCCGCGCAGTCCTGCGGTCGAGTCGATCGTCATGCCGATCTGTCCGGCGAGGAACGCTTTCTTCGTATCGGCCGTGTCGCGGCCGAGGTTGACAGCGAGCTTCTCGTCGATCATGCTTTTCCACCACGTTAACGTATTGACGCCAGTCGGCGAATTGAGCAGCGATTCCGTAGCCGTCTGGCTGCGGCCGTTGCCGTTGTTAATATAATCGGCGCCGTGGTCGGCGAACCATTGCTCCATGAACCAGCCGTAGATGGCGAAGCCTGCGCCGCCTTGGCCGGATGCAGTCAGCTTGGCTGCCGCTTCTTTCACTTCCTCGAATGTTGCTGGAGCTTTCTCAGGATCAAGTCCCGCTTTCTTGAACATGTCCTTGTTGTAGTACAGAATCGGGTTGGAAGTATTGAACGGCATCGAATACAGCTTGTTGTCGAACGTATAGTAATTCGTTATGTTCGGCTCCAGCTGAGACAGATCGTACTTGTCCTCATCGATAAATGTTTGCATCGGCGTAACGGCTTTGGAGTCGATCATGAACCGGGAACCGATCTCGTATACTTGGATCATCGACGGGCCCGATTTGGAATCCATCGAAGCTTTCATTTTGTTCAAGCTCTCATCATACGTTCCTTGGTAGACTTCCTCGACCTTCACCTTGTTCTGCGACTGGTTGTAGTTCTGGACGAGCTGCGTTACTGCTTTGCCAAGCTCGCCGCTCATGGAATGCCACCAGACGACTTTTACTGGTTCTGCCGCTGCTTCTTGTGTCTGTTCCTTCGGTTCTTCGGCGGTCGTTGATTCGCTTGTACCTGATTTGTTCTCGTTTTGTGCCGCAGCCGTTGTCGCATCCGAGTCCTTCGTGTCTTTGTCATTGCTGTTGCCGCATGCTGCTGCAATGAATAGCAGTACGGCGATCATCCCCATTAGTCCGAATCGTTTGAACCGTTGTGGCATGTCTCTCTCCCTCTCTATCCTCATATTTAATCAATCTATGGGAACGCCCGAATCCGTGAAGAGGAAACGGACGCTGCCATCGGGCAGAGCTGGCGCTATCCTTTGACGGCGCCTGCTGTTATGCCGCTCACGAGCTGCTTCAGCCCAAGCGCGAGCAGCAGCAAGGATGGAAGCAGGACGATCATGACGCCGGCGAGCACGTTGTTCCACGATACCATCTCTTCGAATCGAAGCATGCCGATCCCGATCTGCACGGTCCGCATCCCGCTGCTGTTCGTCGTCAGAAGCGGCCACAGGTACATATTCCATGAAGTGAGGAATACGTACACGGACAGAGAAGCGATCGCGGGACGAGACAGAGGCAGCACGATCGTGATGTAGTGGCGGATCGGTCCCGCGCCGTCGGCCTTCGCCGCTTCGAACAGCTCTCTTGGCAGCTGCATAAAAAATTGCCGAAGCAAGAAGACGCCGAAAGCAGAGCCTAGAAACGGTACGATCAGCCCCTGATACGAGTCCAGCCAATCCCATGATTTGATAGTCAAGTAATTCGGGATGACGGTTACTTCCCAAGGAATCATCATCGTGGCCAGAAACAGAGCAAACCAAAATTTGCGCAGCGGAAAAGAAAGATAGACGAACGCATAAGCAGCCAGAGAAGAGATGACGACTTGTCCGGCCGTAATCGCCCCGGCGATGACGAAGCTGTTGCGGATGAAGTCCGCGACCGGAATTAACGAGAACACGTTCACGGCGTTCTGCAAGGAGATCGGATCAGGCAGCAGAGCAGGCGGGTATTGGAGCGACTGCCGTTGCGTCATGAGAGACTGCAACAGCGTATACAGCAGCGGGAATAATACGCAGAACGCAAGGACCGCCAGCAGTCCGTAGAGCAGCGTAAGCTTAAATGCAGCATTCCAACCTCTCATTGGTAGTGCACCTTCTTCTCCACGAATAGGAATTGAACCGCGGTAAGAGCAAGAATGATGATGAACAAAACAAGCGCATATGCGCTGCCGGTGCCGTATTGGTAGTTGATGAACGCTTCTTTATAGATCGAGTAAACGAACACTTCGGTCGAGCCGCCAGGGCCGCCTTTTGTCATCAGATGAATTTGTCCGAACGTTTGGAACGATCCGATGACGGAAATGACGCTTAGGAAGAAGAGGGTCGGCGACAATAGCGGCAGCACAATCCGGACAAAGGTGCGAATCGGACCGGCTCCGTCGATCTTAGCACTGTCCAAGTAATCGCCTGATATGCTCTGCAGACCGCTCAGCACGATAATATAATTGAAGCCGGACTGCATCCAGACCGTCATGAGCGCGATCGACGGCAGTGCAGCAGACGGGTCTGTGAGCCACTGCACGGGCAGAAGCCCGAACTGTTTCAGCAAATAGTTCAGAATGCCGAGCGTCGGATGGAAGAGAATCGCCCAGATGACAGCGGATGTACTAACAGACAGTGCGAGCGGCAGCGAGAATACGAATTGGAACAGCCGCATTCCTGGACGCTTCACATGGGTTAGAGCAGCGGTTACGATGCCGAGAACAATTCCGGTTGGAACGGTCAGCAAGGTGAACAGAACGGTAACCTGCAGACTGTTCCAGAATGACTTGGCGGACAACAGGCTCGTGAAGTTGTCGAGTCCAACATAGGCGGCTACCCGTCCCCTAGGGTCTGTCAAATGCAAGCTTAAGTAGACGGACTGGATGAGCGGATAAAATAAAAACAACCCGAACAGCGTAATCGAAGGCAGCAAAAACAAATAACCGAGCGACGATTCCTTCATTCTTCTGACGAATGCGGCGGGAACTCGTCCGGGCTTGCTGCCGGCCGTAAGCGGCATAGAACGGTTTGGTACGGAGACGCTGCCTTCCCGAATATCCTCCAATGCGATCCTGTCCTTTCTTCCTCTCTTTCTTCCATTGTTAACTAGATTTGTCATTGCATGATCATGGGCAAGTTAAGCTTTAATGTAAATTTAGGAAGCCGGCGTGTAACATTCTTTCTTCCCGTTCGTCTAAAATTTAGTACCATAGGCGTAAGCTCTGGGAGGAATATAGGCCGTGCTAAGAAGCACTAAGATAACAATCGTTCTTTTTTGTATTGTGATATCCGTATTGACTGCATGCGGTGCCCGTGAATCGGACAGCGGTCGTAGCGGTCGTGCAACTTCGAATGGAGCGGTGCAGGAACAGCAGAAGGACAGCGGTTCAATCTCCGACAATCCGGAGTTGGAGTCTGCCGAGGCTTCTTCAGAGGCGGAGTCAGAAGCAGAACCGAAGAGTGCAGCGGCGCACTACCAATTTCCGCAGGAGGTTGCTCTTCCGTTTCAAGCGGTCGAATGGAATAAGCTTGTGCAGATGGAGCCGAAGCAGACCTGGAAATTTGTGCGGACGCTTTCTTTTGGCACATTGGACGGCAATCCGGTTTCGCTGGCTGTATATAAGGAGATGGATCCAGATCAACTGTGCGGCCTCGATTATGAAAGCGCAGCGCTGTTGGAATACCGGAACAAGACGTACTATTACAATGATTGTTTCTCCATGAGTCTAGAGACAGAGGAGTCTCCGTTGCTTGAGTTGTCTTTGGTTAAGCTCGGATACGAGAATAAGGACGGGGACTCTAGGCGCATCGTTCATGGAGCGGCAGAGCTATTCGGCAACGGGCCGGGAAGAATGCTTTATTTGGTCTACGACAGAGATGAGGATCAGTGGTACGGCTTCGACAATTGGGGGAGTCCGAGTGTCGTCGATTTGGACGGGGACGGTACGATGGAGCTTGTTAACCAATTTCAAGGTCTGCATATGCAGTTCCCGGATATCGATATATACAGGTGGAATGGTCCGGAATTGGAGCAGAGCTTGTCATTGAAAAGCACCTTGAAGCTGCCATTCGTGGGGCAAAGTGTAGCGGGAATGGACGAAGTGACTCATCGGTTCCAGATCAGCGCGTTAACCAGCTTGGAAGAGGATGCATGGGACCATCCGCTGGAGGCCAGTTATAACTATAACGCTGGACGAATCGTCCGCTCGGAAGCAGGTGGGGGATAATGGTCAAAATCAGATGGCACAGCAGGAGAAGTCCCGCTGTGTGGATGCTCGTTGTTCTGGCCGGTTTACTTGTGTGCGGGATCTGGCTGGCGGTTCAATTCCGTGAAGAGGGCAGCAAGATTGTACTTCAAGTCGAACCAGCCCCGGAGTTTGCCGGCTATCATTTGGAGCAGCTTGCAACTGATCGCACCGATTTCGTTGGCGACAATTCGAAGGTCGTTCGTCTGGTTGATCAACTGCCGCTGCCGGATACGTTCTACATCCGGCAATCCGTTGCGTTGCAGACTGCGATGACTCCTTATGGCTTGACCGTCTTCTATGAACCGGCGTCCGAAATGGCCGAGTTGATGTCCTACCGCCCGGATGCCGGACCGGAATCGCAACTGACGGTCAACAGCAGCCGCAATGCTCTCGTTTTATTTATTATGATTGATAATGTGGACGAGATAACGTTCGCTTACCGCAACTCGAAGTCGGAACAGGCTTCATTCCGGCGATATACCTATCGGCGGGCTGATTTCGTGAATGCTTTTGATTTGAACGAGCTTAGGAAAGATAGAGCAGAGCTCGGTCAATTATTGGTGAATTGGTCGCCTTCGGCAGTCATTGTGAGACCGGTTGAAGTCTCCGGGGGGCACAGCGAGCCGGCGGCTTTGGCTGAAGCGACCGAAGCGCCGCAACCGGGCGAGCCGAAGGTAGAGCATGCGGCGGCCGAATCTCCGGATGGAAGATACCGGATTGAATCCTATGGCATCAACAAGGATGTATTTGCAGGCGGATTGTATCCAGCAGAAGGCATCCGTTTAACGGATACCGCAAATAAGGAAACGAAATGGTCCATGACGCCGGGCTACTATACGCAGTCGTTTCTATGGTCACCTGATAGCCGCTACGTTGCGGTCTCGTATATGGCGCGCACTTGGAGCGGGGTCATTATCGTCGATACCAACGATTTCTCGGAAGTGATGCTTCCCGGCCTGGATGAGCTGCGCGAGCGCTGGGATGGAACAACTACCGTGAACGAGCAACGCCCTGATCCTTATTGGGAAGCGGTTGAATGGCTGGACGACGACAGGCTGAGCGTGAGTGTGAAGTGGACGGGTACAGAGGACACGGAATACAGCGGCACTTTTATTTACGATGTCTCAAAGCGAGAGTTAATGGAGTTAAAGCCGAATGAATCGACCATGCACTAATGCAGCCGGCTAGTACAATGCGATAGTCTGATTAGTGGAGGAGTCCTAAGGATGAGACGTTATGTTAGAGTTACTGGGACGGTCTGTTTGTTGTTGTTGCTGCTCGTGCTGATCGCGGGCTGCAAGAAAGAAGAGAGCGGTGAAACGGTTGAGACGGCAAAGACGGAATCTATTTCGCTGGATCAGCAGCAACCAGAGGGAGACTTAGAGCAGGCTGTTAACCGCATGACTGCAAGGCGGGCGGAGGAGGGTAAGCCGTTCCCGTCTCATCCGAATGAACCGCTGCTGCTTTATCAAGACGAGACGACGAAGCAGTCGGTGTACGTACAGGACGGCTCGATCATATATGAATCGGCAGTCGGGGCCGATCGCGCTCGAGAGAGCATTCGTCCTTTGATAACGTTGTCCGGGGAACAAGCTTACTATTGGCGGAACGGCAGCACGCTTCTTATCGGCGATTATGCCGGTGAGAATGGCGTATGGCATACTGCTACGATCGGGGAAGATGCTGCTGATGCCGTTACGTTGAACGATATTCCGTTCGATCCCAAGTACATAAGTATAACCGTAAGCGATCAATTAAATTTCTTCTTGCTAGAGACCACTGAGAATTACGGCACAAAAGAATATGGAGTCCTTCCCGGTTATGCGGAAACATATGCAGTGAATGCGGAAAGCGGGTTTTGGCTGGACGCGGAACCAGGTTCGGGTACGGATGAGAGCGGGAGTGCTGTATCTGCGCCGCACTCGGCACCGGCTTCGAAGACCGGCAAGTTCGACCGGGAAGCGGTGTTTCCATTCAAGGATGGGAGCAAGCTTTATACGTTCGAGGATCACAGTGGAACGATTATCTTTTATATTGCGGATGAGCCGGGCATTATTTGGCGATATAATGGTTTGTTTCCGGACGATTTTGCGTTGAAGAAAGATCTGCATGGATATCCTTATCCGTTAGGGTTGTTCAGCAGCAGCAATGGCCTAAGTATGATGTCTTTCCCGAATTATAGCATGCAATCCCGGTTGCCGGCGGAGCCGGAGCTTCTGAGCGAGGATTGGGTCATGGTTGATCTGTTCAACTTTTATCGGATTCGCGATGACCGGATCGAGACGATTCGTTTCGACCGGGAATATGACAATCTGCCTTCCGTACACCGGACAAGCTATTCGACGGCAGGAGCCAACTATGAGTCGACCGAGGGTGAAAGGTTCACATACCGTACATCGGAAGGCACCCGATACGTGTCCCTCTACGATCTAATGAACGCAGCAGACAACGGTACCGGTATGAGAGGGCAATGGCTGCAAGAGTTGACGCATCCATTAACGCTGGACGGTCAGACGGCAGTTGCAGAGGCTCAAGACGCTCAGACGGATCGAAGGCTGCCGCAGCAAATTACGAGCAGAATAAGGGAAAGCAACCGGCTTCCGGAACAGGTAGAGGAAGCGGTATCCAGCGACTCTATCGATGAATGTTTTACCGGCTGCGGCGATGCATGGGAAGAGATGCAGGCTCGTTTGATCGATGGAATATGGTACATTCTGAAGGAGGACGAGCTGTACCGGCTTGAAGACGGCAAACCGGCTCTAGTGCGAAAGCTTCCGCTCGGCACCGCTTCGACGATCGGGGAAGGCGTTGATTATTACGGAGCGCAGGACTATCTGAAATCGGGGAACGATTGGTATTTCGCCGATACTTACTCTGATCGGATCGTGAAGATTGACGGAACGAGCTTTGATATCTCCGCCGAATTGGAAATTCCGATGCCGCACGCGATTCGTCTGCTGTCGAATGGACACCTTCAAGTTGACAGTTTGAAAGGCAGGACGCTGCTGGATACCGATTTTAATGTCCTAGAGCAGACGGCAGCGCCTAAGACGACGATAACCTCAACGAAGGAATCGTCCGAGGAGGACCCGTATTCTGAAGAGGCTTATTACAAGGATCCGAATACCGGTATCCGCTGGGTGTATGAAGACAGTCAGCTTGTGCTGTATAACCCGAAGCAGAGAACCTATCGGAGCTTGTTCGTCGGTTATAGCGTTAATGACAGCGCATCCGGCAAAATCATTCCGTTCCGCGGCCAAGTGCTTATGCTGTTCGATACACGGATGTACCGGTTTGATGCCGAAGGCCGGTGGCTGTCGACCATTGAGATTCCCCGTTCGAATCCGGACGGCATCTACGATATGACGCCGCATGGGGAAGGATCTTATGCGTTGGATGAGAAGAATGGCATGCTGTTTTTTGTCCAAGGGTACCGCATATTGCGTATTGATCTGCAAAAGGGGCAGGCCGAACCGGTATTCAGTCAACTGTATTCCGATATAGGCAACCTGCTGCTGTATGAAGACAAGCTGATGTTTTCGATGGAAGGAAACCCGGTGGTTCTTGCCGATGATAGGAAGACCGCAACGAACGAGTTGATCACGATCGATACCAAGACGAAGCTGACGACCCGTTATCGTCTGGATAGCGGTTGGTTCAGTGAAAGCTTGACGAGGCACAATAGCGATACGTCGTTGTTGCTCGCAGGGTATAACGAAGGAAAATTGATTTATAGAAATCTTATACTTAATCTTCTTTCTAGGTAGATAGAGCTAGATAATAAGTGATTTCTATAGTAGAATGATGGGAATTTAGTTATATTATTGATAATAGAACGATCTAAGGAGAGGTGTCACATTCAAGTGTCGCACAGTCGATTCATTCCACGTTTAGTTTTGATAGTATTATCGTTAATGCTTATTCCCATTGGTACGGTTTATGGTGCTGCTGGTACAGGTCAAATGACAGATATTAAGGGGCACTGGGCAGAAGCGGACATCCAGGAGTGGTTGGATAAGGGGCTCGTGACGGGATATCCGGACCACACCTTCCGGCCTGAGCAGGTTGTTGCAAGAGGAGAGTTTGTAGCGCTTGTTAATAGAGCGTTTCAGTTCACGGAAGCAAAATCTATTCAATACAAGGATTTGAAAGAGGGCACATGGGTATTTGCAGAAGTACAAAAAGCGATAGCGCAAGGTTATATCAGCGGTTTTAGCGATAATACTTTTCGGCCTAAACTGACCATAACCCGGCAAGAAACAGCTGTCATGTTGACCCGGATACTTAAATTGCCGAATGATGATACAAATAACGTCATTACAGTCAAAGATTCAAGCGCTCTTCCGGCATGGAGCAAGGATGCCATCCAATTGGCATTGGCGCATGGAATTATGAGCCTGAACGAGGATGGGACCTTTCAGCCCCAACGGGCGATGACGCGGGCCGAATCTGTAGTTGTTATTAAGAAAGCGCTTACGCTCAATCCGGTTTATTACAAGACCGCAGGAACGTATGGCAATAGCGTTGTGAGCACGGTCTATAACCCCGTAGTCATTCAATCGTCCGATGTAACACTTAAAAACGTGCATATCAAAGGAGATCTTACGATTAGCTCCGAGGTTGGAGACGGAAACGTTTACTTGGATGGCGTGCAAGTTGACGGCGTGACTCGAATCGAGGGCGGCGGCAAGAACAGCATTCATTTTAACAATTCCATGCTTGGCATTGTTATTGTTGATCGAGCATCGAACATAGTAAGAATAGTCTCGGAAGGCACGACTGTCATTCAGGATACTCAAATTGTAGGAAGTGCTATACTCGAGGAATTAGGCAGTGCCGGGGACGGCTTTATTAATGTAACCGTTCTTCCGCAGCGGTCCGGTGCAGGAGAGAGAGAACTGTCGATTGCAGGCAGCGTAAATCAGTTTACGGTGAATGGCAATGTGGGCAATCTTACGTTCGTCTCGGGTACGATTGTTCGAATGACGGTTAGCGGGCAGCTTGTGATTAAGAAGTTTACGCTTCAGAAAGCGGTTACGATTCAGAACCTAGACTTGAATAGCACAACAACAATAGTAGGGGACGGGAAGATCGACAACGTCAAGTTGGCTGATGCGGCCAAAGATTCCGTTCTGCCCGGTCAATCGGCTCCAGTTATGGGCGGTTTCTTCGGGGGCGGGTTCCCGGTAGGCGGCGGAGGCGGAAATTCTGAGCCTGCTGCAATCACAAGCATAAGCGCAGTGAACGGAACGATTGATGTTATTTTTGATAAGAGCTTGAGCAGTGCTCCTCCTGCATCGGACTTCGCTGTGTTCCAGAAGATTGATAACGGGAATGAGCAGCGGATCGAGAGTAGCAGGGTTGAGCTTCTGGATAATAAAACGACCGTTCGATTAACGGTTCCGGCGGTACAGGGCCACGAAGACAACAGTCAAGATGTCGTATACTCCTTATCCTATAAAGGTGCGTCAACGGTGACGGCGCCGAAGGTTACCGTATCCAAATCGACTAGCACGGTAACGGGACGTTTGATGTATAAGCGTTATGAATTCCCAAATCCTTTCCCGGTTTATATGGTGGCTATCAAATTAGAAGGCATAAACGGAACAGCGGGTACGTATTCGAACAGAACGGATCAACAGGGGCAATTCACTTTCAACCACGTTGCCGCCGGTAACTATGCATTCAATGTATACGCGGAAAATATACGTGTATGTTCATGTGGAACTTTTACCGTTGAGACAGGTAAAGACCTTAACACCGATGACATCGTGATCGAGGAGAGTGCTCCACAGCCTGATATAAAAGAAACGACTTTTGCTGATACGGGATATATTGAAGGGATGGTCAGCGGTTTAAATGGACCGTTTCAGATTAAGGTTGAATTAGCCGACGGAACCAAGCTGAGAACGCCGAATGGTAAGTACGGAATGTTTTTCGGGTTTAACTTGATGGATTATAATCCGGATCTGGTGCTCCATGCCAACGATAAATTGTATTTGACGGTGTATTCAGACGGCGGATGGAGCGGCGAGCGAATCGAAATCAATGTTCTAGAGAGAACAAGGACGAATCCTCCTACTGTAACAAGCGCTGTATACGACGGTGAATCTATTTATATTCATGGGACCGTTGAGGCATTGAACAATTCCGAAACCAACATTAGCGTTAGGACACTGAATGGCCCTAGTATTGGCTGGTGGACTGGTGGTGGCGGACCGTTTGAGATGAGTTTATTCAACAGTCCCAAGCTGAATGTCGGTGATCAATTACTCGTACATGCACAGGGACAAGACCAAGGACGGAGTACTCCCGTATTGATCACGGTAAGTGCGCCGACAGTTACTACAGGACAGCCGTCCATCTCTGCGGATATTTTAGAAGATGATGATTCCATAAGGGTAATCGCAGAGAAGGATTCACGCATTGTTATTACACGAGCGGATGGTACCGTAATCGGTCAAGGTACAGCTTATGATGATTATGGAACCTATAATAATATAACGTTGAACTCGGCACCAATAGCTGGTGAGACGTTATACTTGACGGCCAAAAGCCGTGAGAAATTACTAAGCGATCCGCTACCTATAGTAGTGAAGAACAGACCTGTGACTCCGACTCCGGAAATTCGGGGCGCCGTATATAGCGATTCCTATGTGACGGTGTACTCGCTGCCTTATGCGGATTTATTTCTGAAAGATATGCAAGGTGATATTATTACGTCAGCATACACGTATTCAGAAGGAATGAATGAGTTTTGGAACGTAGAGCTTACAACTGGTATGCAATATCAGGTGACAGCAAAGCTCTATGGGATGAAGGAAAGTGAACCGGTCATTTTTACAGCTGTTGCTCCGACCGAGAAGACACCAATTCCTAGCGTGAGTGCTTCGGTATATGCGGATAGGGACTATGTGTTTAGCGGAGTAACACTCCCACATGCCGATGTCTATTTCTACTATGAGGACGGCACTCTTATTTACAGCAACAGAGCGGACGAACAAGGTACTTTTTATTTAAGTATGCCGGGCAATCCTGCTGTGAAACCCGGCGATAAGATTATGATAAAAGCAGATGCGGCAGGCAAAGTATTGAGCGATCCATTAGAGATTACGACAATATCGCCGGTCGAGAGGACTAGCCAGCCTTCCGTGAACAATATTTCTAATATTTATGGCTATAACAATACCATTAGCGGCTTCGCCAGCAAAAAATCATTTCTTGAGGTATTTCGCGACGACGGCAGTCCGATTGGTGCTGGATATGCCGACATGAACGACGGTCATTGGGAGATTTGGATCCAAGCGATAATACGGGGTGGTGAACGGATCTATATCATTAGTGATGAGGTCGGTAAACTTCCAAGCGATTCTGTCTACATTACAATTCAGCAATCGCCTCAATCGGCGCCACCTGTACTGACAAGCGCTGTTACAGCACAGTCTACGACCATCGAAGGGACTTACAGCCAACCAGGCGCACTCATTTATGTTGCTACTGAGAAAGATGAATGGATCACTGGAGACATGGTGAACGAGGATGGTTCTTTCTCAATTCAACTGTATCAAACATTTGAACCTGGGCGAATGATTAAGGTATATGCGTTCGAAAAACAGAAGGAAGCCAGCAACCCCATTATTATTGTGATAGCCTGATGGCATGACTATAAATTTCATAAACAGTGAAAGCCTGACCAACTATGGTCAGGCTTTCACTGTTTTGTACGCGGCATGAGCTATAATCCGGAAGCTGCTTCCTTCACCCAAGTGGACAACTGCTCTAGCTCGACCGGTAACTCGCCGCTGCGCAGCTTGATCGTCTTTCTTTCCGGCGGGCCGTCGAACAGATTGCCAGGCAGTGTCAGCTCGGCCGCATTAAAGATCGTGAAGCTGACCGCATCCTTAGACGTCGAGATGACGGCGGCATACTTGCCGTTTTTCAGAAAATGCGGTTTCTTGTACTGGATCCGCTCCTGCATATCAGGTATCGCTTGCTGGACGGCATCGCGAAGGCTAACGCACAGTTCGGCTTGCCAAGGTACCTGTACGGATTCTAGAAACAGCTTTACATCTTCGTTCATACATTCAAGCTCCTCTCGTTATCGAAGGTGAATAATAAGGCGATTAGACGGATAATTCCTTCCTATTCTTGTAATTATTATGAATGGTAGGCTTATCATCTGCAATACCGTTTAACTGTCTGAACGCCTTTTTATTGCTTGCATACAACGATTGGAAAACCGTGAAGCATGTATCGTATACCGCCTTATTACTCTCGTTCGGGACATATCGCCGACTTGGGCGAATCAGCGTCTTGGCCTCATCGACCGATCCAATAACGCCGAGGCCGACCGCTGCGACGACGGCTGCTCCGATGGCGCCGGCGTTGTGAGGTTCGTCGACCGTTTCGACCTCTCTCCCTAGAATGTCGGCCAGTATTTGGCATGTTAAAGGGGCAAGGGCACCTCCGCCTACGAGCCGGATGATCCGGGAGATGCGGATTTTCCGCTCCTGAGCTTCCAGCATCCAGCGCAGATGATAGCAGATTCCTTCGATTACGGCATGGATCAGTTCGGTTTTGCCGGTGTCGATACTAATGTTGAAAAACATGCCTCTTGCATTCGCATCCTCGAACGGACTGCGGTTACCGTGCAGCCACGGGGTAAAAATGACGCCGTTGCTTCCGGCCGGTACGTTCTTAATCGCGTGCATCATATAATCGTATAAGCTCCGGTAGACGGTTTCCTGCGAATCGTGCGGGACGCTGGCATCGGCGATTTGCCGTTGATCTAAGTAAACGCCGATCTCGTCCAGCGCGAGATGGTCCTTGACCCATTCGAGGCATTTGCCTGCCGTCTCCAGCTCGCTGAAATAGTGATAGTAACGGGGATTCGCCCCGACGATAGAGGCAATCATATGCCGCGTATCGAGATGCTGCTTGCGGACGGATGTTGATACCCATCCCGATGTGCCGAGATAAATATGCGTATCGCCTTCCTCGACAGCACCTGCTCCAACGCCGATGAGTGAGGCGTCTCCGCCTCCGCCGAATACGGCAACGCCCTCAGACAGTCCGAGCTCCTGCGCTGCACGGCTTATTAACCGACCTGCCATAGCTGTGGATGGAATGACGCGCGGCATATGGTTGTAATCCACACCGAACATTCGGCACAGCGCTTCGCTGAAACGTTTCTTTCCTTGTCTGGCATCGTAGAGGAGCGTCGCATAGGCGCTGTCCTCCGTCATGACGAATTCGCCCGTGCATCGATGGATCAGGTAATCTTTCACATCTAGCCACCGGTACACCCGTTCGAACCGTTCCGGCTCATTGCGTTGCACCCATTTGTATTTCCAGACCGGATCTTTGACGCTGGCCGCAACCGCACGCGTCGTGATAAGCGAACGGATCAGCTTCCGCGCGTTCAATCCGGCGATCCGAAGCCCGTGCCGGATACCGTCCCGGTGCTCTTGCACCGCCCGGTGATCCATATAGCTCATCGCGTGACGAACCGGATTGCCGTCCTGGTCGACGAGCACGAGTCCTTGCATTTGTGCGCAAAAGGAGATTCCTCGTATTAGATCAGCTGGAATCTGGCTGTCGCGAAGCACTTGCCGGGTCGTCCGGCACATTGCCTGCCACCAGTCCGACGGATTCTGTTCGGCACCGCCTTGCTCGTGAATCGTTAACCCGTAGCCTTCCGTTGCGCTGGCTGCAAGCGTAATCGTCTCTGCAATATGGTAAATGCATGTTTTGACGCCGGATGTCCCGACATCGTACGAAAGAACGTAGAGGCCCACCGACCACACCGCCTTATTTGAATTCGGATTCCGCTGCCGCTGTCCGGTCCGGGGAGGACGGACGGACGAACACGGCGGATTCCTTCATCCGGAAGGCAAGAGGAAGCAGCGCCGCTGTCATGACGACAAAAGCAAGCATCGGCCAGACGATGGAATCGAACGCATCTGCCGTTGTTTCAAATAAGTAGACGAAAGCCGTGCCCGATATTTGTCCCATCAGCAGAATAAAGCCGAGTGAAGCGCCTTCCGGTATCGGATAGGCCGCCTCAGAGCCGTGCTGGAACAAGATCGGCGCTGCTCCCATGATCATAAACCCGGCGATTCCGGCGATTCCGGCAAGAAGCAGCTCACCGCGGGCAAATGTGAGCCCGGCATAGGCAGGGATAAGAACAGCAATCGCACCGATGAAGAACGGAACTCGAACGCGGAATTTATCCGATAATACCGGAAGGATGACGGCCCCGATGATCCCGGCGACGATAAATACGGCTCCGACAATGCCCGCTTGTTCGGACGTAAGTCCGCGGGGCGTGACGATCGATTCGAGCAGCGTTAATATCGTATTGAAGATGCCGATGGATACAAAGCTGATGATAAGAATGAGCATGTAGCCACGGTTCGCAACAAGCTGCTTGAGCGAGCCGGCGTGCAGCCGCTCTCCGGCCTGTTCGCTGCGCTTGACTCCAGCCGGTGCTTCTCTCGTAAGAACGATCGCGATGACGGCTGAAACAGCGGCAACGATGGCGAACAGCATGAACATATCCGGGATGCCCGAACGTTCCGCCACTACAGGCGCGATGGCCATTGGAACGACGAACCCGACATATTGGGCAAGCGTCAGAATGCCCGCAGCGGTCGACCGCTCGGAGACCGGGAACCAATTCGCGGCAACCTTCGTCGTAATGTTAAGCAGGAACGGCTGTCCGATTGCGACGGCGAACTGCATGATGAGGATCAGTTCGAACTGGTCCGCGAAGACGGCACGCAGCATCCCGAATACCGCCGTAATAAGCGCGCCTGTTATAAGCGAGGCCCGATACCCGAACCGGTCGATAACCCAAGAAGCAGGTACGGAGAATAAGACGAACATGATCATAAAGCTCATGGAGCAGAGTGTAATAGACAAGCTGCTGACGCCGTAATACTGTTCCGCCAGAGTGGAGACAGGCGCCAAGGAAAGCCACATCATTTCGGTCGAGACGACGATAGGCACGATAGAGAGCAGAACGACCCATTTGTACCACGATGGCATACCGCTGCGGTTCATGTCGATTCCACCCTTCAATGAGCCGATTTGGCAGCTTGCTTCGAATATTGTTTTAAATAAACGAATCTCATCAGCAAGCTTTCGAGGTAATGAATCGGCTTCGCATCGGTCAGCAGCCGTGCTGCGACGTACGCCTTGCAGTTCTTGTCGACGACCATGCTTACAGCATTCGCGTCGTCTTCGCTGCTCCCGCAGCATAAGGCGCCAAGATCGCGAACGAACACGGCAGAGGACCGCTTAAGAGCCCGGTTGACGGCGCCTAGCTGATTGCCGACGGCTTTCGCCGACGTGCCGACGATTTGGGCGTAATCATCGAGCATCGGTTTCAGCGCCGCGCCTATCTGTGAGATGGCGACCGCTTCCGGACAACTATTCCACGTCGTATGCTGAATGCTTCGATGGTTCAAATAAAGCTGCCGGTAGATTCGAGCCTCTTCCGGCAAAGAAGCTTCCGGTTCGTCGAACCGAATTCGCATCACTTCATTACCCGATTCCGGGTCAAGCAGTGCATAGCCGTCCTCTGTACGGCGGCTGTTCGGCAAGCGCTTCTCGATGTCGTGCAATACCGCCGAATGCGCCCCTTCATCGGAGACCGCATCACGGTCAAGCCGCAGCGCATACCGGCTAATGGACGCCGCATCCGCGCGTTCCGAGCCGCTAAGCTGGCGGTAAGCAGCTTTAATATAATGATCGCAAGCGCTTTCAAGCTGCTGTGCGGTCAAGAATGCTTCCTCGGCGTCGGCGCCGTAACAGATCGCGCCGTGATTTTGCATAATGACGGCTCGGGCTTGGGTCGCCGCCAGCGCTGCGGCGACGCTGCGGCTAAGCTTCTTCGTGCTCGGCAACGCATACGCCGCGCATAAAATTTCGCCGGCGAGAGGGCCTCGCTCAACGTTGATCGCGTTCAGCCCGCAGCTGCTTATTGCTGAAGCATATGTCTGATGCGTATGAATGACAAAGTTGACGTCTGGAAACTGCTTATACACGGCCGCATGAACGCCTCGTTCGGAGGAAGGCTTAACGGGTCCGCTGTAGCTGCAATCGGCGGTCTGCACGATGACGATATCGTCAGGCGTTAACGAACGGTAATCCCTTCCGCTTGGCGTAATGACGAATCGGCCGCCGTCAATGCGGTGGCTGACATTGCCCCAAGTACGGGCAATCAGCCCCGTCTCGACGAGCCGGATGCCGGCTTGAATGACGAGCTGCTTCGCTTCTTCGATCGTCGTCATCTTCTATTTCTCCTCCAACAGCGCCACATGGCTGAATATGCGGTCGAACCGGCCGAGCACATCGTCGATCATGTCTTCCGTATAGGCGCCGCTTGTGTACATCCGGCTGCCAGCCAGCGTGACGATGCCCTCCGCCATATAGGCAGCGCCCATATGCTCCATTTCTTTCTTGCGCCGCGACGTTTCCTTCAGAATCGACGGAATTTGCCATGGCTTCGACCAGTTGATCGCAAAATGCATCGTGCCTACCGTCTCCAGATGGCAGATCGAGCCTTGGTTGAAAGCGACAAACGGGAGTTCGTACTTGTGAATTAGCGACTGCAGCCCTGCGGTTAACCGGTCGGCCATTCGGCCGGACTGTTCGATTGCGCCGGTTCGCTCAATCTCGCACAACGTATAGTAGCCAGCCACGCAGCTGAGCGGGTTCGCCGCCATGGTGCCGCCGACCATTGCTTTCTTATGCTTCTCGCCGATGCCGGCGCCAAGATATTTCATATACTCGCGCTTCCCGCCGAGACCGCCTGCACCGGGATAGCCGCCGGCGACGACTTTGCCGAACACGGTCAAGTCCGGCGATACGCCGTAGTAGCCTTGTGCCCCGGACATACCGATCCGGAACGCCGTCACGACCTCATCGAATATAAGCAGCGCACCGTACTTGCGGCAGAGCGCTTCGACGCCTTTGTTAAACTCCATGTCGACAGGGCGGGTGCCGCTTTCCGGGCCGACCGGCTCGATCATGACGGCTGCGGTGTCGCCGCGGAGACGGTTGAACCGCAGCTTGCGTTCCAGGTCGTTCAGATCGTTCGGGAAAAATTCCTGCGTATGCTTGAAAATGTACCGCGGCACGCCATGCGCCTGCGTCCACTTGGAACCGGGCACACGAATGCCGTAGGCGAGCTGGTCGCTCCAGCCGTGGTAGGCGCCGCCCATCTTAATCACGTTCTTATGCTTGGTCGCGAGCCGCGCAACGCGGATGGCCGCCATGCAAGCTTCCGTACCGGAACCGAGCATACGGAACATATCGACGTTCGGGATGCTTTCTGCGATTTTGCGCCCTAGTTTATATTCATACTCATGGAATAAGCCGGTAGAAGGCCCGCAGTCGTTCAGCAGCTCGATCACTTTCTCTCTTACCGCTGCCGGATTGCTGCCAAGAACAGTTGGCCCGCCGGCCTGCAAGAAGTCGTAATAGCGGTTTCCGTCGATATCGTAGAGATAAGCGCCCTCGGCCTTCGTGAAGACAAGCGGGAACGGATGGTTGAACGCCAAATTGTGCTGAACGCCGCCCGGAATAATTTGCATCGCTTCTTCGATCATCGCTTTCGACTGTGTGCATTTCGCTTCGAAATATTCGCTCTCGTACTGCTTCAGCTTATCGCGCTTAATTGAATAAATCGGCAGCTTAATCAAATGGTCCAGTTGATTTGTTACCGCTTTCACATCAGGGTATTGCGAGATCGAGAACGAACGATTCAAATGTACATACCTCCATAGTTCGATAGGGTTGGAAGGAATAGGGGAGATAGTATAGAAACTTTCCATCTTCACAAATAAGTATATTAAATTTATGGTATAGATGAAACAATTATTCCATTTTGCTTGATTATGAGTGTGATAGGCGGATTCTTCAATCATTTCGCTTGTCTAGCATCATGCTTTTATAATGATCATGTAATAATTTTATTTCGCATGTCCAGTAATATCCAATTAGTGATATCATGGAAGCGAAGAATGCGACAATTTGCTGAGGCCGGCTAGAGGGGGACAATATGTTAGCTGCTTTTATCCGTGAGTATGAAGGATTATTTTATATCTTTATTTTATCTGCCATCTTTGCCGCGTCCGCGGTAACGGCTTATACCCGCAAATACGTTAAAGTGGCGATTGCGTTAACGGTTGCCATAATCTTGGCAATCGTAGCGTTTTGTTTCAATAACCCTATGAGAAATACCGGAGATTGGCTGCTTATTGACGGATGGCTTTTCTATGTAACGTTCGAACTGCTGGTTACACCGATAGGTTTGATTTCGTATTTATGCTGGCTGCTGGCTTATATAAGGAAAAGAAGAAGGCAGAGGTCTCTCCATTAAAAAGGCAGTCCCGTTCGGTCGTAGCCGATATAGCGGGACTGCCTTGTTGTTATTCTAGCAATCTGGCAGGCTGGCATGCGACTGCCTGAAGCTAAGCGTTGCGGTTGCGGTAGAGCAAATAGATGAAGAACGGCGCACCGACGCCAGCCGTAAAGACGCCGACCGGGATATCGTAAGGCAAGAACGCCGTTCTGGCGATCGTGTCCGCGACGACGACCATCATTCCGCCGATTAATGCGGTAATCGGCAGCACGCCGCCGAATGCCGGTCCGACAAGCTTGCGCGTCATATGCGGAGCGATCAGACCGACGAACGAGATCGCGCCCCCGATCGAGACGGCAGCTCCGGCCAGCGCTACGCTGATCATCAGCAGGACGAACCGCTGGCGCTGCGTCCGGCTGCCGACTCCGGCTGCGATATCGTCGCCAAGCTGCAGCACATTCACATTCCTCGCGAGCAGGAATGCGATAGGGATGAAGACGGCTACCCAAGGTACGACGGTCTGTATGATGGTCCAATCCGTGCCGTATACGGTGCCTGTCAGCCATACGTAGGCTTGAGCCGCCGTCGTTTCCTGATTCATAACAAGCATGACCTTCGTCAGCGAAGCGAGCAGGAAGTTGATACCGATTCCGACAAGGACAAGCCGGATTGGCGTTACTCCTTTCTTCCATGCCAACGAATAGACGACGAGGGAGGTAACCGCAGCGCCGATCATCGCGGCTACGGGCATCCAGAGGATGCTGACCGAACCGGCGAGATAGTTGAGAAAAGCGACGGCAGCGACGGAAGCGCCGCTCGTTATGCCGATAATATCGGGTGAAGCGAGCGGGTTTCGAATAATGCCTTGCAAGATAGAGCCGGCTACAGCCAGCGATGCGCCGACGACGAATGCGGCAATAATTCTTGGCAGCCGCAGCGTATGAATGACAAGATGATGCTCCTCGGTGCCGTTGCCGGCCAGCGTCTTGATGACATCGACAGGGGAGATACGCATATCGCCGATCGCAATGCTAAGCAGAATGGCGACGGCGCTAGCGATAGTAAGGATGATCGCTAGCCGCAGCGAACTCTTCTGAATGAAGAAGGAGAAGGATAGTTTCTCCGACCGGATGTACGTATAGTTTTTCATGATTTGACGACCCCTTTTCTGGCGATCGCGATAAAGGCCGGAATGCCGATTGCTGCTGTCATAACACCGACAGGGAGCTCCTGCGGATGAATAACGAGCCGTGCTGCAATGTCGGCTGCCAGTACGAGAATGGCGCCGAGCAGCGCGGCGTACGGGATGATCCAACGGTAATCGTTGCCGGCGAACAAACGGGCAATCGTCGGAATGATCAAGCCGATGAAGCCGATCGGTCCGGCTACAGCTACGGAACTGCCGGCGAGCAGCATAATTATAAATCCGGTTGCCAGCTTAATGAGGATGGTTCGCTGCCCAAGTCCTTGCGCGGTATCTTCGCCCATCGTCAGCACGTTCATATGCCTTGCGATCCACAGAGAACCGATCCACGCGGCTGCCATGAATGGAAGAACGGACTTCAGCATGTCAAGCGATCTGCCTGCGACCGATCCGGTCAGCCAGAACATGACTTCGCTGAGCGTCTGCGCATTCATGACAAGGATACCTTGCGTGAACGAGGAGAATAAAGCGCTGAGCGCGGCACCGGCAAGTATAATTTTCAGCGGAGTGAGGCCGTCGCGTCCAAGCGATCCCATCAAGTATACGGCAAGAGCGGCGAGTGCTGCCCCTGCGAAGGAAATGCCAGTCAGAGCAGGCAAGGAGCTGACCGAGAATACCGTCACCGATAATACGACGAAGAACGAAGCGCCGAAGTTGATGCCGAGAACGTTCGGATCAGCGAGCGGATTTCTCGTCAAGCCTTGGATGAGCGAGCCTGCTACTGCAAGACATGCGCCGACCGCTGCCGCTATGAACGTTCTTGGCGCGCGCGATGTCTGAACGATAATTTGATTGGACGAACTAAGATCATAATCAATGAACGAATGATAAACGTCGCTCCAACTGATCGTCGTGCGGCCAAGAGACATGCTGGCCAGCATGAACAGTACTAATAATAGAAATCCGATTGCAAGGCCGGCGCCCTTAGACAGGCCTCCGGAAAACAACCTTTCCATAATCGCCGCTCCCGTCACAATACGCACGAAAGAATGAGCCGCTTAAGCTCATTCTTTCGTGCGCTTCTACAAGTAATGGTTATTACATATCGAAGTAGAAGTACAGATCGTCAAGCATCATTTTCGCTGCCGTAGCACCGCCGGACATGTTCCAGGTGATGTCGTTTACTTTGTAATACTTGCCGTTCTTAACGCCCTTCAAGTTTTTCCACAGCGGGTTCTGCTGCCATTCTTGTTGGGATTCGATTTCGCCGCCGCCGCCGATGCCCGACGTGATGTCGAAGATGATATCGCCGTCCAGAAGCGGGATTTGTTCCTGCGAGTCGAGGTCCACAACGACCTTGCCGTCAACTTGCTGCGCCTTTGGACGCTTCAGGCCGAGCTCTTGCAGAATCGTTCCTGCGAAGCCAGTCACGTAGAAGCGTGCGGAGCTGTCTTCTTGGAAACGAACGATCGATACTTCCATATTCGCTTTGTCGCCGAGCTTGGATTTGAAGTCGGCTACCCGTTTGTTCCAGTCGTTCATGAATACAGTTGCTTTATCTTCCGTGTTCATCGCTTTTGCCGCCATGTCCATGTTCGCTTTCCAGTTGAACAGTTCGCTTGCGTAGATCGTAGGCGCAATGGCGGACAATTGATCGTATATTTTCTCGTGGCGCGTCTTCGCACCGATAATCAGATCCGGCTTCAGTGCAACGATCGCTTCCAAGTTCGGCTGCAGTTCGGTGCCCAGGCTCTTAACGCCGCCCATGTCAGCGCGAAGATAATGGTACCAAGGCTGTTGCACCCACGATTCAACCGCACCGACCGGTTTGACGCCGAGCGTCAGCGAGACGTCGACCATGCCATTGAACAACACAACGACACGTTTCGGTACGGAAGTAAGCGTCGTTTTCCCCATTGCATGTTCGATCGTCCGTTTCGTTTCCAGCGATACCGTCTTCGTCGAACCGTTCCAGTTGACCCACAAGCCGAACGCTTCGCCGAGGAAGCGGAGAGGAACGAGCGTGCGGCCGTTCTTCTCAACGGCTTTCGCGTCGAGCTTCACCGATTGGCCGTTGACCGTCGCTTGCGTGCTGCCGACCGTCAGTTCGACCGTCGTATTGCCGCGTTTGACTTTCAGCTTCTTCGACTTCGGATCGGAGCTCAGCGTAGCGCCAAGCTTCTTCGTCAACGCGCTGTATGGAATCATCGTTGCACCGCCGATGACTTGCGGCGGAACGTCGAAGGAGAGCTTCTGGCCGTCGAGAACGACGCTGATTGGAGCGGATGCTGCAGTTGCCGTGAACGGAACGGATACGACTGCAACGAGTAAAGAAAGACATAATGCCATGCTGCGGAACACAGATTTAAACATAATGACTGGAAACCCACCTCTCAAGTTTTAGTAATGATTATCGTTATCAATGAGAATGATAGAACGAGGTTGTTTCTATTGTCAAGAATAAAATTCTAAAGTTGCAATTTATTAGCTTACACCTAACTTATCGGCTAATTGACGGAATGATTGGTATAGCTCGTAATCAACCTGCAGTACAGCAGCTTGATCGATTGGATCGGCATCCTTCAGCCCGCTCAGGGAGGTTATTTTCTCATCGAGGAAATCGTACATGGAAGGGACGGAGGCTTTCACGTCTGCTTTCATTGCATCCCAGCTTTGAACGATAAGGGAGGATGTCTCCTTCATAAGAGCGGAGTCATTGTTGTCGGCATGCTGCTTCAAATCTTTGACTTGTGCCCGAATCTGCTCGATCGACTTCTCCAATTGCTTGGTCTGCTCGGTCTTCTCAGCCGTTTTGTCCTTATTGTTATCCATGATCGAATCGGTTACTGCCTTGGTGACCTCATCGTTCTTCTTGACCGCTTCTTGCACTTTCTTCTCGGTCTTCGCAACCTTCTTCGTTTCTTTCTTCGCTTCTTCCTTCGGTTGCTCCGCCGGCTTGGTTTCCTTGGTTGCAGGCACCTCTTCCTTGGCGGTTTCTACAGCTGCGTCTTCCGAAGGCTCGGTGACGGCTGTTTCTTCTTGTCCGGTCTCTGCGGGCTGAGCCGTATCCGCTGCTTCGGACTCTGTCTGTTCATTCTGGTGCTGTGCGACCAATTGGCTCTCTGCGCCTGGTTTGCTGCTGCACCCTGCTGTCAACAAGAGCGCTGCGGTGATTGCGACGATTCCGTAACGTTTCAACCTGTTGTCCTCCTTGATCAAAAAAATGAATTTCTTTCCATTCGTCTATGTTATTTTATTGGACGGGAGCCTCAGTTTCAAGAGTTATTTGATAATGATTTTCATATTCATTGACAGAAAGAGGGTATCCCTTTACAATACAAACGAGGAAATTGAAGGAGCTGAGCGGAATGAGCGCCCTAGAAACTCGCGGTTTATCGATAAGCTACGGTAACCAATTTATATTCCAAGATCTTGATCTGTCTATTGATAAAGGGAAGATTACCGTGCTGATCGGAAGCAACGGCTGCGGGAAGTCGACCTTGCTTCGTACGATGGCTCGGCTGCTGAAGCCGCAGAGCGGAAGCGTGCTGCTCGAAGGTCACAGCATCGCAACGCTGCCGACGAAGGAAGTGGCGAAGCGGATGGCGCTGCTGCCGCAAGGGCCGATCGCGCCGGAAGGGCTGACCGTGCTGCAGCTCGTCAAGCAGGGCCGTTATCCTTACCAGAGCTGGTTCCAGCAATGGTCGAAGGAAGATGAGCGCCACGTTCGGCTTGCGCTGGAGACGACCGGAATGAAAGAGCTTGCCGAACGGCCGGTAGATTCATTGTCTGGCGGCCAACGTCAACGGGCATGGATCGCCATGGTGCTGGCGCAAGGGACGGACATGATTTTGCTCGACGAACCGACGACCTACCTCGATATGACGCACCAGGTGGAAGTGCTCGACCTGTTGTTCGAGCTTAATGAGAGAGAGAATCGTACGATCGTCATGGTTCTGCACGACATTAATCTGGCATGCCGCTATGCGCATCAGATTGTCGCGATTCAAGACCATAAGGTGTTTGCGCAAGGCGCGCCAGAGCACGTCGTGACGCCCGGCATGATCGAACAGGTATTCCATATGAAAGCCGATATTGTTGCGGATCCGCTGTTCGGCACGCCGATGTGCATTCCTCATGGCAATGGCCGAAGAATAAAGCCGCAAGCGCAGAAGCAGGTGCACGCACAGCCGAACTCGACCATGCCAATCAATGAGATAAAGATTGAAAAATCCGAATTGCTTGCTGCCGCTACCGGAACAGGGCAGTTATGAATACGAATAGAGACTGTCTCTTCGCCGTTGGCGGGTGGAGACAGTCTCTTTGCTGTGTGCGGGGATTCGCTAATTAGCCCGTTGCATGCGACTTCATAAACTTATCCAGACGCCGCTCGTCGGATATGAGCGGACATGTGTAACCATATTTGTCCTCTTCGGACAGTCTGTAATTGAGGCAGCAGGTGCGGCGGATAAAGATCTGCCGTCCTTCTTGCAGCGGATCGTCGATGCCGCGGAATTGGCAGGACATTGCCTTGGCGGGGATGCCCGGAAGATGCTCAGGTGCAAGCCGGTTCGCGGCATGATTAGTAATGTCAAATGTTTCATGATCCGCACAGACTGCAGCTCCATGAGCAGAGGAACTGGCCCCGATAGGGTTGCCGGGTTGTTCATCCATGAGGACAATCGGGCAGCCCTTTCTATTTCTCATGCCGCCGGCTATTCAACGGGTCGCGATTATAAAACGGTTGTGGTTTTTGGTTATTTAGGCTAATAATATAAAAATCTGTGCCGTATTATCGCAAGTTGTGTCGAATATGGGGAGGCGTCATCGTGTATAAAGTGCTGCTGGTAGATGATGAAGCGGACGTAAGAGAAGGACTCATTCATGAGATCGATTGGGAAGGCTGCGGGTTTACGGTTGCCGCGACAGCCGAGAACGGGAAAGAAGCGATAGAGCTGGCCGAGCGGCTTGATCTGGATGTTGTCATAACCGACATCAGCATGCCGTTCAAAGACGGACTACAGCTTGCAGAATGGCTAAGAGCTCATAATCCGCTGACGAAAATCGTGATATTGACCGGCTATGACGAGTTCGATTATGCCCGGCAGGCGATCCGGCTCAGCGTCGATGAATATTTGCTGAAGCCGTTCTCTTCCCAGAGCTTTACGGAAGTGCTGATGAAGATTCGAACGAAGATCGAAGACGAGGTCGCAGAGCGCGAAGATATCCGGCAGCTCCAGGAACATTACCGGACGAGCTTGCCAGTGCTCCGCGAGACGTTTCTTGCGACGCTGCTGACCCGCAAGCTGTCGAGGCGGTCGATTGAAGAAAAGTCGTGCAATTATGGTCTTTATTTGAGCGGGTCGCGTTATGCGGTGGCCCTGATTTCCCTTCATCCATCGGAGGAAGCCGACAAGGCGGGAGCGACCACTTCGCTGCGCAGGTCAGGCGATATGGATTTGATTCTGCAGGCGATGTTGAACATTGCTCGGGAACTATGGGGAGCGCAATCGCTTGGCACGGTTTTCATCCATCAAGACAGCATTGCACTGCTTGCCGTTGATGAGGATGACTATGAGGAGAGCTGGCTTCAGGTGGTTCAAGAAGTGCTGGAGAACATTCAGAAGAGCATCATTCACTATTTGAAGCTTCCGATTACGGTCGGCGTCGGCTCCGTCGTGGAAGATATTGCAGATATAACCTATTCGTATAAAGATGCACTGCTCGCTGTAGAGTACCGTCTTGTGCTGGGCTCGGACAAAATTATATTTATTCACGACATGGAAGACCGCCGGAGCGAGAAACTTCGGTTCGACGAGTTGAAGGAGCAGGCGCTAGTCCGGAGCTTGAAGCTTGGTACAACGGAAGAGCTCGAGAGCGCCGTCGAAGCGATATTCCGCGAGCTGTTCGATTCGGCGTCCTCCTATAACGATATTCAAGTGTATTTGTTCGAAGTGGTGACGGCCGTGCTGCGGGCGGCGAAAGATTCGGACATTAATCTGGACGAGCTGTTCGGCGCCAACATTCAGCTGCATACCGAAATCTATAAGCTGTCCGGATTGCCGGATGCGAAGCGCTGGTTCCATGAACTGTGCTTGCGCATTATGAAACAAATTTCGAGCAAGCGGCAGCATTCTTACAAAGATATCGTGGAGAAAGCGATCGGTTATACGAAGGAGCATTATCAAGATCCGGACATATCGATTCAACAGGTATGCGCTCATCTGCACATTAGCACGGGCTATTTCAGCAGCGTGTTCAAGAAGGAAGTCAAGATGACCTACGGGCAATATTTGATGCACATCCGGATGGAGTCGGCCAAGGAGCTGCTGCGCACAACCGAGCGCAAAGCGTTCGAGATCGCGGATCTGGTCGGGTTCGCCGATCCGAACTACTTCAGCTTCTGCTTCAAGAAGCAGGTCGGCATATCGCCGAAGGAATACCGCGGCCAGTTTGCTGCTTCGGCAGGGGAAGGGGCACAGCAGTTATGAGGAGGAGGCTTGGCGGCAGGGCACGGGACTTCGCGAAGCGGCTGCCGCTCTTCAGTCTTCAGGGCAGAAGTATTCAATCGGTCATTATGTGGTCCTTCTCGTTATTTATTCTTCTCATTGTTGCGTTCGTCTCCGTGCTGCTCTATAACAAGTTCTCGCGGACGGCGGAACAGAACGTTATGCTGAGCACGCAGCAAATCGTCGATCAGGTCAGCTACAATCTCGAGGATTACGTCGACGGGATGGCGCAGCTGTACCGGGCGATCGAGCAAAATATGCTGACGAACGGCCAATTGATCGATGCGGGAGAGTCGAAACAGCTCGATACGATCATGAGCAGCCGGGACGACATCGTGTCGATCGCGCTGTTCGACGACCAGGGCCAACTGCTGCGGAATTATCCCGCGCTGCCGGTGAAGGAGAGTGCGCGCGTGTTGCAGCAGAGCTGGTTCCACGCCGCGCTGCGTGTTCCGGATCACTTAAGCTTCTCGCTTCCCCATGTCCAGAACTTGTACAAAGGAACATACAAATGGGTCGTGTCGATGAGCAAGGGAATTACGATCATGCATAACGGCCGGCCGATGTACGTCGTGCTCGTCGTCGATATCAATTTCAAGAAGATAGAAGAGCTCAGCAGCCGGATCAGCTTGGGCAAGCGCGGATACGTCTACATTATCGACGAAGGCGCAGGCAACATCGTGTTCCATCCGCAGCAGCAGCTTATTTATATGGGGCTTCGGCAGGAAAGCGTCGAGAAGGCGCTCACATCCATTCATAGCTATATCGATGAACCGGAGGGCGTGAAGCGGTTGAATACGGTCAAGTCGGTCGACAATATCGCTTGGAAAGTCGTCGGCGTCTCCTATCTGGACGAAATTATGACAACGCGATCAGACTTGAACCGGTATATGGTCCAAGTCGTTGCCGTCGTGCTCGTGCTGTCGGTGCTGATCTCGATGCTGCTCGCCTCTATGCTGACGCGGCCGATCAGACGAATGGGTAGCACGATGAAAGCGGTCGAACGCGGCGATTTCGACGTCGAGCTTCCGATAAAGGGGCTGCTTGAAGTGGTGCAGCTGTCCAGCCGTTTCAATCTCATGCTGGATAAAATCAGGCAGCTCATGAAGCAGATTGTGATCGAGCAAGAGTCGAAGCGAAAGTATGAATTCGAAACGCTTCAAGCTCAGATCAATCCGCATTTTCTATATAATACGCTGAATGCAGTCGTTCGGATGGTCGGGATGAGCCGCAATGACGAAGTCATTACGATGATTACGTCGTTGTCCAAGCTGTTCCGCATCAGCTTAAGCAAAGGCAATACGAGCATCCCGGTAAGCGAAGAGCTGGAGCATGCCCGGCATTATTTGACGATCCAGCAGATGCGCTACAAGAACAAATTCAAGTTCACGATCGAGGCGGACGAGGAAGCGCTGTCATGCTTTACGCTGAAGCTGGTGCTGCAGCCGCTCATCGAGAATGCGATCGTGCACGGCATCGAATATATGGTGGACGAAGGCGAGATTAAGATCCGGGCCGGTGTACATGGCGATCAGTTGCTGCTTGAAGTTGCGGATAACGGCATCGGCATGTCGCAGCAGCAGCTGGACAACATTTTGTCCGACCGGGCGGCTAAGACGGTGAGCAGCGGCTCCGGGTCCGGCGTTGCAGTACACAATGTGAATGACCGGATTCAACTGTACTACGGTGTTCAGTATGGTCTTGCATTTGAAAGCGAGCAGGAGGAAGGGACGACGGTTCGCGTCTCGATTCCGGTCGTGAGAACAAATGGAGAGGAGGATAAGACGAATGGGGAACAAGATCATACGGACCTATCGTAAAAAGGGCTGCTTCATTGCTGCAGTTGGCCTGCTATGCGTGTCTGTGCTGACGGCATGTTCATCTGCATCCCTTAGCAATACGGCAACGGTAGAGGCGGCGCCGAAGCGGATTGCGTTCGTCGCTCCGATCCATGCCGGCCAGCAAGGCAATGCGATGAAGCTTGGCGCCGACGCCGCGGCGAAGGAATTCGGCGCGCAGCTTGTTTATATTCCGTTCGAACAGAACGAGAAGGCGGCGGCACAGCGGGATGCCGCTTTAGCCATCATCGATTCAGGTGTATCGGCCGTTCTCATCGATCCCGCTGACAATGAAGTGCTGACAGAGATTGCAGCTAAAGCCTCGGAGCATCATACGCCGCTCTTCGCTTTGAACGATGAGACAGAGACCAAGGGCGTAAGCGGGACGATATCCGTGGACAATACGGAAGCGGGCCGGGAAGCGGGCGAAGCAATGGCAGAGCTGCTTGGCGGCAGCGGCAAAGTCGTCATTATCGGCAAGGAAGGCAACAGCATCGATCAACTGCAGCGTGAAGCAGGTATCCGCGAGAAGTTGAAGCAGGCGCCGAATATCGAGGTGGCTTACAACATAACGTGCGCACCGATTCGGATATTGTGCTGGCAGGCGACGAAGAAACTGCTGGATGAAGCCCATGTGGACGGAATCATTCCGCTCGATGCGGAGTCTTCGCTAGGGGTGGCCGATGAATTAATTCATCGCGGCGGAACGAATCTGCCGGCCATCGTTACGTTCGGCAGCGAACAGGAGCAGCTGGAGATGCTGCAGGACGGTGTTATTCAGACGCTGGTCGTCCAAAGCGGCTTCAGTACCGGCTATCTTGGCGTGAAGCAGGCGGTTGATCTGATGAGCGGGAACAAGCCTGACAAAGCGATCGTACTGGATACGACCGTCATTACGGCAGACAATATGTTCTGGATGGGCAATCAGAAGATGCTGTTCCCTTTTGTTCAATAGGATCGAAACTTGAATATTCGAATGTGCAATGTGATGAGAATTTCGATAGAAAGCATGAGAATTTCGAATTCGATTTGTTCCCGTCTCCCGTCATAATGAGGACATAAGCTGAATCAGCGGCGCGATGCTGCTGCTGCACGTCAGCAACAATACAGAATGCTCTGGGAGGTCTACACAAATGAAAAAAACATGGGTGTTTGCGCTTTTGACGGGTGTTATGCTGACGGCTGCGGCTTGCGGCAACAGCGGCAGCGGTAAGGAAGAGACGAATGGCGGCGGTGCAGCAGAAGCGGGCAGCGGCACATCGAAAGTCGGCGTTGCAATCTACAAATTCGACGATACGTTCATGACAGGCGTTCGTAACGCAATGACGGAATCGGCGAAAGGCAAAGCCGATCTGGACGTCGTAGACAGCCAGAACTCGCAGCCGGCGCAGAACGAGAAAGTGGACTTGTTCATCTCTAAGAAATATAAATCGATGATCATCAACCCGGTTGACCGTACGGCAGCAGGCGTCATCATCGACAAAGCAAAAGCGGCGAACACGCCGGTCGTCTTCTTGAACCGCGAGCCGATCGCAGAAGACATGAACAAATGGGATAAAGTGTACTACGTTGGCGCGAAAGCGGAAGAGTCCGGTACGATTTCCGGCCAACTGATCGTGGATTACTGGAAAGCTCATCCGGAAGCGGATAAGAACGGCGACGGCAAGCTGCAATACGTTATGCTGACAGGCGAGCCGGGCCACCAAGACGCAGAGCTTCGCACGAAGTTCTCCGTACAAGCCATCCAAGACGCAGGCATTCAAACCGAAGAGCTGGCGAAGGATACGGCGATGTGGGACCGCGTAAAAGGCCAAGAGAAAATGCAAGCGTTCCTCGCTTCGCATGGCGACAAAATCGAGGCAGTACTCGCGAACAATGACGACATGGCGCTCGGCGCAATCGAAGCATTGAAAGCAGCCGGCTACTTCAAAGGCGACAAGTACGTTCCAGTTGTAGGTGTAGACGCAACCGCTCCGGCGATCCAAGCACTGCAAGACGGCACGCTGCTCGGTACGGTTCTCAACGACGCGAAAAACCAAGGCGCAGCCTCTGTTGCAATCGCAACGGCACTGGCTAATGGCGAGACGCCTTCGAAAGAAAATGTCGGCTTCGACATTACGGACGGCAAATATGTCTGGATCGCATACAAGAAGATCACGAAAGATAACGTAGCTGACGCTCAATAACATGAACAAGGAGGGGCAGCGGCAGCATCGCGTTGTCCCTCGCTTCTTTCATCGACAAGCTAGCGGGAGGGAAAACAATGAAAGAGCTCAATGTACTGGAGATGCGGGGAATATCCAAAGGCTTTCCGGGAGTTCAGGCGCTCAGCAACGTAACGCTCAAGGTAAAGCCCGGCACCGTACATGCGCTCATGGGCGAGAACGGAGCAGGTAAATCCACGCTGATGAAATGTTTGTTCGGCATCTACAAGCCGGACGAAGGTGAAATTTATATCGACGGCAACAAAATGGCGATTAACAGCTCGAAGGACGCGCTAAACAGCGGTGTATCGATGATTCACCAAGAGCTTCACCCGGTGCCTCACCGGAACGTTATGGAAAATATATGGCTCGGGCGATTCCCGGAATCCGGCTTCGGTCCGTTCAAATTCATCAATCACAAGCGAATGTACGAAGATACATTGAAGCTGTTCCGCGATCTGGAGATCGACATCGATCCGTATGCGCGTACGGGCTCGCTCTCCGTGTCCAAGATTCAATCGCTGGAAATCGCGAAGGCTGTGTCGTTCCATTCGAAGGTCATCGTGATGGACGAGCCTACGTCCTCATTGACTGGCAACGAAGTCGAACAGCTGTTCAGCATCATTAACCGGCTGCGCAAGCGCGGTGTATCCATCATTTATATATCTCACAAAATGGAAGAGATTTTGCGGATATCCGATGAAGTAACGATTATGCGCGACGGCCAATACGTCGGCACATGGGAATCGAATGATTTGACGACCGATCTGATCATTACGCGGATGGTCGGCCGGGATCTGAAAGAGCGGTTCCCGGAGCGGACGAACGTGCCGGGCAGCACGCTGCTGAAGGTCGAGAAGTTGACTTCATCGAACCCGAAGTCGTTCCAGAACGTATCGTTCGAGTTGAAACGCGGCGAAATTCTTGGTCTTGGCGGACTGGTCGGCGCACAGCGGACGGAGCTGATCGAGGCATTGTTCGGACTGCGTTCCGTAGCGTCGGGCTCGTTATCGATTGACGGCAAACCAGTTCGAATCAAGTCGCCTGCCGATGCCAAGAAGCACAAGATCGCCCTTCTTACGGAAGAACGGCGCGTAACCGGTATTTTCCCGGTGTTGTCGGTTTATGAGAATACGATCATCGCGAACCTCGGCCGGTATGAGAATAAGCTCGGTCTTATTAATGAAAGCAAAGGCAAAGCGGATGCGGCGTTGAACGTGGAGAAGTTCCGCACGAAGACACCATCGGTGAATCAGCAGATCCGGTACTTGTCCGGCGGCAACCAACAGAAGGTGCTGCTCGCACGCTGGCTGCTGACCGATCCCGATATATTGCTGCTGGACGAACCGACGCGCGGCATCGATGTCGGTGCGAAATATGAGATCTATTCCATCATTATCGATCTTGCGAAGCAAGGTAAAAGCATCATTATGATTTCGTCCGAAATGCCGGAGCTGCTTGGCATGTCCGACCGCATCATGGTTATGAGCGAAGGACGGTTGAGCGGTATCGTCGACGGCAAACAAGCAACGGAGCAAGAAATTATGCGTCTCGCCGCGCAGCAGCGCAGCAGCGCAACAGCAGGAGGCCAAGCGAATGAACACGCAATTACTGTTTAAAATGAAAGATTATTTGATGCAGCGGGCGATCTTCGTCGTACTCATTGTACTCATAATAGGGATAGCATTCACCGATCCGAACTTCCTGCAGTTCTCGACGTTCATCAACATTTTGCAGCAGTCGTCTACGAGACTTATTATTGCACTGGGCGCAGCGTTTATCCTCATTACAGGCGGAACGGACTTGTCCTCAGGCCGCGTCGTCGGCTTGACGGCCGTCATCTCGGCTTCGATGCTGCAGATCGACACGTATGCGAACCGGTTTTTCCCGGATCTTCCGCATCTGTGGGTCGGCATTCCGGTCATCGTTGGTATTCTCGTCGGTTTGCTCGTCGGTCTGGTGAACGGACTGATCGTTGCCAAGCTTCATGTGCCGCCGTTCATTGCAACGCTTGGCACGATGGTCGGTATCTATGGCCTCAACTCGCTCTACTTCGATATGGATCCGAACAACTCGCAGCCGATCGGCGGCCTTCGTCCCGACTTTATGAAATGGGGCTCCGGCTACTTCGATTTCGGCGGCGGCTACACGCTTCCTTACATCGTCATTATCGCACTTGTCGTTGCCGTCATCTGCTGGGTAGTATTCAACAAAACGCGTCTCGGCAAAAACATGTACGCAATCGGCGGCAACGTACAAGCGGCTCATGTATCGGGCATCAACGTTGCACGCAACTTGATTCTGATCTATGCGATTTCCGGCGGCTTGTATGGTCTTGCGGGTGTATTGGAAGCGGCTCGTACGGGCGGCGCGACGAACAACTACGGCAATATGTACGAGCTTGATGCGATCGCAGCTTGCGTCGTAGGCGGCGTATCGACAGCCGGCGGCGTCGGCACAGTGCCAGGCGTTGCAGCGGGCGTTCTGATCTTCGGCGTCATTAACTACGGTCTGACGTTCGTCGGCGTCAGCCCTTACTATCAGCTCATTATCAAAGGTCTTATTATCGTAGCTGCGGTTGCATTCGACATCCGCAAGTATATGGCTAAGAAATAACGCCATCATCCCATTCTGCTATCATGACTAACGTAATTGGCGGCCAGTATCGTACTGGCTGCCTTTTTATATTAGCTAGCGTTGTTATGAAAGAGATACATACCTAAATGTCATCGAAGGAGACTAGCTATGATATTGCAAATGTACCGATTCTCGCTTGGCAAGAAACTGGCTGTGGCATTCGCTGCGGTATCCATCATCGTCTGTATGGCGGCCGGAACGGCTTATTACTTGTTAACGGAGCTAGATCACAATTATTCGGCTCTGTTCAATCAATATTCGCGGTCCATGGAGACGGTGGCACAGCTGGAAATCGATACGCAGCGGCAGAACAACTTATTGTTCGCTTATTTATTAGAGCCGTCGCAGGAGAAGGAGACACAGCTCGAATCGTTGAACGGCCAACTTAATGAGAGGATCGGTGCGATTCAGGATCAATCGCGAGATCCCAATCAGCAGGAGACGGTTATGGCGCTGGCGGATTCGAACGCCACATTCACGCGGCTGCTCGCGAAAGTGGCGGCTTATGTGAAGGAAGGGCGCCCGGATCTCGCCAAGACGGAAGCGTTAATGTGGTCCATCCCGCTTACCGATACGATGAACGGGGATTCGATGAAGCTGGGCGAAATGGCTGAAGTACAACTACAGAACGAACTCGCCCGCAATAAGGAGACTTCCGGCACCATCGTGTTCATTCTCATCGCAAGCAGTGCGGCGGCGCTTATCCTTGCGGTACTGATTGGATTCGGTTTAACCCGCATGATTGTCAGGCCCATGAGGAGGATGGTTCAAGCGGCGGCCAAGCTGAGCTCAGGCGATCTGACCAGCGAACGAATCGTCGTACGAAGCCGCGACGAGTTAGCCGAGCTGTCGTCGGCTATGAATGACATGCAAAGCAATTGGCGGACGATGATTCGCGAGCTTGGACGGCATACGGTCACAATGGCGGCGTCAACGGACCAAGTGCGCGAGCAAGCCGAGCAGTTTCGATTGTCGTCGGAGCAAGTTTCGGTTATTACGGGAGAAATCTCGTTCGGAACGGAACAGCAAGCGAGCAGTGCGAATTCGGGCGCCGAAGCCGTAGAGCAAATGGCGGAAGGCGTCGGCGCGATCGTCATGCTCGCGGAGGAGTCGAACCGCCATTCGTCGTTCGCGCTGCAAGAGACGGTATCGGGGGAAGCCGCTGTTCAAGCGACTGCCCGGCAGATGAACGTCATTCGCGAGCAAATGAACGATCTGGAGCTTTACATTTCGCAGCTCAGCACCCGCTCCGAACAAATCGTAAGCGCAGCGGCGCTCATTGCGAATATCGCGAAGCAGACGCAGATGCTGGCGCTTAATGCATCAATTGAAGCTTCTCGCGTCGGCGAGCTGGGCAAAGGCTTTGCGGTTGTCGCAGGCGAAGTGCGCAAGCTGTCGGTGCAGACCGGGGCCGCGGCTGCGGAGGTGGCATCGGTCGTGCACGGCATCCGCAGCGAGACGGGGTCGGTTATTCAGGCTGCGCGGTCCGGTTCGCACGAAATCGCGGCAGGCTTGACGCAAGTTGCAGAGACCGGCGCGATGTTCGCCGGTATTCGAAGGGCGGTAGAAGAGGCAGCCGGCCAGATCGGCCGAGTGTCCGAGCAGGCCGGCAATCTGTCGCGCCAGTCGGCTGCCGCAGTCGCTGCGATTCGATCGATTGATGCAGTCGCACAGCAGACGGCGAACGGTTCGCGCGAAGTGTACGCTCATACGGAGGAGCAGACGGCTGGCGCAGAGCAGCTTATGCATGCGATGGACAGCCTCAGTCTGCAAGCTGCCGAGCTGCGGACGATGATCGGGCGATTTAAAGCGTAGGGGAGAGGCGCTGCTTTCTTAGCAATGGGGCGAACGGACGAATAAGAGTTCTCGTAAAGCCCCTTAATTCGTGCGTTCGTCACGATTGCAGCAATTAGGAGACGTTCGAGGTCGCTTATTCGTCTATAGTGGGGTGCTGGAGCGGCGTTCGGCGGTATTAGCTGTCTTTTGCAGACGCTTATATAGATGAAAGAATGAATGCTGCGCAAATAAGGGTCCTGGCAGGACCCCCTTATTTATGCAGCTCGGTAACAAGCTGCGTATTGCGATTATTTTTGTCATCGGTGGAGACAATGTAGGAGATGAATCGAGATGAATTCGATTTTCTGTTGTTTTCTGTTGAATGAATTGGATGACATTGCTGTTATAGGTGTGATAAACTTAGTTTGTTGATTGAATAAACTTAGTTCCACAAATACTGTCTATTTAAGGAGAATGTTGATATGGACAACAAACCGGTCAAACAGAATGAGCCTCTAGTTAAACACATCTATACTGCTGACCCGTCCGCGCATGTATTCGAAGGCAAGATCTACATCTATCCTTCGCACGATATCGATCATGGCGGACCGACGAATGATACCGGCGATCAATATGCAATGGAAGACTACCATATCCTGTCGATTGATGATCTCAATTCGCCAGCAGTTGACCATGGCCAAGCTCTTCATATGAAGGACGTACCATGGGTATCGAAGCAAATGTGGGCGCCGGACGCCGCTTTCAAAAATAATACGTATTATCTGTACTTCCCGGCGCGCGACAAAGACGGCATCTTCCGCATCGGCGTAGCGACGAGCTCCCGTCCGGAAGGTCCATTCAAGCCGGAAGAGAACTACATGGAAGGCAGCTACAGCATTGACCCGGCTGTATTCGTGGACGAAGATGACCGCGCGTACATGTATTTCGGCGGCCTGTGGGGCGGCCAATTGGCGCAATGGCAGACGGGTGAATTCCTGGCTAACGTAGATGAAAAAGACGGTCCTGCTGCTGATGCCCCAGCTATGGGAGCTCGCGTCGTCGAGCTGTCCGACGACATGCTGTCGTTCAAGGGCGAAGTGAAAGAAATTTCGATCGTTGATGAGAACGGCAAGCCGATCGTAGCTGGCGACGAAGACCGCCGCTACTTCGAAGGCCCATGGATGCACAAGTACAACGGATACTACTATCTGTCGTACTCCACGGGTTCGACGCATAAGCTTGTCTATGCGATGAGCAAAAACCCAGAAGGCCCGTTCGAGTACAAAGGTACGATCCTGACGCCGGTTCTCGGCTGGACGACGCACCACTCGATCATTCAATACCAAGACAAATGGTATCTGTTCTACCATGACTGCTCGCTGTCCGGCGGTATAGACCACTTGCGCAGCGTGAAGTTCACGGAAATTCAATACAACGAAGACGGCACGATCCAAATGCTCGACTACGACAACTTGAAATAGTCGATTCTTCTAGTAGAAAAGACCTCCAGTCCCCTGAGTTATAACGGGGCCGGAGGTCTTTTTTCATTGTATGCTGTGAACCGCTGCGGGTACGAGACCGATTTACGCAGGTTTTTTCATCATATAGATCCAACCGGTGAGGAGGAACAGAACGAAGCTGCCGATCAGCGCTGCCGGTGCGATATGGATCGTCAGATCCGGCAAGCCGCCGTCTCCGCGGGGAATCATGGCGAGCATCGGCTGCGCCCATGGATAATAGGGGCCGAACCGGGACGAGTTGCCGATCAGCACGTTCGGAATCGTCAGAACGGCGTTGACCGCGACAGGAGCAGCGAAGCTGTGCAAGGCGGTCGATGCGAACAGTTGAAGCGCGGCGAGAGGCAAGCATGCGATCCAGCCGCCGGCGAAAGAGAGGGCCAGTTCCCGCCAAGGAACAGGCGAAGGGAAGCCGTTGATCCAGCCGACGATCAGCAGAGCGGCTAGAAGGAATAGCTGGGTCAGTGCAACCATGAACACAATCAGGATGAACTTGGCGGCATAAATCTTCGTACGCGGCACCGGCAGCGAGAAGAGCAGCTTCCAGCCGCCGCCTGCGTGCTCGTACCGGCAAATCATAGCGGCATACACTCCGGTTAGAAGCGGCAGAAGAAGCATGGCGTGAAGGATGGAGATGAAAGTGAGCGCGTCCATCCAAGTTCCGGATGCACCGCGCGCTCCTGCAATTAGACCCGTTAATAGCGCGCCTGCAGGGCTAATGGCCATGATGGCCCAGATCGCTGAACGTTTTATTTTGATCCATTCGGATTGCAGCATAGACATCACGGTTCATCGCACATCCTTCCGGACGAAATCGAGCATGCCTGCCGCATAGATGACGAGGCCGAGCGCAATGCCAGCCGGCACATAGAGCCCCGGCTCGTTCACCGCGTAGTCGATCTGCGGCCACTTATACGGAAGCCAGTCGGGAATGCGCGAGCCAGCGAAATTGGCGGTCATCATGCCAACAATGCCGACGGTCAGCGGAACCGCTTGGTTGTGTATCGTGACGGACAACCATACTTGAAGAGCAATAACCGGCAGAGCGGCTAAATAAGGGAATAGGGCGGCTGCGATCAATTGGCCGTATGGAATAGCCGTGCCGAAACCGAGCGATAAGCCGAGTGCGACAGTTAGCGGAATAAGCAAGACGCTAGCGGTCAATAGAAGCAGCGCGGTCAGCAGAAACTTAGCCGCGTACAGGTGGCGCTTCTTGACTGGAAGAGCGACGGTCAGCTTCCAAGCGTTCAGCTGATGTTCAATGCCGGCTGTCATCGAGGCGAGAATGAAGATGCCGGTCAGCAGAGCGGCCAGCGTCAGCCACGCTACAGCCGAAATCAATCCGTCCCATGGTTCGCCCGGCTGCTGGTGGACTAGATAGTCGTACCTCAGCGCATAATTGACCGCCTGCAGCGCGATGACGCCGACGGGCCCAAGCGCGACGAGCGGCCATATCCATTTGCGCCGCAGCTTCAGCAGTTCGACGGACATTAGTCGAATGATCATAAGCTGCGCTCCCCTCCGGTCATTTCGAGGAACAAGCTTTCAAGAGATGCCGTTTGTTCTTCCACGCGGTAAACGTCATAGTGATGCTTCACCAGCAGAGCTACCGCCTCGGCGGTGGATGCGTTGTCGGCACGACCAATGGTCAGGCTCCGGTCGTCCCATTCCGCTTCATATCCGCTTGATCGGAGCAGTGGATAAGCGGAGGCCGGATCATTGACCGTAAACCGGATTCGGCTTATGGCTTGTTCGCGGAGATGGCTGATGCTGTTCTGATAGACCATACTGCCTTTGGCAATGATGCCGACGCGCGTCGCCATCTGCTCCACCTCGGACAGCAGATGGCTGGAGATCAGGATCGTGACGCCTTTCGTACGCGGCAAGCTGATAATGAGCTCGCGAATTTCTTGAATGCCTGCCGGGTCCAATCCGTTCGTCGGCTCATCCAAGATAAGAAGCTCGGGATTGCCAAGCAGGGCGGTCGCGATGCCTAGCCGCTGCTTCATGCCAAGAGAATAGCCTTTCACCTGACGCCCGGCGTCTTTCGTCAGACGGACGATCGCTAGTACGTCGTCGATTCGCTCTTTCGGCACGTCCAGCAGCCGGCGGACAGCCTCCAAATTTTCAACCGCAGTCAAATGTCCGTAATACGACGGATATTCCACTAAGGAGCCTACTTTGCGCAATACGTCCAGCCGATGATTGCGGATATCGCGGTCGAACAGGCGGACCGTACCGCTTGTCGGCTTCGTTAGTCCGAGCAGGAGCCGGATCGTCGTCGTTTTGCCCGCTCCGTTCGGACCGAGGAACCCGTATATATCCCCTCGCTCAATCTTGATATTCACTTCATTAACAACCGCTTTGCCGCTAATCGATTTGGTCAAAGCTTCAGTCTGGACAATAGAATCGGCTATAGTCGTCATTTCCTTCACCTCGGCTTCATCCTATCGGATCAAGGTTAAAGGCAAGGAAGCGTTTCGGTTAAAAATCGTTTAAATCGAATCGTCCGGCCGGATGAGAATGATCGTCCCGGCTTCGCTGCTGCGCACTTCGCTTCGAAGCTGCATATCTTCCAGCATCAAGCTTGCGATCGACAACCCGATGCCAGCGCCCTTGTCCTCGGATTGGCCAGCCATGCCGGGTCCGCGGTCGGCGATCCGAATCTGCCCGCCTCCGTCCGTTACGATATGAAAGGCGATGTAGCGCCCGGACCGCGCATGGCGGAGCACGTTCTGCAAGTAGTTGTCGAGCACGCGCTCCAGCCAGCGCGGATCAACGTGCCAATAAACCGCCGATTCCGGCAGATCAAGGTCGATTACGAAATCGGCCTGTTCGAATGCAGGATACCAGCCGGCGAACTGTATTCTTGCCATCCGGACGACATCGATACTCTTCGGTTCATAGGGATATTTGCCGCTTGAGAGCAGCGTATAAGACAGCAGGTTATCGATAAGCTGTCCTACGTATTCGACTTTGCGGTCGATTAGCCGCAGCGATTGTACGCCTTTCTCGCTTAAGTTCTCTTGTACGAGGGAGAAGGCGTGCCCGCGTATCGTCGTCAGCGGCGTCCGCAGATCATGGGACAGCTTCGCGATAAGATTGCGCCGAAGCTGCTCTTCTTCGGCCTCGCGCAGACGTCCCGCTTCGAGCTGTTCGATCATGGAATTGAACGCAAGCTCAAGCTGGCCGATCTCATCGGTCCGGTCAACGGCAACCGGATTCGGGATGCCTCCGGCTGCCGGCGATGTCATGGCGGATTGCAGCCGAACGAGCCGGGTGCGAATCCGGTTGAAGAACAGCAGCGACATAAGCAGATAAAGCGCAAGAACGAGCAGCATCACCGCCGACACTATTGCGCCGTCCGAGTGGTTCGCGCCTGCGCGCAGGGAGATCATCCGTTCACGGTCCATTTGGAAGACAAGAAATCCTTCCTGCCGGCTTGTCCCGATAAATGCAACGATCGTAAAGATGGTGCCGTTTGCTGCCTCTTTCATGAACTGCACCGTATAATCGGCGTTCCAATGACGGGGTAATAGCTGTTGTTCCGGCAGCTGCAGGCGGGTGTTGCCGCTGCCGTCTACCCAGAACATGCCGGCTTTCGAGTAGACCGTATGCAATCTGCGAAGCTCGCTGTCGATCGTCTCCGGCGCCGCGCCGCCGAGCTTCGCTGCTTCTTCATGCCATATGCGCTCCAATCGGGCGCCGTCGTGATACGGATTATCCTTATCCGCCTGGTCCGCCCACCAGTTCGGCAGTCCGATCATGAGGCCGACAAGCGGGAAGGAGAAGGGGATGAGCAGAATGGCAGAGAGCACGAGCAGCAAGTATTGGGACATGAGCGATCTTCTAAGGCGTTTCGGGAACGATTCCCGTCGTCTAGTGGCAGTGTTCATCGTCTTACCCTATAGCCGATTCCCCGGACCGTCTCGATGATGGTCGGGTGGCTGGGATCAAGCTCGATCTTCTCGCGCAAGTAACGGATGTGGACATTGACCGTCTTATCTCCGTCCATATACGGCTCTCCCCATACCGCTTCGTAGATTTGTTCTTTCGTAAGGATAAGATTCAGATTGCGTATAAAATAAAGCAAAATTTGCAGCTGTTTGGCCGTCAGCTGTATTTCGCCGCCTGTTCGGCTGTCGACGACCGATTGCTGCTCCGGTACGATCACAAGATGTCCGCAGCGGACCGGCTGCATCGCGTCGATGCTGTAGCGCCGCTTCAACACTTCAAGCCTTGCGGCAAGCTCGTCGGGATGAAAGGGCTTGACGAGATAATCGTCGGCGAAGCCGAGTCCTTGCAGTTTGTCTTCCACCGACGAACGGGCGGATAGCATGAGGATGGGCACATGCGGCGCTTCCTTCTTCAACCGCTGGCCGACCGTAAAGCCGTCCAATCCCGGAAGCATGACGTCCAACACGACCAAATCCGCCTGCGGTACATGCTCGAAAGCTTTATTACCGGATAGCAGCCATTCAACCGAGTAGCCTCGTCTCGTCAAATCTTCCGTTACATATCGGCCTATCTCAAGGTCATCTTCGATATAAAGCAAGCGAATGGTCATCGAAATTGAAATCCTCGCCTTCACGATTTTCATGTTCATTTCATTCTAAAGAAAGAACGGAAGGGGAGGAAGTTAAATTTCGTTTAAATCTTTTCTCATCTTAATCCTTGACTTAGAGCAAACTCGAAGTGATAACCTCTTCATAGCCGCTGCAATGATACAGTTTCAACAGCGGCATATGATCAATCATTAAAGGAGAGTTGCTCTATGCAATCGAAACGTAAAGTCGCGCTCGTAACGGGCGGAAGCCGGGGGCTTGGCCGCAATAGCGCGCTTGCGCTTGTTCGCAAAGGCATCGATGTCATCGTCACTTATCATACACAGAGAGACCAGGCCGAGGCGGTCGTTCGGGAAATCGAGGGAATGGGCGGACAAGCGGCAATGCTGCAGCTGGATGCCGGCAACGTCTCGTCGTTCGCTGAGTTTGCAGCGCGTCTGTCGGCTGTGCTGAACGAACAGTGGGGGCGGACGCAAATCGATTATTTGATCAACAACGCAGGCATTGGTTTGAATTCGCCGTTTGCCGAGACGACAGAGGAGCAGTTCGACCGCTTGATGAACATCCATTTCAAAGGCGTATATTTTTTGACGCAGAAGCTGCTTCCTTTCCTGGCCGACCAAGGAGCGATTGTGAACGTTTCGACGGGTTTGACGCGATTCGCTTTCGAAGGCTACAGCGCCTATGCCTCGATGAAAGGCGCGATTGAGGTAATGACGAGGTATTTGGCGAAGGAGCTTGGACGACGCGGCATTCGGGTTAATGCCGTTGCTCCGGGAGCGATTGCGACTGATTTTGGCGGAGGCCAGTTGAAGTCCAACGCAGGCATGCGGGACCATATCGGTTCGCTTACCGCGCTTGGCCGGGCGGGAGAGGCTGACGATATCGGCGGTGTCGTGGCATCGCTATGCACGGATGAGATGGGCTGGGTGAACGCGCAGCGGATCGAAGCTTCCGGCGGCATGGTATTGTAATAGAGTAGAACGCCGGCCGTTTCGCGGGCGAAGCGCTGGGAGCTGTCTTAGCTAACGGGCATGTTGCTTCCAATGTGTGGTAATATTGAGGCACTCATAGCAAGAGGTGATTTTATGATTAATCTTTATCTCGATGACTTAAGAGACTGCCCCGAAGGTTTTATTGTGGCTAGGACTTTTGCAGAAGCGGTGAAAGTATTTCGGGAAAATCCTATAAATTTGCTGTCGCTTGATCATGACTTAGGTGAGGACGAGAACGGAAACGAATTGCCTAATGGGTACGATTTCGTTAAGTTTTTTTGCGAAAATGGTTTGAGGGCCAATAAAATATATCTACACACAGACAATCCCGTGGGTCGAAAGAATATGTATGAAACACTACTTGCCGCGCAACGCAGAGGATTTATTGATGCCGATATTGAGATATTCCATTATTCAATTACACCAAACAAGTATTCAGGATACTGATAATGCGTTAATTCGCGCGTCAATAAGTCGAGGGCAACATTAAGCTAAAGGGAAACTATAGCTCAATTCAGACATAACGGCAGCCGGCCAACGATCGGCTGCCGTTTCTCAACTAACGGTCAGGATAGTGAGTGACAGTACTTTTGAGATGCCGAGGGACGGGCAGAAAAGTTGAGCTACAGTTCCATCGGTAACTTCAACTCGTTAGAGTAATGTTGAAAAATAAGTGTTGCATGCATCTGAGTGGAAGGATAAAATTGGAAAAATAATATTCAGGAAATGGATGGGAGAGTATTATGTATCCAATTAAATTGATTTTGTTTGATCTAGATGATACACTTTTACACTTTGCCGACTATTGGGAAAATAGTGTTAAGGACGCGTTCAGAAATCATTTTTTCACCAGTGAAATGAATAGTAACGATTTATTTGAAGTCTTTAGTAATGTGGAACAATTCTTAGTAAAGAAATTAGATAGCAAACAAATTTCTTTTGACGAATATCGGACTAAACGTTTTCTCTATTCTATGGATCAAATGGGGAAAACAACGGATGTAGAAACGGCAATTGACTTTGAAATGTTCTACCAATCAATAAGTAAAAAGCATATGAAGCCTAATGTAATGATAAACAAAACCATTAAGGATCTTAGTAATTATTATCAAATAGGAGTATTGACGAATGGAAGCAAAGGGTGGCAGGATGATAAATTGGAGGCAATCGGATTAGATGGTATCATTCCAAAAGAGTATGTGTTCATATCCGAAGTTATAGGATATGAAAAACCTAGCCCAGAAATTTATCATTATGTTCTAAGTATGACTTTTTTGCCACCAGAACAGGTACTTGTCGTGGGCGACTCTTGGACAAATGATGTTGCGGCTCCAATACAAGAAGGGTTGAAAGCTATATGGTTAAATAAGAAGAATCATCAAGTGCCTCAAGAGCCTCGCCCTCTAGCAGTGATTACCGAAATAGAGGAGTTACGTGCGATTTTGTTGTCACACGTAGGGGACTATCCCCTTGATTGAGTACCTTATTCGCGCTATTCCACTAACGGGAAAAGATAGCACAACATAACACAAAGGCAGTCGACCAGTTATGATCGACTGCCTTTGTTC
>NZ_BILZ01000009.1 GCF_004000825.1 Paenibacillus kobensis NBRC 15729 | reverse complement strand
CTAGCCGCCGTTGACGGGCGTACCGTAACGGCGGAGTGCAACCGGGATGAGCTCAGCGCGATGGACGCGCTTCGGCTGCTGGAGCATTTTGGCGAGATCGAGGACGTTCATATGGAAGAGCCGAATTTCGAGGACGTCATTCATACGCTTTATTAAATACGAAAGACGGCCCCTCGTACCTTAACGAGGAGCCGTCTTTTTTCACTAGAACGAATCCATCCGAATCAACTGATGATCGTCCGTATAGCAATACAGCGTGCTGTGCGCACCGTCCTTCGCGACATAAAACCCTCGGAAGTTATGATTCTCCATCTCTGTGAACGTGTACGCCAATTCCGGATTGCTGCCGTCCGTGCCGCTCTTGAATACTTTGAAAGCATAAGGCTCGTCGAACGAGATGCGCAGGCTGGTGTAATACACCTTGTTGTTGAACACGATGAAGTGGTTAACCGCACCTTCAGGCTTGTCCAAGAACTGAGCGTTCGATCCGTCGAGCGACACCTTTTTGAGACCACGGTCCGTCAGATAGTACAACTCTCCGTTATACACCTGCGGCGCGCCATACACGCGGTCTCCAGCAGGAGTGATGCGGACGGTGCTTTTGTCAGCCAGCTTCTTGCGTTCGATTCCGCCGCTGTAGCCGATCTCATCGTACGTTCCGTTCACAAGATCGAGATTAAAAGCATTGCTTATGCGGTCAAAGAATGCATACTTATCGCTTGTCGCATACGTCTTCATACTCCAATAATGATTCCGCTTCATATCCTGATCCGGAAGCAGGAAATAATGAAATTGACCGATATAGTCATCCCCCCACGTCGGATCGACATGGTAATACAGCCCGTCCAGCTTGACGAGATTCCACATATGCCCGTCGGTTCCAATGCCGTTCGTCGCAAGCCCGGTAATCGTCTTGTTCTCAATTCCTACTTTCGTCAGCAGCAGCGCAAGCGCAGTCGCGTAGCCTTCGCAGACGGCTAGACCGTTCGCTAACGCCCCCGTACTCGTATAGGAAAGAGGGTCCCCTCCCGTTCCATTGTAAAGCGGATAGTCGTAGGTGACATGCTCATCCAGCCGCTGGAACAGGAAGATAAGCTTCGTAAGCGGCGTTTTCAGCATTTTCGCTTCGGCTACCCACGTCTTGACGTTGTAATCGGCTACCGCATCCAACATACAATTCCGAATGCTCGTTGGAACCTTCTCGTATTTCAGATTCGAATTGGCCTTCACGTACTTATCGCCGCCGATTGCATAATACGTCTGATTGTCCTGTTTGAGCGTATTATACACTCTCGTCACCGATCCGCTATCCAGCGCCGCATCGGAGGAATAGAGCTCTTCTTCAAGTCCGACCTGATAATAAACCGGCTGCGCCTGCCCCTTGACCGTGATCCGACCTTGCGGAACGACCGTCATGGCCGGCTCGTACCACCGCGAATCGCAAGCTGGCGTTCCCGCCGTCTTCGCTGCAGCCGCAAGCACGTCCGCCGGCGCAATCGCGCTTAATGTAATAACGAATATCATGCCAAGAACAAACCATCTGATGTGCCTCACCGTGTCACTCTCCATATTTTACCAATCAAAGTTGCTGTCATTTCCATATTATATGCAGACGGTATTTGCTGTAAATATTGAAACCCGAACTTGATATACCGTGCACAAAATGCCCGAATAGCTCCGTCGGCAGCCGCATATCGTTCATCAATAGGCTATCAACGACGTCCACGCTGCATGTCGATGCATCTGGACGATACCAAGGGAGGATCTCGATGTATCCTGATCATCTGTCGCGGGAGGACCGCCTGTTCGGCATGCTGTGCCATCTGACGGCTTTCGCCGGGCTCTTCATTCCGCTTGGTTCCATACTTGGACCGCTCATTATCTGGCTTATTAAGCGCGATCAATCGTCTTATGTAGATGCCCAAGGGAAGGAATCGCTCAATTTCCAGATCAGCTACGCCATTTATTTCATCATCTCCTCCATCCTGATCTCGATTATCATCGGCATCCTTATGGTGATCGCGCTTCTCATCGCTTGGGTGATCCTAACCATTATCGGCGCGATTCGGGCGAATGACGGAAGCCACTACCGCTATCCGATGACGATCCGGTTCTTGAAATGAAATAGGCGCCTGCCGCATCCGCGGCCTGTTGCGCCCGGGCGGGCAGATGCATAGAATGATGCTGACTCTACCCCCTACCCATGAAGGATGAGGTGCATCTATGTTTATGCCTTCCCCGGGTGCGATGCCCGGTGCTATGTCCATCCAACAGAAAGCAAGCATGCTCACCGGCCGCCCCGTCGGCCTCTCAATGCGCGACGGATCCGGCGTATCCGGCATTTTGTGCGGCATTCAAGGCGGCGATGTGTACATGATTCAATATTTGTACCAATCGCAATTCGCAACGTTCCACTTTGCGCTTAATCAGGTAGCTGACATTTTGCCTTTCCCTGCTTGCCGGTAACTCTCCTACCATTCAAAAGGCGGATCAGGAATTATCTGATCCGCCTTTTGGGCATTTCCAACGTTCCCATCAGTAACAATCGGACGAACCTGGTGGAACAGCTGAAACAGCTGAAACAGGCAAGCCTCTAACACCGGTTAGAGACTTGCCTGTCAGCGGCGGATCGTTCGGCTACAGCGGCATCGTCCAGACGATTTCCGCGATGCGCACACACGCTTGACGCGTATGCAGTTGAAGAAGGACATGGTCCGGCTTTACATCGATAATCGTTCCCTCAATCGCTCCGCGCGTCGTTTCGATTAAGACGCAGCGCCCTTTTAAACGCATAAGCGCTTCAACAACATACGGATCTATAGACGAGATCGTTTGGACTTGAGTTGGCTCTACATGACTAGGGCTTACTTGAGTTGGATGGTAGGAATACAAACGTTCACCACTCCTTGATTTAGGTTCGAATCCACTATATGCAGCTGCCTAAGTCTAGGAATGGGCGATCGCCGGGAAATTTCAATTCCATCAAGAATAATAGCCTGGCTCCGGCAGCGTGCCGTTCAGCACCCAAGCGCCAATATTGCGCAGCTTGTATTCCGCCGGGTTGTGCAGCGTGTGTGTCCTTACGTTCCGCCAGAACCGGTCGAAGCCGTACTTCGAAGCCGTGGCGCGAGCTCCCATGACGTCGAATATGCGGCTCGTTATATCCAGCGCGACGCGTCCGGCATGCACATTGGCGGCGGCGACGATAACGGCGCATTCGCCCCGCTCTTCCTCCGTCAAGTCCGTGCCCCGCTCCCAAAGCCGGTCCAGCTTATCAGCCGCTTTCTCGACCAAGCTAGTCGCCGCTATGCTGGATGTCCACAGCTCGCCGTATTGGCGCCAGATGGATGGATCTTCGTCCGCCCTCGCGTATCCGGACGTATACCACGGCCGCGACGTGTCGTGCGTATACCGCTTCGCATCCTCCAGCGCTCCTTCCGCACTGCCGGCGAATATATTGGCGAGAATGCTCTGCGACACAATCGGAATGATCGTCGAGAACACGGTATGCCCTGCATAGGGCGTCTCCAAAATTTCTTCTTTCTCTACCGGCACGTCCCGGAACGTGACGGTCCCGCTCCCCGTCTGGCGCTGGCCCATATTGTCCCAATCGTCCAACACTTCGACGCCCGGCCGCGAAGTCGGAATGATGCCTTCGTAATACTCGCCGGTCTCCGCGTCATTCCATGATATCGCCAGCAAGTCCGAATCCGGAGAGCCGGAGCTGAACGTCTTGCTGCCGTTCACGATGACCCGGTCCCCCTCGCGCCGGCCGATAATCGTCTTCACGAGCGGGTTCGAGGAGTTGCCCCAGAAGTAGTTGTTGCGTGCTGTAACGGTATAAAAATGTGCGATCTGCTCCGGCGTCCCCGCGAGATGCGGCGCAACGAGGCACAAAAAATGATATCCGTACAAATGCGCGAGCGACGCGTCAGCCTCTGCCAGAATCCGCACGACGCGAAGCACCGCCGACCACGGCTGGCCGTCGCCGCCGTATTCGCGCGGAATGAGCAGCTTAAGCAGTCCGCTCTCGCGAATCCAATCGCGCTGCACTTTGGGCGTGCCGCCCTGCTTATCGCGTTGAATCGCATCCGAGCGCAGCCGCTCCGCCAGCTCCAGAGCCGTCCGTTCGTAGCTTTGCACCGTTTCTGCCGCTAGTGTCATATCGGTGTCCTCCCCATCCTGTATGTTCAATCGATTCATTATTCTTATCCATAAGACAAGCCCTTCCTTCGAAGGGCTGTCCTCTATTCTCCGCCTTGCGTCCACAGCTCCGGCGGCAGTCCGACCATTTCCTTGGCGACCAGCTCGCGCGCCAGATGGTTGGAAGGCGCCAGCACGAGACCTGCCCGCACATCGCGGTAAATCCGCTCCAGCGGCCCTTTTTTGTAGCCGTAACCTCCCGTTACGTCAAGCGCAATGCCCGCAATCTGATTGGCAATCTCGGTCGCGTGGATTTTGAACTCCGTCGCTTCGTACCACACTTCGCCCAGCAGCCGTCCTTCGGCTTGGATCTGATTAAACTTCTCCGCCAGCTGCATTTGCCACGGCTTCAAGCTCCGCAGCCATATTTGCGCTTGGGCAAGCTGTCCGCGAATAACCTGATAATCGGCTAGACTGCGGTTGAAGTCGCGATGGACGGTCCGCTGCGCATGGCGAAGCGCAATGGAGAGCGCCTCCTCGGCTACGCCGATCCAAGCCGAACCGATGCCGAGCAGATAGAGCGGGTCAACGCCGTTCACGGCGATTTCGCCTGCCCGGTTCTCTTCCCAGAGCAAATCGCGCCCAGGCACCGTCACGTTATCGAGCTTGAGCGGTCCGCTTTGGTTGCCCCGGACGCCTAGCGCCTGCCATTCGCCGGCCGTAATGCCGGGATGACTGCCATCGACGATAAAATAACTCAAATCGGTCGGCTTCTGCGCCCCCGGTGTACGCGTCTGCAGCAAATAGAAGTCCGCTTCGCCGCCGCTCGTCGTGAACGATTTTTCCAGATCGAGCACGTAATCTTCGCCATTGCGTTTCGCCTCGCTGAGGCTGTACCACGTATGGCCGCCCGTCGCCTTCTCGCTCATCGAATGCGTACCGATTGCGCCTTGCCGCACAGGCTTCAGCCAACGCGCCTTTTGATCCTCGGTGCCGTAATACACGATCGTCTGCGCCGCGCCGACATGCATGACATAAATAAGCGAGGTCGACGGGCACCCTCTGCCGATCTCCTCGGCCGCGATGGCGAATGCTTTATAATCCAACCCAAGGCCGTCGTATTGGCGAGGAATCAGAATGCTGTTCCAGCCGGCATCGGCAAGTGCCTGAAGATTGGCTCTCGGGAATGCTCCATCCCGGTCGACGGATTCGGCGTTCGGCCGAACAACCGCATCGACCGTCTCCCGCAGCTTCTCCCTTAACTGCTGTTCATTCCCGGATTGCGTGATCGAAGTTGTCATTGATAAGTCTCCCCTCTCGTCTCTCCGCTCGTTATAGCGCCTTCTCAATGCGTGCATTCGTAAGCGTTATGTCCGCAGCCGGTGTATCCGTATGTTCCGTTACCGCACCAATGCGTTCGGCAAGCGTCGGATCCTTCTTCGTTACGTACTTTCCATAGAGCAGCCCCAGCACGATAATCGCGACGATGACCCATGGGAAATAACTGAATGGCGCCGGCTGGCCCGGCTGCATCATCGCCCACAGCGGCAGCAGAATGGCTGCAGTGCCCAGAAGCGGTACAACATATTTGTTTAGAAAAGGCGCCTTGCCCTTCCGGTCGAACATAACCGCAACATTAAGCGCAGCGTAGATGAACAGAAGCGGAATCGTACCGATCGTTCCTAGGTAGCCGAAGCCCGTCACCCAATCGCCGCCGTAATAACCGAAGGCGATTGCCGCAATAAGGCCGAGTCCCGTCAGCAGCGACAGCGAGGAAGACGGCGTCCCCCACCGCGATACGCCGGTGATCGGCTTCGGCAGAACGCCTTCCCTTGCGGAGTTGAAGGCGACGCGCGAGAAGCCGTTGAGGCATGCGATCGTCATGCCGAAGATGCTCGTGAAGCCTGCAATGATTGCCAAGAATGAGAACCGTCCGAGATACTTGTCGGCAAGGTCGACGAACGGATTCGCGCTTGCCGTCAGCGCCGCCCCGTCATTGCCGAAGCCGGCAATAATGCTGTAGGACACGAAGATGAAGAACACCGCCAGAATACCGATGCTGAACAAGACGGCGCGAGGCGTGTTCCGCCGAGGATTTTCCGTTTCCTCCGACAATGCCACCGAATTCTCGAAGCCGATGAACAAGTAGATCGCAAGCGGGAACCCAAGACCGATGCCGGATAAGCCTCCTTCAATGGAGGACGGCAACAGTGGCTTCGCCGACAGTGCCGACGGCGGGTCGAGCAGCACATAAATCGATACGCCTGCCAGCACGATAATCTCGATAATCATGGCGACCGAAGCAATCTTCGTCGAACGGTCGATGCCGATAATCGTAAGCGACCAGACGAACAACCCGAGCACGAGCGTCGGGATGACCCAGTGGACGTGAATGCCGTAGTGCGCCAAGGAGTCGGCCGTCCAACCGCCCAGCTCGATGAAGGCGGAGGCAGCCAAGAACAGCGCTCCTGCTAGATACGCGATGGAGGCAGCTGTACCCGTGACCCCGCCGAACGTCATCCCGATATATTTGATCATCGATCCGCTGCTGGGATGCAATTTGGAGAAGTAGGTCAAGTTTAAGCCGACGAGCAGGATGGCTACTGCCGCAATTAGAATCGTGAGCGGCGAGCCGATGCCGGTTGCCGCCAGAATGACGGGCAAACCATAATAAATGCCTGCGGCAGGAGCCATCTGGGCAAGCGTGGAGTTGACCGCATCGTATAACGTAAGCTTTTTCTTCGGACTAAGCGCAGGTACACTCTCGGAATGGCTCATTGTCATTTCCTCCTTAGTTATCCGGGCCGACCGGTGGTTATGGCAAAAAGGCTCTTCCCCTTCTGGATAAGTCGGGAGAAGAACCTTCGGATGTCCGATCGGCTGCCGGTTATCGCTTCATTGTGCTTAAATCGTTGCGGATGCGGCAGATACAGCCGCTCCGTTGTTCTGGGCAGCAAGCGCAGCCTCTTTGGCGCGAACGAGCGGAATGACGGTACGGCCGAACTGCTCCAGCTCTTCGTCAAAATGTAAGTAGCCGGTCAGCACCATATCGATTCCGATTCGTTTCAGCTCGATGATCCGGTCGGCAACCTGTTCGGCCGTGCCGATCAGCCCCGTCTTGAAGCCGTCATTGAACTGGATCAAATCCTCGAACGTGGACTGTGACCACATGCCCTCACCGCCTTCAGCCGCCCGCCCGGCTTGCTTCACCTGCTCGCGGAACTGCTCGACGACGGCTCTGTCGGCGTTCTCGATAATGTCCCGCAAAAACTGCTGCGCCTCCTCCTCCGTATCGCGGACGATGACGAACGCATTGACGCCGAACTTCACCTTTCTGCCGTTGTCCGCCGCATAAGCAGACACTTCATCGATCTGTTTCTTTAGCTGTTCAAGCGTGTTTCCGTTCATAAAATAAAAGTCCGACACGCGGCCCGCCATTTGTTTCGCAGACTTTGAATTGCCGCCTTGATACACGGTTGGCCCAGGGCTTTGCACCGGCTTCGGACTATACGCCGCCCCACGCAAGCGATAGAAGTCGCCCGCGAATTGCGCGCTGTCCTCGGTCCACAACGCGCGAAGCACGCGGATGAACTCCTCCGAGCGGCGGTAGCGCTCTTCGTGGTCGAGCCAGTGCTCTCCAAGCGCGATATATTCGTCCTTCAGCCAGCCGCTTACGACGTTGATCGCTGCGCGGCCTCCGCTCAAGTGATCGATCGTCGTCAGCATTTTGGCCACGATTGCCGGCGGCCACAAGCCGGAGGCGACAGCTGTGATCAGCTCCAGCTTGCTGGTCTTGACGGCCAGCGCCGCCGCGATCGTAAGCGACTCCCACTGCTCCTCGGAATCGCTGCTCGCGACGAACCGGGTCGGAAGCAGCACGTGCTCGAAGCCGTATTGCTCCGCGATTGCCGCATAGCGGACGTTCGCATCGAACGAGCAACTCGTTCTGCTCGGCAGCTTGGTCGCGACAAGTCCGTTATGTTCAAGCGGTGCCCAATATCCAAATGTAATGCTCATCTTCCCGACTCCTCCCATAACGTTGAACGTTGATGTATGCACAAAAAGGAGACTCCCCGCCGCAAATAGACCGTCCGAGTCGTTCGGACCGTGCGCCATTTGCGGGAGGTGTCTCCGGTTATCCGGTCGACTTGCCGCTTCTCGTATTGTTTTAATCCCTATTGTTCTAATCGGAATATACTGATTATAGCAATTTCATCGCAACATACAACCGACAATAAATTTCGCAGCGATGGATAACCGCCATATTGATAACAGATGTTGGATTATTCGCACATAAGCAACGAAAGCTTTATGAATTGTCTGGATGGGCAAAAGAATCGAATACGGCGTATTTCAACGGGATAGTGGGATTTATCGGAAGGACAACATATGCTTTATTATCGATGCGTAAACAACGATATGGACTAATGTGATGGTTTTGTTGTTTCATCGCACGCTGAGTGACCCTCTATCGCTTCGGCAATAAAAAAAGAAACTCGAACGTTTCGGTTCGAGTTTCTCGGGTTTATCATCGTTTTGTCCGAAGGTTTCCTTCGGATTCGGATGCCGGTTAGTTCGGCAGAGCCAAAATGTCTTCGATCCGGCGCAGCTCTTCCTCGGAGAACGCCAAGTTGTTCAGCGCTGCTACGTTGTCGTCGATCTGCTCGACGCGGCTTGCGCCGATCAGCGCCGACGTCACGCGTCCGCCGCGAAGCACCCAAGCAAGCGCCAGCTGGGCAAGAGATTGGCCACGCTCCTTCGCCACTTCGTTCAGCTTATGCACCTTTGCCATTTTGCCTTCGGACAAGTCATGCGCATGCAGGAACACGCTCGCGCCGCCTGCGCGGGAGTCGGCAGGAACGCCGTTCAAGTAACGGCCCGTCAGCACGCCGCCGGCAAGCGGCGAGAAGACGATCGAGCCGATGCCCTCTTGATCGAGCACATCCTGCAGTCCGTTCTCGATCCAACGGTTCAGCATCGAGTACGACGGCTGATGAATCAGACAAGGCGTTCCGAGACGTTTCAGAATAGCCGAAGCCTCTGCCGTCTGCTCCGCCGAGTAGTTCGAGATGCCCGCGTACAGCGCTTTGCCGGAACGAACCGCGTAATCGAGCGCTCCCATCGTTTCTTCCATCGGCGTGTTCGGGTCTGGACGGTGCGAGTAGAAAATATCGACGTACTCCAGTCCCATCCGCTTCAAGCTCTGGTCGAGGCTCGAAATCAAATATTTGCGCGAGCCCCACTCGCCGTAAGGACCCGCCCACATGCCGTAGCCAGCCTTGGTCGAAATAATCATTTCATCGCGGTAAGGCGCCATATCCTGCTGCATCATGCGGCCGAAGTTTTCTTCAGCCGAGCCCGGAGGCGGGCCGTAGTTGTTCGCAAGGTCGAAATGGGTAATGCCCAGATCGAATGCCCGGCGCACCATCGCGCGGCCATTCTCGTATTTGTCGACGCCGCCGAAGTTGTGCCACAGGCCAAGCGACAGCGCCGGCAGCAGAAGGCCGCTCCGGCCTGTACGGTTATATGTCATGGAGTCATATCGTTTCTCATTAGCGGAATATACCACTTCGAATCATCTCCTCGTCTGTTATGGCACCATTGTAGCATTCCCCTCCTATCTTTCCCAATGCAAGAATGACAGAACTATATGGTATAATGTCAGAATTAGTGCAAAAGATGTTATCGATAGATCAGGCAGGTGATAGTCAAGATGAGCAATAGAACTGGGGCGGCGGGCAGCAGCCACGACGTGCGCATCTGTTATTGGGGAACGCAGACGACCGAGCCTGAGCAAGGCTGGGGGCCGGGCGTACGCGATCATCATAAGCTTTTTTTTATTCATGAGGGCAAAGGGACTTTAACGATTAGAGGCCAACAATACGTCGTTGAGGCTGGACGGGGATTTTATACGCCGGTCAGTGAAATATTCCAATATGCGTCGGATGCGGACGAACCATGGCTGTACAGCTGCATCGGGTTCTCCGGTACGATGGTCGATGCCATTCTTAGCCGGACGTCGCTGACAGACAATCCGGTGTTTGATAATCCGTCAGGGACGGACAAAGAGCGGTTCATCCAATTCGGAGAGCTGTCCGAACGGCCGGGCGGCGATTTGCAAATGCAAGGCGTCCTGTACGAGCTGCTGGCCGCGTTGGTCCGCCAAGCACCGGCCGCCGGCGATACCGAAGAAGACCGCAAGCCGCGCGAGACGTACGTGCGCCGCGCCGTCGACTTCATCCACCGCCATTACGAGGAAGAAGTGACGATCCGCCAGCTGTCCGACTACCTCGGCCTGGACCGCAAATACGTCGCGACGCTGTTCCGCGAAGCGCTCGGCATCCCGCCTCAGCAATATTTGCTCCGCTACCGGATGGACAAGGCATGCGAGCTTCTCCGCTCGACCGGCCTGACCGTCGCCGAGACGGCCCGCTCCGTCGGCTACAAGGACGCGCTCCTCTTCTCGCGCATGTTCAAGAAAGTGGTCGGCGTTCCGCCGAGCCGCTATCATAGGGGAACTGAGCAGCCTTAGGGGGCTGCTTGGCGAGGAAATGCATCTTCGTTTTCTAATCATCAGGTCTTTTCCTATGAATTTTGCTGCCTACTCATTCGGTACTGGGTGGGTTGTTATAAAAAAGTAACCGCATGCGGTGTTGTTACAATCGCATGCGGTCATAAGTTAAAAGTATTAGCCTATTGCTTATTAATAGAATTGAAGCACCATTAATCGAATACTTCTTGAAGTTTGATATTATTAGAAGAAATCTACTATATATCCATTTGTATTTATTCTATTTGAAGAAACATCGTATATATCACTTATTCTAACAGTTGGCTCCCCGCAATTAGATAATAACCATGATTTCAAAAGGTGGTATTCTTTATCGTCATAAAATAAATCTTGAACTTTAGAAGCTTTATAAGAACTATCTGGTATATATATTGCTTGATTCGTTCCAATATTAGCTGCTATTTCTCGTATTAATGACCTCAGATTATTTTGGATGTCCTCTGCATCACCTTCCATTACAAAATGGCCCCAGCTAATGTAGTGTGACACCAAGCAACACTTATTAGTAAGCAAAAATACTATCCCCCCCATTCCACCTATCTCGATATAACTTTCTTCGTCCCTTACATACCATTTATTCCCCCAGTCTGAATTGGGGTACTTTATTCTTGATCTCTCAATCCAGTCTTTCATGAATCCAAAATTTTTAAATGTCCTCAAATTCTCATAAAACAGTTCCGTGGGATATTCTAACCGTCCATATTCAAGAATAGCTAAAAAATCTGCACTCAAATTTATCATCCTCCCACTTATACCTGTAAGGTAGATCTCATGTTTTACTACTGTCATTAATTTAAACCTTCTTCTATTTAAAAAAATTTCGGTCCTGGAAGTCATTTGGGGGCTTTTTATCTCATTGTGGTGTAGTTTGCAAGCTTTTTATTAATTCTTGAACATCTTCATTTATCCAACCCTTATTGCGTATTTCCTTGAGAGTTATATTCGAGGCACTTACAATTGACTTTTTCAGAGAACTAATCTCTGTCTCAATTGAATACATAATACATAAATTATTTTTATTTCGTCGAATGAAACTCAATGACACATTCTCGGAATCTCTTTTTTCACCTTGCACATAATAAGGGCCTTCCATAAAATAGAGATTCACCTTGTTCCCAATAGATGCGGTTTCAAGCAATCTTATGGACTTATTCCACCATGTTAATAAAATTACTACAAAATCATTCCAATTTGGTTCAGGGAAGCAAACTTCATGAAATTGAAAATATATTTCACCGGTAATAGCGTTTCGACTACTTTTCTCTAAACTCGATTCATTAACTTGAACTCCTATCATATATCCACCTCATTTTACAAGGATAAGAGAACCACCTTCTTGGAAAGAAAGACCTTGAGAATTTTTGCCCCAAGGTCTTATTCATACTTATTGATAAGAGGCTTCAAGTCCTCCCATGACCTTGCTTCAAGTTCCATAAACTCTCCGATCTCTTTAATTCGGTGATAAATAAGTTCGGAAATTTCTACATTTTCATCTAGCAATGTAGAAATCAAATATTCTAGAGCAACCCCCATTCACTATGTTCCAAGTACTCCCTAATTTCCTCATCATCTTTTACAGGCAACTTAAATACATTTATTAATTCATTTAGCTCTCGATTGATGTCCATTTTGCCCTTTCTTTACTTTTAATATCTGAACTATCTGTAATGACTTTATTTTCATACAACTTCGAACGTTCGTAGCCCCTATTAAAGTTCACTTGCTATGCACTTTCCATATCGGCTGCGGCAACTCTTTTATCGTTGCAGGGTATTCGAGCCACTCTTAAGCAAATCTCAAAAAAGAAGCCTGGAGGTATAATTCCTCCAGGGCAATAGCATCTATCGGGTTCTTATTTCATCATAAAGTTCTTTTCCACAATACGACGGTCTAGTCCAAGTCTCTTCATCAAGCATAAACAACTTGAAAAAGTTCGATCTCTTAGTCTCGAATGCCTTCTCACTTCTTAAAATTTGTAAATCGTCACTAAGATCCAACACTTGACCTAACCTCAGATCAATCGTTCGCATTTGTAGATTATTACAGATCCCTCTACAGATCTGTATTGTTTTGTTGAAAGTGTCAACCGGATTAATTACTGCGAATCGCACTGATATTTCTTCAACACCTTTATCTTCAATTATCCCCGCATTAACTTCTAGTTCAATGATGCAAGTTGAATCTGAATAAAAGTAGTAACACTCTGCGTTGTCATCTTTCGATGAATCCTTAGGAATATAGGATTGTACTAGTGGAATTGAAGATATACTCTTTATCACTTCACTAAATGGCAACGCCTGATTGCCCTTTAATTCTACGATCTCATCATCAAATATAACTTCATAGTCTTTAGGTGCCAAGAGAAAATTATACGACTCCATTCCCACCGTTTACATCACCTACCTTATCCATAATAATAACCATTCAAGAGTTGTTCTTCTGTCATCCTTTTTCGCCTATTATTCGAATCGATCCGCATACATTCCTGCCTCAACGATCATCCGTCAACTTAACTTCTAATACCATTGCTGCATCGAACCCTAGAAGCCCTGGTTCTAGCTGTAATTGCTCTAATATGGTTATCGCGTTACCTCTTGTCTCGTCCACATCAATTAAATAACTGCTTGACCAAAGTCGTACATATGGATGTTCATGCATGAGCAACGCTTCAAATATGTCTATCTCAGTAAGCAGCAGCTTTGCAGAGGTATTCAATTGACTATAATGACGATTGGCTACTCTGCTCTCCCCTTGATCCGTTGCCTTTCCATGTCCAATTGCAGCATCGATAAACTTTTCGAGTTCATTAATCAAAATCATGGTCTCCCCGGCATTGGAATTGACTCATCTCATATATGTATCTTCAACACCGCATTAATACACCCTTTATTTACCTCTTATCAAATTACCAATAAGACGTTGAGTCGTATAGGACGGGCCTGAGAAAGGCGGCGTTCTTGAGCTTCATTGCATTCTATACAATGAAAGGAGTCACAGGATCCCCTTTACGTGCAGCTTCGTTGTACTCCATACAATGGAAAATAGGATTCAACCGACGAAATATGCTTAACCAGCCGCTAACTACGATTTCTCATTGTAATAATACAATGAAGCCTCTTCCTTGGGTCCAAACGGTAGTTTTTCATTGTACATAATGCAACGAAGCTCCGCTGTTATAACAACAAGCCCCCAACCGAAGTCGGGGGCTTGCCTCTACCTTCTATTCCTTACCTACGTTCCTCATCCGACCAAGCAGCTCCCGCTCATTGCCTCGCCGCGCGCGACACTGGATACGGCCGATGTCTCCGGGCGGTATACCATCTCTTCTTGCTCACTCGATGAGCAATGAACGCAGCCAGCGTGATGCCCGCTCCGTCGATGAACATGTCGAAGATCCGTCCGTCCCGGCCGAAGAACGGCTGCAGCAGTTCCGTAAGGACAGCATACCCGGCCGCTAAAGCCACGCCCCGCCAGAACGCCCGCGGCGTACGGACTCCCGTTGCAGCAAGCAGCGTCAGGCCGAAGAAGCCGGAGAAATGGCCGATCTTCTGAATCAGGAAGGTCGGACGCTCATAGTAGCGAAAATCGCTGAGCAGCAGCAGATCGCTCATCTTCGGATGGCTGTGCCACTCAAAATGAACCATATGCTGCCGAAGCAGCAAGCTGAAGTTGGCCGTATTAATGCAGACGAACAGCCCGGCGCACCACAGCAATACAAGGACAATTCTCAATTTCAATTTGAACCTGCTTTCCGATTCGGTCCGCCGTCCAACACGCAACGCCAACTAGCCGAATCTCTTGCCTTTGTTACTATATATCCCCGTTTCAGACCGTTCCCAAACCAAGATCGAGCACGCAATCCGGCGCTTCGTACCGTTCGTCCACGACAGCGCTCGTCACGGGATAAGCGCGCAGCTGGAACGGCTCCAGCGGCTGTACGAACGTGCGCACTTGATTGTAATCCGCAAGCTCGGGATTAAGCCACGCCTCGACACCTTCCTCATCCAAGATGACCGGCAGCCGCTGCTGCCATGCCGCCATCGGTCCCGATGCGGGCATCGTCAAGATCGTGAAGGCGCGCTCCTCCACGCCTTTGGGATTGGTCCACGCGTCATAGATGCCGGCCATGCCGAACAGCGGCCGCCGGTCGACGACGATATGCATCGCGCTTGGCTCCTTGACCGATTCCTCTTGCTTCCATCCGAAAAATCCGGTGCACGGCACAACACAGCGGCGGCTGTTCAGCATCCGGTTGAAATACCGCTTCGAGCCTACCCGCTCGCCGTCTGCATTAATCGAGTCCTTCGCCCAGAACGGATAAAGCCCCCAACGCGCCTCTTCAATCGCACGCTGACGGAGCCGGTCATTCATTATAATCGTTACCGATTGCGTCGGCGCGATATTGAGACGGCTCGATACTTGCTTCTTAATCGCCCATACTTTGAATTGGTCCGCGACTTGCGTAATGTCCGACTTCAATGCGAATCTGTCCATCTCTAAGCCCCTGCCTTCTGGTCATGATACGGTAGCATTGGCAGAAACAGGAACAATTATGCATTGTAGAAGCTTCGCAAGAAGCAGCCGCCCGCATCTTACTTAAATGGTGAACCGCTTGCGGAACCGAAGCGGCGACAACCCCGTATGCTCCGCGAACAGACGGGAGAAGTGCGGCGTCTGCCGGAAGCCCGTTTCCTCGGCAACGCGCGCGATCGGCCAGTCCGTCTTAATAAGCAGCAGCTTCGATTGATCCAGACGATAATAGAGCAGAAATTGTTGCGGCGTGCAGCCGAACACTTCGGTCATGCAACGCGAAATATAGTTGGAATGGAGCCGAAGCGCTTCGCTGAGCATCGTATTGCTGACCGATGTCCGGTAATTCAGCTTCAAATAAGCAGCCGCCCGCTCTGCAACGGACACGGCCGCCTTCGCTTCATCCGAACGCCAGCCTTCGTCCAGCATCTGCAGCAGATGAAGAAACCGCTGCTGCCGTTCCCAGAACGCAGCATGCGAAGATCCGCTTGCCGCCTCGTGCAGGCCGGCGAACATCGCTCTCGCCTCGTCGGGGTAAGACACGGTCATATACTTCGGCAGACGAATCGCGTAATTGTAATAGTCGCCCCGCAGCGAACCCGGGTGCGTCCCCTCGGTCTCCTCCCATTGGCCAGGTGCTTGAAAATGCGTCCAGTCGAACACCGTCTCCTCCTCGCAAGGCTTGACGGAGTAATGCCAACGGTCGGGACGGAGAATTAGAATTTGGCCTGGACCCAACGACCATTGCCGGTCCTCTTCGCCAATGTGAAGGGTTCCGCTATGTACATAGAGCATGTCGAATACGCCGATATTCGCCCGGTTCGGGTGCTCCTCCCCAACCAAATATGTGACGCGGTTGGACTCGATAAAATAAGGAAGCGGCGGCGACAGAAAGGTAAGCAGTTGCTGATTCGTCATGTGTGAGCCGTCCTCTCCAAGTGTGTAAATATGCAAAAATAGCATTGCATAATTCGCTATTTTCCTACTATTCTATCAAATAAAATAGTGATGTAAAGGAATGATTTCTGCAAAATAACGCCGATTCCAAGAAGGAGAGCAGCTATTATGTCGACGAACCCGTCTTTTGCCGCTTCAAAGGCAGTGCCGCTCAGCAACGTCTCCATTCACGACCCGTTCTGGACCTATTACGCCGATCTGGCGCGCAATGTTGTCATCCCCTATCAATGGGAGGCGCTGAACGACCGCGTGGAAGGCGCAGAGCCTAGCCGGGCAATCCGCAATTTGCGGATTGCCGCCGGCTTGGAGCAAGGAGAATTCCAAGGCTTCGTCTTCCAGGACAGCGACATGTACAAGTGGCTCGAAGCCGTGAGCTACCGGCTTGCGACGCATCCGGATGCCAAGTGGGAAGCCGTAGCCGACGAGGCGATCGAGCTGCTGGAAGCCGCACAGCTGCCGGACGGCTATTTGAATTCGTATTACCAGATCAAGAACATCGACAAGCGCTGGACGAATCTATTGGATGCCCATGAGCTGTATTGCGCCGGACATCTAATCGAAGCGGCCGTCGCTTATGCAGCTGCGACGGGCAAGCGCAAGCTGCTCGACATTGCCTGCCGGTTCGTTCATCATATCGAGGAAGTGTTCGGAACGGGTACGGGGCAGATTCGCGGATACTGCGGCCATCAAGAGATCGAGCTGGCGCTGGTGAAGCTGTATCAGGCAACCGGCAGCGACCGCTATTTGAAGCTGGCGTCGTACTTCATCGACGAACGCGGCGCCGATACGTCATTCTTCATTCGCGAAGCGGAGAAACGCGGGTACACGTCGATCTGGTCGGAGCACCCCGATCTGCCTCATCCGGGCCGTAAGATCGACTTAAGCTATTTTCAAGCGCATGAACCGGTACGGCAGCAGAAGACGGCGGTCGGTCATTCCGTCCGCGCCGTCTATATGTATACGGCGATGGCCGATCTCGCCCGCTTGAACGACGATAAGCCGATGCTCGACGCGTGCCGAAATTTATGGAACGATATGACCCGCAAGCAAATGTACGTCACCGGGGGCATCGGCTCGACCCATCACGGCGAAGCCTTTTCCGCCAGCTATGATTTGCCTAACGATACCGCCTATGCGGAAACATGCGCATCGGTCGGCCTCGTCTTCTTCGCGAACCGAATGCTCCAACTGGAAGCCAAATCGGAATATGCGGACGTGCTGGAGCGTGCGCTCTATAACACGGTTATCGCCGGCATGGCGCTCGACGGCCGGAGCTATTTCTACGTCAATCCGCTCGAGGTATGGCCTCACGCCTGCCGCTGCAATCCGGGCAAGCACCACGTGAAGCCCGTCCGCCAGCAATGGTTCGGCTGCTCCTGCTGCCCGCCGAACGTCGCACGCCTGTTGACCTCGCTCGGTTCGTATATCTATACAACAGCCGAATCGAATCAAACGGTGTATACGCATCTCTATATCGGCAGCGAGGCAAACCTGCGGATCGCAGGTCAATCGTTCAAGCTGACGCAGACGTCCAGCTTGCCTTGGAGCGGTGCCGCCTCCTTCGCCGTCAGCGGGCTGGAGACGCACACTGCTTTCACGCTAGCCTTCCGCCTGCCGGCATGGTCGCAGGGCCAGCTGCCAACCGTCCTGCTGAACGGACAGCCGTATTCCTTCGATAAGGCGGACATTCACAACGGGTATATAAGAATCGAGCGCGAATGGAGTGCCGGCGATACGGTAGAGCTAGCCTTCGCCATGCCCGTCCTTCGTCTGCGGTCGCATGCCGAGCTGCGCTACAATGCGGGACGGCTCGCGCTTCAGCGCGGTCCGTTCGTCTACTGCTTCGAGCAGGAGGACAACGGCAACAACCTCGCCTCGCTGTCTATCGCAGCCGCAGGCGAGATAACACTCGAGCGGAACGATAAATTGCTTCCCGGCGTTATCACATTGTGCAGCGAAGGCTATCGCGATACGGCTGCCGTTGCCGACAACGAACTGTACAGCATGACGAATTTCGCAGAGCCGGAACGTACGATCATTCGTGCAGTGCCATACGCCCTCTGGGGCAATAGAACGCCGGGCGAAATGTCGGTCTGGCTTCGTTATCAACGCTAGCGCTATATCCGAACGAAAAAAAAGAGCCTGCCGGCAGACCCGGCAGGCAAGGCCGCAGCATGGCACACCGTGCCGCGGTCTTCTCATGAAAGGGGGTTGTATGACAAGAAACGCGATGCCCGTCGGTGATGCTGTCCCATGGCTCCCGCTACGACGCACTCGCCGTTGAATGGGCGGCCGTCCGCAAGCTCGGCATCATGAGCCAGAGCGGACAGTACCCGCCATTATTGTCGTATCCGGGCGGACAGGTGCAGCGCTTAGCCGCACTCCCGATTCGCTTACCCGGGCTCTCGAACCGTTGGAGACGAGAGCCGAATCCGCATGAATCTCCGACGCACACACGGCTGCGGCGTCGGGCTTGCTATCGTTGCGACTGGCCTTACTTAATAAGAAGACAGCTTCATCTGCTGAATGCCTTCGAACAGCGTCGCCATGTATAGATGCTCGCCGTCCGAGTCGATATCGGTTACCGGGAAGCCTGTCTTCACGGAGAACAACGTCATCTGTCCCTGCAAGAGGCCGATCCGGTATAAGCCTTTGTCCGTGCACGCGAACACGCTGCTGCCATGTCTCACAAGCGTGAACACGAGCCGGTTGCCGAACGTGACGACTTCGAAGCCGCCCCGCCTATTGCCGACGATCAGCTCTCCGCCCGCTCCGGCACCAAGCAAATGGCCCTTGTACACCGCAAGCGACGTCACTTCGGCCTTCAACGAGAACTCGCTCCATTCATCGACGAACCGGTCATACATCGCGATTCCGTGCTCGTGGCCGACAATCAGAAATTGCGGCAAATTAATAAAGTCATACACTTTACGGTCCGGGCATGCAACTCTGTGCCAGTCGTCTCCGCAGCTGTGATACAGTCCATAGTCGGTCGCCGCGAAGCTGCATGTGCCATACGTTTTATATTGATAGCAAGAGACCGCCAGCTCCGGCAGCTCCCACTTGCCGTCCTCATACTTATACAAGCCGTCATTCGTGCAAGCGTGCAGCTTGCCTTCCGCCGCGTGAAGCCGGTTCACGACGACATTGCCGCCGAGCTCCCCGCTTATATGCGTCCAGTCTCCTCCGCCGGCGCTCTGGTAGATCCCATTGCCTGGCGAAGCCGCGTATAGGATATCCTCGTCCATCCGGATCGATGAGAACGGGAACAGCATCCAATTCCACGGTTTATGCTTACTGGACGTTTCTTCACCATTCATTGTTTCTGCCTCCCGTCAGCCGACTGCCCTCAGTCGTATACCCCCTGCACTTTGATAATGGTTATCAATTAACTACTTTGAATGATAACGATTATCAATATCATTGTCAACCCCTCTATTGGAAAGCGTACCCCAGACAAAAAAATAACCGCTCTTGTCATCGGATTCTTCATCCGAACATGAACGGTAATAAGGGCTTTCATCTGCTATACTGTCGGCTGCCATACCGGGCATCCTCGTTATTCTACCGCGATATTCCCGATAGCGGCGCCGATCTTCGCGGCAATGTGCGTCAATAGCGGCACGACGAAGCCTGGCTCATGCATGACGTCGAACGAAATATCGAGGTATCCGATAATTCGGTTCGTATTGCCCGCGCGAACCGGGCAGCATACGCAGTTCCAGAGAGAGAACAAATTAATCGTGTGTTCTTCCCCCCGTACGACGACCGTCCGTCCCGTCGATTCTGCGAGCGATACCGCATTCAGTCCAAGCACCTTCTTCTCCATCAGCAATCCGGGTACAATGCCCGACCGCTGCGTAATCTCTACCATTGAAGGCGGACAAGCGGTAGCAAGCAGCATGCCCTTCACATCCGTCCAAATAAACAGATAGGGATGCGAGAACGAGCTTTCCAGCGATTCGGTCTCATTGCGGAATGCGCCAAGGAACGGAATATTGTCGACAAGAGCTTTCTCGAACCGGCTCTTATCCGCATAGGCGCCGGAATGGTTGCCGATGCCGGTCGGGTCCGGGACGAAGTCACCGTCAATCGCAGAGCTGTGAAAATGTAAAATATCTAACGGCTCCAAATCGGAAACTTCCATCCAACTACGGTTTAATCGTATACCGCGAAACAATTGATTTACCCCTCATCTCTGCGTCAAAGCCGACGCGTGCCTTCCATCTATGAGAGATTTTATCATATTCATCACAAAAGAACAGTAGTCTCTCTTCTGAAAATTAGCTGAGAGAAGCCATGGCCATAATACCTAGCCTCGCCATACGTAAGTCCCAACGGCGTGAGCCGGAAGAACCGCGCTGAATTGCCGGCCCTCGCACAGAATGCGGAATGGCTGCTCCGCTTCCGTCTGATTGATGATAACCGCTACAAGGCTGCCGTCCGGGTTGCGGAATGCGACGTTCGTCACCGTATCCGCCGAACCGTACGTGCTCTCGATTCGGAAAGCGCCGGCTTGAACGAATTTCGCGTATTGCCCGAGCAGGTAATACTCCGGCAACGTCCAGTACTGGTTCGGCTCCGCCGCATCCTGTACGAACATCGTCGGTCCCGGCGTGCCGACCCATTGATGCGTGCCGATCCGGCTGTCCAGCATCGTCACCCAAGCGTTATAGCTGCTGGCATAGTTGCGGAAATATTGAGCCATCCGGTCGGCTCCCGCCGTCCCCCATACTGCCCGCTCGGTCAAATAGATCGGTTTATCCGGATACGCCGCAGCCAGCTCGCTCATAATGGACGGCGGTCCCTCATAATCGTGCAGCGCCAGCCCGTCTACGACGGAGCGGCCTTCCGCATCTTTCATGATCGGCGAAATATACGACCAGGCATCGCTGAAATTATGATCGAAGATCCACAGCTTCGTCTTCAGCCCATGCGCCTCGAATTCCCGTTTAAGCGCAGCCGCAAGCTCCTTCTGCCTTGCCGGAGACATGTAGCAGCTCGGATAATCGATCTCGAGCAGCGGCTCGTTCTGCAGCGTCATTGCGTAGACCGGAATGCCATGCTGCTCATACGCTTGAATGGCCAGACGGTAATACTTTGCCAGCGCCTCGGTGTATTCGGCCCCTTCCTTCAAGCTTCCGCGCTTCAAGCTGCCGCTTGTCTTCATCCAAGCGGGCGGACTCCACGGCGAAGCGAAGAACACCGTATCCGGCGCCGCATGAATAAGCTCGCGAACCGTCGAGATGATGTTCAGATCGATATCTTTCTGAATCGAGAACCGCTTCATGTCGAAGTCGGTCTCGCCTTCCTCCAGATCGTTGTACGTATAGAACGGCTGCGCCGTGAAATCCGACGTTCCGATCGTGAGGCGGAACAAGTTGAAGCCGATCCCGCTCTCGCGGTCGGTAAGCTGGCGAATAATAGCTGCACGCTGCTCCGCGTCCATCTTCGACAGATTATAGATCGTCGTCTCTTCGAGCGATGTTCCGATACCGAGCATTTGCTGATACGTGTGGCCCGGCTTCACGATAATCGTCGTCGCCTCCGAAGGCTCAGGAGCCGCCAGCGCCAGATTCGGCTGCTGAGTCAGCGCATATTCGAGCGCATGCGGTCCTTCAAACCAGCTGCTTCCGCCAGGGGTAAGCTCAGAGCTTACCCATGCCTGAACTTCCTGCTGTTGCTGCAGCTGCGGTAATGAAGCAGATTTCGTCGTCGCCATTTGTTACCCTCCCAATCGATTCTAACCGGTTATTCGCCTGCATGGGCAGACAGGACGAACGTCGCTGCCGCTCCTGCGGGCAGCTTATAGGAGAACGACTTCTCTCCTAACGAGGCGCGAAGCTCCCGTTCTTCTGCTGCGCTGTTCATCGCGACCAACACAATCGAGCCGTCCGGGTTCTGGAACGCGACCTGCTCGATGCCTTCGCTGTCCGACGGGCCGGATTCAATCCGGTAGGCGCCGGAGCGAACGAACTTGCTTGCATGGCCGAACGAGTAATACTCCGTGTTATACGTCACATCGCCCGTCTGCTGATTGATCGTCACGACGCCGGTGCAATCCTGGCAGCCGCCGATCGTCGGGCCGTAGTTCTCGTCGAGCGCCATGTTCCACTTCAGAACGACCTTCGCCCAGTTGCGCGTCGCTCCGATGATCAAGTTATGCATATCCCACTTCAGATTGCCGCCGAACTCGGTGGCCCAGGCGCCGCCGGTGCTTTCGGTGAAATACAAGTTCTTGTCGGGATGCAGGTCGTGAACTTGGGACTGGCTGCCCACTTCGCCGGCATAGCCGTGGAACGCCGTTCCATCGATATACTTTCTCGCATCAAGATCGTTGAGCACAGTGATCGGATAATAAGGCTCATCCCAGTTATGGTCCCAGATGACGATCTTCGTCTTGATGCCGTTCTTCTCGAAGGCCGGTCCGAGATTGTTCTTAATAAATTCCGCTTGCTCGTAAGGCTCCATCCGCATGCCCGGGTAATTATCCGGCACGTAATGCGGTTCATTCTGCGGCGTAATGGCATCGAATGGAACGCCCTCCGCTTCGAACGCCTGAATCGTTTTCGTAAAGTAATCCGCATAAGGCCCGTATGCTTCTTGCTTCAAGCTGCCGCCGATCATCGAATCGCTCGTCTTCATCCATCCCGGCGCGCTCCAAGGACTGCCCATCAGCTTCAGGTCCGGATTAACTGCAAGCGCTTGTTTCAGCGTCGGGATAAGAAACTCCTTGTCGTGGTCGATTGAGAATTTCCCCAGCGATTCGTCGGTCTCGCCCGCCGGCATCTCATCATACGAGTACTGCGTCCGGGCAAAATCCGACGCACCGAGCGGAATGCGCATATAGCTGATGCCGATTCCCTGCTCGTGGTCGAACAGCTTGTTCATGAGCGTCATCCGCTGCTCCTCGCTAAGCTTGCTGCCGATCAGATAAGCCGACGAATCGGTCATCGAGGCGCCGAAGCCGTCCATCTGCTGATATTGCGTATTCGCGTCGAGGACGATATCTTCTTCGCCGCTCCCTTTGCTTGCCGTAAGCTTCACGTTCTCTTCCTGCGACAGCAGCTTGCTCTTATCCGCCGTCGTCAGCCACACCTGTACTTGATCTGCGCCCGACTTCGCCGAATCGCCTGCGTTCCCGCCGCTGCACGCCGCCGTCAATACCAGCAGCGCGCCAGCCAGCAGTCCGCTAACGGCTCTCTTCATAAAGCCCTCCTTGCCGCAGCTTGATGACGCCGCCATTCGCTCCCGTGATCGAGCCATAGTCAGAACGGATCTGCGCCGCGACCTGCTTCTCCGTCGCCCGGTCCATCTGGACGATGCCGAACGTATCGATCCAATTGTTGTGATTCACGTACCAATCATACATAATCCAAAAATCGATGCCCGCAACATAGCCTTCCGGTCTCCATGCGCCTGATTCCGTCACCGTCGCTTGCTCCATCAACGCCCGCATGGTGTCCTTGTATGTCTCCTCCTGCTTCTCTTCCTCCGAGTTCGCCCCAGCCGTCCAATGGCCGAACTCCGTATTCAGGACCGGTTTATCCGGATATATCCGGTGAGCTTCCTCCAGAAAATCACGCGTTCCTTCATAATAAGTACCGCCGTGAAAAATGCCGAAGTACATCGTCCATGCCGCCACGTCAAGCGGCGCCATCGACGGGTCGTGCGGCCCCGGTTGGTCTGCAGCCGAGCTTTGCGTAAGCAGACGCCCATCGTCATAGCTGCCGCGAAGGTCGGCAACCAGCCGCTCGTTATAGGCGAGGCGTTGCCAGACGTCCTTCGATTCATTCTGCGTGCTCCACATGATGACCGACGGCCGGTTGTATTGAGAGAACACCATTTCGCGCCACATTTGATCCGCCAGCCGCTTCTCGTTCTGTGCCTCATAATGTTCCGTCTCGAATTGCCACAGCGGGATCTCGCTCATCGCGAGCATTCCAAGCCGGTCGAGCAGCACATACGTATGAAGATGGTTCGGGTAATGGCCCGTTCTCACCATGTTGGCATTGAGCGCCTTGATCTGCTCCAGATCGGCGCGAATCCGGTCCCACGATGCCGTACGTCCGGTCTCCGGCCATTCCTCGTGACGGGCGATGCCAGCCAGGAAGACGGGAGACTCGTTCAGCATGATTTGCGTCCCTAGCGTCCGTATCGTCCGGATGCCGAACTGCGTGCATAACGTATCCTTCGTTGCTGCCGCGATTCTGCCCGTTGAAGCAATCAACTCGAACGACGCGACATACAGGTTCGGCTGCCACGCAGACCACAGCTTCGGATGGAGCACCGTAACCTCGAAGCGAACTACCCTTACTTGGCCCGGCTGCAGTGTAAGCGCGCTGCTTATGCCCCCCGTCGTTGCCGCTGGGATATCCGCTATTGTCGAGGCGATTGGCGACATGAGAAAATAGTCCGATTGCGAATCTGCTTCGAAGAAGCTGCCGTCCAGACGCACTTCCGCCGCCTCTTGGCCCCGGTTGTGAAGGACAACCGTCACCTGGAGCTTGCCGCTGGTATCAAGCGGCACGATGTCCGCCCGTATGATCGACGCCTTCGGCGCCGCCTCGATCCATAGATCTTGAATGATGCCCGTATAATTGAAGAAGTCCGTGCCGGCAACAGCCGGAATCGTATCCGCTCGGCTGCCCCATGGCGGATTATCCACTCGAATGCGAATGTCGTTCTCGCCTTCCCTCAACCATTCGGTCACCTCGAAGGCAAACGGCGTAAAGCCGCCTTCGTGATAGCCGATCCAGTGGCTGTTCACCCAAACGTCCGCAATGTAGCTGATCCCTAGCGCCTTGAACGTATACGCCAGAGTTCCGTCCAACCGGTCCAATTCGAATGTTCTTCGGTACCAGACCCCGTCCTCATACGTCTCGGCCGCCTTCGCAAGCGCGAGACCGCTAAGCTTGTTCTCCGGCAGCGGTACAGAGTGCGTCAACCATTGGTCAGCTCCGTCTCCCGATACATACTCTCCTTCCCGCTCGCTCAGCTCGCGCAGCCATTGTTCGCCGCGCGGGGCGAGCGAGAATGCGTGATCCATTGCTAGACGCTTCTTCTTCCATTCTCCATTCAATCGGATGACCGCCCGTTCCTGATCCTCGAATGACGGCACCGGCCCTCCATTCTGGAAGGGAATGCTCACGCCGTCTATCGTATTCAGACTCAATGTCGTTTTCAGCATGATTGCTCCCCTTTCGATTGAAAACAAACAGGAGGATGAGGACGCGCGCGCTGGCCCCTAATCGAGCAGCCGGCGCGCAAGTCTCTGAACATCCCCCTGGAGTTAGCAGCTTATCGCTTATTGAATTCCTTGTTCGTCGAAGCTTTTGTTCGCTTGTTCTTTGATGTAGTCCAATACGTCGTTCACGCCAGCTGATTCAAGCTGCTTGCGGTACGTTGCGATCGCTTTGTCTACGTCTGGAACAAGGCCCATCATGATGGGTTGGCCGTACTGCTGGATGACCGAGTTGACTGCCGCTTGCTGCGACTTCACTGGAGCATAATCCATCAGAACGCCTGCGAAAATGTTCGGTTTGCTTTGCGCTTTGAACTCTGTGAGCAGGCTGTCGAACTCCGGCCAGCCAGATGCTTGCTTCACGCGCTCCATCGACTCGACGCGGTAGCCCCAGCTTGCGATGCCGTAAGACGTATGAACTTTATCGTCTTTCGGCGTGCCTGCCGGCGGTTGAACGATATACTTGCTGTCCGCAGTGTCAACGGAGTAGTTCGTGCCTTCCAGACCATAGCTCATCAGGTCGTAGTACTTCGGATCGTTGCGCAGTTTGTCCAGAACCATCAGGGAACGCTCTGGATTCGGTGCGCTCTTCGGAATTGCCATAGCGTTGTTGACCGACAGCGTCGGCATCGTCAGGTTGTGGAAACGGCTGTACGGGAAGTAACCCATCTTGATGTCCGGATTCGTCGTTTTCAGACCCATGATGTAACCGCCTGCTCCTGGAGCGTTACGCCAGTACACGGCACCTTGGCCCGTCTTGATCGCGTCGCCAGCTTCTTTCTGGTTAGACAGCGTATCGGAATTCCAGAAGCCTTTGTCTTTCCATTCTTTCATTTTATGAGCCCATTGCTCGAACTCCGGCGTGAACGGATATGCGACAATATCGCGCGGCGTGTCGTACGATTTCGATACAACGACACCGCTGTCGCCGCCGATTTGTTGGAAGTTGTTAAACGCTTTGAACATCGTGAAAATTTCGTTGTACGCTTTACCGTTGATCGGCGTAATTTTCTTTCCGTTCTTGACGCCTTCGAGGTATGCTTCGATCGAATCGATGTCTGTGATTTGCGGCAGACCGAGCTCTTCTCTCCAGTCTTCGCGGTACACGATACCGTCCGGCGTATATTCCGGATACGTAGCCGGTACAGCATAGATGTTGCCTTTTACAGTCGCTTCTTTCCAATCTTGCTCCGGAACGCTCTTCCACGTTTCTGGCGCGTACGTCGGCAGCAAGTCGTTAAGCGGCAGGAATGCGCCTTGGTTCGCGAATTTGAAGTAATCCGCCCATGAGGAGGCGAAGATCATATCGATTTTCTCGCCGGAAGCGAGCAGCAGGTTGTACTTCGTCGTCCAGTCCGTCCACGTCGTGAAGTTCAGCTTCACCGTAACGTTGAGGTCCTTCTCCAGCATTTTGTTCCACTCTTCGACGACTTTAGGTGTGTCTTTATGCGCATCGCCGAGCAAATACCAGTTCAGTTGCACTTTCTTCGACGTGTCCGGCTTGCCGGCATCGGCCGTTTGCTCTTCGCCGCCCGTCTCCGTCTTCGTTTCCGTACCCGTATCGGACGACGTCTCTTTCTTGTCTGAACCGCCGCCTCCGCAAGCTGCAAGAATCGTAACCATCATCATGATTGCGACAAGCAGCGTGCTGAACGATCTTATCTGTCTCTTCATGCCCTTGACTCCTCCTTATAATAAGAAAGCATCTATGTTAGCCGGCTATGCCGGTTCTAACCTTTGACTGCGCCAATCGTAAGACCTTTAACGAAGAACCGTTGGACGAACGGATACAAGAAGATGATTGGGCCCGTTGCGATAACGGCAGCAGCCATTTTAAGCGTTTCGGCTGGTGCCTGGAAGTCCGGAGACAGGTTCCCGGCCACGCTCGTCTTAAGGACGGCTGCGCTGGCCAATATTTTATAGAGCAGGAACTGGAGCGGATATTTGTCTCCCGATGTGATGAACAGATTCGCAAGGAACCATTCGTTCCAGTAGCCCAGCGCCATGAACAAGCCGATTGTGGCCAGACCCGGCGTCGAGAGAGGAAGAATCAGCTTCAAGTAGATGGTGAACTCGCCTGCTCCATCGATCTTCGCCGATTCGGTGATCGACTCTGGAATCGATTTCATGAAGTTCTTCATAAGGATGATGTTCCAAGCGCTGAGAAGCCCAGGTAACAGCAGCGCAAGGTACGAGTCTTTCATGTCCAAATATTTGACCATCATGATATACCAAGGAATCAGGCCGCCGCTGAACAGAGTCGTGAAGTAGATGAAGAACGACAGCTTATCCCGATATTTAAAATCTTTGCGCGACAGGACGAAGCCTGCCATCGAAGTAAGGAATAAACCAAACAGCGTACCGATTAACGTGACGAGAACCGTCACCTTGTAGCCGTCCAAGATTTGCTTCGGATTGCTGAACGCCGCTTCATAGGCATCCAACGAGAACTTCTTCGGTATTAGCTTGAACCCTTCCGCGATAATCTCCATCTCTGACGTGAACGAGCCGGATACGATCAACAGGAAAGGCAGCAAGCACAGCAAGGCAAGGATCGTAATGATGATATAGCCGATCGCGTTAAAGACGACTGTCGATTTCTCCATTCTGATTTTCATGCCGATTCCCCCTAAGATTTTGCGGCAGCCGCACACACAGACTTACGGTGTGATGTGCAACACAAGCCGCATCGAAAGCATACGCTTAGAACAGCGCGTAATCACTGCGCACCTTCCGAATGATGTAGTTGACCGTAATGATAAGCACGAAGCCGAAGAACGATTGATAGAGACCGGCTGCCGTACCCATGCCGATATCGAAGTTAACAGCGAGCGAGCGGTATACGTACGTATCGATAATGTCCGTCGAGTTGTATAGAAGGCCGTTGTTGCCGATGACTTGGTAGAACAGGTCGAACTGGCCTTTCAGAATGCCGCCGAGGCTGAGCAGAATGAGCAGGATGAACGTCGGTACAAGCATTGGCATAATGATATGTCTGACGCGTTGGAAGATGTTCGCTCCGTCGATCTTCGCTGCCTCATGGTACTCGTCGCTAATGCTCATGATAGCCGCCAAGTAAATGACCGTACCGTATCCGAGACCTTTCCAGACGTGGAAGAAGACGATGATGTATTTCCATGGCGCCGTATGCACGTAGAAGTCATAAGTCGGCAAGCCCAGTTGAGACAGCATCGTGTTGACGACCCCGTTGTCGGAGTTGAACAAGTTGAACACGAAAGCGCCTACAAGGACGAACGAGACGAAGAACGGCAGGAACATGATCGACTGCGTCGTCTTCCTGAACAGCTTGCCCGGCAGCTCGCTTAAGAAAATCGCGCAAAGCAGCTGCAGGATGTTGCTGATGAGAATGAAGGCGATGTTGTAGAGCACCGTATTTTTGGTCAAGTTCCAGAGCACGCCTGAGTTGAACAGAAACTCAAAGTTTTTCATGCCGATGAATTCGCTGCCGAACAATCCCCCGTCAAAGCTGAACCGGGTAAAGGCGTAGTAGACGCCCACCATCGGAATGTATGAGAACACGATAAAGAATAATAAGGTTGGCGCAATCATGAGGAATAGAACTTTGTTCCGATTCATTTCCTGCAAGAAGCTTTTCATACCCGCACACCTCCGTAACGTCTCGTTAGAAATGTAATCGATTACTTTTTGCTTTCAAAAAAAAGGTTTACCCTGGTTCTGCACGTTCTTGCGTTTGACGCTCCCGCAAATGCGAGGATGATTCCCGGATAAGCAGCTTGGATTCGACTTTGAAATACCGTTTGTCCCCGAATTCGTTGTTGTTCATCTGGTCGATCAGCTTCTCTGTCAATAATGCACCCATCGTATACTTCGGCTGCTCTACCGTACTAAGACTCGGCGTTATGAATCTTGTGATCCGGATGTTGTCGACGCCGACGACTGCTATGTGGTCCGGCACTTGGATCGCCAATTCCTTGCAAGCCTTGTATACGCCAAGCGCCATCTCGTCGTTCGCAGCGAACACCGCTGTCAGATCGGCGTTGCGCCCGTGCAGCCTCAGAAACCCCCGGTAACCGCCCGACTCATTGAAGTCGCCGTTATCGATCAATTCAGGAATAAAAGGCATCCCTGCATCTCTAAGTGCTTTCATGTACCCTTCTAGCCGTTCATAGCTGTCGGTCGCATCCGCATAGCCGCTTAGAAACGCGATCTTCTCATGCCCTTGCTCGATCAAATGACTCACGACATCTTTGCCGATCTTCACGTTGTCGGTGAATGCGCACGGGATCTGCTCATGCTCGATGAACCGTCCGATGACCGCAACGCTGTAACCGTCTTCAACAAGCGCGATAATCTCTTTGTTCGTCATGACCGGCGTGACGAATATCATGCCGTCTACCGTCCGGTTCTGCAGCAGCGACACGTATTCAAGCTCTTTCGCCTTCTGGTTCTGCGCATCGCAGATGATGATGTTGTAATCCAGCGAATTGGCCATGTTCTCGATGCCTTTGACGATCTCCGCATAGTAGGATACTTCGATGTCTGCGACCACGACGCCAATCTTCATCGTTCTCTTGGACCGCAAGTTCTTCGCCATCGCGTTCGGCGTATAATTCATTTCCTCAATCGCTTGCTGGACCCGCTTCTTCGTCTTCTCTCGGACGAGGCCGCTCTGGTTCAGCACTCTGGACACCGTCGCAACGGAGACGCCTGCCCTCTTCGCTACGTCGATAATCTTACTGTCGCTCATCGCATCACTTTCTTTAGCCCGAATTTATACTCTGATATTAGCAACAACTGAAATCGATTTCAATAGCCAATTTCAAAAAATCTTCTTAGCGTTGTAGAAAACCTCTTTATTCAGTGCAAATAAAGCGGTTACACCAGGTATTCGACACAAGTTTAGGTTTTGCATTTATGAAATCGATACCATTTATAGTCGGATAAGGCGGATATCACACAACTCCTGTCGAGTGATTCGTACCGCGTCAAACGGCAGCCCCACGAGCCACTCTACCGCTATTACATCCCCCCGTCTCACACAGTTGCTTCGTCGCAGACACTAGGCGGCCGCTCTAACGAATCGTTGAAGCTCTATTTGGCTCAAAATCGGCATTTTCCAGCGCTAACGAATCCTATAAGCGCTATCTGACCGTAAATGGTGTGTCCTCACTCCGAATCGCCCAAATAAGGCTCGTGGAGTTCGTTAGCCGCAAATACAGGTTATTTTAGCTCAAATAACGCTTCTCAGGTTCTTTAGCGCTTCGAGCCGATACGGATGTTTGTTAGCGCGTCGTGCGAATTGATGCTGCTAAAGATCGGCAGCCGTACGTCCCACGATAGAGTAACTAACAGACCTCGTTCCACCAGTCCTCCGGAATGGCAGCAGCCGCATAACAAGAACTGCCGCCCCAGCCGGGACGGCAGTTTCCTCTTAACTATGTACGTTTGCGAGAATAGTTGGATGAGTCACGAATGATAAGTCTCGCATCGATTACGTATTTCGTCTGCCCGCTCTCCGACTGATCATTCAACTGATCGATCAGTTTCTCCGCGAGACACACTCCCATCTCGTACTTCGGCTGCTCTACTGTGCTAAGCGGGGGCAGCAAATATTGCGTAATCCGGTTATTGTCGACGCCGACTACAGACAGCTCCTCTGGAATGCGGATTCCCCGCTCCCGGCACGCCCGATAGACGCCCAGCGCCATCTCATCATTGGCCGAATAGACAGCCGTGAATGGCTCCTGGCGATCGAACAGCCGAATTGCCGCCGCATAGCCGCCGGCTTCCTCGAAATAACCGGAATCGATCAAGCCCGGCTTGAACGGAATCCGATTATCCTTCAGCGCCTTCAAATACCCTTCCATCCGCTCATAGTTCTCCATCGAATCGGAATAGCCGCCGATATAAGCAATCTGCTTGTGCCCTTGCTCGATCAGATGGCGAACGGCCATCTCCGAGAACTCCACGTTGTTCGTCTTGCAGCTAAGAATAGACTCGTTCTCGACTGCCCTGCCGATGACGCCGAGCGCGTACCCTTTCTGCGCATACTCCTCGATCACGTCGTCGCTGACGAGCGGTGTAACGAGAATCATGCCGTCGACCGTCCGGTTCGACAGCAGTCCGAGATACTCCATTTCCTTCTCCATCTCGTTGTCCGAGTCGCAGATGATGACTTTATACTTGCGCGCATACGCCGCATTCTCGACCCCTTTAATGATCTCCGAGAAGTACGAGACGATAATATCGGGCACGATAATGCCGATCGTCATTGTCCGTTGGGAACGCAAGTGCTTGGCCGCCGCGTTCGGATGATAGTCCATCTCTTCGATTGTTTTGAGCACCTTTTGTTTCGTTTTCTCCGACACAAGGCTGCTGTCGTTCAACACACGCGATACGGTAGCAGCCGAAACACCGGCCTTCTTGGCGACATCTACGATTTTATTGTCCACGATATGATCAACCTTGTCGTTTTTTCTAAATTATAGGCCTAAAATCTAGTGATATCAACATAGAGTCCCCAGACGGCCTGCTATTCACCCCCGGTACAACAAACGAGGGATTGCCACTTACGATTGACTCTTGCAGTGTATGGCGACCCATGATACACTGTTTCCATGATTTAGTGTATGGTCCGTAACCATACACACCAGACATTGTAGGACGAGGTGATTCGATGCCCCCCGACATCATATGGAACTTACAAGACTTTCAGATCGATCCCTCCCGTCCTCTGTATGAGCAATTCGTCGAGCAGATTAGAGCCATGATTGCCAAGGGACAGCTCGCTCCCGGCACTCGGCTGCCTTCGGTCAGAGAAACGGCCGCTTCCCTCCGGGTCAACCCGACGACGGTCATGAAAGCCTACCAGGAGCTGGAACGGCTGCGGCTCACCATTACGCACCGCGGCCAAGGCACTTTCGTCACCGACGAGGCGGACGCGATCCGGCAGTCGCGCCGGGAGCTGGCAAGAGGGGCAGTACGAAGAATGGAAGAGCTCGCCTCATCCATCGGCTTAACGCTTGAGGAATTGATCGCATTGGCGAATGAGGAGGAATGACCCATGAAGCAAATGCTTAATAGCTATGCCGACGCCGCGCATACACTGTCCGCCGACTCGGCACAACTGGCCGTCCGCTGCCGCGAGGTCAGCATGTCATTCAAGAAGAAGAACGTGCTGCACGGCGTCTCGTTCGAGATCAAGAGAGGTTCAATCGTTGGATTGCTCGGCCCGAACGGTGCCGGCAAGTCGACCTTAATGCGCATTCTGACCGGGTTGATGGAGCCGAGTGCAGGATCTGTCGAAGTGCTCGGCAGTAAGCCCTCGGTCGATACGCTCCGCGATCTTTCTTTTCTGCCGGACCGAGGACAGCTGCCGAACTGGCTGACCGCCGAGCAATGGCTCGGCTACGCGTCAGGCATTTACCCCGATTGGGACCGCTCGTTAGAAAATCAGTGGGTGCGCAAGTTGGAAGTCGATGTTTCACTGCGCATCGCCACACTCTCGCGGGGCCAAGAGGCTAGACTGCAGCTTCTCACCTGCCTGTCCCGGCGCGCGCCGCTCGTCATTCTTGACGAGCCTTTCACCGGTGTCGATCTGTTGTCCCGCGAGAACATTTCCTCTGCCATCGCCGACGAAGCTGCGGCCGGCGACCGGACGTTCTTGATCGCGACGCACGATATTCGGGAGATGGAATCGCTGTTCGACCGGATCCTGCTAATCGGCGACGGAACGATCAAGGGTGTCTATGATACAGAAGCTTTAAGGGCGCAAGGCCAATCCGTCGAATCCTGCTACAGGGAAGTGTTCGCATGAACCAGTACGAACGAAGCCGGCCTGGTCATTCCTTCGACGATCCATTGCTGAAGATGGAGATGCGGGCCTTCACCTCTTATATGCCGACATCGAAAAATTCGGCGGGCATCTGGGCCATTGGCACGCTTCTTGCCATTATCGTCTGCCGCCTTGCGTTTGCCGACCGGTATACGCCGGAGCAAATCTACCTTCTTGGCGCCGTATTGTTATGGATCGCCGCTTTTACGATTACCTTTACGCGCATCCTGATGCTGCCGCAAAATGCATTTCGTGAGTGGTGGCTGACGCTTCCGGTTCCGCGCGAGACGCTTGTTCATGCACGAATGCTGGGATCGCTGCCATTGACTGGCTGCTTCGCGGCCGCATTATGGCTGGTCGCGACCGTTCATAGCGTCCTCACGTCCGCTATCACCGATTCTCCGTTATATGCGGACGGCGACCGGATCATCGGGGCAGCGTTGGCCTATGCGGCGCTGTACGCCGCAATTACGATCTTGATTACGTTTATCGCGATGCTCGTCATGATCGCCATGCAAGGCTGGCGCCAATGGCTTTTGCCATTATTTTTCTCGATATGGTGCATCCCTACAGTCGGACTCGGTGTCCTATATATTACGCATCCGGATAGCCCTTGGCTTGCTGCCGGACGCGTATGGCTCTATTCGGCAGGTGCCTTCCTGCTTATCCCGCTCGTCCGCCGGCTATGTCTGAATCTGATTCCGAAATACGGGTTCGACTGGATTATCGCCAAGCGGTCGCTGCTGGGAGGACACGCCCTTCGAGCATCGTTCTTGTCATCCCGTACGAAAGCGCAGCGCCCGAATGCCCGCGGCTTCAAGAGTCTGTACGCGCTCGAGCGGTCCGTATTCCGCAACATCTCGGCCATTCGCTGGGTACGTATGGTATACGGCATCTTAGTGCTCGGCACGACGGCAGGCGGATTCATCACGCTGGAGGACGACAATTGGGTCCAACTGATCCGGGCACTCATCGTTATCCCAGGCATCTTCACAGTGACGATGCTCACCCTTCGCTTCAATCTTGATATTAACAAACGAAGGCTGGAGTGGGTGCTCACTTTCCCTTACAGCCGGCTCACCGTCATGCTGTCCCGGTTGCTGGCAGCTTGGGCAACGTCCGGCATCTGGCTCGGCGGCCTGGCCGGAGGGATGGCACTCGGTGCGGCAGCGCGCTACTTGTTCGTCCGCCCTGAGCATTTTGGCTCGCATACAGCCGTTCTATGCGGTGTGTATATGATCGCGATGTACTTCGTATACATCATCTCCAGCAGCCTTGCCAGCACGTTGACCTACGGATACGGAAACCGGCAATGGCTTGCATACGTCTCCATCCCGATCCTAATGTTGGCTTATATGGGTCCGATGCTTTTCAACCAATTCATCATGCCCGAATCGCTCATTCAGAGCGGCATTTCCGAGTCCAGATGGGTCGGATTGGCCCTATATGCCGTTATTGGCCTGCCTTTATCATGGGGAGCGTTCGTTCTCGGATCAAAAGGAATTGCCACTACCTTGTACATGATACAAGCGAGACAACGCAAACAAGGCATCAAAACGTTCGAATAACGGTACAGCAAGCTTGCGGGTTCAGCATGAGGACCGCAGGCTTGCCGGTTTCGAGCGGGACAGAGTTTTCGGACTTGACATCAGACTGCCGCCGCATGTATAACTTAAATATTCCGAAATTTCGATCAAATTCTATGACGGGAACAAGCTGCCCGCCCGCGCATTCCACAGAGAGTCGGCATACCGCTGCAAGCCGATGTGTGCGCCCGGAGATTAAGCATCCTCCCTGAGAAGACGCGCTGAGCCGCCGAATGGCGAGAACGGTAAGCGCGGACGGCTGTCCACCGTTACATGGAACGCGTATGAACACGTACGCGATAGAGCGCCGTCCCGGTCGGCGCGCAGTCCGCTTATGACGTCGAGCAGGCTGCGCAGGCAGATGATGCGGGCGGAATAAGGGTGGTAACGCGAGTACAAATCTCGTCCCTGTGAGGGACGGGATTTTTTTGTGTACAATGAAACTAGGAGTGCCTAGGAAAGAAAGGATGACTGCACATGACAATAGTTAATGGCTACGAGTCGCGACGCATCACACTCGAAGAAATCATGCAAGCCCACCTCCATCTGAAGGAGGTTGTCAACCGCACTCCGCTGCAGCACAGCCGTGTTTTATCCGAGAGATACGAATGCGAAGTGTACTTGAAACGAGAAGATCTCCAGATCGTCCGTTCGTTCAAAATACGCGGCGCCTACCATATGATCCGGTCGTTATCGCCTGAGCAGGTCGCGCAAGGCGTCATCTGCGCCAGCGCCGGCAACCACGCGCAAGGCGTTGCCTATTCGTGCCAGACGCTCGGCATTCCGGGCAAAATCTACATGCCGAGCACAACGCCTCGCCAGAAGGTCAAGCAAGTGAATTTCTTCGGCGGCGATCAAGTAGAGGTCGTCCTCGTCGGCGATACGTTCGACGACGCTTATGCTCAAGCGATCGCAGAGAGCAAGCGGACCGGCATGACATTCATTCATCCGTTCGACGATCCGAAGATCGTCGCCGGCAATGGCACGATCGGCCAAGAAATTATGGCAGCGGCAGAGAGCTCGCCGGACTATATTTTCCTCACGGTCGGCGGCGGCGGACTGGCTGCTGGTGTCGCCTCTTACGTGAAGGCAGTATCGCCAAACACGCGCATCATCGGCATTGAGCCGAAGGGCGCCCCTTCCCTTCGCCGGTCGCTCGACGAAGGCAAAGTGGTGGCGCTGGACGAAATCGACAAGTTCGTCGACGGCGCAGCGGTGAAACGGATCGGCGACCTGACCTTCGAGATATGCCGCGAGCTATTGGATGACGTGCTGCTTGTTCCGGAAGGCAAAGTATGCACGACGCTGCTTGATTTGTATAATGAGAATGCGATCGTAGCGGAGCCGGCAGGCGCGCTGCCGATTGCCGCACTCGACCTGTACCGGGACCAGATCAAAGGCAAGAGCGTCGTATGCATCGTCAGCGGCGGCAATAACGACGTCGACCGGATGCAGGAAATTAAAGAACGTTCGCTCATCTACGAAGGGCTTAAACACTATTTCATGGTTAATTTCCCACAGCGCGCCGGCGCTCTGCGCGAGTTTCTCGACGACGTGCTCGGCCCGAACGACGATATAACAAGATTCGAATATACGAAGCAGCACAACAAGGATAACGGGCCTGCGCTCGTCGGCATCGAGCTGAAGCAACGGGCCGACTACGCCCCGCTGATGGAGCGGATGTATGCCAAAGGACTGACGTTCTATGAACTGAACAAGGACCCGCTGCTGTTCAATCTGTTGATTTAATACGCAAGGAGGCGATGGCATGGCCTTAGACGATAACGGGCAGCACCGGGAGCAGCAGCCGTGCGAAGAACATGAGCGGCGGCAAAAGGCTGCTGGCTTCAGTGCGGCGGGCAATGTAACTAGCAGCGATTCAGCTAGCAATGCGGCGGACAGCGACAGGCTTGGGCAAGCTGCAGCGTACGCTGAGACCGCAGAGGACGCTGGCGTCTGCTGCGCGGCGGACTCCGCATGCATTGCCCTCGCGCCAGATGCTGATATCGACTGCTCGGCAGAAGCAGCTTCAAATGAAGCGAGCGCGCAGGACGCCTCAGGCGGCGGACTCGCGAATGCTTGCGCAGGCGGCGATACCGTCATCGCTCATCCCATTGGCGATGCGCACGGCCATCAGGAGTGTGAGGCCGCGCTTAAGGAAGGTGCGCTATCGAACTCCTCCGTCTCCGCTGCATTAATGGTGCCGAAGCATCGCGTTCAGGAGATGATTCTGCTCAAAATCATTGCTGAGACGCTGAATCAATCGAATGAGCTCTCCACTATGCTCCAGTCGGTGCTGGAGAAGCTAATGGAGCTTAGCGGACTGACGACCGGATGGATCTTCTTGTCGGAAAGCTATATGGACTTCTGCTCTGTCGCCGAGCAGAACCTCCCTCCCGCCTTGACCGGCAACGGCGGCAAACGAATGAACCACGGCTCCTGTTGGTGCCTGGACCGGTTCTGGGACGGACGGCTCGTCAATGCCATCAATATTTTGAATTGCAAACGGCTGGAAGATGCCGCAACTTTCCGCTGGGGCGATACTTACGGCATTACGCATCACGCCACCGTGCCGCTGCGAACGGGCAAGAAGCTCGTCGGTATTTTGAACGTCGCGGCGCCGGGCAAGACGCATTTTACGGACGATGAGCTGGCGCTTCTCCAATCGGTCGCCTTCCAGATCGGCGGCGCGATCGAGCGGATCCGGCTGTATGCGGCTGAGCAGCGTCGGGCCGAGCTGTTCGCGCGATTGGACGAATTCAGCCGGGCGCTCGGTTCACACAACGACGATTCCAGTGCCGAGCCGCTAATCGACTACGCGCTGCGGCTGATCAGCACGCTGTTCGCTTGGCCGGCTGCAGCGCTTTACGACGTGTCGGGCAATGAGCTTGCGCTGCGGGCCGTCTACTATAGCGATGAAGCTTGCACGATTCAGCAGCGTATTTCGTTAAAGCATGCAAGATGGTTAAGAGAAACCGCCCTGCGCCGGCAAGTGTCCGCCGCGACGCCCGAAGAGGCCGGCTGCCTGGCATTCAGCGACCGTACGCGCGGCAGTTCCAAAGCCCCTTATAAGCTGAGGACCGCTGCTGCCGTTCCGCTGCCGTTCGGCCGAACCGGCCTTGTGCTTGTCGTGGCCAGCGGCAAGCGCGATGCGATTACGCAAGCGGATTGGCCCGTGCTAGAAGCGATGGCCGAACATATCGCCGGAGCTCTCGACAGCGCGCTGCTGGCCGAACACCGCAGAGAGCTTGCCCGGATCGAGGAGCGCAACCGGCTGGCCCGCGATCTGCACGATTCCGTCAGCCAGTTGCTGTTCTCGCTGTCCATGACATCGCGGGGCGTCGAAGGCCTGCTGAGCGGCCCTTCGCCCGACACCGATGCGGCGCTCGCTGCCGTACGCGATATGCAGAGCCTGTCGCAGAGCGCGCTGAAAGAAATGCGGTCTCTCATTTTGCAGCTCCGCCCTTCCGATCTGCAGGCTGGTCTCGTGACCGCGCTGCGCGAGTATGGCGAGAAGCTTGGCCTTCGCGTTCTGACGAGTGTCGAAGGTGTCCGCGAGCTTCCCCGCGCGGCCGAGGATGCGCTGTGGCGCATCGGACAAGAGGCGCTTAACAATGTCAGCAAGCATTCCGGCATGAACTCGGCGGACATCTCGCTGACGTTATCGGACGGCGAAGCGGTGCTGCGCGTCAGCGACAACGGCAAAGGAATGCCGTCCGGCGCCTCGAAGAACCGGACTTCGGCTCCTCCGTCTTTCGGATTGTCCACGATGCGCGAGCGCGCGGAAGCGCTGGGCGGCACATTTTCGGCAACGGGCAGAAGAGCGGGCGGTACGCTCATCGAAGTGGTGATCCCGCTCCCTTCCGCTGCTATACGAACTGAGGTGAATTTGGAACGATGACGATCCGATTGCTGCTTGCCGATGATCACGCGATGGTGCGCAAAGGGCTGCAAATGTTTCTATCCATGCAAGCCGACCTTCAGGTAATCGGCGAAGCCTCGAACGGACAAGAGGCAATCGAGCGCACCGCAGAATTGTCGCCGGATATGATTTTGATGGATCTGCATATGCCTGTACTCGATGGCATTGAGGTAACGAGACGGCTGAAGCAGTCTCACCCTGACGTCAAGGTCATCGTGCTCACCTCGTTCTCGGACGAGGATCATGTCCTGCCTGCGATTCGGGCCGGAGCCAAAGGCTACCTGCTCAAAGATATCGAGCCCGACGAGCTCGTCCGCGCCATCAAGCGCGTGTGGCAAGGACAGGTCGAGCTCCATCCCGACGCCGCCGGCCGGTTGATGAGCCTGCTCGCCGCGCCGGAAGCAGCCGCTAAGCCTGACGCTCAGGACCCGGCCTCCCGGCTGTCCGATCTGACTAGGCGCGAGCTCGAGGTGCTGCGGCTCATTGCGTCTGGCATGAGCAACAAAGAAATCGGCGATTCGCTGACCATTACGGAGAAAACGGTCAAAACCCATGTCAGCCATGTGCTCGACAAGCTCGGATTCGCCGACCGGACGCAAGCGGCTATATTCGCAGTCAAGCACGGATTGGATCAGGCGACGTAATAGCTGGTGTATACAGAGCTGTTGGCTGCTCCTCGAACCTTAGGGTTGGGGAGCAGCCTTTTTTGTGCCCGCAAGCGTCCCCCGCTACAACTACAACCAAAGTCGTAGACCATCTGCAACCGAAGTCGAACATTCCAATTTTGTAAAATCCTCCTTATTCCCGACGAATTTCCTCTGTGATTTCGTTACGATTAAATCAACAAATTCAACTACACCCGCAACGAACAACAAACACCATTCAGCTATGACCCGCAAAAGCAAACGAATGCCATCCCTGGCAGTGCCCATATGAAGAAGGAGGCGTTTTATGATGAAAATTACAATTATCGCAGGCAGCAACCGGAAAGATGCTACGAGCACCCGCGCCGCGGAGTACGCAGCAGGCAGATTGACGCGGCAAGGCCATACCGTTCAATTGTTCGATCTCTACAAACAGCCGCTGCCAATGTACTCGCCGGACGCCGGGGCGGATGATTCTGCAGTGAAGCTGCAGCGCGCTATGCAAGAAGCGGATGCCGTTATTTTAACGACTCCCGAGTATCATGGCAGCATCTCCGGCGCTTTGAAAAATGCGCTCGACTACCTCGGCCAGTCTCATTTCAGCGGCAAAGCAGTGTTGTCCATCAGCTCGGCAGGCGGTCCGATTGGCGTCAGCTCGCTCCAGCAGTTGCAGGCGATTGTTCGCAACTTGCACGGGATCAATAGTCCGGAATGGATATCGATCGGCGGTGCTCAGCGCAGCCTATTCGAACAAAAGCCCGCCGATTATGAGCACAACAGCGGCATAACGGACCGCATTCACCGTGCTCTGGACGTATTCAGCGAGCTGGCCTCGCGTTTAACGGTTCCGCACCCGGCGCGCACGTCATAAATAGGTGCTTTCCGGCACCTATTCGGCTGCTTTCGCTCGCTTCAGGATTAAATAGGTGCTTTTTGGCACCTATTCGGCCGCTTTCGCTCGCTTCAGGCTTAAATAGGTGCTTTTCGGCACCTATTCGGCTACTTCTGCTCGCTTCAGGCTTAAATAGGTGCTTTCCGGCACCTATTGGGCTGTTCTTGCCCGCTCCCCTGCATCACAAAAAGCGCCCCATTTGCTGTATCAACAGCAAATGGGGCGCTTCATTACATCAAACGACCTTACCAAGCGTACGCTTTCGGTGCGGAGCCGCCCGGGCCCGGGAAAATTTCGTCGAGACGCTTCAGAGCCGCCTCGTCGAGCTTCACTTCTACCGCGCGCAGCGAGCGCTCGAACTGTTCAAGCGTCCGCACGCCGATGATCGGCGCGGTAACCGCCGGCTGCGCGAGCAGCCACGCGAGCGCCACGATATCTTCGCGCTCGCCGAGCTCGTCGCACAAGCCGCCGAACGCTTCAAGCTGAGCGGCGTGTTGCTCGAGCCGCTTCGCATCGCCGCTGCGCTTGCCGCCGCCTCCGCGGCGGGCGTTGCCGGCGAGCAGACCGCCGTCAAGAGGGCTCCATGGAATGATGCCGAGGCCGAGCGATTGTGCTGCCGGCAGCACTTCAAGCTCAGGCAGACGGCACAGCAAGTTATATTTGTGCTGCTCGCAGACGAGGCCGATGTTGCCGCGGGCTTTCGCCTCGCCTTGCGCAACGGCAATATCCCAGCCTGCGAAGTTGCTGGAGCCGACGTAGCCGATTTTGCCTTGCGCCGCTGCGATTTCGAATGCGCCCCACAGCTCGACCCAGCCTACGCTGCGGTCGATATGGTGCATTTGGTAAAGCTCGATATGATCCGTCTGCAGCCTTCTGAGCGAACCCTCGAGATGGCGGCGGATTTTATAAGCGGACAAGCCCGCTTCGCCGTTCGGACCGTCGAGCGGATCGCTCATGTCGCCATACATTTTGGTAGCAAGCACCGTGCGTTCGCGGCGGCCGCCGCCTTGCGCGAACCAGCGGCCGATAATTTCTTCGGTCCGCCCCGCATTTTCGCCCCAACCGTAAATATTAGCCGTGTCGAAGAAGTTGATGCCCGCATCAAGCGCAGCATCCATAATACGAAATGATTCCTGTTCATCCGTATCAACGCCAAAATTCATCGTGCCAAGGCACAAACGGCTGACACGCAGTCCGGACTTGCCAAGCTTGGTATATTCCATCGTCATTTCCTTCTCCCTTCAATCTACAAGACTATGATAGCTTGTACCGCCCTCTTACTTTATCACAGCAACGATACAAATCCATTACATCCTTGCATTCATGAAGTAATCATGAAGAGCATCTTGGATGCTCCAATGGCCCTTGTTCCTTAATGCTCCGATGACAAATGCACGCTATACTTCCGGGCAGGAGGTGTGTCGCATGCATTCCCCACAAATTCGGAAGCCTGGTCTAATCCGTGCCGCAGCGTCAGAGACATCCGTCCGGCGGGACCCGAAGCTGCTCATTATTTATGCATCTTACGGCGACGGGCATCTGCAAGCGGCGCGGGCAATCCGCGAAGCGCTGGAGCTGCAAGGGGTTCCAAGCCATTGCGTGAAACTCATCGACATTATGGCGAAGGCCAGTCCTCTTCTCAATGAGGTAACGAGACGCTTTTACACGCGCAGCTATTCGATGATGCCTTCTCTATACGGATGGGTGTACGACCGCACCCGGCCGATGAAGCATGACTCGCTGTTCGGCGGATGGCTTCATTCATTCGGCAAGGATACGATGCGGCGCTTGCTGCTCGCAGAGCAGCCGGATGCCGTCATTTATACGTTCCCGGCCTTCGCCGCTCCTTCCAATAGACGGCGCAGCCGGCTGCCCCGCGTTCCGGCAATGGCTGTCGTGACCGACTTCGATCTCCACTGCCGCTGGGTTCACCCGCATGTCGACCGCTACTATGTCGCGACGAACGACCTGAAGGCTGAACTCGTCAAGCTAGGCGTTGCCAGCCGTCGCATCATTGTGAGCGGTATTCCGGTCAAACGCGGCTTTACCCATTTTGCTGCCGATCATGCCTTGCTGCCAAGCCGCGACTTGAGCCTTCCTCCTAAGCCAATAACCGATCTTTACCGCCAATACAACATTCCCGAAGACCGTCCTCTCGTGCTCATCATGGCCGGAGCCCAGGGCGTCATGCCTGATGTTTCCGCCATTTGCAGCGCATTGCTTCGCCATCCCGATCTATCCATCGCATTAGTATGCGGCCGCAATACAGCTCTAGCAGATATGATGAGGGAGCGCTTCCTCTCCTCCCCGTCTGCGGAGAACGGCTTCGACCGTCTGCACATCTTCGGCTTTGTCGAGCCGATTCACGAACTGATGGCGCTGGCCGACTGCCTCATAACCAAGCCCGGTGGCATTACATTGTCAGAAGGGCTGGCAGCCGGACTTCCATTATTCATATATCGTCCAGTTCCCGGCCAAGAACGAAATAACGCGTTATACTTGCAGTCTCAAAGCGCTGCCTTCATTACCCATCATCCCGAAGAACTGAGCAACGCCGTCCAATCGCTGTTGTCCAACCCCGAACGCCTTCAATTCACTCAGGCTGCTTCAGCCGCGTTAGGACGGTCCGGCGCTGCCGATTCGATCGCTTTGGATATTTTGAGCCAATGCCCTATAATGGAACTGGAAGAGACATCCTCCACATCGCACATCGAAGGAGCTAACTGCCGTGACCGATAAAATCTTCCGGTGGTTCGAAGCGGAGACCGTTCTGTTCTCCGTCATTCTGTTTCTGGTTGAGTTCATTAGGGGCGCAGGCGTCATCAGTTTCATGCCCGTTTACGGCGAGAAATCGCTCGGCTTATCGCTGGACGTCATCGGCATTGCCGTCACCGCCCACTATTTAACGGATACCGCGCTCAAAATGATTATCGGCTACTTGCTCGACCGCATGTCTGCCCGTATCGTCGTGCAAGCCGGCTTGTTCCTGACGACAGCCGGAATCGCGATTCTGCCCTATGGGCAAAGCCCATGGCTGTTCATTACCGCTTCTGCCTTGTTCGGCATCGGCATCTCGCCGATCTGGATCGTCTGTCTGACCCGGGTGTCGAACGAACGGCGCGCGACGCAGATGGGATACTTGTATACGATATGGTTCGTCGGGCTTGGCGCCGGGCCGATCGCCGCGAACATTGTGCTCGATTACAGCATGTCGTGGACTTTTCTGCTGCTGCTGGTCATGTCTCTTGTTGCGTTCGCGCTATCGCTTTTTATGAAGCGCGGACGCGCGACAGGCGTTGCGACCATCCCCATCCAGCAGCAGTTGATCATTCTCCGGGAGAAGCTGCGCCAAATGCGGCTTCTCCTGCCCGGCATGATTCTGCAGACGACAGGTGCCAGCATGTTGGTGCCCGTGCTGCCCAGCTTCGCTTCCGATTCGCTCGGACTGACGGGAGCGCAGTATTCGCTGCTGCTCCTCGTAGGCGGAGGTTTCACCGTAGCCGCTCTCATGCCGCTCGGCCGGCTGTCTGACAAGCTCGGCGGCAAGAAATGGTTTCTCGTCTTCGGCTTCGCCGTCTTCGCGGTCACGCTGTACTCGCTAGCACTCGCGCCTCCCTTCGGCAGCTGTCTGCTGCTGGCAGCCGCGCTTGGCTTGTCGTACGCAGCCGTACTGCCAGCTTGGAACGCCCTGCTCGCGTCGTATGTACCGCCGAAGCAGCAAGGTCTTGGCTGGGGAATATTCTCCACTGTCGAAGGCATAGGCGTCATGATCGGCCCTGTCGTCGGAGGCATTATCGCCTCTAGGCTCGGACAGCCCTCCGTCGTCTGGTACAGCGCTGCGCTGTTCGGATTGATCGGATTGTTTTATCTATGGTTTCCGTTCCATAGTTTTACCGAGCATCGACCCCAATCCCGCCAGAAAGGCTAAGGTGAGCTTGCACGGATGAATGAATGGCAAGACTGGATACAGCAGCTCAAGTCGCTCGATCTGGACCATATCGAACGCACTTTGCGCAGTTACAAACAATTTGGCCCGCTTCCCGGGCTGCTCATGCCGATTGCGGAGGCGCTTATTCCAGCGCTTCCGCTTATCGTCATTGTCGCCGCCAACGCGAACATTTACGGCCTCTGGTACGGCTTCCTGCTGTCTTGGCTCGGCGCGACGATCGGCGCATCGATCGTATTCTGGATTGCCCGCAAACTTGGCGGAAGGCTCGGCCAATGGTTCCGGAAGCGTATTCCGCAGGCGCAAAAATTTTTCGACTGGATCGAAAACAAAGGCTTTACGCCTTTGTTTCTGCTCGCCTGCTTTCCATTCACCCCATCGGCACTCATCAACGTTGTCGCAGGATTGAGCTCGCTACGGTTCCGAACCTTTCTTATTGCAACGCTGCTCGGCAAATCCGTCATGATATTCAGCATCTCGATCGTCAGTGCGGACATTTCGAATCTCGCTCAGCAGCCTTGGCGCATTCTCGTGCTTGTGACCGTTCTAGCTGTTATGTGGCTCGGCGGCAAGCAGTTAGAGAACCGTTACCAACTTAAATAACTGGAGGCGCATCCTTTCATGGCGATGAGCATCAACTGGTATTCGACAGGAGCAACCGTCTTCGTCCTGCTCCTTGCATTCGCGCTGGTGGGAGCCATGTTCTTATTCGTCAAGCTGACGACCGACGATTCCGACCGGTTCAAGGAGCTGAAGGAAATGGTGGAGACCATCTTCGGCACGCCGGCGCATCTTCGCTCAAGCCCCCCTCCCGACAAATCAGCAGACGGCCTTAAAGAAACCGCTGCTCAATCGGCAGCAGCTCTCGAGGCTTTTGCAGAGCCTTGTCCGGCTTGCAGCGAAACGGTCACCGAGCAGCACCAGAATTGTCCTTCCTGCGGCCTTCGGCTCTTATAATTCAACCGCTCATAACATGACGCATTTCGTGGCAAACTGTTGAGGCAGCTTTGCGCATAGCCGGAACGACCGGCAGTGCCATCATGGAAGGAGATCATTGCGACATGGCCGAGAAAAATCCATCCAACAAACAAATCACAGCGAGCAAGCAGCAATCGCTCGCAGACCGTGGCCGCGCAAGCAAATCGGCAGCGAGCGAGCTTCAATCCGATGCCGACCGCGCGGCCGTGCCGAAGCACGGGCTGTGAATTACGCCCTGCGTATACTCGCCAAGCTGGTCGCGAGACTCTATGTGAGCGAGTAGCCGCATAACCGCGGCCCGCTAACCGGCTTTCATGCAGCATGAAGGAGGACAACCGTGTGAGCCCTGACAACAAGCATAATGAGATGGACCCGATATCCGGCGAGCAGGTCGAAGTAGAAGGCGTATACCGTAACGAATGGGGCCGTGAGGAGAAGATGGAGCGCGGTCAACTATTCCCGTCCGATCCGATACTTGGCAGCACCGAATGGGAACTGGTCGAGCTTGACTTTGACAATCATCACAAAGGCCATACCGACCCGCGTCTCGTGCCGCATGACGATGACGATAACCCGGAAGCGCATATGCAGCATCCTCGCCGCCATCCCGAAGATACGCGGACCGAGAAATAGCGGTGTACAAGCACATCTGCTTGTTCCGATGAACCGCAACTACAACAATAGCCCCGAACTTTCGCTCTGCCGATCTGCAGAACCGAATGTCCGGGGCTATTGCTATTATATTTATTACGCCCTTTACGCCTTTACGCTCTCGATGCTTTTGACTCTCTTGACGCTTTTGACGTTCTTACGCTCTCGATGCCTTTATGCTCTTGACGACTTGGACGCCCTTGACGCTTTTGACGCTTTTGACGCTTTTGACGCTTTTGACGCTTTTGACGCTTTTGACGCTTTGGACGCTCTTTACGCCCTTACGCTTTTGGTGCATTTATGCACAGTACTTAGTGCACGGGCGAAGCGCCGCGGCCACCGCTTTCGGATCGGACGTTCCCGCAGGGAACCGATCCCACGAAAGCGGTCCAGTCCGTCCTAATCATCGTGCGAGAAGCGATTGAACGCATGATTCCCATCTTGCCAACCACGCCAGCACGAGGCCGCTCCAACGCTCGAACCGCCAACCCCCTAAGGAAGTCGCATGCACGCTGTAGAGCGTGTACGATACAGGCGCGTTCCCGTATCGACGGGAACGCTGCCTATATCGTACGAAAGCGGCTCATAAACACCCATCTTCACACGAGTGCGCACCATTTCGAGGCCTCCAGGTGTCCAGAGGGCGGAGCCCTTTGGGGTCCCCCTTCCTGGGGGAAGGGGGATTTAGGGGGATAGGCGATTTACCGCCTCGCGCTGCAGCACTTGATCGATCAGCTTCTCCAGCCTTCGCAAGTGATAGGCATACTCGAACATCGCCGAGGCGACGAACATAAGCCTCTTGCGGCTGTCATCGGACTCTCCGAAGTAAACGGCGAACTGCGATGCGAGCCTTGCCTCTCTCGCTTCCTCCGGCTCGATGTCCGCGTTCGGCTTCATCTTTCCTTCGGACTTCAGCAATATTTGCTCATGATACTTCGTCAAATCCTCGATATGCCGGTCGAACCGGTGTGCCCATTCCTCTGCTTCCGGAGCGGCAAAATAATGCTCCTCTACCGCATCGAGCAGATCGCCGCCCTTTTGCAACACTTTAATCATCTGCTTCGATACGACAAGCTGCCGCACCCGGTTCGTTTTGCGCTGCGGCAGCACCGCACGTTCCTCTTCAAAGACGTTAAACCGGTCCTCCAGCTTGCGGAGCGTTGCTGCAAGCCGCTCCTTCTCGCTGTTGAACACCTGCTCCTTCATCTCGTTGGAGATCGCCGTCCGAAGCAGCAGCGACAGCTGATCGAACGCCTGATGCACCTGCTCCGAGAACTGCTTGCGGGGACGCGGCGGGAATACGGCGACATTGACGACGAACGCCGAACCCATGCCTGTCAGCACCATCAGGAACCGGTCCAGCGCGACCGTAAACCCTGCATTGTGCGCTTCCATAATCGCCACGACAGTGACCAGCGTCAGTCCTATTGTGCTCTCCATCTTCAGCTTAATGCTAAGAAGAATGACAAGTATACAGACGAGTCCGACCGCTATCGGCGTATGGCCGAACAGACGGACGGCCGCAAGCGCCACAGCAGCTCCGAGAATGTTCGTCTGCAATTGATCGCTTATTTGTTGCCAAGAGCGGTAAATAGAAGGTTGTATCGTAAATATTGAAGCCACCGCCGCAATAAGCGGCGAAGCGAAGCCGAGCAGCCCGCTGACGTATATCGCCAGCGCAACCGCCATGCCCGTCTTCAGTACGCGCGCGCCGATTGTCATCGGTTGCCCACCCCTTCGGCCGCTTGCAGCATGATTGACGTCGCAGCCATCTCCGCACCGTTAATCCATAATGCTATGCGATGCTCGCCTGGGAACAGCTTGCGGGTCGACAGCTCCCTCCATGCGTGCCGCTTCGAGCCTTGCAGCCGGAGCGTTCCCGCCGTGACGGGCTTGTCCGCCAGCAGAAACCGTTTATGAGACCGCTTGCCTGTCGGCCTTACATAATCGATGCTGTATTCCAGCCTTACGCGGTCTCCAGCGCCTTCCTGCGGAAGCTGAACGTCATAGCGCAGCAGTGTCTCGTCGCCGATGGCCGATTCCTTCCGGTTCGGCTCGAATTGATGAACATGCGCCGCCAGCGACTTCGAAGCAGTCCCCTCTTCTCCGCCTTCCTCACCGTAACCGAACAATGCCATCACGCCTGGCTCCGCTTGCTTCACAAGTGTCCGGCAGCCCTTCCGGACGATCCAATCGGTCAGCGGATGTGTCCCGAACCATCGCTTCGCGATGGCGACAACTACTGCAGGATTATCTTTGCTAATATCATTCAGATGATTGGCGACGCTCTTGCGCACATACAGCGATTTGTCCTGCCGCAGCTTCTCCAGAATCGGCAGCACTGGCGACGGATCGCGCTTCAGCAGCGGCAGCGCAGGCGCCCACGGCAGACGAGGACGGCAGCCTTCGCTTGCCAGGCGGCGCACATGCTCATCCTCGCTGTCCGCCCACTCCAGCATTGCCGCAAGCGTACGCTCCGATTGCTCAAGAATAAACGGCCGAATTGCGAACTCCGACGTCGAGCGGCTTGTGAACCGCTGCAGCATGCTCATCGACAGCTCCCAATGCGCCTCGTCTCTTCCGTACACCTCAATAAAATCCGGAAAGAACAAATACGCCAATCCGGTACACGGCTCGTCGATAGCACACAACACATCAAGCGCCTGTTCGTAACGCTCCGGCAGCGTGCGGCCAAGCGACAGCGTAATGCGTCTCATCCGGCCCTTAAGCTCTAGCTGCTCCCATCCGTCGCCGGTTACAAGATGTGTGAACCGGTCCGCGTCGAAAGAAGACCATGCGGATTGAACAAGCAACCCGAATTTATAAACAAAATCGCCGTCGTAAATATTTTTCAACGGCTCTGCCATGCGTAAATCCCCCTGCCTCTTAGCACCCATTTCATAGGAATGAACGCCCTGATTGTGATTCCGATTATACCGAACAATCGTTCCCTATGCAAAGCTATATCTGCTGCCCGGAACATAACAAAGCCCGGTTCGCTATAGAAGCGTACCGGGCTTGCAGCCAGCTTGCAAACACTAGCTGTAACGAGCGATAAGGTCTGCCAATTGATGTGCGATGGCATCCGGCCCTGCACTCAGCTGTGCGTTCGAGAACGTCACGCGGACGAACGTTTCGTCTGCATCCATCGCTTCAGCCAACCAGCCGCCGAACCCGCGCGCTTTGCGGTCGACCTGCAGCAGCAGCTCCAACTCATGGCCGCGGTTGAAGAACGTCAGCTCCAGCTCATCAAGACGTCCCCGGAATTGGCCGCCGGACGGAACGAATTCGAACTCTTGTACGAATGGCAGACGTCCGCCCAGACGCGAAGCATATTGGCATTCCGCCTCCCGGAGTCTGAACCCAAGCCGCGAGATCGCCTCCAACACTGTATGCTGTCCTTGCGATGGAGCCACTTCGATCCGGTCATTATCGCTAGGATCAACCGCATTGCGCACTTCGAGCTCCGTCTTAATCCACACCGGCGCACGGCCGATCGTCAGCGGCGTTTCGTTCGGAAGCAGGAACGAGAACGGCACTTCTTGGCGCTCATTCGGCTGCAGCGTGAACGGTCTTGTCACATGATAGCGGCCGATCTCCGCATGATGGCGGTGTTTATGATCATCTGTTTCTCGAATATACTCCGTCATAACGCTCAGTTCGATCGTCTCCACTTGTTGAGCTACGCTGCCGCCCTGCATTCTGACGACGCCGCGCACTTCTTCACCCGGTGAATAACGGGACTTCTCCAGAACTGTATCAATCTTCGCATTGCCGATCCCAATACTGGCCAAAAAACGGTTAAACATCAATACCGCCCTCCATTAACATCGATTATAGATTGTCATTACGAAGCGAAGCTGTATTCCGTTTCGAGAAATGTTTAAGAATTCCGCATCCGGGCATTCATTCCTGCCGTATCCCACGTAACGGACCGAAGTACGACGCCCGTAGCGGCTTGAGCCCTTCCGGCCAGCTTCTTCTCTTCGGAGCGGTCCGGCTTCGACGGAGCTGAATAAGGGAACGATATCGTGAACGTCGTCCCTTGACCGATCTCGCTGCTTGCATGAATTCTTCCCTGATGGTTATCTATAATTTTGTACGTCACCATAAGACCGAGCCCCGTTCCCTTGTCCTTCGTCGTATAGAACGGCTGGCCCATCTTGGCCATCTGTTCCTTCGGAATGCCGGGACCCTCGTCTGTAATGCGGGTTACGACATATTCGCCTTCCCGCAAGCTGTTAACCGTTATCGTACCGCCGTCGACCATGGCTTCGATCGCATTTTTCAAAACGTTGATGAATACTTGCTTGATCTGGTTCTCAACGCCGAATACCCATAGCGGCTCCTCGGCCGCATCGATGACGATCTCCGTATTATGCAGCGAAGCTTGCGCTTCCAGCAATATGACAATATCATCGAGCACGCGTCTTGCGTCATGGTACGTCAATTCATAAATTTGCGGCTTGGAGAGCATCAGCAGCTCACTAACAATGGATTCTATGCGGGTGAGCTCGGATTTCATGATTTCGTAATAATTTCTGCCGTTGCTTCTGCCGGACGAAATAAGCTGCAGAAAGCCTTTCAGCGACGTCAGCGGATTCCGGATCTCATGCGCGATTCCGGCTGCCAACTGACCGGCGACGTACAATTTCTCTGAGTTGATAAGCAGCTCCTCGTTCTTCTTCCGCTCCGAGATGTCGCGGACGATGATTTGAAAAGCCGGCCTGCCGGATAACGTCGTCGGTGCCAAGATGCCCTCGGTGTAAATCTTCTTCCCATCCACCGTGTACCACTCTAGTTCCACCGGACCATAAGTCTGGCCGGATTCAAGCGAATCAATCTGAAGGGCCATCTCTTCATGATGCTCAGGCAGCAGGAACTGATAGATCGATTGGCCGACCATTTCGTCCGCAGAAGTCGCATTGAATAACGCCAGCCCCGACCGGTTGACATACTCCCAATGATCGCCTTCAAGAATCGCAATCATGTCGATCGAATTCTCCACCAGAACCTTGTAACGCTGATCCGCTTGGCGGTACCGGCGGTCCGTTACTCGCGTCATCACACTGATGCCAAGAATAATAAGTGTAGCGACAGCCAGCACGATCGAAAGGATCATGTAATAATCGTTCAGCCTTTCGCTCGTCAGCAGCTCACTGTATATAATAACGACGCCTTTCATTCCGAGCATATGCATCATCATACAAGAACTGCCGAGCACAATGCTGGCAGGCCATACGGAGGCTTCTGGATTCATTTCATGCAGCAACAGGGCGATTGCGGAACCGATCAGCATGATCGCGAGCGATAATGTGAATAGAATGGGGTCGAACTGAATTGCTTCGACCGGACCGGACAAGCGGCTTAGATAGTGGAGCAAACTGCCGCCAGCGCTGAGCAACAGGGCAGCAAGCGTAAGACGTGCCGTGAAGTTCGAGATGCGTTCTGACCCAAGCGTTAGGAAGGAGAAATAAGAGCAGCCGACCGCTACGAGAAGCGTCAGCAGCATTTGAACATTAATAAAAGAATATTGATCGGTCGACAACAACGATAAGAAATGCATGGACCAGAAGCCTATGCCCATGACGGCGGAGCCGCCAAGCAGCCATACTTGCCTTCTTCTCTTCTGCTCTCTCTTCAAATGGCCGATCATTGTAAACATCGTAAACGACGAGAATACGATGATGACAAGCGCCAACACTAAAAAGACGAGCAGCTCGGTCCTTATGCTCATGCTTAGGTAATCGTTCATAATATAGAACCAAACCTTCTCTATTCGATCTCTTCGTCGTTTAGATTCGACAATTTACCTACAATTCCTTTTTTATTTGCCATAATTTTCATAGTTCCAAAGTCCTGATTGTCATAAATAGAACAAATGATAGGTGAAAGCAGACCGAGACCGCTGTTCGAATCCGGAGATTTGCGGGTATAATGTACTGAATTAAGTAGAAGGAGCGATAACAAATGAGTTCGTTATTGAAAGAATTTAAAGCGTTCGCCGTCAAAGGCAATGTCATCGATCTTGCAGTCGGTGTCATCATCGGCGGCGCATTCGGCAAAATCGTCACATCGATCGTCAACGACCTGATTATGCCGCCTATCGGCGTCTTGCTCGGCGGTATGAGCTTCAAGGATTTGTACATCAACCTTAAGGACATCGACAAAAGCGGCACGCTCCCGGACGGAATAACCCCACTTGACACGCTGTCGCTCGCACAAGCGCAGCAGAACGGCATTCCGGTGCTGGCATACGGCCAGTTCATTAACGTCGTGCTCGACTTCCTGATCGTTGCCGGATGTATTTTCTTCTTGGTCAAAGGCATAAACAGGCTTCAGCGCAAGCCTGAAGAGAAGCCAGCAGAGGCGTCCGAACCGACTGAGAAAGAATGTCCGTACTGCTTGTCGAGCGTCCCCGTCAAGGCGACGAGATGCAAGCACTGCACCTCCCATCTGGAAGAGACCGTACAAGCATAGAACGGCTTAAACCACAGTACATTCGATGCTGACCAAGGGGATGTGCCCATTGAAGGAAGAGTTGTTTGATATATTCGATGAGAATATGAATCCGGTCGGACAAGCTACGAGGGCCGAGACGCATAAGCACGGCTACTGGCATATGTCCTTTCATTGCTGGCTGACTCGCCGGGAAGGTGAACGGCAATATGTACGGTTTCAACAGCGCCAAATGTCGAAGGACACGAATCCTGGCTGTTACGATATTACAGCGGCCGGACATCTTGCCGCAGGGGAAACGATCGAAGACGGCGCCCGGGAGCTGGAGGAAGAACTCGGCATCGCCGTACCGTTCGAGACGCTCGTTCCGCTGTTTCAATGGCGGGAAGACGCAAGCGGCATCGTGAACGGCGTGCCGTTCATCGACCGGGAGTTCAACCATGTATACGGGCTCGTATGCGATACGCCAATGACCGAGATGAAGCTGCAGACCGACGAGGTAGCCGGTCTGTATGAGGCCGACCTGGCAGCGATGTTGGACTTGTTCGAAGGCCGGATTGCCGCTATCGAGGCGCAAGGCGTTCGTCCCGGCCATGACGGCTTGTCCATCCCGGCGGAGCCCGTCATCGTAGAAGCCTCGCATTTCGTGCCGCGGGACTCGGCCTACTATGCCAAAGTGCTTCGATTGCTCCGCGGCCTTACCTAAATCTTCAATCCACCGTGCGCAAGCTCGGCATCCGATTCTTGAACGAACGCGGCTTCAATCCGCGTTCGCAATCGGACGCCGGGCTTCTTGGCGCTGGCCAGTCGCACGCTCCCAGTTCGAGTACCAATTGTCGATCAGTCCATGAATGCTATAGAACACGGTGCTCCGAGGCGCGACGTCGAAGTCGTTAATTTCCGGTTCGCGGTAAATTCTAGCCGCTGTCTGGTGGATGCACGCGTGTACCTGGCTCGACTCGATGAAGCGGCCTAGCTCGTCGAGCGTAGAGAACGACTGCGGCTGATTCACGATCCGGGACTCGGCGGCCCTATTGTAGCAAGGCGCATTGCGGATCGCTTCAGGCACTTGAGGCCATGGCGCCACATAACGGTTATCGAGCCCCTCCTGCTCATACCAAGCAAGCGCCCTCCGAATGAACGAACGATGGAAGCGGAGGAACCGGTCCCCCCAGCCGACCGGCACGAACGTACCGTTCACATGATTGGCATGATGCCATATTCGATGCTCCTCCAGCAGCTGCGGCGGGAAATTAGGTATAAAAGGCATCGGTCGAATGCCTCCTTTCACATTAGCCTATCTCAGCCCATGCTGTAGCATATGCAACCGCGGCATCAGCCGTTCCACAATGAGAAACGGCCCCCGTAAGGGAGCCGCCGATCCTCTATTATATTGCCGGTATTACCACCAGTTCGACCATTCCGACCGGTTACGTTCGATGCAAATGTCGAAGTTGACTCGTACTTCATCTCTTCTGCCGAAGCGACAGCTAATGCGGACGCAATCGGCATCTCCCGAACGGAAGAACGTCACCACTTTGCAATCGCAGCCGCAATGCTTCAGAATCGCCTCAATTACGCATCTGTCGTGGCGGCGAACCGCTCTGACAAAGTCTTCCGCTACTCTCCTGTTCTCGAGCAGGCCAAAAATGCAACTGAGTACTTTGCCGGCATCCTGAACAGCATCGACGGCCCTCTCATCGCTGCGATTGCTACGGTGATCGCGGTCGCAGCCGCAAGAACGGGATCCCGTATCCGTCGTATGCTTCGTTACGCCTTGAAAGCGGACGTTCTTAATTTTCATTCCGCCTTTTCTCATGGACATTTATTTTCCTCCTTCCCTAATGCTCACCATATCCTATGTCGGGACGAGCGAAAGGTATGGACAAGAAACAGCCGTTATCCGTATATTGTTAGACCCGCGCCATTACAGAGCGGCTGGCGGCAGCCCGGCAACTGCGGAGAAGGATATATGCAAGAAAGGGATATCCGGGGCGCAGCCAAATGGCTGGATTACCGGATATCCCTTCTAAAACATCGTCATGATGCCTGACTAAGAGCCCTGCTTGCTCAGATCAGTCTGCGGCTTGCCCTGTCCGCCGCGGGCCGGCACGACCATTCTGTCGTTGCCCATGAAGAACACGGCGACGAGCGATAAGCCTGCCGGGATAAGCGCCCACAGGAACATGTGTGAGATCGAGGACGACAACGCATCGACGATTCTGTCCAGCACATCCTGCGGCATCTTCGCACGGTTCTCCGGCGACAGCAGCTGGCGAACATCGCCCATCTGCCCCTCGCCGACCGGCATGCCGCCGCCGAGCGATTCTTTCAGTTGATCCGTCAGCGAATTGCGTTGAATAATACCGAATACGGTCAAGCCCACCGTCATCCCGAGAGAACGGAGGAATGCCATCGTGGAGTTGGCCGAACCGCGCTGCCGGTAATCGAAATGATGGATAGCCGACATGCCCAGTACCGAGAAGGAGAAGCCGACGCCCAGCCCCGCTACGATCATGTAGACGGTCAGCAGCGCGCGCGGCGTATCCGGCGTAATCGTCCCCAGCAGCGCCGTACCGAGCACGAATACAACGGCTGAGAAAATCATGATGTTCCGGTAAGAGGTTCGCGCCGCCGACATGCCGCCGATCTGTGCGGCTACGACGGAGCCGACAGTCATCGGCAGCAGAATAAGCCCCGATTGCGTTGCTGTTCCGCCCGTCACCCCTTGAATGTAGATCGGAATATACATCGCGAATGAAATGAAGGCTGCGCCATACAGCAAGCCGATAACCGTACTCGCAGCGAACAGCCGCTTGCGGAACATGCTATACGCAATGATCGGCTCTTTCGCCTTCGTCTCCACATACAGGAACACGGCCATTAACAGCGCTGCTGCCGTGAATAATCCGATGATTTGTACAGAGTCCCAAGCGTACTGCTGCCCGCCCAGCTCCAGTGCGAACATGAGTGAGACGATCGAACCGACGAGCGTTGCCGCCCCCCACCAGTCGATCTGCTGCTTCTCATGCTGTGTCGATTCGCGGTAGAACAGATAGACGAGCGCCAGCGATGCGATGCCAAGCGGCAGGTTGATATAGAAAATCCAGCGCCAATCGATATGGTCGGTCAAATAGGCGCCCAGCAGCGGGCCGAACAAGCTGGATGTACCGAAGACGGCACCGAACAAGCCGCCCATGCCGCCGCGCTTCTCCGGCGGGAATACGTCGAACATAATCGTGAAAGCGATCGGCACGAGCGCGCCGCCGCCAATCCCTTGAATAGCTCTGTAGATGCTCAACTCGACGATATTATGCGCCGTTCCGCACAGAACGGACCCGAGCAGAAACAAGAAGATGCCTAGAACGAAAAATCGTTTACGCCCGTACATATCCGACAGCTTGCCGAATATCGGCATTGCGGCCATCTCTGTGACCAAATAGGCGGAAGTTACCCAGACAAATTTCTCGACGCCGCCGAGATCCGATACGATCGTAGCCATTGCAGTCGCTACAATCGTATTATCGATTGCAGCGACGAAGATGCCGAGCAGCAGTCCCGCTACGACAAGCCCTAGCTTGCTTTGTTGTTGTTGAAGCATAATGGCGTCTGACTCCTCTCTCATGTTTACAGTTGTACTTCTTCTCCAATCTTGGCGCTCCGCGCAACATGAAGCGACTGACTGTACTCGACGCGGCCGATGACGCATCCTGCACCGATATGAATCCGGTTGCCTCTTACAATATCGGCACGCGTATGCTCCAGATGAATGTCATCTCCCTCGATGAGAGCCGCTGACAGCTCGGTAGAGTGCCTCGGCTTCAACCACTCCTTCATCGCCGTTAACCGGCTTAGCCGGACATGAATGCGTCCTCCGCCGATCTCGTTCACCCGGCTCGGACCATACAGCCGAATGTCCGCTTGATCCGCGTTGACGAGCCCATTAACCTCTATCGCGCCTTGCAGCTTCAAATTATCCGTTTCCACAAATTCGCGCGCAGTAAGCTGTCCCACAATGTCGAGCTTTGCCGCGCGTACGCTGCCTTCAATCGTTAATTGGCCGAGCGTCTTCAAATGGCCCCCGCTCCATTCGCCTTTCACGGTCACATCGCCGCGCTGCTTGAACAGACCTGCCCTCACCGGCCCGAACACAGTGCAGTTGCCCGTGCACGTAAAAGTGTCACAGCCAAGCGCCCCCAGCACCTCGCCTTCGCCGACAATTCTTACACTCGTATATGCCCCGCCTCCAACGGACCCGTTACCGACGATATTCGCTCTTCCGCGATTCGGTTGTTCCATCATCGCTTCAGCACTCCCCTCTTCGTCTCTATTACTGCTGTTTCACGGTCTCCCTCACCTGTGCCGCATGATCGACGACAAGCTCAAGCTCGTATTCCACACGATCGACCTCGCAGCCCGGTCCGATGTAAACGCGGCGGCCGCGGACGACACTGGCGCGCGTCGCTTCGAGATGAACGTCGTCTCCCTCAATAACACCGGCTTGAAGTTGCGGCTCGAATGCCGGAATGATCCGGCTAAGCAGGCGGCTGGCACGGCTGCTTCTTGACCGCGTCACTCGGATCGTAGAGCCTCCCATTTCTCCCGCCTTGCATCTTCCATGCAAATCCACTTCAATCGTTCCTGCATTAAGAAGTCCGGCGATGCCGAACCCGCCGCGTACGATGACCTGCTCAGCCTCGCAATCGCCTTCTAAATTCAGCAGTCCGTGCAAAACAATCTCGTCGCTTACGAGCGAACCGCGCACGTTCACTTTACCGTCTATGTTGACCCGCTTGGCAATAATGCTGGCTTTGCCGTTCATGACACCGTTGATCGTCATTTGATCCGTATCGATGCTTCCGTTCATTCGGCTCATGCCGTTCAGCCGGAACGTCTCGCATTGAACATTACCGCTGACTCTCGCCAAGCCGTCGATCACCACATGCCGGTACTGTCCGCCGTACGCCTGGCCCATGCCTTTAACACTCAAATTTCCAAAGCTGCTCATATCGCTGTTCTTCATAACGCCGCTCCCCTTCCAGTCCGTTTAATAGGCGTACAGCTTCTTCTTGAACGCTTCAATCGCTTCATCCAAATGAATGGATGCAGCAATTGTTGTCCGCTCATCGGCATATAACCTTCCTCCGCCTGTATGCAATACCATTGAACTGCCGCTCTCCGTCCGCAATGCGACCAGCTCGCATAGCTTGCCTTCCAGCTTCGGAAGCTGTCCGCGAAGCAGGCGGACTAAAGCCCCGGTCTCCTGCTCGGTAATTTCTCCCCGAAGAAGCTGCGACATATGCTCGGCAACATACAAATAAAACGCTTGATCGAAAGGAAGCTGGCCGCTGTCTAGCGCAAGTCCGGCATGCCGGAGAATCATCTGCTCCGATACGAGGCCGCGCATGCGAAGCTCTTCTGCCCCAATCCGGATATCGGTCTGCAGCGGGGAAAGCGTGCCGGCGAGCTCATCCAACGACAGATCGTCCTTAAATTGCAATATATGACCGATCCGGGCTATAATGAGCGGCTTCGGAAAAAACGTCTCCTGCCCTGTGAACGTCGACTTACGGATGAACCATTCCTCTGGAATAAGCCGCTTCCTTTTCCACCGGTACAGCTGCCCGTAAGAGATATCCATTTGCTCCAGCAAATCTTTCTTGGATATAAGCTCCTGCTCCATCCGTTTCCCTCCTGCCACCTCGTAACATAACACTGTTACGCATTTGAAACCGACCGAAGAAGCTCTTCGTCTTCTTCTTCAGAACGATATTTCCATCTCATTCGTACCGCTTTCTTCAGTGTACACGATTCGGCATTCCGCTCTTAAGCGCCATCAGAATGAAACCCGCTCCGTCTTAGGACCGAGTCTAACACCATCCCGTATCCGAAAGAGGATTAAAACGCAAAAAACGCGATTCCCTAAGGAATCGCGTCTTAATTACAATAGTGGTGCTGATGAAGGGATTCGAACCCCCGACCTACGCATTACGAATGCGTTGCTCTACCAGCTGAGCTACATCAGCATGTCCGCCTTATTACGGGCGTTGTCGCATCAGCGACTTTTATAATATACCTCGCCAGCGAACGGAAGTCAATACTTTCTTCAAAATTAAAACTCGGCCTGCTGTTCAGGCTCCAACTTGATCGGCAGCCGGAGAATAAACGTACTGCCTTGTCCCTTCTCGCTGGAGAGCGACAATGAGCCGCCCAGCAGCCGGGCAAGCTGCAGACTGATCGACAGTCCGAGGCCGGTGCCGCCATACTTGCGGTTAATCGCTCCGTCTTCCTGCTGGAACGCCTCGAAGATCAGATGCTGCTTCTCCTCATCGATGCCAATGCCGGTATCTTCAACAGCAAGCGTAAGCCACTGCCCGGCTGCCGCATCCGGGCGGCGCTGCCGTTTCGCCGTCTCCGGCGGCAGTTCCTTGTGCCGTTCAACAGCCGTCTCGCCGGACGCTTCTCCGCGAGCGGCAACTGCAACTTCTTCCTTCGCAGCCGCTTCACTGCGCTTCAGTACCGAAATGGCGGGCATCATCGCCGCAGCATATACCCGCTTGCGAATCCGCCCTGTCGTCGTCTCGCCGGACCGGACAATAATGCCGGCATTGCTCGGACGCCCGCGGTACAGCGCCGACGTCCAATCGCGCAGTCTCCTCTTGGCCGCTGCATTCTCATGCTCGGCTGCCGACTCTACGCCTACCCGAAGCGTGATCGAGCCTTGATCTGTAAATTTGAACGCGTTAAACAGCAAGTTGCGCATAATCTGGTTCACCCGCAGCGCGTCCGTATACAGCGTGTCCGGCACATCTTCCGCGAACTCGACGTTGAAGGCAAGAGACTTCTGATCGGCAAGCGGTTGGAACATCGCCTGCATCATCTGAACAAGATCAAGCGAGGATATGGGCTCGATGACGATGTCCATTTTGCCCGCTTCAACTTTGGACAAATCCAATATGTCGTTGATCAGCTGCAGCAGATCGGTTCCGGCCGCATGAATGATTTCTCCGTACCGGACCTCGTCCATGCCGTACCGTTCATCGTCATTATCGCTGATGAGCTGCGACATGAGCAGAATGCTGTTCAAAGGCGTCTTCAGCTCATGCGACATATTCGCCAGAAACTCCGATTTGTACTTCGACGCCAGCATGAGCTGACGGGCCTTCTCCTCCAGATCGCGCTTCGCTTCCCGGAGCTCTTTGGTCTGCCTGCGCAGGATGATGTTCATGCCCCGAAGTTCATCGAGCCTCAGCTGCTCTTTATGAAAATCCCGGATCATAAAAACAAAAAAACCGCTGAGCAGCGCCGCCAGAGGCAGCGTAATCGGCGCAACCTCAATCCAATACACGTCGAATGGAATCGCGCCGAGTATCGAAATATCGAGCGTGTTGAGGACGTTGATCGAGACGACAGCAGCTGTCGCTTTCCAGACGAAGCGCCATGACTGCCTCTCCAGCCAGAAGTTGAGCACGGCAGCGAATAGGCCCAGCACCATCATATTAATGCAGCCTGCCCAGGATGACTCGTTCAAGCCGAATAGAAGTCTTCCGATGCCGATGCCGGACCCGATGGCAATAAACGTGATCGGACGGTTGAAGGCAAGTACCGCCATAATGAGCGGCACGAACCGGAGATCGAACAGCTGCGTATCACCGACACGAAGGCCGAAGAGCATCGTAACCCAGCCCGCCAGCGTAAACACGATGATCGACAGCCCGTACTTCATCCGTTTCGATAAGGTCGGAAACATATATTTGTAGCCGATGTTGAACAAATATGCGATCGTAATCAGTACGCATAAATTGATAAAAAACACTTCGGAGAACGCCACGCTGCACTCTTCCCCCTTGATTGCCGTTAATGCTGCTACTGCTTATTGTACACGATCGCCGACATTGAATCACCGCCGGGCTTCTGCCCGCATACGATAGAGCGACAGCATACCGCCGGGAGGGTGCCTTGTGGAGAAACCAGCAAAACACCATAAGCTCGAGAAAACCGAGAAGCATGACAAATTCGAGAAGCAGCACGAAAAGTATGAGCCTCAAGACAAGTATGATAAATACGAGAAACATGACAAGTACGACAAGTACGACAAATATGAGAAGTACGATCAGCATGACAAGTATGAGAAATATGACAAGTACGAGAAGCCGTACGAGAAGCAAGTTGCGATTCATGAGCAAAAAATATTGTATAAAGCCGACGCTCAGCATGTGAAGCATGTCAGAGACATCCGCAACAAAATTAATCCGATCTGCGGCAACTACATGCACCGTCATGTAGCGGTGGAAACCGTCGACGGCCATAAATATACAGGCGTAATCGTACACGTCGACGAGCGCTGCCTCTACCTGCAGTGCGCTTGGCAGGACCCGCGCGGCTTCATGCCGTACAATGCCATTCTGCCGCTCGTCTTGTTCGAGCTTCTCGTCATTGCGCTGCTGTAACAGCAGGCCAACACCAAATACCGTCATGCCGCCTCTTCGGCAGTCATGACGGTATTTGGGCATTCGATGCAGCTCACATAAACAAGGTTCAACCGCTAACCGCTAACAACCGCAGGGCAGCAAGGCCGGACGGCCAAGCCAGAACCCTTGGCCAAGCTTCACGCCAAGCTGGCGTGCCGTCACCCAATCCGTCTCCGTCTCGATTCCTTCCAGAATGAGCATCGAGTCTTCCTTGCACAGCTCCGCCATCAGATTGACGACGCGCTGCTTCTGGCCCGATTCCGACAACCCTTGTGCAAAATAACGGTCCAACTTCACAATATCCGGCTCAAGCTCGACAAACTTCCGGAGCGACGAGACACCTTCTCCCGTGTCGTCCAGTGCAATTCGAATTCCGCATTCCCGCAATAAGCCGGTTCCGCTCGCGAACTCCGGCGTATCCCACAAATGCATCTCTTCAGCCGATTCGTTCATCTCAACGACAAGACGGCCGAAGTACTGTACATAACGTTCCTCCATTCGTGATAAGAATGACGAGAATAAAGGGTTACCCAACGTTGAAGGAAGAAGGTTAACGAATAGCAGCTGCTCATGTGACGGGCCTTCTTCGCCAAAGAAAGACTCGATCGCCGATTGGAATGAGATCGTATCCAGTTGGAATAATTCACCATTAAGTCTAGCCGTCTGAAACAGCTCATATGGTCCGATGCCGGCCTTGCAGCGAATCAACGCCTCATAGCCGTACACCTTACCCGATTGTCCGTCCACGATCGGCTGGAAATGATGGAACAGTTCCTCATAATCGAACGACCTTAAAGCATTTGACATAGGCGCATACGTTCCTTTCTTCTGGTTGAACCAATTGTTCTCGTTTCCGCTTGCTTTGGCTCGAACTAGTTAACAAGTCCCTGATATCGATTACAAAAAGGAAACATGTTCCACGATAAATTCGACATCGATCGACGAAATCCTACTTTATACCCGTTTATTTTTTATTTTCCCCATATCAATAGTTTCTATATAGGATCAACAACCTAATTATAGGTCGTATAATGCAAAAAAAGCCGCTGATCCGATCCCTTGGGATTGAATCAGCGGCTTCTATTGACGAACAGTCAGAGCTATTGCTGCTCCGTATATTCCTCAAGCGTCAAGCCGGCGGTTTGAATCGCGGCAGCCGTATCCGTACCTACATAACGCAGATGCCATGCCTCATACTTGTAGCCGGTAACCTGCTCTTTGTTCTCAGGATAACGAATAATAAATCCGTACTCATAAGCGTGGTCCGCGAGCCAATTTGCTTCATCGGTTCCGGCGAAGCAATCTTCCGCGGCGCATTTGCCTGCCTTGCCGGATACGTCCATCGCCAGCCCCGTCTGATGCTCGCTGAAGCCCGGCCGTGCGCTGTAACGCGATGCTTGCTCTAATCCATCGCGCTCGACGTAATTGTTGAACAACGTCTTCTGGCGCGCTTCGGAGCGGTAACCGGATACGCCGGCCAGTTCGATGCCGTCCTTCTTCGCCGCGTCGAACAGCAGCTTAAGCGCATCCGCCGCTTCCCGGCGCATCTTGCGCTTGTCCGATTTCTCGCTGAAAATAAACGGAACATCCGGATAGACAAGATCATCCGGCTCGTATCCGGCAGGCAGCCGGTGCGACTTATTAACGAGCACCGTTACACGATTAGGCTGAGCTGCCGTCACGACAGCGTCGCCTTCATTCGCTGATGTACCGGAACCGCTGTTGCCCGAGTCCGTATTCGGCTTCGTATCTGCCGGCTTCGAGTCTTGTTGCTGGCCGGAAGCAGAATCCGGCTTCCCGCTTTCCTCCGCTGCTGATTGATCCGGCTTCTCTCCATCTGCCTTCACACCGTCTGTCGAACCGTCCGCTTGAGCAGGCTTGTCCGTTTCTTGGCCCTGTACTTCCGTAGATGCCGGCACTTCTCCGCTGTCTGCCGAAGACGTGCCTGTATCCGAATTACCCGTTACCACCATATACGTGCCGCCAATAACAATAGCCGCCCCGATCAGAGCGGCCCATATCCACTTGTTCATGAACTCTCCCCATTGTCTATGAAGTCTATGAATCTATCTGCATCATTAGACGACGAGTTTCGACAAAAAGTTTCGCCCAGAACGATTGAATATTATGGATTCCTTCAAACCGAAATCATTTTACTGGAGTGCCAGTTCGAGTTCCCTGTCGCTGCCTGAGGTTTGCAGGAAAAATGCCGCATCCTCTGCCGCTAGCTGCACCATGGCATCGACGCATGCCGGGTCAAAATGTTTGCCCCGCTCCGCTTGAATAATCGCCAGCGCCTCTTGATGAGACATCGCTTTGCGGTAGGAACGCGAAGAGGTCAGCGCATCGTAAACATCCGCTACGGCGGTCACTCTCGCAAGCAAAGGAATTCGATCGTGCTTCAGTCGGTCCGGATAGCCCGATCCGTCCCACCGTTCATGATGAGAGCGGATGACGGACAGCTCTTCAGTCATAAATCCGAGCCGCTTGCAAATGTCGTAACCGGAAACCGGATGCCGCTCGATAATCACTCTCTCCTGCTGCGTCAGCTTGCCCGGCTTGTTCAATATTTCGTCCGGCACCTTCAGCTTGCCGACATCATGAACGATGCCTCCAAGTGCAATCGCACGCAGCTGTTCGTTGTTGAGCCCGAGATGTTCGCCCAAGCGAAGAGCGTAGAGAGCAACGCGGTAGTTATGGCCCGCCGTATAGGCATCCCGCGATTCGGTTGCCATAATGATAGCGCGTACGTTCGGCGACAAGCAGGTCTCGATCCACTCGCGCGGATTCGCCCGGAACAACTGAAGGAGTGAAGAGCCAAGCGCATGCCGGTTCGAATAATGAAGCGTTAAGCCGATAAGCATAAGGACGACCGATATAAGCAGCGTGATGTGGTACATCCACCAGCTAATTTTCCAGGAGACGCCGGTTACCATTATAATTTGCGACACGATCAATAACCCGGAGCTGTGGACGAGCATAATATGCAGTTGCGATCCCCAAGCGAGATAAGCTTGCCAATATCTTCTCATCGTCCAAGCAGCAATAAACGCAATAACGACCGTCGTGATCGTCTTGAAGAGCGGACTAAACAATTGCTGATGGCCGAACCACGAAACATTATGGAACAATACATAGCAGACGGCGCCAAGAAGTGCGGTCCAAACGGGAAGCAGCATCACATTGCGGCGTGCGAGCAGCCGAATAAGCGTGCGGTCGCTGGACATCGAAGAGAGCCACAGCCAGAAAACGGACAGTAGGATGCTCATCTGCGCCGCCGCACTTGGCAAATTCGATACATGCATCAATAAACCGGGTGTTGCCAATCCGTGCAATATAAAAATTTCGGCAAGCGAAACATACGCCATCGCGATTAGCGTTACTTTGACATTACGCATGCGAATGCCGGCAATGCCGACGAACAATGCCATGACGAATGCCAAAACCGCGACTACGCTGACGATATAGAAGTGGCCGGCCGGCGTATGTACCGTCGCATCCATGGAGCCAAAGCTACGGAGAGTCCCATAGATGGCGAGCGGCAGCAGCAGCACGATCAGCAGCATGTTGCGAGTTCCCGCATGTTTCCGCAAAAGCTGGTTCCTCCTCACTCAGTAGGTCGACTCGTATTGTATAACCGTGAACATGCCTCCCGCAGGCGGCGTAAAATTGTTGGAGCTGTGGTGCGGAATATGGCAATGAAAAGGCCATCGCCCTGGATTGTCGGCAAGAAACTCGATATCTCTCGTCTCTCCTGAAGCAACGCTGACTGTATTCAAAAGAGGCCGGTTCGCCGGCTTCAGCGTATTGCCGTCCATTGCGCATAACGTAAATTGATGGCCGTGCATATGAATCGGATGCGCATTCATCCCCATGTTGCCTAGCCGGATGCGCACTTGCTCTCCCCACCTAACCTTCATCGGCGTGACCGCAGGGAAGCAGCGGCCGTTCATGGTGAAGAAATTGAACCCGTCGCTTAGCGGGTCGAGCTTATATCGCCCCTGCCGAAGCTCGCCCTTGGACAATCCGGCCAGCTTGAACTCCTGCAGCAAATACGCATAGTCATGCGCGATTCCGGTTTCGTTCGGATCCTTAATGACGAGCATTCCGCCAAGTCCGAGCCCCATCTGTCTGACGACATCGACATGCGAATGATACATATGCGTCCCGGGCCGGTTCACGATCTGAAACCGGTAATCATAATGCCCTCCGGGCGCTATCAGCGGTGTCGGCTCAATGCCAGGCACGCCGTCCATCGTATTCGGAACGTCCAAGCCGTGCCAATGCACGCTTGTCGGCACAGGAAGCCGATTCGTTACACGGAACATGACGTCGTCTCCGGTACGCACGACGATAAGCGGTCCGGGGATGCAGCCGTTGTACCCCCATCCTTCCATCCAAATGCCCGGCAGCAGCTCGGATATGACAGGTTCCGCTGTCAATTCGAACAACTTGACGCCGCCGTCAATCCGGCAAGGCAATACCGGCAAATCCGGAGCAACGATCATTCCGCATCCCTCCGTTTCTCGTGCATCCATACAGCAGCAGGATACCGTCAACGTGAAAGATATGCGTTCTATCTTGATTTATACCGGACTACGGGCTTGCCGTAAAGAGAAATTTTCCATTACGAAGGATAAATTCCGTCTGCCTGTCCGCTCTTGCATCAATCGTCTGTCACCTTCCCGGAATACGATATAGCAACTGGATGAATCGGTAGACGTGGACAGTGAATCGTGTGGTCCCCCCGTTCGTCCGAACCAACACGATCGAAAGGAGGCGAAAGGATGGACAACCCTTTCGTCATAACAGTACTTGGAAGCTCGGGGGGCGTCGCTCGGGCTCTAATAACGCTGTTTGAGCATTCTTTGCTGGACGAACAAGCCCCGCTGCATTCGGTTATCGCCAATTCCAAAATCCACGGAATCGACCGCGAACAAAAGCCCCGCAGCTACTACCGCAACTTTGCCCCTGTACTGACAGACTCTCATTTGAAGCTTCATCAACTGGATCTTACGGATGCCGAATCGTTGAAGCAGCATTGTGTCCGCACAAAAACTAGGCTCGTCATCGACTTGTCCTGGGCTGATACGCGGAGCATGATTGCGTGCTGCGACGAGCTCGGCATTAGCTACGTCAACACGGCTCTGGAAGACACAGAAGTGGACGAGATGCCCGAAGTAGAGATGACAAGCCTGCTTGAAAGAATCGACCGGTTCGAGGAAGCAGAAAGCAGCTTTAAGAACGTGAAAGCAATCGTCTGCTCTGGCATGAACCCCGGCGTCGTTCAATGGATGGCCGTGAAGCTGATGAAGGAGCGCCCGGACAAGCTGCCGCGCGCGATATATGTCGTCGAGAAGGACGATACCTTCTATGCCGATCCGTCGAAGGTCAAACCCGAAACGGTGTACGTCACATGGTCGCCGGAGTGCTTCCTTGAGGAAGCCGTCTCGAACTACCCGGTCTTCTCGATTGGCGATTCGACCTTCATGATCTACGATGATGTATATTCGCGGGAATATCATGTCAAGCTCGGCGATCTGTCCTTCACCGGCTGCCTGATGGCGCACGAGGAAACAATTGCTCTTGCAGATGATTACGAGGTGGAATCGGCCTTTATTTACCGGGTCAACGACTACACGACAGAGCAGATCCAGAATCATCTGGACGATACCGATGTCCTGTGGGATTATGACCAGAAGCTGCTTCATCCAGAGGACGGCGAACTGACAGGCTCCGATCTCGTTGGCGTGCTGCTGGTGTACGACGATTACGAGCGCTATATGTATAACGTCATCTCGAACAGCGAGGCTTACGCGAAATACAAATCGAACGCAACTTATGTACAAGTCGCTAGCGGAGCTTATGCGGCAGCTGCCGTACTGCTGCTGGATGGCGAATCGATTGCACCTGGCATCCATTGGATTCACGATTTGGTCGAGTCCGATGACAGCCGTTATGGCGACTACGCAACCTATTATCTGCGTGAATACGTTATCGGCACGAATGAACAGTCAATGGGGACGATTCTGCAACGGGAAGTTGACGACGAAGACGAAGACGAAGATGAAGACGATGATGCGGACGAGGACGTAAACGAGAACGTGGAGTAGTCCGTAAGCGGCTTGCCGCACTTATCAAATAAAAACCCGGCATTGCCGCTCTTTCGCTGGCTTCAGCGATGCGGTAATGCCGGGTCTTTTTATACGGAATTCCTATTTCGATTGCTGCGTTTGCAGCTGTTCCAGCTCCTGCGCAACCTTGTCGATCATTTGAATAAACGCCGACAGCTCTTGCGAACTCGCGGCTTGTCCGACCGCCAGCTGAAGAGTCTGCTTGCTGCCGTTCTCGACCTGCGCGAGCGATTTGTAGATGGAGCCCAATTTGGATTGAATCACATCCAGAGACTGCTTCGAGTTCGCAGCCAGCTTGCGGATTTCGTTCGCCACCACCGCGAAGCCGCGACCTTCGTCGCCTGCCCGAGCCGCTTCGATCGAAGCGTTCAAGCCGATGAGGTGCGTCTGGTCGGACACTTCCTTCATCGTTGAGCCGAGCTCGCCGATATCGTGTACCTGACGGTGAAGCTCCTGAACATGCTCATTCGAGCTGCGCTGCAAATCCGCCGTATGCAGTGCCGTCTCCGACATGCTGCGGCTGCTGTCATTCAGCTCTGCGATCATCGTCGTAAGCTCCTGAACCGCTGAATTGATCCGGACCAGCATATGCTCCTTCTCATCGGCCAACTGCTGGATTTTCCCCTTCTCGCCTTCTTCATACGCTTCCAGCACAAGCTGCGAATCGAAATTGAACATCTTGGTTAGCGCCAGTACAATAGCCGTCCAGTTCGCCGGCTCCGCTTGCTTGATTCGTCTCGTCGCCAAATCCAGGTAGAGCATATAAGTGCCGAGGTACCAGTTCGTCGTTAATCCGATGCGGGAATGGATACCCCCGATATGAATACGCCTCGCGATGAACGGCTCGTCAATGAGACCGTCCGTCAACGATTGAAAGTACCAACGTTGCGTTTCCTTCAATCTGTCCAGCGTGCTGTGCTTTTGAATAATAGCCGCAAGCTCCGGTTCCTGCAGCAGCCGTTCATACAGCTCGTCGACCACTTCGTTCGTAATGCTGCGGAATAGCGCTTGTTGATCATGCATGAGAGCCAGATCCTCTTCACCAATCCCGATATACGACAGCTGACGCCGTCTGCTGTCTGTCAACCGGATGCGCTGCTGTCCGCTTGCTGAGGCTCCCTTGATGTTTACATTCACTCCGAATTCCTCCAATTGAAATACATGATCTAAACCTATATATCGGAAAATTTCGGCCCTTGTTTAGATTGACAGCAGTCCGTATGTTATGCTTGTAATTGTCAAACTGGCAGGAAAAGATGACAGTCTTACGTTGAACGGAGGTCTACGAATGAGCGCTCACTATTCCATTCGCGAGTATCGCGAGCAATACGATATGATCCAGCTGTCCGAACAGCTGACGGCTTCATCTGTAACCCTATGCCCGGAACGGGGCGGCATTGCCATTAGCTGCAAGCTGAATGACACGGAGCTTTTTTACTTGGACGAGAGCACATTCTTGGACCCGAATGCCAACATCCGCGGCGGCAATCCGATACTGTTCCCGATCAGCGGGCAGCTGGCAAACAGCCAATATGAATGGAACGGCCAGACGTACAAGATGCGCAACCATGGCGTTGCCCGTACGTCCGCCTGGGAAACCGTCTCCCGCTCGGACGAAGGACAAGCCTCCGTCACGCTGCGGCTGACGAGCAATGCCTCGACCCGTGAATCGTATCCGTTCGACTTCGAACTCGATTTCACCTATTCGCTTCGCGGCGGTAAGCTCTATATCGAGCAGAGCTACCGCAATACCGGTTCCGAGCCCATGCCGATGTATCCCGGATTTCACCCCTATTTTACAGCCGAGGACAAAAATATCGCTTACGAAACCGACGCCTCGCGGTATATCGACTACAACGACATGATCGAGAAGCCGTTCACCGGCTCCATCGATCTAAGCGGCCTTGTCGAATCGGTTACGCTGCTCGATCCGGTCAGACCGGAAATTGCTTTCCCTGTCTCAGGCGGACATACCGTGCGCATGACGTACAGCAGCCATTTCAAATATGTCGTTCTATGGTCCGTAGAAGGCAAGCCCTTCATCTGTGTGGAGCCATGGATGGCGAAGACGGGCGAACTGAACGCCCAGCAAGAGCTTGTCATCGTACAGCCGGGAGAAACACTGCTCGCTGCGCTGACGATAGAATTGGCAGAGTAAGCTGGGCATTATAACGGAATCCGGCGAATAGAATTCGGTGCTTCAACCATAATAAGGACGGATCAATCCTATGCAAGGAGGCTTTATGCCATGAGTCCGTCCACTCCGCAGAAGCATCAGGTGCTTCCGCCGCAGCATCAGAACCGTCAGCCCGGCATCGAATCGGAGATGAATCCTCTCCCCGCCTTCGAATCACCGTCCTATAAACCCGCCGGCAAGCTTCAAGGCAAAGCCGCATTAATTACCGGCGGCGACAGCGGCATCGGCCGAGCAGCAGCCGTTGCCTTCGCGAAGGAAGGCGCCGATGTCGCCATCATCTATCTCGATGAACACAGCGATGCGCTCGCGACGAAGACGCTTATTGAAGGCGCAGGCCGCCGATGTCTGCTGCTGCCGGGAGACATCGGCGACGAATCATTCTGCAAGCAAGCAGTCGAGCAGACCAAAGAAACGCTCGGCGGCATCGATATACTCGTGAACAACTCGGCTGAGCAGCACCCGCTTCAGCAATTCGAGCAAATAACCGCCGAGCAGCTCGAGCGCACATTCAAGACGAACGTCTTCGGCATGTTCTATTTGACCAAAGCTGCCATTCCGCTGCTGAAGCCAGGTACCGCCATTATTAACACCGCATCGATAACCGCGTACAAAGGTAATCCGCTGCTCATCGACTACTCAGCGACCAAAGGCGCAATCGTCGCCTTCACGCGTTCGCTCGCCGTCCATCTGGTGGACCGCGGCATCCGTGTCAACGGCGTCGCGCCTGGTCCGGTCTGGACGCCGCTCATCCCGGCGTCCTTCGATGCCCAGCAAGTGTCCGAGTTCGGTTCGGACACGCCGATGAAGCGGCCCGGCCAGCCTTATGAGATGGCTGCCGCTTATGTCTATCTTGCCTGCGACGATTCCTCCTACATGACCGGCCAGATGATCCATCTGAACGGCGGTGAAATCGTCAACGGATAGCCGGCGGCGGATGCAGCAACATACAGACTGCCTATTATAAAAACGGGAGCCGATCTTAACGGATCGGCTCCCGTTTTGGTCATCTATCCTGTTACGCGAATATGAAAACACTGAGCTCCACGTCTTTGAACACGGCTCCGCCTTGATCGCTAGTTAACAGCATCGAGAAAATATTTTAACTACTAGTTAAATTTACCGCCTTTTAATTTGCAACAATCGTTCCTAAGTGCCCGTTTCATTAATTAATCTACATAGGAGGCCATCCACAATGAAACAATCCAAACAAAAGAAACGGAACAGTGTCATTGTCGCAGGAGTTCTTGTAATGGGTTTGGCATTGACCGGCTGTTCAGAAGCAAATGAACCTGTTGTTAAAAATAGTACTCCTTCTTCCAACGCGGTTAATACGATCGCCGCTGTTAAATACAATACGAATCCCGACGGCAGCTCCAAAATCATTGGATCCGAATTAGTCAAAGGATTCCGGTTTCCGGTTCAATCGCTTGGCGGACTTACGGACAAAGCAGATCTTATCGTTATCGGTACCGTAATCGATGAGGGGAAGAACGTTAAAGTCTCTTTATCCGATGGTTCGAGTACTGATTCGCTGCAAACCAAACTCAAAAGCAAAGGCGGAGAGTTTACCTTCGATGCGGCTCAACAAAAGGTTAAGATTCATGAAGTTCTGTACGGAAACCCTGACCTGAAAGAGATTACTTATAGCCAGCTTGGCGTTATCGGCAATGATGATGGTCAGACGAAAGTAAAACAGAATAAAAAATATTTGTTCGTGCTCAAGAAAGATCCAATCAGAGACGTATATGCATCCGTTTCGTTCGAAGAAGGCGTGTATTTGATCGACGAGAAGGACAAAGTAAAATCAATGTCAGCGAATCTTGAGTTGTCTAAATACGATACGTTGGATTTAAAAGTCCTGAAGGATGACCTGAAGAAAGCAAAAAAATAAAATTCCTCTTCAGCTCCGCCCGCAGGCGGGGCTTCTGCTCGTACGCCCCACGGCTTGTCCGCCAACCAAATTCTCTCTTCAGCCGAATGCGTTCAATATCGGTTCTTGTCACCGCTCTTAAATTCGGCTATAGTAATATTAACAACCGAAAGTTAAACCGATTAAACTTTCGTCTTTTAACAAGCCAATACCGTTTCGGCGCTCTCCGTATTTGTTTGTGATTGTACCGAACATCGGGATTTTTTTAACGATAAAAGTTAAACCGATTAAACTTTCGACAAGGAAGGAAATCCGCCCTCTGATGAAAATAAACATTCATGACGTCGCTCGCCGGTCGGGCTTGTCAGTCGTTACCGTATCGCGGGTGTTGAACGGCTCTGCTTCCGTGAGGGAGCGCAATCGGCAAAAGGTGCTCGATGCCGTGCAGGAGCTCGGATATCGGCCGCATTCCGCCGCACGCTCGCTGTCCAGCGGCAAGACCGGCATCATCGGCGTAATCGTCGGGACGCTTCAGGATACGTTCTTCGATACGATCGTACAGCAATTGAACGAAACGTTGGCGCACCATGGCTACTATCTCGCTCTCTCCGTTACTCACGGCGGTACGGACCATGACGGCGGGCACTATTTGATTCAAGAGGACCGAGTCGACGGCATCATCCTGCTGTCCCCTACGGAAGAGACGGCCAGGATTGCTGAATTGACCCGTCGCGGCATCCCTTACGTGCTCATTGATCACCAGCTTCCCGAACATGACGAATGGTCGGTTACCGTCAACAACTATACCGGAGGCCAAGCGGCCGCGCGGCACCTGCTTGAACTCGGCCACCGGTCCATTGCTCATCTGAGCGGCAGCGGGCTCTACCGCAGCACCCTTGAGCGGCGCAGCGGCTTCCTGGATGAAATGCACAGCGCAGGGGTCGAGCCCTTCGAACTGGTTGCAGGCGATTACGCCGTTCAATTCGGCTACGATACAGCACGAAGATGGATCGACGAACAACGTCTCCCTACCGCGGTCTTCGCCGGCGACGACCACATCGCCTTCGGCGTCATTAACGCCTTGACGGAGGCGGGCTTACGAGTGCCTGCCGACGTGTCGGTCGTCGGCTTCGACGATCAGTCGCTCGCTTCTCAGCTGCGGCCATATTTGACGACTGTGAAGCAGCCTGCGGCGGCAATCGGGGTCGCGGCCGCCGATATGCTGCTGTCCCGCATCGGCGGAGAAACCGTCAGCAGCCCAATCAAGCTGGAACCAGAGTTAATTATCCGGCAATCAGCGTCTATTCCGAGAAAGGAGCAAGGTCTATGAAATACTATCTAGGCATCGACAGCGGCGGCAGCAAAACATACGCCCTGCTGACCGATTCGCAAGGCAACGTTCTCGGCAAGGGCAAAGGGGGTCCCGGCAATCATCAGAACGGGCGGGATGAAGCGGCGCAAAGCATCCGCGAGGCGGCCGGGCAAGCGCTGCGGCAAGCCAGACTCCGTCATGACGAGATCGCTCATGTCTGCTTCGGCTTGGCAGGGGCAGACCGCGAGACCGATTACCGCATTCTTCGCCCGCTCGTCTCATCGCTTGGCTATCCCCGCTGGTCCATCGAGTGCGATACGCTGATCGGATTCCGTGCTGGTTCCTCGAAGCCGTACGGCATTGGCGTTATTGGCGGAACGGGAACGAACTGTGTCGGCATCAACGGTGACGGCGTACAATTTCAGTGCGGCGGCTTCAGCTACATGTACGGCGACTTCGGAGGCGGCGGTGCGCTTAACATCGAAGTATTCCGTTCCGTCATCCGGGCATGGGACGGCCGGGAGCAGCCTACGGCGCTCACGCCGCTGCTGCTCGAGTTGCTGAATTATCCAAGTGTCGAGGCGATGTACGACGACTTCCTCGATCACGATTTGTCCGTTCCGCTCGACGCAGCCCGACTTCTCTTCCCTGCCGCCTCGCAGGGCGACGCTGTCGCCATCGAGATCTTGACGAAACAAGGGATCGAATTCGGCAAGTCGGTTGCTTCCGTCGTACGCCGTCTTGGCATGCACGATGCGGCATTCGACGTCGTATTGGCCGGAAGCCTGCTGACGCGAGGCGATTCCGGCGGTTGGATTCGCGGGCCGATTGAGCAAGCGCTGCATGCAGAAGCGCCGAATGCGCAAGTCGTCACGTTAGCGACGGAGCCCGTCGTTGGCGCCGTATGGCGCGCGATGGAGGCGGACGGCCAAGCCGTCAATCCTGCCGCAGCGGCGGCTATGCGAAAGTTCAGTGACTTCGAGCTTATCCCGCTTTTGGCATCAACTACTACCGAACGGAAAGGATCTGGAGCGAATGACGAACAAGACGGGCACTAACGGACTCAAAATCGCGGTCATCGGAGGCGGCTCCTCATATACACCGGAGCTTGTGGAAGGATTCATTCAGCATTACGATCAGTTACCGGTCCGCGAGCTATGGCTGGTCGACATCGATGCCGGACTCCATAAATTAAACATTGTCGGCGCACTGGCGAAACGGATGGTCGAACGGTCGGGACTGCCCATTGCCGTCCACTTAACGACTGACCGCAGACGGGCGATCGAAGGCGCCGACTTCGTCAGCACGCAAATGCGCGTCGGCATGTTGGATGCGCGCGGCAGGGACGAGACGATCCCGCTCCGTTATGGCGTCATCGGCCAGGAGACGACCGGTCCGGGCGGCATGCTGAAGGCGCTTCGTACCATTCCGGTGCTGCTCGACATTTGCAAAGATATCGAGGAGCTTGCGCCGAACGCTTGGCTGCTTAATTTTACTAACCCTGCAGGCATGGTCACGGAAGCCATCCAACGCTACTCCAATGTGCGCAGCATCGGACTGTGCAATGCTCCGATCGGGCTGCTGAAATGGCTGTCGGGCAAGTACAGCGTACCTACCGACCGTATCTATGCTGAATTCGTCGGGTTGAATCATCTGCACTGGATTACGCGAGTCGAGGTCGACGGTGAAGAACAGATTGCCTCGCTGCTGCGTGATGATGACAGCTACAGCGCCAAGAACGTTCCGCAGCAGGGCTGGAACCCGGAATTTCTGCGGACGCTCGGCGCGCTTCCCTCTTACTATTTGAAATATTTCTACATGACGGATCAAATGCTGGCCGAGCAGCAAGCGGCACTGCTGAAGGACGGCATCCGCGCCGAGGTCGTCAAGCGCGTCGAAGACGAACTGTTCCAGCTGTATGCTGATCCGGCGCTCGCCGAGAAGCCGAAGCAGCTCGAGCTGCGCGGCGGTGCGTATTATTCCGAAGCTGCCGTCAATTTGATGGTATCGCTGTATAACGGCCGCAACGACATTCAGACGCTGAACGTCGCGAACCAAGGCGTGCTCGATTTTCTGCCGGACGATGCGTGCATTGAGGTCAACTGCGTCGTCACGAAGAGCGGTCCGATGCCGCTGCCGGTCAAGAACGTGCCGCTGCAGGCGAAAGGTCTCATTCATGCCGTCAAAACGTACGAGCAACTGGCTATTCAAGCAGCTGTTACCGGCGACCGTGGAACGGCGCTTCAGGCGATGGCTCATCATCCGCTCGTTCCGTCGGTCAACACCGCCGTGGCGCTGCTGGACGAGATGTTGGAAGCAAACCGTCCTTATTTGCCTCGTTTCTTCGCCTAACAATAAAGCCGTATACCAGCGACGATCCAATCGTCACTGGTATACGGCTTTTCTTTTCAAGCTACCACCTGCGGCGGTGGTCGCTGCGAAGATCCGGTCCCCCTAAGCTGGACAGACGTTCGCTTGCCTCTTTATAAATCCGGATAATATGCTGCACCTTGCTGAACTCCTCGTCGTCTGGACCATAGCCTTCCATAAACATTTTCTCAATAATGTCCTTGAATAGGTTAAGCCGGTCATCGATTATCATCTGTTCGTTGGCCACAATCTCCTCGAACGTATGCGATTCAATGTAGTCTTCGAGCGGATCTTGTTCATTGTCTTCGTCTAGGCGGGTTCGGTCTTGTCCATTCAGCCTGCCGCTTGCAGCCGCTTCTGCTTCCTGCAGATCAATAGAGGTCTGAAGCCCGGACAACGCAATATTCTCACGGGCGAGCATGAGATGAAAATCTTTGTTCCGCAGAAGTTCGGCAATGACGAGCCGGCACGTCTCCCGATTTCCAAGCAGTATGCCGTCGAACGGATGAAGTGTCCACCTTCCGTCCATGCAGTACAAATTGAAGTTGAACATGGCACTCCCGTACCGGTATTCGATCTGAATGTGCGAATCGTCAACGATTTCGAACGCGAAATCTAGCATGGCTCCGCTCCTTCCGGGCAAACTGTTTGTAAAATTATGACATACCTTACCTGACATCTTTACGCCGCTCCGGGCTATACGGTAAAGTATAGGAGCAATACATATTTAATGAACGGAGTGTCGCCATGAAGTTTATGCGCGAGAATAAATTGAATCTATGGCTTGGCGTTCTCGTTCTTGTGAACATCGCTATCGCTTTCGCCTACCTTCGCCTTAACCCCTAACCGCCTTATGCGGTCGACAACCGCTCTCCACGTACCCGTTCCGTGCAGACTAACGTTACTGGCAGCAAGAAAGGCTGGCCCGCAGCCGCGCATCGGCGTCTTACGGATCAGCCCTTCTTGGTGTGCTTGAACAAATGTGCATGAGCCGGATCGTTCAGCTCGGCAATCGCCTCTGCCCGTTCGCTGCTTGCCACAACGATCAGAATAACGATCAGGCAGCCTAGTACAATGGAGAGCACCATGAGCCTCCCTCATTTCGCCGACGGCTTTTAGGCCATTATATGTGCGAGTTCGGGCAAATATGACGGCTCATCGCGTCCGTGCGATGCCTAACTGTCAAGCTGTCAAGCTGACCTGTCTCTAGAGCACCGAGTTAGCCGAGCAGCGAGCTAAGCGCATTATCGGTCTGCGCCTGATTAAGCGCCGGGGTCGAAGACCCGTCCGAGCCATGGCCGAGACGGTTTGCCAGCTGCGTGTTGATCGTCGTCATTTTGTTCGTATAGTCGTTGCAGCTATCAATAATACGGCGGTTCGACTGCTCCGACATATCGATTGCAGCCATCAAATCGGTAATCGCCGAATTGACTGCTTCCATGGACATTGCAGGCTTAGCCAGCAAATCGTTCGTGCGCTCCGTCGTCTGGCGAAGCAGACGGGCGTTCTCTTGGAATTGGCTTTCAATCGTCTTGTTCGTCGCATCTACGGCGCTAATCACTTTCTCCTGGTCGTTCAAGGCAAGAGCGATCATCGCAGATACCGTGATCAAGTTCGACGTCTTATCGATCGCGTTATTGACCGAATCGATCAGCTTGTCGTTGTTATCGTTAATAATGTCGGTTGCCGCAATCGCTTGGTTGTATAGCATAATCATTTCGGTCATCGACTGAATGCGCGTAACGACCTTGCGCAATCCGCGCTCAAGCTGAGCCTTCCGTCCTTCGTTCTCCGGCCTAGCAATCTCTTGCTCGAACATCCCTTTCAGCTTCTCGCCGAACGCGATCTTCGTCTGCAGCGCATAGATCTGCTCCAGCGAGTTGCGCTTCAGCTGGCGCATGTTGACGATGCTTTCTTCCAGCGTATCCTTGCCGTCGCGAAGCGAGTTAATGATCACTTCGACGTTCGTTTTCACCGATTGGTACTTGTAAACGTAGTTTTTCAGCGGGCTCTTACGGATGAGCTTACCGATAAACCCGACGTTCTTGCTGCTTTGCAGCGATTCGCACTCACCGCGAAGCTTAAGTATATTGTTCGAAACTTCCGCGCGGCTTCCGCCCATCAGATCATTAACCGGACGGTCGAGCAGCTTCAGCGTCTGGCCTGCCTTCTCCTGCGTCTTCATCCCCAGCTTGCCAATCTCGTCCATCAATGAATCAAGCTGCACGGAATCGGTATTCGCCACTTGGCTGAACAAGCGGGATGCATCCTGCCTTACCTGCACTTCGTCTTCCTTCGTAAGCTGTACAAGTGGTGGTGTCGTCGACATCTTGTGTTCCTCCTTCGCGATTAAAGCTCGGACTGGTTGTAACGCTGATGGATCAGTTCCGCTTTCGATTGAAGCTCGATCAGATCCTTATGTTCAATCGTAGATACGATCGCCGATATTTTGGAATTGACGTCTTTCAATCCGTTCAAAAGCATCCGGCGGTTCTGCTGTTTCAGTTCTCCGCTAAGCCGGAGGAACGGGTTAATAACACCGTTCAGATCCTTCAGAATAAGCCGGCGGATCGTATGGTTGATGTTGTTATCGCCTAACTGGTCCAACAATGGGATAACACGCTGTACGCGGGCGAACAACGCCAGTGACTTGTCGACGATCTCGCTGTCCAGATTGTTCTTCTGGCCTTCCGAAATAATCATATCTTCAAGCACTTGCAAATACTCGACGACCGGACCGAACCCTTCCGGCAACTGCTGTTGCGGAGCTGGCGATCCTGCTTGCGGCTGACGCGTCTGCGACTGTGGTGCGGCATGAGGCGGTGCAGCGTTGAAGCTCGGTTGCGCTGCGCCTTGCGTGCGGTTCTGCGGCTGCAGCTGGTTCGGCAGCGGACCGCCGCTTACCGGGTAAGGCGCATTCTGGCCTGCCGGAGGGGCTGGCGGAATCCGCTTCGTCACGAGACTGCCGACGACGGCTCCAATTGCTGGGATAAACAACGACAACAGCTCTGGCAGCATAAAACTGGTAATAAGGGCAGCGACATAACCGACAGCGGCGCCGATCAGCGTATTTTTCACGGGCGTTTCCTCCAAATAACTTGTTGGTCTCTCTCTCACTATTGTAGAAATCGCCGTCAATGCTGTCAATGCGACCGGCTAATGCCGCATCGGCAACCCTCCCCGCCGCGCACATCGGCTGGTGCATCACTTCTAGTGTCACACCGGCACCTTTACCTCACTAACAGACGCTCTTGCATCACTTTTTGTGTCACAACAGCACCTTTACCTCGTTCCCGAACGCTGCTGCACCACTATCACTATCGCTATTATTAGCATTACCGGCTGACCGATTGACTAATACGTTGATCAAAAGTTTGCATCCGCATCGACAGCTCGATGTGGCTCGTCATAATGCCGTACTCCGGCACGAGCGGGCCGATCTTTCCGCCGAGCGCCGCCTTGACGCCCAAGTACGGAAAGTTAATGCCAGTCAGGCAAGTAGCATGCAATCCGCCGGACATGCGGGGATTGATCTCGAGCAGCTTCGGCACACCGCCGGTGCAGCGCATTTGGATATTGTAGTTGAAAGGAATCCGGTACGTCTCCGCCACACGATGAGCGATCGCAATCAGCTCGGCATCCTGCTCCAGCACACGCAGCCTGCCGTCGGCCTTCCGGCGCGGAACTGCTGCCAGCAGCGCGCCATCACGGTCAGCCAGACAATCAATGCTGTACTCCGGCCCTTCCAGCAGCTCCATGACCATCAATTCCGGGAAGCTTTCGACCCGCGATAAGATCGCATACGCTTCCTCGAACGTCAGCTCATTCGTGACGTAACCGAACAAATCGGCAAGCGCGTTCCGATTGTCGTTAAGGATGCGGAATCCGAGCCCGCCCTCCGAATCAGTTGGCTTGAAGCAGATACGGTACCCTTCCGACGTTAACCGTTCATACGCCCGCTTGAAGCCCTCCGCATCGGTCACCACTTCGTAGGCAGGCACCTCCATAATGCCCGTCCCGCGAACTTCCTCGTAGAACTTGTCCTTCACCGTCAGCTTCTCCAGCAGTTCCACGTCGCGGCAGACGGTCACGGTCGTGCCGATCTCGTCGAACCTGCCGATATTTCGAGCGATATCCAGCATCCGAAGCCGCGGAATGAAGACGTCGATCTCGTGCCCCCGGCAGAAATCGACGAGGAAATCGATGTACGCCGTTCCTTCCAGCACCGGCTCAGTCGTCGCATAATCGGCTGCCTGCAGCGCCATGTGGGTGGCATCAGGATGCGTCCCGTACAGCTTGAACTTCACGCCGTCCTCGTTATTGCGGATACTGTTCATGTAATGATAGGCGACGGAAAACCAGCGGTTAAAATAAACCCGTAATTCCTGCTTGTTCTTCATGACGATCGCTCCCCCTGCGATTAGTGGCTTCTAACGGTATGTATAGCCTATGGACCAGACCTCGACATACAGCGCCGAACAGCACGTTGCCGAAGTGCTGCCTTCGTTTCTGTCGTTACCGGCGATCTTATCCCGGTACTGTACCCGTCTTCCGCTTGCCTGCCGGCATAGACGCTTTATCCAGCTTCGACTGCGCGAAGGCAACAATATCCTCTCCCGCGAACAGCCCTGAACGCTCCGTGAAAGTCCAATGGCCCATCTGACCCGTCTCCTGATAGATGCGGTACAGCTCTCCATGTGCCGGAGCAACCGCATAATCGGCCGACTCCAGCAAGCTCCGGTCCAGCAAAGAGTCGCCTGAAGCAATCAGCTCCGCTTCCGGATGCCGGTGCCGGATATAAGCAACGGCATCCCGCTTATTCACGGCAGCCGGTACGATGTACACCTTGCGTCCCTGCACCGACAGCTCCCAGCCGAGCGCAGCAAGCTCCGCTGCACGTTCCCTCACCGCCTCAAGAGGCATCCGGTCGCGATCCATCAAATACACGTAGAACAAATCGTCACACAGCCGCTCATCCAGCACCCAGTCCGAACTAACGACCGGCGCGAACAGACGGCGCGCTTCATCCGGCGAGCATGCGCTTCCCCGCAGCCGCTCGGCGACCATCTTCCTCCACTGCATATCCGGTTCGCCGCCGACTAATACGTTGCCGCCATTGCTCGTAATGGCGTAGGACGGCACGATATGCCGCTGGAACACATCGATCCGGCGGTACTGCTCCATCGTGCGCGTCGTCACCGGTACGAACAGGAGCTTCCCCGACAGTTCCTTCAGCGCCGCCATTTCGGCATCAGACATAAAAGAGGCCGACTTGCCGCCGATCGTCTCGACGACGCTGATGCCCGCCGTATCTTCTGGAACGGCCATCGACCTCCTGGAGAAGATCAGCGTCATATCCAGATCGCTTGCATAGATCATAACTTACCTTAGCCCTCCTTCGGCGCCATCGGCTTTATAATGCCGCAGCAGGAGTAGGCGAGGCCCGGGAACTCCTCGACCGGAACGCCCCGCTCCTCAGCCAGCAGCAAAATATGCCGCAGATGCGGATTATCGAGACGGTCGACGAGCACCTTCCACGGAACCCGTCGCAGCAGTACCCTGCTTGTCTCCCCGACACCCGGCTTCACGAGATTCATGTCGGCAATGCCATAGGCAGACTGCACCTTCTCGATATCGGCCAGTCCCCGCCAGGTAGCCCGCTCCGCCTGTTCGCTTCCACTGGCCGCATTGCGCATTCTCTCATCCGCATCCAACGAAGCCGCTTCCGCCACTTCGTCCCAGTGCTGCTCAATCCGCTCCACGAACCGGTTCGACTGGTCGATATCCAGCCAATGACCATAATATTTAGCACCGTGAAAATCATCCGGCCCGATCAATCCCGGCTTCAACACCGTCCGGCTTACAAGCCCGGACACCGTCGCATTCAAGCATGCGCTCGGAATGAGATAATCTTCGCGCGTTCCGAACGTCTCCGAGCAATAGCCCGGATCGGCCAGCACCGCCAAATCGTCGTTCAACCGGATGCCATACCGCGACTCGAACTCCCGGCATGCTTCGATCAACGTACGCCGAATCGCTCCCTTGCCCGTCCATCCGTCGACGAACTGCAGGTCGGCATCTGCTCCATGCTGCTGCAATATATACAGCAATGCATTCTCATCAATGCCCTTGCCCCGAATGATCGAAATGCTATAGTGCGGGAGCGCTATGCCATACTGCCGCTCGATGTACCGCTTGATCAGCACGCCGACCGGCGTGCCTGCCCTCGCCAACGAGACGAGCACGCAGCGCAGTCCGCGTTTGCGGACGATTAGCTCCGCGACAGCCGCAACACCTTGCGCCACTAGCGCCGACGACTGCTCCAGCGTCTCGTGGAACAGACGCAAGTAACGATCTGACGGCTCGTACTCCGCCGGGAGCATCTCCGAATAATGCACGCCCGATTGAATCGCTTCTTCCTTGTCCTCCGTCGGCATTTCCAGCTTGGCATCCTGCAAATCCTTCAGCAGAAACGTCACATCGGAAGGCGCATAGCTGCCCATTGGATCCGGCGGTGCGATAATACGGTCGAACAACCGGCTTTCACCCTTTCGCCCGGCTCCCGCTGCCCCAACGCCTGTGCAGATAACGACATGGATCGTACCGCATTCGATTCCGCGGAACGCTTCCAGCAGAGATGACAGCCGGTCCAGAGACATTTCCCTCTCCAGCAAAATCATAACCTCATCGTACTTATAAGCACCGGTATTATATAAATAAAGACGGACGCTCGCATCATCCGGCGACAAGAACGTTATACCGTCGCGTACGGCATACTCCGGATTCGTCAGCGGGTGAATCGGACTTCGCGTCGTCGATTGATAATACACCTGTTCTCCAAGCTCGGCGGCCACCCGCATCGGCACATACATGAATTCGCCGGTGCCAACGACGAGTGTCCTTCCCCCGTCCCGGCGCAGCGGCCGAAGCTGCGCGGCAGCCCGGTGAATGGCTTGATCAGCCGCATCACGCTCGGAACCGTCAATGCCGAACCGGCCGGTCTGCCTCATATAAGGCGCATCATCGGTGCGGCCAGCCGAATCGGCCGATACGGCCGCCACCGGCTCAAACACGTCTTCGAGCCGATGCCAACGAACGGCCGGCCTTGCCGCAGGACGGTTCCCGGCCGGCTGCTCCGGCGCCTTCCCTTCCGGGAAAGCAGCGCCTTCGACCTTGATCGTGCCGCGATACAGACAGATCGTCTCGATCGAGATGCCGAATTCCTTCTCCATCGCAGCGAATGCCGCTTCCGCTTCTTCGCTGCGCCAATCGAGCAATGCGGCAACGATATAACGCTTGCGCGGAAACTTCGCATGCATGTCGCGGATCAAATTGAGCGTCGTCTTGCCGGTTGTCATCTCGTCATCGACGAAGACGACGGCATCGCCGTCGGTCAGGAAGCTTTGCTGCTCCGCATACCCCCGGTGAGCCGTCGCGTGCGAATGTTCCTCCTCGAACTGAAAGACAGGCTTCCGGTCTATAAGAAGCTCGCGTGTTGTATGCATATAGGCCGCCGGTTCCCCGATCGCCTCGAACATCGCATGCCCGAGCGCCGTCGCCGTCTCGGCGAAGCCAAGCAGTTTAACCGGCACCGGCAGGTTAAGCCTCTCCTTAATGAGCTGCCGATACATAGCCGGCGCTTCCGCCGGATCGGATAGTCCTCTCAATGTCGCTTGAAGCAGCGGCGACAGCTCCTCTTCCCGCTCTGGCTGCATATGGCGCGCGAGCAGAACGGCCAGCGCATAGCCGGCGAGCAGCGACGTATGCGGATCGATCGGGATATGTTTGCCGAGCAGCTTGCTGACGAACAGAAACGACCGTTTCGGATTGTTGCGCGCCGCCATGCCGAACAACTGGCGGATCGGCAAGCCGAACGGGTTGTCCTTCTCCGTTACGGTCACCTTCAAGCTGCCGGCAATGTTATAAACGTGCGTAGCCTTGCTCCCGGAATAAGGCTGTGTAGCGTTGTTGAACATTCAGCACCCCGTATATTTTCGCCCTCGTCACCATTTTCCTCGCCCAATGATAATGCGGCTTCATTTCGTTCATTTTGTTCGCGTACTCGCTCTTAATCACGCCAATGCTGCCATCGCTATTCGCGAGAATTGCGCATGCATCCGCGTATTCCTCATGCGTCACCGCGTACATCGCCTGCACCGGACGAAGCTGCGACGGATGAATCACCGTTTTGCCGATAATGCCGTTCTCCTTATCGAGCCATATCTCGCGCATAAAAGCGCTGAGACCGTCCTCCGTCCGGTAATGGTGATGAGGTAGTCCGAGCTCGGGGAGCAGCGTATCCCGCAGCACCGCATCCCGAAGCGGCGCCAGTGCGAAACGATCATACCCCGATTCAAAATACTCCCATACCGGTCCCGAAATGACATACCCGTCCTCCGCGCGGCCGAATACGTTCACGATATCGGCGATGCAATCGCGAATCGCGGCAATATCGTATACCGTCAACTCCGGAGAGCGCCTCAACCCGAACAAGCTGGAGAAATCGGTTGCCCCGATCCGAACATTCAGCACATATGGACGATAGCGGTCGAGCAGGCTCTTTGTATCAATCAGTACTTGATGCCGGGTCTCCCGGTAAATGATCGCAGCGGTCTCCAGCACCGGCATGCCGTATAACGGCGGCTCGCCTTGCTGCCTTCCGCGATTGAAGCAATCGAGAATCTCGAAATATAGACTGCCGTTATCCGGCGTAAACTTCGGAAAAACAAAGCCGGTCAATACGTGGGCCGAATCGTGCACCTGCTCAAGCAGCCGCTTCATCTGCTCCGCCGAGCGCACCCGGATGAACAGAAGGGGCAGACGGTCATGCATTAGCAAGCCGCTCTCCAGCGCCATCGCGATACGAGCCAAATGCTGCACAACGGCAGCTTCCGCCGCCTCGACCTGGAGGTCTCCGACCGCATCTTCAAGATCCATAATAGCTGTAATAAGTCCCTTTAATTTGCCTGTAATAATTTCGCTGGCGATCGTTGTTCTCGTCGCCGGCATATAGAGTGCCGCGCCTAATGCATACGCCAGCTCTTCCTTCGGCGATCGGTTCGTAAACGAGACGGGAGGGGAATAAAACAAATTCCGCTCTTCTTCTTCAGACAACTCTACAAAGTATCGCATAGCAACCGCTCCTCCCTTCTCCCCGGCATTGTCCGGAATCCCTGTTGCCCGCCAATACGAACGAATCCCTCCATGAGGAGGGATTCTATGTTCGTTATGAAAGAGCAGCCTGTTGCTTATCCTGCTGTTATGTGATTAAGCTTGTTCCTTCTCCCGCTTGCGGCGCATCATGCTGAGCACGATCGCACCGCCGAATACTACGATCATGGCAGCGAAGAACAGGTAATGCGAAATTTCGATATGGAACGCTCCGAGAAGCATCTTCACCGCGATAACCGCGATCAGGATGAACGCCGCTTTCTCCAGCTCTGGGAAACGCTCGATCAGCCTCAGGAATACTTGCGCGACGCCGCGCATCATCAGTACGCCAATAATGCCGCCCAAGAACAGTACCCATACTTCGTTGCTGATACCGAACGCCGCGATAACGCTGTCGATACTGAACGCGATATCCATCAACTCGACCATCAATACCGTCTTCCAGAAGCCATAGCCTTTATTGCTGCCTTCACCGTCATCCCCATGCTTGAATATCCCTTTGTAGGCGATGAACATGAGGTAAGCGGCGCCTAATATTTTGACAAGTGTAATCTTGACTAAGAACGTACCGAGACCGATCGCGAGGAACCGGAATATGTATGCGCCCAGCAAGCCGTAGAACAATGCCTTCTTCTGCTGTTCCTTCGGCAAATGGCGGACCATGACCGCAAGCACGAGCGCGTTATCGGCGGACAAAAGTCCTTCCAGAATAACGAGGCTTAGAATAATGCCCCAGCTCGCTGGACTGGAGAACGTCGCGGCCATATCTGCCCACGAGAAGAAATGCCCGTAGTTTTCTCCAATGTCATTGATAAAATCGGTGAACCAACCCATGAATACTGCCTCCATTAGTGTCGTTAGTAGAATTGTCTGCTTGCTGTATCCGTTACTGCTTGCTGCCGGCTACCCAGCGCATTCCCCAGCCGTAATCCTGATCGAGTTCGGAATGCTTGTTATAAAATTGAACGAGCCGCTCGATGCTGAACGTCTCATTGTTCACATTCTGGATCATCGCTATGGCGCACATGCCCTTACGGTTGTCGTACTCGTTCATATGCACGATAATGTCCGGACCGCCGCTCTGGCTGATCGTAACGACACCGTCCGCTTCCGACCAGTTCGCGACTCCCTCATAGATGAACGTGAAGACGAGAATACGTTCAATCTCGCTCACTTTGGCGCCATTGATGCGAATGTTCTCGCCCGTCTTTACCGTTCCGGTACGATCGTCGCCATCCAGCATAATGTACGGAGCTCTCGTGAGCGAGCCGAACGAATTGCCGAGCGCCTGCACGACGCCCTTGCGTCCGTCCTTCAGCTCGAACAGACAAGCGAGGTCGAGATCGATCGACCGGCCGCCTCGTCCGAACAACCCGCTCTTCCCCGTACGCTGATTCCAGTTCAGATTGACTAAAATCTCGCCGAGCGATCCTCCGGACGACTTCGTCAGGTTGATTCGGTCGCCTTTCTTCTTCAGCTCGATCTTCGTCAGATTCAGCTTGTGCGGTTCAGATGAAGATGAAGATGAAGACGATGACGTAAACGTAGACGAAGGCGGAGACGCAGATGCGTCACTGCTGCCGCGGGACGACTGCTGCGCAAGCGATATCGCCGAAGAGGACGTCCGCGGAGGCGTTGGAGCAGCCGGCGGCGGCACAGGAGCAGGAGTAGGAGCCGGCGTGGGCTTGTCCGAACCGGACGATCCTGCAGGCTCGTCCTTCACGACGATGCCGAAGTTTCCGCACAGAGCATTGAGCCCGCCCGAGAAGCCGGACCCGATCGCGTTGAACTTCCATTCGCCATTATATCGATATAACTCCCCGATGACGACTGCGTTCTCAACGGAGAAGTTGTTTCCAAGGTCATACCGGATCACTTCCTGACCGGTGGTCCCGTTCAGAAACCGGATATAGGCATCGTTCACTTGCTTGAAGCTCTGCCGTTCATTGTATAACGTAAGACTGAACGCGATTTTGTCCACTTGCGCCGGAGCCTTCTGCAGATCGATATCGAACGTCTTACGGTCGGTATTGCTCCCGTCCTCATAGCGGATAAATCCGTTCGAACGGTTGTTGTAGAAAATCAGGTCTTCATCTCTTGCCGTCATTCCATTAGCGCCTAATAGAAAGGCCGATGTGTCCAGCTCCACCTCTTGCGACGACGTCCATCCGATGCCGACGCTAAGCTTGGTCAAGCCGGGATTCGTTTTCGTTAAATCGAGCTTCTGCCCTTTCACTGCCGACACCGACATCCTAGTCACCCTTTGAACTTAATCGTGGATTAGGAGGAACAAGCCCGCTCTTGCGCGGGCCGCCACAGTACCTCACTTCAGCTAGCTTGCGTCCAAACCGTAGTTATTGCACAGAGCTGCCAATCCGCCAGCGAAACCGCTGCCGATCGCTTGGAACTTCCATTCTTCGCCATGGCGGTAAAATTCGCAGAATACGACCGCCGTCTCCGTCGAGAAATCCTCGCCGAGATCATAGCGCAGCACTTCGCGGTCCGACGAAGCGTCGACGACGCGTACGAATGCGTTGGAGACTTGTCCAAAATTCTGCTTGCGCGTCTCATAATCGTAGATCGTTACCGTAACGCCGATCCGGTGAATATTAGCCGGCACTTTGCTGAAGTCGATAGCCACTTGTTCATCGTCGCCGTCGCCTTCGCCCGTCCGGTTATCGCCCGCATGGACAACCGAGCCGTTGCCGCCCTGCTTATTATTATAGAAGACAAAATCATCGGCGCCTTTGGCCTTGCCGTCCTCATGGAGCAGGAATACGGAAGCGTCCAGGTCGAAATCAGCTCCGCCGTTATATTTGTTCGTGTCCCAGCCGAGACCGACTGTAACTTTCGTAAGACCCGGATTCGTCTTCGTTAGGTCTACGCGTTGTCCTTTGGAAAGTGAGATGCTCATGAATCAATCATCCTCTCCTCGTAAAATCGTGCGGCAGACAGCCGCCGGAGCGATCGTCTGCCGCACGGGCATTCTAAGTTTATTATTACAGGCCGTAGTCGCGAACCAAGCCGGCAAGACCATCCTTATAGCCGCTGCCGATTGCACTGAACTTCCATTCGCCGCTGTGGCGGTACAGCTCGCCGACGACAACGCCTGTCTCGATCGAGAAGTCTTCGCCAAGATCGAAGCGAATCAGTTCGTTGCCGCTGTTCTCATCCAGAATACGGACATATGCGCGGGATACTTGACCAAAGTTCTGGCTGCGCTCTACCGCTTCATAGATCGTAATCGTGAACGCGATTTTCTCCACGTTCGCCGGTACGTTAGCGAGGTCGATGTTGATTTGCTCGTCGTCGCCTTCGCCTGCGCCCGTACGGTTATCGCCCGTATGTACGACGGAACCGTTCTCGTTCTGGCGGTTATTGAAATAAATCAGGTTGCTTTCATTCTCGACCTTGCCTGCGGCGTTAGCCAAGAATACAGATACGTCGAGGTCAAAATCTTTGCCGCCGTCGTATTTGTTCGTATCCCATCCCAGACCAACCGTAATCTTCGTCAGTCCCGGGTTTGTTTTCGTCAGATCGACCTTCTGGCCTTTCGTCAAGCTGATAGCCATGGCGAACACCTCTTTCTGCCGGTCAGGCATTATATCAAGCTGAGCGAATCTTAACGATGCTCAGCCGCTAATTGGTTCACGTGCACAGCGTGCGTGCCTTCACCGATCGCTGCGAATTTCCATTCGCCGTCGTGACGGTAAATTTCGCCGCAGATCAATGCCGTCTTGCCTGCATAGCCTTCGCTCAAGTTGAAACGCACCAGCTCGCTGCCCGTCGTTCCGTCCATGACACGAATGTATGCGGATTGAATCATGCCGAAGTCTTGCTTACGGTTCACGCAGTCATAAATATTGACGACCGCGCGGATCTTGCTGACGTTCGCCGGAACTTTGGCCAGATCGATAAAAATTTGCTCGTCATCACCGTCTCCATCGCCTGTAAGGTTGTCACCGGAATGGATAACGGATTGGCAAGGGCTTTGTTTATTGTAGAAAGCAACAACATGATGATCATTGGTCAACTTCGAGTGCTCATTCAGCATAAGCACGGAAGCGTCGCAATCGATGTTGGCCTGCTTCTTCACGCCGAAGAAACCGCGCGATTGAACCGGATCCCAGCCGAGACCGACCGTAACCTTCGTTAATCCCGCTCTGCCTTTCGTAAGGTCAATCTTCTGACCTTTCACCAAACTGATCGACATAGCATGCTCACCTCCTTCCCACATGTATCCTGCATCGCAATCTTCCCCGAGCAAGCAGGACTAAAGCCTTGAATTTCCAGCCTCTAGCTCCCACTATACTCTAGTAACCTCCAAAAATCTACTTGCTTATACAAACATTTAGGCTCTTCAAATCGGTGCCGTCTCATACCTCTGCTTCCAAAAATTATTTAACCATAAAGGCGACGGTTCAACCGAAATCGGCTGTCTCATTAGACGAAGCGACCGCCTAATAAGTTACTGCCTGTATCCAATACGCCCATCATGCCAAAAGGATTCAAAAAAAGTAAAAAGAACGGCTGGCCGATGCCGAAGCATCGCCCGAGCCGTTCTGTAGCAGGCGATATTTACGCCAGTCTTAGCCAGCTTACGCGGATGTCGCCGGTCAACAGGAGATACACGTTGCGGCGTCCGGCCGCCCCTTGCAGCGCAGCATCGAATGTACTCCATTGCTGCACGCCCCCCGTCGGCGCCACATCAAGCGCCCCTGCAACCGGACCGTTCGGCGAATCGAGCCGAATCTCGATGCGGCCGCCTTGTTCGCTGCTTGCCGCACGCACTTCGAATGAGGATGCGCCGCTGTGAAGCTCCGCATCCATGAATGCGATCCAGCCGCTGTCGCCCGTCAGTTCTGCGCAGGCGAACCCTTCCTTGCTCTCGCCAAGGAAGACGCCTTCGTAATCGTCGAAGTTTTCCGCATTCGTCCGGATGCTCAGATCGCGAGGCGGTATCGTTTCTCCGTTAATCTGAACGGCAGCCTCCGCGCGGATGTCGCTTGAGGTGCTTCCGATCATGAGCGTATAGGTACCGGACTCGACTGCATATTTCTCCCGCGTTACGTCCCAGATTGCCAGTTCGGCCGCCGGCACCTTGAACGTGACGGTCTGCGCTTCGCCCGGCTGCAGTTCAATACGGCGGAAGCCATGCAGCTTTTTGATCGGCCGCTTCACACGGGATTGCCCTCCGCGCACATACAATTGGACGACCTCCTCGCCTGTTGCATGGCTCGTGTTCTCCACCCGGATCGACACAGCAACCTCCCCTTCAGCACCAATGACAGCCGCTTCAAGCTGCGGTTCGCCGTAAGCAAACGAGGAATACGATAAACCGTGGCCGAACGGATACAGCGGCGTATCCTCGAAGTACAAGTACGTGCGCTTGCTCTTCGCAATATCGTAATCCATAATGCCGGTCAGTTGGTCCTCGGAACGGTACCAGGTCATATTCAACCGGCCTGCCGGATTATAGTCGCCGAATAGGACGTCCGCCAGCGCATTGCCATGCTCTTGCCCGGAATGAGACGAATAGATAACGGCCGGAATATGCTCTTCAATCCAATTGAGCGTGAACGGATAGCCTCCCGTTACGACGACAACCGTATTCGGATTCGCTTCATAGACCGCTTTGACGAGACGTTCCTGCGCCTCGGCGAGCTCTAGACCCGGACGGTCGATTTCTTCCTTGCCGTTCACGAGCGGGTTGTTGCCGACGAAGACGACCGCGACTTCGGACTGCTTCGCCGCCTCGACCGCCGCTTGCAGACCGTTAAGAACGACTTCTTTCTCGAACAGCTCGGACGCCTTGTATGCGCGGGCAGGTTCGGCATCCTCGACTGTAAGCGAGCCATCCGCTGACGCGCCGACCGTCCGGTTGTTCCAAGTCGATATCGCCACGGCACCATCTTCCTGCGGCAGCAGGTGGAACACTTCCTTCACGAACCAGCCGAACACTTCGTCCGCCGAAGCCGTTACGTTCGTCTCGTCCGTCGTGACGTATTTGCCGCTGCTCTCCGCCTGAAGCGTCAGGCTGCCCCAGCCCCAATCGTCGAGCTTGAACGTTTCTGCGTTATCCTCATCAGCCGATGCCGCAAGCGGATGTCCTTCGCTGCCGGCAATCGCCACATACCGGCCGCTGTCCTTAGCGCGCAGCTTAATCCGGTCCATGCCGTCGGCGAAAGCGACCGTTGCGCCTTCCAGCTTCTTGCGGATCGCTTGAAGCGGCGTTACCTTGTACGGGAAAGTGCCAGAGTACCAGTCGCGGTACACAATATCGCCGAGCGGGCCGATGACGGCCGCTTTGCTCAGCTTGCTGGCATCAAGCGGCAGAATGCCGTCATTTTTAAGCAGGACGACATTTTTACGCGCAGCCTTGAGCGACAGAGCCTGATGCTGCGGAGCCATGAGCGACGACTCGCCGATCGCCGCATACGGCACCTGCTCTTGCGGATCGAATTCGCCAAGACGCATCCGGACTCGGAACGTATTGGACAACGCGCGGTCCAAATCCGATTCGGCAAGCAGCTCCTGCTCCAGCGCTTCGCGGATGGCATCCGTAACCGCCTTCGCCTCATCCGTAATGCTGTCAATGCCGGCCTTGATCGTGTCCGCTACAGCAAGCGCCATCGAGTCGTAATAGTGGTGATCCTTCACGATTCCAATCATATCGCCAGCGTCGCTAACGATAAAGCCGTCCATCCATTGCTCCTTCACCACGCTGTTAACCGTCTCATGCAGAAGCGCGGGCGTGCCATTGATCGAGTTGTATGCCGTCATCATCGACTGGGCGCCGCCCTTGACGAACGCCGGCTCGAACGCTTTGAAGTAATATTCGCGCATGCTGCGCGGATCGATACTCACCGAGCAGCTACCGCGGTTCATTTCATTGTTATTGCCCAGAAAATGCTTCAAAGAAGCAACCGCTTTCAAATATTTCGGATGATCGCCTTGAATGCCTTGCGTCATCGCAGCCGACAGCTCGCCCGTCAGATGCGGATCCTCGCCGTAAGCCTCTTCCGTCCGTCCCCAACGCGGATCCCGCTCCATATCGACAGTCGGCGCCCACAGCGTGAGGCCGTTCACCGCCGGATTACGCTTGTAGAACACTCGCGCCTCCGTCCCGATAACGTCGCCGACTTCCTTCATTAGATCTTGATCCCATGTGCATCCAAGGCCGATCGGCTGAGGGAACGAAGTCGCTTCTCCGAGCCAAGCAATGCCGTGCGCACCCTCGGTGCCATGCTTGTAAGCCCCAATACCGAGCCGCTCGACGGCGGTCATATATTGCGGCATCAGATTGATTTTCTCCTCCAGCGTCAACCGCGACACCAGATCCTGCACGCGTTCCTCAAGCGGCAGTTCCGGATTGCGGAACGGAAATTCGTAGTTCGTCATATCGTTTCCCCTTTATAATGAGTGGTTTCTTATTGCATGATGGCCTGAACACATCACGGACATATTGTCCGTTCGTTTAACCCAATCAAGCCGGTTCATCCGATCAAATCTCCACCCCATTATACCGACGGAAATGACATAAAACAATTACTAAAACGATTTCGGTAACGCTTACAATTGGGTTTTCACTGAATTTAGGGATTGTTCTTCTTTGTCGTTAAGGGGGATTTCATCCCCCTTCCTTCTCTTCAGCGGATAACGAACGGAAAAGGTGTCCCGTCTGCGTTTGCGTCTGCCGAACCACTTGCTTGCTCCATTGCATTTTATACAACGAGATGATCCCCGATCCTGCTAATCCCGTATTCTCATTGCATTCCATACAACGAACATCTGCCTATTAATGGCCAAAACCGCAAAAACAGCCGAGACCTCTGCTTTTCTGTTGTACAAAATGCAATGAGCCGAGCAATAAAACCGGCAGCGGCCGATTCCATTGTACGAATTACAACGAAGCCTCTTGGATGCCTATAGCGATTCGACTAATCGCTTAATAATAGGCACACATCCCCGGCGCAACCGGCGGCCGCGCCCGAATATACTATTTTATCCTGTATGCAAAAATACAACTGGACGACAGCGAGGGTTGCCGATGTCCGCTTATTTGAATTTGACTGAAGTACTCCTCACCATCGAAAAAGCTTTGCGCGAGCGCTCGCCCTTGTCGCTCGTTCGAGTCGGCGACGGCGAGAATATCGTGCTCGCTCAACGCTCCGTATGGAAGATGCGCAGAGTGCTCCGCGAGCGTTGGGCCATTAAAGCGAATAAAGGCGAGAAAGGCGTCACACTGCCGAACATCAAGCTTCGCAACGACCTTGTCCGCGCCATCCGAAGAGCATCGATCGTAGGCATTCTTCCGGCGGGCGACGATCAGATTAAAGCGCCGGCTTATTTGAAACGGCCGCTGACGAACAAGGTGTTTGCCCATTTCAAGCTGAAGCCGGCCGTCACCTGCCATGCGTGCGTGAACCGAATGATGCCGAGAACCCCGTTGTTCTGGGAAATTTTGCAGCGTCAACGCGTTCTGATCGTGACGAGATATCCGGAGCCGCTGAAGGCCGTACTCGAGAGCGACCCTTATTATCTTCACGTTACTCACACGGTTGCCTTCTCTCATTACGACCAGATGGATTCGGCCATGAAAGAAATTGCAGCCATCGACGATGAGTTCGATATCGCGCTGCTCTCCTGCGGCGTGAACGCCGTTGTGCTTGCTCCTCGAATCGCTGCCGCAACGGGGAAAGTCGCCATCGACTTCGGCAAAGGGCCCGAGCAAATTGGCGCCGCGGCACGAAAGCTCAAACGGCCTTGAGCGCCACAGGCTGCAGCATTTCCACTAGCTGTTGCAGCCGCGCGCTGTGTTGCTTCAGTGCTTCCGCAGTCTTCGGTTTAGCCCGTCGTTCCGTCGCCGAACCGCTCCAGCCTGCCGCTTCCGCGCAAGCCTCTCGTCGCATTGCGCGTATCGTATATTAACGCTGCCTTCATGACGATCCGTTCGATCGGCAGCGAGGAATGATTCGTATGGATAACAACGCAATCAGCGCCCGCAAGCACCTCATCCGTCAGATCGACGCCATGCAGTATTCCAGCGTCTTCGAGTCGGACAGAAGGAACGTAAGGATCATAATATTGGACAGAAGCACCTGCAAGAATCAGCATCCGCATTAAAGGCAAGGCACTCGATTCGCGCATATCGGCAACATCTTTCTTATACGTAACGCCGCATAGCAGAATCGACGCGCCAGCCAGCTTTTTACCCGGCTGAAGCAGCCTTTCGATCCGCCCTGCTATATAGTCGGGCATGGTATCATTCATATCCTTCGACAGCTCGATGAACCGGCTGTCTGTACCGGACTGGCGCGCCTTCCATTGCAAGTAAAGCGGATCGACCGGAATGCAGTGGCCGCCGATGCCCGGACCGGGGTAAAATGCATGGAAGCCGTATGGCTTCGTATCTGCTGCTTCGATCACTTCCCATACGTTCACCCCGAGTTGGTCGCACAGCATCGCAAACTCATTCATAAACGATATATTGATAAGCCGGAAGCTATTCTCCAGCAGCTTCGCTGCTTCTGCCGAGTCGGTCGACGACACAGGCACGACTTGCCGGAATACCCGGCCGTACAGATCGGCGACGCGGTTCAAGCAGCTTGCGGTAAGACCGCTGACGATTTTGGGAACTTCCTCGACCGTATAGCTTTGGTTGCCGGGATCGATCCGCTCAGGAGAGTAGGCCAAATGAAATTGAACTCCTGCCTGCAGCCCGCTCTGCTCCAGCAGAGGACGGACAATCTCCTTCGTCGTGCCCGGATATGTCGTACTTTCAAGCACTACAAGCTGGCCCTCGCGGAGAAACGGACGCAGGCTCCGGCACGTATCGGACACGTAACTTAAGTCCGGCGCATGGTCCTCCGTCAGCGGCGTCGGCACGCATAGCACGACCGCCTCCATTGTGGCTAACAGCGAATAGTCGTCGGATACCGTCAAGCCGCCCGAGAAGATCGCGGCTTCCAGTTCCTCATTGCTTATATCCTGAATGTAGCTTTTGGCCCCTCGCAGCATTTGCAGCTTACGACCATCGACTTCAATGCCTGTTACTCGAATTCCGCTGCGAACAAACGCCAATGCAAACGGCAATCCGACATAACCAAGTCCGATGACGCCGACCGACGCGGCCTGCCGATCCGTCTGGCTGCCCGCTCCCGTTAACGACGCCGCGTGCTCCTCCCTCACACTCCCGCCTCCCGATCAGATCATTCTCATGCTATCTATTAACTACTGTACGGACAAGAAGAGAGAATGCGCACGACCGATGTCGGGGACTATCAACCCATTTATTCGGAGAAACAAAGGAGAGATTGGTAGAGTGAGCGGCAGAAGCAAAAGTTCGGGTCAAAACATACTCAAAAACTCAAACAAGAGCTCTGGCAAGAGCTCCAGTCCAAGCACCAGCAAGGGCGGCAGCGAGGCATACGGTGTTACGATCATCACTCCTACTATACGTCCGCAATATATGAAACGGGTGCTCAGCAATTATGCGCGCCAGCAATGGGAGAACAAGGAGCTCATTATTGTATTGAACGGGAATCGAATGAACATGCAAAGGTATTTGCAAGCGGCCGAGCAATACTCTGGCATACATGTCATCCGGCTGCCCGCGAGCAGCACGCTCGGCGATTGCCTGAACGATGCCACCGCTATCGCTTGTTATCCGTACATTGCGAAATTCGACGACGACGATTATTACGGTCCCGGCTATCTGGCGGAAGCTATGGATACGTTCGAGAAGACAGGAGCTGACGTCGTTGGCAAAACCTCGTTCTTCTTCTACTTCCCTCACCGGCGCCAGCTGCTGCTAAGGGAGCGTCCGGTTCAGCCTTACGAGGAAACGAACCGGATTGCGGGCGCGACGATCATGTTCCGGCGAAACGTGCTGGAGACCGTCAGCTTCGGCAAGCGCAAGCAGGGCTCGGACGTACAGTTCATACAGGATTGTTTGCGCAGCGGACTGTCTGTCCGCACCTCCTCAGCGTACAACTTTGCCGCATTCCGCCGCGCGGACCGGCAATCACACACCTGGAAAGTGACCGAACGAAAGCTGTTCACCGATCCAAGGACGAAGGTCTTCCGCACGGATGATTATTGGAAAATCGTTGACCGCCAGCCGGAGCAGCTGCTGCAAACCAGCAGCCGCATCAAAGGCCCGCTGCTGCTGAAGCAGCATAGACAGCCTATAGCCGCTTCCAATCCTTACTGCCTGCGCCGCAGCGGTACCACACCGGCTCGGCGTGGTATAATGAAACGAACCTTACGAATGAACGATTGTCGACACCGTTGACGAAAGGACTTGCTTTCATGCTTTCATACAAATATACGATACCCGGGGCCATCCGCCCCATCTCCCCTGCCGGCAGGAACAGCAGCGCCGGCAAGGACGCTGAGGATAACCGCATGCCGGCGGCTGTCGATGCCCGGCGAGAAGCGTCCTTCTGGGAGGAGCTTGCCGAATTGAATGTTCAATTGAACGCCGACCAGATCGAGGCCGTCCGGCACGGTGACGGGCCGCTGCTGACCATTGCCGGAGCCGGCTCCGGCAAGACGACGACGCTTGCGTGCCGTGCCGCTTATCTCATCGGGGTCCGGGGCGTATCGCCTCGGCATTTGCTGCTCGTTACGTTCTCGCGGAAGGCAGCCGACGAGATGAAGCAGCGCCTTGCCGGCTTGCCGGGCATTTCGGCACGGGCAGCGCAAGCGATCGAAACGCGCACGTTCCATTCCTTCTGCCTGCTGATGCTCCGCCGCCGCGGCGTCACGGCTGCCCTTATCGGCGATGAAGGGCAACAGAGAATGACGGTCAAACGGCTGCTGCGGGAAGCCGGTTCGGTCAGCGATTACGAGCCGGAGACACTGCTCGCTCTGCTGTCTTCCTACAAATGCCGGCTGCTGACGGCAGAAGACTTGCCGGAAGCTTCGCCGTCAGAACGGGAAATCAAACGTGTCCTTATTCGATATGAGCAATGGAAACGAGACAACGGCTTGATCGATTTTGACGATTTGCTGCTGCTTGCCTACCGAATGCTGCTTTCGGAACCAGATCTTCTCGCCTCGCTGCAGGAACGGTTCCGGTACGTCATGGTGGACGAGTTCCAAGATACGAACACGGTCCAATACGAGATCGTCCGTCTTATTGCACAGGGGCAGCGCAATCTAATGGTCGTTGGCGACGACGATCAGACGATCTACTCCTTCAACGGCGCAAGCGCCGACGCCATTCTGTCGTTCGACAAGGTTTATCCGGATGCGAAGGTCGTCACTCTGCGCGTCAATTACCGTTCGAGTGCGGACATCGTCGGACTGGGCAACGCGATTATTCGCGGCAATAAGAACCGCAGGCCGAAGACGTTGACCGTACCGCAAGGCGAGGCTGCTCAGCCGGACGATAGGGCAGCGGCGGACAAGTCCGGCGAAGAGAGCGAGCTTGGCTTGTCCGGCAAGCCTATGTTCGCACGGCCAGCAACGCCGGAGGAAGAGGCTGCAGCCGTGACTGCTTCCATACGGAAGCTTGTCGAGTCCGGCCGATACCGCTGGGGCGACTTCGCCGTTCTATACCGTTCGGCAGGCAGCGGACGGGCGGCGACTGAGCATTTGCTGCAATCGGGCATTCCGGTCGAGGACCATAGCGACGGGCTCTCGTTCTACGACTCGCCGCTCATCCGGCCGGTAATGGCGCATCTCAAGCTCTCACTCAGCCACCGTGATAAGCAAGCAATTGAGGATATGCTTCCAACGCTGTACGTTAACCGGGAGGCAGCGATGAAATGGATCCGCGACAAGGACGCCGAGCAGGCAAAAAAATGGCCGCTTATCCATCTGACCTCCTTCTCCCGGCTTCAGCAGTTTCAGAAGGATGAAGTGCTGGAGCGGCTGCGGCTGATCAAAGCTGCGGTATCCCTCCGCCCGGCGGCGGCAATCCGGCGGATTCGGGAATCGTTCTTCGATAAATTCGCCGAGACGAACCGGGGCGGAACGCCGCATAAGGAAATGATGAAGGAGCTGCTCGACGAGCTGGAATCGTCTGCAGGCCGGTTCGAGACGGTGGAATCGTTCCTCGCTTTCGCAGAAGATATGGCGAAGCGGCAAGCCGAGGCGAAGCAGGCCGGCAGGCCGAACGGACGCCAAGCCGGGAGCAACCGGGGCGCACATGCAGACGGCGCCGCGGAACCGAACGGGAATGCGCCGGCCGCGCAATCTTCCTCTTCCGTCTCCTCCGATCAGGATAACGGACGCGTTCAGCTAATGACGGTTCACAAATCAAAAGGACTGGAGTTTCCGGTCGTGTTCGTCGTTGGCGCTTCCGAGGGCATTATGCCCCACCGCTCCGCCGTACAGCCGCAGCAGCCGAAGCAGACGGCATCCCGGGACGAGCTTGAACGGGAGAAGGAGGAAGCGCTCGAGGAAGAACGCCGGCTGTTGTATGTCGCCGTCACGCGGGCGCGGGAACGGCTGTATGTCAGCTCGCCCGCCTTCTTCCACGGGCAGAAGGCCGACATCTCACGCTTCCTTGCCGAAGCGGCGGGCGTCCGGACATCCGCCGCAAGCTCTCGAGCGGGCAGCAGCGGACGTTAATGAATAAAGGGGCACCAAGTCATGATGGAATGACTTGGTGCCCCTTTGCATTACAGGCTGAGAAGCCGGGAGATCCGGTCCGCCTTCGTAAAGGTGAAACTGCGTGTCCGGAACGATACGGTAAGCGGCTTGCTGCTTCGGTTGCCGAACGAATCGACGGCGTATATGCTCGCCGTATAATCCTGTTCCGGCTTCAGCCCTTTCAGCCGTGCCATAATCGATGCCGGAACCGGCCGCTTATAAAACTCGGAAAAAGCGCTCAGCTTAAGCGTGTTCTTCCGGCTTCCCTTCCGTTTCACTTCGATATCGTAAGCATGAACGAACAAATTGTCGTCCGCCTGATCGAATACGAGGCTTACCGCCGTCGCACTTATTGAATCCGCCACGACCGATGCAGCGGCGTCCGCCGGAAAAGCCGGCTTGATCCGATCGCGGTCATCCGTATAGACGAACGATTGCCGGCTTGCAGGATACGGAATAACCCAATCCTCACCTGTCCAATCGTTCCGGTGGAAATCCCGTCTTCGAACGGTCACTTTATCGCCGGTTACATACACGATGCAGCCTTGCGCGATATCATCGGACGGATGCTTTCCTTGCAACCTGCCCGGCTCCAGCTCGGGGTAACGAATCGACGAAGTGCCGACCGAAGTGAAGTGCCGCTGGTGAATCGTCCGCGGATCGTCGAGCATGTAATGCGAGTGCCCGGAGAACGTCACGGCCTGCGGATAGCGGGCAAGCGCGGCGTACAGCTGTGAATGGCTGCGCGTATGCCCCCACAAGTCGCTCCCGCTCACCGTTCCGCCAATGTGCTGGTGGAAGAAGACGAAGATCGGCTTGTCCGGGCTCGCATGCTCGGCCAGCCGATTCTCCAGCCATTTCAGCTGCGTACCGGACAGTCTGCCTCCGACCGTCTTGTTCTCGCTCCCGATGACGATAAAATGGTAGCCGTTTATCCACTTGTCATAATAGATGTCCGGCATTCCGGTTTTGTTGATAAACAGTCTTCTGCTTTTGACCGCTCTCGGATAACCCCAATAGTCATGGTTGCCGATCGTAAGCAGATGTTCGGCACCAGGCTGTCTGTAGCGGTTATAGATGCTCATGAACGTATCGTATTGAGAGGCTGTTCCGTCATTCGTCAAATCCCCTACGCTTGCCATCGCGTCGTATTGCGGCACGATCCGATTGATCTGCGCAAGTACGTCCTCGAATTTCGTCTCCGACTTGCCGCCTCTCCCGATGTGAATATCGCTTATGACGGGAAAGACGAGATTGTAGCCGTCGCTGCGTTTCACCGTGCTATAAGGATCAGCCGACGTGCCGGCTGATTGCTCTTCAACCGTTACGGTCGGCGCCGCCGCCGCAACCGCGAATATCATGCTGTGCATGACTAACAAGCCTGCCGTTAACCGGATCAGCCGCCGGAATCGTCTTTGCGTTTGCTTCGTCACGTAAGATACACCTTCCCCGTAACCTCAATGGCCGTGCCACGCAATTGCGTTCCTGTAGTATACATCGAAGCGGCTGGAAACATCCGTATCCCGTTCTATTGCTTGCGGACAAAGAGACGATGAGATTTAACAGCCTACGTATGATAACCGCGTACCGTGTGCCGGAAGGCGAATTCACCGGACAAGTGTGCCGCTACCGGCTTTCCGCCGTTCTTGCGTGCCCGCCCTTGCGCGAGTGCTCATGAAGCTCCGCATAATAACCCTGCTGCCCGATGAGCGACTCATGCGTTCCCTGCTCAGCGATCTCGCCGCTGCGCATCACGATGATCCGGTCCGCGTGCTGAATCGTAGACAGACGGTGAGCAATGACGAGCGTTGTCCGCCCTTCGGACACGACCTGCAGCGCCTGCTGAATAAGCCGTTCGGTGTGAGAATCCAGATTGGCCGTCGCCTCGTCGAGAATGAGGATACGCGGATGATGAACGACGATTCGGGCAAAAGACAGCAACTGCCGCTCGCCTGCCGACAATCCGCTGCCGCGTTCCGACAACAACGTATCGTACCCGTTCTTCAGCCTCATAATCATCGCATGAGCTCCGACAAGCCGGCAGGCTTCGATGGCCTGCTCGCGCGTGACCGTTGCATCAAACAATCTGACGTTGTCGATGATCGATCCGGAATACAAGAACGGCTCTTGCTGGACGAGCCCGACGATCCGGTGCAATTGCTGCTGCGGCAGCCGCCGCACGTCAATGCCGTCAATCGTAATGCTTCCGCTCTGCACATCGTAGAAACGGGCGAGCAAGTTGACGAGCGAGCTTTTACCCGCTCCGGTCGTGCCGACGATGCCGATAAATTCACCCGGCTTCACATGCAGATCAAGCCCGTGAAGGACATTCCGGCCTTCCTGGTAGGCGAATGTGACGCCGCGGAACTCAATCTCCCCTCGAATGTCGGCATGCTTAGGCTGAACCGTTCTATCCGCAGCCGGCTCCTGAACTTCAGGTTCGGTGCTGAATATGCGCCAAAGTCGCTCCACCGACACGAACGTCGATTGAAGCGTGTTCCACTGCTGCGTCATTTGGTTAATCGGCTGAAAGAACTGGCGGATATAATTGATAAAAGCGTACAACACGCCGAACTCCAGCGCATGATCAAGTACGGCCATGCCGCCGAGCCAGACAACGAGCGCGACCGCGACGTTGCCAAGCGTATCGTAGGTCCGGTTGAACGAAACCGAAGTCGTCACTTCCCGGATACTCTCGCGCAAATAGCTGGCGTTGCGGTCTTTGAACCGCCGCATTTGTTCCTTCTCCTGCCGGAATGCTTGCGTAAGGCTCATGCCGGACAAATTTTCCGCCACGAATGCAATGACGCGCGACAACTGCGACCTTGCGCGTTTATACGACTGCTGCAGAGCTCTCCGGAATACGACCGCAATGGCGATAATGACAGGGAACAGGAGCATGCATAGCGCAGCCAGCTTCGCATCGAGCGAGAACATGAACGCCACGACAAGAATCAGCATCAGCCCGTCGCGCACGAGACTGACAAGCACCTGGGTAAAAAACTGGCTGATCGTCTCCGTATCGCTCGACTCGTTCGTCACGAGACTGCCAATATGATGCCGGTCGAAGAAGGACATCGATTGGCCGGTAATATGTTGGAATAAATCGCCGCGCAGCCGGGCCACGATGCTTTGGCCGATTCGCTGAATGAGCACCGACTGCAGATAACCGAATCCGAAGCTGACAACCGCCATCAGCAAATAAATGGAGCCAAGCGTCATTAGACGCCTCATGCCGTGCTGACCGGTCAGCAGTCCGTCGTCGATCGCGATTTTGACCAAATACGGCTGCAGCAAATCGGCCGATATCGCCAGCAATGCGGAGCCGAATACGGCGGCGAACATCCAACGGTGCGGGCGGGCATAGCTTAGAAGCGCCCGAAAAGCAGCGCCTCGGCTCGGGGCGGCATTGCCCTTCGCTTCTCCGTCCGGCTTAGCGTCTTGCGGCGGCTGGCTGCTGGTCTGCTGCCGGCCCTTCCCCGGTTCGCTCTGTTTGCTGCTCTCCTTCGCCATCGTCTGCCCCCTCCTCTTGTATCGCCCGCAACGAGGCATATCGGCCGCCTAGTGCCGTAAGCTCATCATGCGTTCCTCTCTCGGCGATTCTTCCTTCTTCCAACACGATGATTTGATCCGCATGCTTCACGGCGCTAATCCGGTGGGCGATAACAATGGTCGTGTGCCCCGCCCGGCCTTCGCGCAACTGCTCGATGATTCGCGTTTCCGTCACGGCATCCACCGCACTGACGCTATCGTCAAGAATGAGCACGGGAGCAGCCTTGAATAGTCCCCGTGCAAGACTTGTTCGTTGACGCTGTCCTCCAGACAGCGTCAATCCCCGCTCGCCAAGCTTCGTATCGAAGCCGTCCGGGAACCCGATGATGCTGTCGTAGACCGCAGCCGATTTTGCCGCTGCTTCCACCCTTTGCCCGGTATCCGTGCGGTCTGCGAACGCAATATTGTCGCGAAGTGTCTCGCTGAACAGAAAGCCGTCCTGCGGAACGTAACCAATCCCCTCCCGCAGACTGGCCAGCGTTGCGGTGCGGATATCCGTGCCGTCGATCGCTATTGTGCCTGCCGGCGGCTCGTAGACACGGAGCAGCAGCTTAGCGAGCGTCGTCTTGCCGCTGCCTGTCCGTCCGACGATGCCAAGCGTCTCTCCTGCCCGGAGCATGAACGAGATGTCCTGCAGCGCCGGCCGCCTCGACTCTGGATAGCTGAACGTGAGCCGTTCGACGATGAGATCTGCTTCTTCGGTCTGCACCTCGACAGCGTCGTCCGCGTCTCTTACATCCGGCGTCTCGCCGAGAAGAGTATTCAATCGGTCCAGCGACGCTCTCGCCTGCTGCATCCGGTTAATGACGGTGCCAAATTGTTGAAGGGGTGTCATAACGACGCGCAAATACAATGTTAGCGCAACGAAAGCCCCTAGGGTGAGATGGCCATGGCTGGCCATATAGCCGCCGTATACTATTGCAACAACGAGCGACAGCGCGCCGGAGAATGGAATAGCCGATTGGAACAACGAAGACGTGCGAACGAGCCGCAGCTGCTTCTGCTTCACACGGTTAACGGATTCGCCGAACCGCTGCTGAGCCGTCCGTTCCGCCGCGAATGTCTTCGTCACGCGTATGCCGCCGAACTGTTCTTCCGCGGACGCGGTCATCCCGGCGATTGCCTCCTGCACTTCATGCGAACGACGCCGAATCATCGGCCCGAAGTAGACAACCATCACCGGAATGGCCAGCATCGGCGCGATACATGCGAGCATCAGTCTTGCCGGGATATCGGACGCTGCCATCATGACGACCGATGTGATGAACAGGAAGGTGGCGTTCGTCAATTGGTTGATTCCGCCGCAGATCGCTTCTCGAATGCTCGATACGTCGCTCAGAACGTAGCTGAGCCATTTGCCCACGCCATGCTTGGCGAAGTACGCCTCGCTCAATCGCGTGAACTGTGCAAACAGTTTCTCCCGAATCTCGGCTTCGAATCTTCTCCCCAGCCGATGGTTCAACAGCTGCCCCACGCCAAACAGCAGACCGTACGCGACGCCGATCACAAGCAGCTCGATGCTGTAAGCCACGACCGAATGCTTCGTCAGACCGCTTTGCTTCAATTCGTCCGTAAAACTGCCGAGCACTCTCGGATAAAAGGCGTAGATCATATTGCCCGCAGCCATAACAGCAACCGCCAGCGTATACAGCCACTTGTTCCGCCGAAAATAAGTGGCTAGCAGCGCAGTTCCTTTCATACACTCCCTCCGTTCATCGTGATGTGGTGTCCGTGTGAAGCTCGACCCTTTACCTTATGATGCGAGGCCGCTGATTAGGTTTCGAGCCATTCGAGAAACTCAATGCGGTTGCCGAAAGGGTCCTGGGTAAAAAATCGTCTGACTCCCTCTTCGGCGCGCACTTCATCGTCAATGATTACAACGTTGTTGTCGGCAAGGTGAACGCGCAGCTGTGCAATGCCGCTCACATGAAAAGCAGGATGCGCTTTCTTCGCCGGCACAAAATCGTTTTGGACGCCTATATGAACCTGATGCGTGCCGCATTGAAACCATACGCCGCCGCGCTTGCGCAAGCTTTCGGGCTTCGGAATTTCCTTCCAGCCTAGCAGCCCGGTGAAAAAGCTTCGCGCCTCCTCCTCGCGGCCTGCTGGTGCAGCTAATTGGACGTGGTCAATGCCATGATAATGGAATGTCATGCAGATGCCCTCCTCATTCGGATCGTTGTTTTACAGATCGTTGGTTTACAGGTCATTGTTTCACCATTCATTGTTTCATTAAGCGAAACACTGTTTCAAAATTACACACTTCCATTTTATAGGTCATACCGTCAGAAAGCTAGTATTATCTCCCTCTTTGTTCGAATTGCCTATCTATCTGCATGGCGGGCAAATGAATTAAGTAACTCCAAAGGTCTCTTCATCCTCCGTTCTCCCACCATTCCAGTCATTAAGAGTCCCCGAAGGTCTCTTACCCGCTCATTCGACCGCTACTTTCGCCTATTGCTGAGCATTAAGAGTCCTTTCTGGGGGCTTAATTGTTGTTACACCACGCGCCAATCAATTAAGTAACTCCAAAGGTCTCTTCATCCGCCGTTCTCCCGCCATTCCAGTCATTAAGAGTCCCCGAAGGTCTCTTATCAGCCGCTGCCCCCCGCCTCTGCCCGCCAATTAAAAAGCGTTTCGCCCGCGCCCCATCCGGCAATCGAATGAGTACGCAATGCGAAACGCTCTATTCCTTTATTCCGATTCCAACCCTGCCGCCGCTTCCATATCCGATGGCAGCAAGCGGAGGTCATGCAAGTAAGAGAGCAGCTGATCCATACTCATCGGGCGGCCGAAATAATAGCCCTGGATAATGGTGCAGCCTGCTTCGTTCAATAGTTTGACCTGGTCCAAGTCCTCGACGCCTTCCGCTACACTGTCGAGCCCGAGCTGCTGCGCCAGCGTGACGATCGTTTTGATGATCGCCCTCTTGGAAGGAATGTGGCTCTGGCTGATGAACATCCGGTCGATTTTGACGGCATCGAGCGGAATACGGTCCAGCGAGCCGAGCGACGAGTAACCCGAGCCGAAGTCGTCCATCGACACTTTGACGCCAAGATCCCGCAGCCGGTTCAATTGTCGGATGACTTCATCCATATCGTGAATGACGATCGTTTCCGTGATTTCGAGCTCCAGCCGCTCCGGCGCCAGTCCGAAGTCGAGCAAGCTCTCTTCGACCATGTCGAATAAGTTCTGGCTGTCGAACAGACGGACCGACGTATTCACCGAGACGGTCAATTGCCCGTATCCCGCCTTCTCCCACTGCATGCAGTCCCAGCACGCTTGACGCAGAACGAAGCGGGACAGCCCGACGATAAGCCCCGTCTCCTCGGCGATAGGAATAAACTCGGCCGGCGACACGAAGCCAAGCTTCGGATGCTTCCATCTGACCAGCGCCTCGAAGCCGACCGGACGAGCGAGCTGCGTATCCCATTTGGGCTGGTAGTGTACGCTGAACTGTCCGCCATATTCCATCGCGCTGCGCAAATCGTTCTCCAACTGCATGCGCCGAAGCTGCCGTTGCTGAATCTCCGGGTTGAACAGCTGGTAGCGGTTCCTCCCGCCGTTCTTCGCTTCGTACAGCGCCGTGTCGGACGTCCGGAGCAGCGCCGCGTGGTCGTTCCCATGCTCCGGATACATCGCAATTCCGATGCTGCAAGACACGAACAGCTCATTGCCGTCAATATAGAACGGCTGGCTGATCCGCGTCAGCAGCCGTTGCGCCAATTGCTCGGCTTTGTCCCGGTCGATGCCTTCCGCAAGCAGCAGAAATTCGTCGCCTCCAATTCGGAATACCATGATCCCGTCATTGGACATGGCGGCTAACCGGCGGCTAGCGTCCAAGACAAGCAGATCGCCTACGTCATGGCCAAGCGTATCGTTAATGGTCTTGAATTGATCAATATCGATGAACAGCACCGCGCCCCTGTCCGTCCGGTGGAGGAACGAGTTGAACCGTCTGCCAAGCTCATACCGGTTCGGCAGTCCGGTTAACTGATCCTGATAAGCCATCCGCTCAAGCACCGTCCGGTCGACATACGTCGCAGCCCAAGATACGGAAAGCAGCACGCCCATCGCCAGCGTAACCGCCCACAACAAATATTGGTTGGCCGAAGCCGACTCCGTCAAAGGACCCTCCGGACCGCACCAGAACGAAACGGACAGCATCCCCGTATAGTGCATGCCGCATACCGCGAGTCCCATCAAGACCGCCGCTGCCCACTTCCACGACTGGATGTACAATCCGCCCAGACCGCCCCGGAACCGGTTGAACAGCAGCAGCGCCGCATAAGAGACTACGATGGCCACAACGACCGACAATCCCCAATAGAACGGGTCGTAGCTCATCTTGCCGCCTGGAATTCGAATAGCTGACATGCCGATGTAGTGCATAGCTGCGATCCCGGCTCCCATGATGATGCCGCCGACCGCAAGCCGTCCGATATGAACATCCTCACGCTGCGTCAAATAAAAAGCGATAAACGAAGATAAAATGCCCGCAAGCATCGATAATGCCGTTGCCCCGACGTTATAGCTAACCGGCGCGTTCAAGTGGAATGCCAGCATGGCGACAAAATGCATCGACCATATCCCGCATCCCATCACGACAGCACCGGCTATGGACCAACCCCACCTGGACTTGCCACGCGCCTGCCAGACGCGCCCAGCCATATTAAGCGCCGAATAAGAAGATAAAATGGCGATAAGTATCGACAACAGTACGACCTCTGCGTTGTAAGTTCCCTGTAATAAAATCATGATGTTTCCTCCGATGCCCTCCGTGTCCGACCCGATAGTTCAGGTAAGATTATACACCTACTTCACCGGAGCTACATCCACATTTTATGACATTATGGCTAATTCGTATGGTACTAAGGTATCAGATCCAGCAGTCTTTGGTATTGATCCGCCGTGAGCAGTCGTTCCATAGCCTCATTCGGATCGCCTGCTGTCCGGATTTCAATAAGCCACCCTGCATCATAAGGCTGTTCGTTCACGGCTTCCGGCGTGGATTGCAAGCTTTGGTTGACCCGAACGACCGCGCCGTCGACCGGGCTGAACAGATCCGACACCGTCTTCACCGACTCGATCGTGCCGACCGGCTGCATCGCCGCCGCAGCCGCGCCGACGGCAGGAAGGTCGACATACACGATATCGCCTAGCAAACACTGCGCATGATCGGTAATCCCAACCCGAATCACGCCGTCGGCTGTCAGCACCGCCCATTCATGCTCCTCCGTATACCGCATTTCCGGTCTTACTTCGCTCATGTTCAACATCCTCCCCGCGTATGCATATACAACAGACTTTGCCGTCCTGCCATTCTTGCTCCTTAATCACTGATATGACGGACCAGCCGCTGATAGCCCTTCCCGATTCCTATCATCATCCGATATAGAATGAGGTGACCCACAATGGCCGTGCGCAAAAGAACGCCCCTCTATCCTCTCTACGCCCGGCATCAAGGTGCGCGGTGCGTAGACTTCGCGGGATGGGAGCTTCCCGTGCAATTCGCAGGCACGCTGAAGGAGCATGATGCTGTCCGGCAAGCCGCCGGGCTGTTCGACGTCTCTCACATGGGCCGCATGATCGTGACGGGACTGTTCGCAGAGACCTATCTGCAGCGTCTCACGACGAATGACATCGGCTCCTTGAAAGACGGCCGCGCCCAATATACGATGCTGTGCAATCCAGCCGGCGGAGTCATTGACGACCTGCTGGTATACCGCCTGACGGCGGATCAATATTTGCTCGTCGTGAATGCGGCGAACACGGCCGCCGATCTGGAATGGCTGCGCGAGCATTTGCTCGGCGATGTCATGCTGGAGGACGTGACCGAAGCGACCGCTTTGCTGGCTCTGCAAGGGCCGAACGCCCTGCAGGTTCTAACTGCTGCCTGCAGTACTGTGACAGCAGACGCAGCCAGTCATGCTGTCACGGAAGACACACCGAACACCGCGAGCGGAAGCCCAGTTGCCGTTCCAGCCAAGTTCATCCGTTCGATTGGCATCGGCACAGGCGCGAGCGCATGCACCGACGGTCCAGCTCAAGCGGCAGCCATTGCGAAGCTCGCTCCGTTCCAATTCCTATACGCCTGCAGCGTATGCGGCGTACCTGCTCTGATCTCCCGCACCGGTTACACCGGCGAGGACGGATTCGAGCTCTATACAACCGCAGGCGATGCACCTGCGCTCTGGTCCGGGCTGTTGCTGGCCGGCGAACAGCTCGACCTGCAGCCTGCCGGACTCGGCGCCCGCGATACGCTCCGGCTGGAGGCGAAGCTGCCGCTGCACGGGCACGAGCTGTCGGAGACGATTACGCCGATCGAAGCGGGACTGCGCGCCTTCGTTAAGTTTGACAAGGGCGACTTCATCGGACGCGGCGCCCTCCTCCGCCAGCTTGACGAAGGTCCGGCCCGACGGCTCGCCGGCATCGAGCTGACGGAGCGCGGCATCCCCCGCGCGGGCTGCGCTGTCTTTAAGGACGGCGCTCCGGCGGGCTTCGTCGCCTCCGGCACGCATTCGCCCACGCTGCGTCGCAACATCGGCCTGGCGCTGCTGGACGCAAGCTGCAGCGCCATCGGCACGGAGCTTACGGTCGACGTACGCGGAACGCTGCTGCGGGCGGTCGTCGTCCCGACGCCGTTCTACAGCCGGTCCCGCCCATCAACCGACGGAAGGTGATTGCCATGCAATACTCGCATCGTTATATCCCGATGACCGGGCAGGACGAGGCCGAAATGCTGCAAGCGATCGGCGTTGCCGATATCCAAGAGCTGTTCCGCGACATACCGGACTCGCTGCGGTATAACGGCGAACTCCCGGTCTCAGCGCCGCTCAATGAGCCCTCGTTATGGGCTCACCTGCAGGAGTTAGCCGCTCGCAATACGGCTGCCTCCCAATACGCCAGCTTTCTCGGCGCCGGCATATATGATCACTACATTCCGGCCGTAATCGGCCATCTTATATCCCGCTCCGAATTTTATACCGCCTATACGCCCTATCAGCCGGAAATCAGCCAAGGCGAGCTGCAGGCCATATTCGAGTTTCAATCGTATATATGCGAGTTGACGGGGATGTCTGTCGCCAACGCGAGCATGTACGACGGCTCGACGGCGCTCGCGGAAGCGGGTCTTCTCGCAGCCGGCGCAACGAAGCGCAGCCAACTCGCCGTCTCCCGCGGCGTCCATCCCGAGACGCGGGCGGTCATCCAGACGATGGCGCGCGGGCTTGGCATCGAAGTCTCGGAAGTGCCTTGCTCCGCCGCGGGTACGACCGATCACGCCCTGCTAGAGCAGGCGGTCAACGACCGGACAGCTGCCGTCATCGTCCAGTCGCCGAACTTCTTCGGCTGCATTGAGGATATTGCCGCGATGCAGCCGATAGCTCATGCTAGCGGCAGCCTGCTGGCCGTCAGCGTTAATCCGCTGTCGCTCGGCCTCCTGCAGCCGCCTGGCAAGCTCGGGGCTGACATCGTCGTCGGCGACGCCCAGCCGCTAGGCATCCCGCAGTCGTTCGGCGGGCCGACCTGCGGCTTCTTCGCCGTATCCGAGCCGCTCATGCGCCGCATGCCCGGCCGAATCGTCGGCCAGACGGTCGACCGAAGCGGCAAACGCGGCTTCGTGCTCACGCTTCAGGCCCGGGAGCAGCATATCCGGCGGGAGAAGGCGACGTCCAACATTTGTTCGAACCAAGCGCTTCTTGCCTTGTGCGCCGCCATCTACTTGTCCGTCATGGGCAAGCAGGGCCTACGGGAAACAGCACTGCTCAATATGCGCAAGGCGCACTATGCAGCGGACGCCATCGCTGCGCTTCCCGGCTATAGCACACCGTCAGCCGCTCCCTTCTTCAACGAATTTATGATCAAGCTGCCGGACTCGGTTTCCTGTTCAGACCTGAACCGGAGGCTGATGGCCGATAACATCATCGGCGGCTACGATATGGGCAGATCGTATCCCGAGCTTGCAGGCCACATGCTCCTGGCCATTACGGAGAAACGCTCGCGCTCCGATATCGACCGATTGGTCGCACGACTGGGGGAATTCCAATGACAACGAACCGTATACCGCCCCTTCCGGACGTTGACATGCCCTTCATCTTCGACTTAAGCCGGCCCGGCCGGATCGCCTGTTCCTTGCCGGCTTGTGATGTGCCAGAGCTGGCGCCGGAAGAGCGCATTCCAGCAGCGCTGCTTCGCACGGAACCAGCCTCCCTCCCCGAGGTATACGAGGTCGATGTCGTCCGCCACTATACCGCCTTATCGCGCCGCAACTTCGGCGTCGATAACGGCTTCTACCCGCTCGGCTCATGCACGATGAAATACAATCCGAAGCTGAACGAGGATGCGGCCAAGCTTCCCGGCTTCAGCGGCATTCATCCTTATCAGCAAGAAGATACCGTACAAGGCGCATTAGAGCTGCTCTACACGCTGCAGAACGACTTAGCCGCCATAACTGGCATGGACCGGATATCGCTGCAGCCAGCAGCTGGCGCTCATGGCGAATGGACCGGGCTGATGATGATTCGCGCCTATCATGAAAGCCGGGGCGAGCAGCGGACGAAAGTGCTTGTGCCGGATTCATCGCACGGCACGAACCCGGCAAGCGCTTCGGCTGCCGGGTATACGACCGTCACGCTGAAATCCGACGCGCGCGGCTTGGTCGATCTTGATGCGCTGCGCGCAGCGGTTGGTCCCGATACCGCCGCGCTTATGCTCACGAACCCGAACACGCTCGGCCTGTTCGAGGAGCATATTGCGGAAATAGCCGCCATCGTTCACGAGGCTGGCGGCCTGCTCTATTACGACGGAGCGAACGCCAACGCGATCATGGGCATCGCCCGCCCTGGCGACATGGGCTTCGATGTCGTGCACCTCAACCTGCACAAGACGATGAGCACGCCGCACGGCGGAGGCGGTCCAGGCGCCGGTCCCGTCGGCGTGAAATTGCTGCTCGAGTCTTTTCTCCCCGCACCGCTCATCAGCCAGCGAGCGGACGGGACATACTTCTTCGATGACGAGCGTCCCCATTCGATTGGCCGTGTTAAGCCGTTTCACGGCAACTTCGGCATTTTGCTTCGCGCCTATGCCTATATCCGCTCCTATGGCCCGTCTGGCCTGCGCCGCGTGTCGGAATGCGCCGTGCTGAACGCCAATTATATGCTCAGCAGACTGTCCGCCGCTTACGACGTGCCTTATCCTCGCATCTGCAAGCATGAATTCGTCTTGTCCGGCACGAGGCAAAAAGCGTTCGGAATCCGCACGCTCGACATCGCCAAACGGCTGCTCGACTTCGGCTTTCATCCTCCAACCGTCTACTTCCCCCTTATCGTAGAGGAAAGTATTATGATTGAGCCCACGGAGACCGAGAGCAAAGAAACGTTAGACCGGTTCATTGATGTGATGCTGCGTATCGCGTGGGAAGCCGAGCATGAGCCGGATACCGTGCTGCAGGCGCCAAGCCGAACGGAAACCGCCAGATTGGACGAAACGCTTGCCGCGCGCAAGCCTGTTCTCCATTGCGATTGCGGATAACGAATCATTTTTAGACAAAACTTTAGCGCCTTTATGGAAGCTTTCGAATATAATCAACCTATCCGTTTTCATTGGAAAAGTATGGTCGTTCGATCAGTCATTGCATCCATTCACAACCTGCTAGCAATACCGTCATTATATTCGAGTTGTATTTAGTCTCGTGAATCGATAAACTTATTACTTGGTTAACATATGATGACGGATAGATCGGAGTGGGGTCGGGTTGAGTCGGAATTGGAGCAAATGGCTGTTGAGTCCGTTCTTCGTATTCACAATATTTATTATCATTAAGTTCTATATGTCATGGGGGGTCATTTACGATACGGTATTCAGTTGGAAGCCTCTTCTAACGGAACTGCCGATCGTGTGGGCGATCTTCGCCATTATTGAACTGCTGGCTTCCAAACGAAAGTTGGGCATATATTTAGCCGTCAACTTGTTGTTAACGGGCGTTTACTTTGCAGTCATTATGTATTACAAATATTTTGGCATCATCGTCACGTATCACGCCTTAGCTCAGGTCGGTCAGGTCGGCGAAGTGAAGGGCAGCGTATTCCAGTTGATGCACGCGTCGTTCCTGCTCATCTTCATCGATCTTGTCTTGATCGGCCTGATGCTGACGTTCAGCCGCAAATCGCGCGTCTGGAACAAGATCGCGGGCGTCCAAGCATCTCGTCCGATCGCGGCAGGCCTGCTTGTCGTCGCAGCCGCCGCATCCGTCTTTACGATCGTGAAGCACGAGGGCGTCATCAACGAGGTGCGCCAGACGGAAGAGATGGGCATTATTAATTATGAGCTGTACAAAATCGTATCGACATCCGATATGGAACGGACCGTCGGTTCAACCGAAGTAACTCGCCAAACGATCGATTCGCTCAAAGGAATCGATACGACCGCCGAGCCGCGTCTCTTCGCCGCAGCGAAAGGCCGGAACGTCATCGTTATTCAGCTCGAAGCGTTCCAAAACTTTTTGATCGACTTAAACGTCGAAGGACAAGAAGTAACGCCGAACTTGAACAAGTTGAAAAAAGAAGCCGTTTATTTCAACCATATGTTCCAAATGGCCGGACAGGGCAACACATCGGATGCCGAGTTTCTGACGAACACTTCGTTCTACGTGCCGCCTGTTGGCGCTGCGACCGATGAATACGTCGATTATTCGCTTCCTTCGCTGCCGAAATATTTTAAGGACGCCGGTTATTTGACCGCAACGTTCCATACGAACGACGTCAAGTTCTGGAACCGCGATAAGCTGTATCAAGCGCTCGGCTTCGATTATTATTACGACAAGAGCTGGTACGGCACCGAAGATACGATCGCTTTCGGTTCGTCGGATAAGATTCTATACGATAAGGCGGTACAAGAGATTGCCGAGATCAACCGGACAGGGAAGCCGGTGTATGCGAACATGATCTCCATGTCGTCGCATCATCCGTTCAATTTCTTGCCGGAATCGATGCCTAAGCTGCCGCTGCCTGCACAATATGAGGACACATTCGCAGGCGACTACATTCAGTCGCAGCATTACACCGACGAGGCGCTTGGCCTTCTGATCAGCAAGCTGAAGGAATACGGCATTTGGGACAACACGATGCTCGTTATTTACGGCGACCACATGGGACTGCCGATTTATTCGCTGGACAATACAGACCGCGAGCTGCTGCAATCGGTTCTAGGACGGAAATATTCGTATACGGATATGCTTAACATTCCGCTGTTCGTCGTCGCACCAGGCGCGCTAACTCCAGAAGTCAGCCCGCAGACGGCAGGACAGATCGACATTTTGCCGACCATCGCCAATCTGGCTGGTCTACCGATTCGGGATCAGATTTATTTTGGCCAGGATCTGCTCAATCATTCGGCGAACCTGCTTCCAGAGCGGTACTATCTGCCTTCAGGCTCGTTCATTAACGATAAGAGCATTTTCGTGCCGGGCGAGCAGTTTAAGGATGGTATCGTCTACCCGCTGCCGGGCGATCCGCAGCAGGCGCCATATCCGCCGAAGGCCGATTTCGACCGTGCCCTCGAATTGCTTAAATTGTCTAACAGCTACGTGAAGTCGCTCCCTTCCGTTGCGAACGATGCGAAAGCACAGCCAGGAGCGAACCGCACCGCAACCGCAATACCGAAATAAAGGAGATGAATTGCAATATGCCAGTATGGGCTAAACGGCTGGACCGGGAGAAGCTTGCTTCTCTCGCGCCGCTGTTGTTGATGCTTGTCTTCCCTGTCCTCGGCTACTTATATAAAATGTTTAATCAGCCAACCGTCGAAGTTCATAGTCTCGTGACTTCTTTCGACCGGTCCACTCCGTTCGTGAAGGGATTCTTCCTTCCCTACTCGGTTTGGATCATCTACATTTACATTTGTCTTATTTATTTCTTCATCAAAGACCGTACATCGTATTACCGCGGCATTCTGATGTACACGCTGTGCGCCCTGAGCTGTTACATGATTTACTCGGTGTTCCAGACCACGGTTCCGCGTCCGGACATCGTCGGCAGCGACGTGTTCTCGCAGCTTGCCCGCTACGTCTATGAGCGGGACAAACCGTTCAACTGTTTCCCGAGCATTCACTGCTTCTCCAGCTACTTGATGATGCGGCTGCTTGCCGTAAGTCCTGCACGCAATAAGCTGAATCGGGTGCTCATCTACGGTATGTCGACGACGATCATCGCGTCCACGCTGCTTGTGAAACAGCATGTGGTATGGGATGTCGTCGGCGCGATCACGCTCGTTGAAGTGATGTATTTGCTTGTTATCGTTCTCCTGCCTCGCACGATCGGCATGAGACAGACGCAGCGCGGAGTGGATGCTTAACTCGGCAGTATCACGGCAATCTTTAACATTCATTGGGCTGTCCCCAAAATTTGGGGACGGCTCTTTTTATTTTAAATGTTCTGCTCAGGGCAACTGCGCAGGCGAATGTTCTTACGATCGCTGTTGTGCCCGGATTGTTTTGAACTTGTAATACCGCCTCAGCGGTACAATCCGGGCACAAAGGCGACCACTTCGTTTCTTCAGAATCATCCGCCTGCTCCGTTGCTCGGCAGTTATTTACACAGTAAACAGAACCAGAAAGAGCGACGCGGACCTGCGTTCACTCAAGGTGTTAACGACACAAATTGTGTCGATACAGCTCTAACCTGCGTTCATTCGTGCCGCTAACGACACAGATCGTGTCGCTACAGCTCCAACCCGCGTTCACTCATGCCGTTAACGACACAGATTGTGTCGCTACAGCTCCAACCCGCGTTCGCTCGAGACGTTAACGACACAGATTGTGTCGCTACAGCTCTAACCTGCGTCCGCTCGTGCCGTTAACGACACAGATTGTGTCGCAACAGCTCCAACCCGCGTTCGCTCGTGCCGCTAACGACACAGATTGTGTCGCTACAGCTCCAACCCGCGTTCGCTCGTGCCGTTAACGACACAGATTGTGTCGCTACAGATCAAATTAAGCCCTGGAAGCTTTGGAGCTACGCAAAGCCACGTTTTTAAGGCACTAAAATTTCAAGAACTGACTGATAGTGTATTCAGGCAGAATGCGAATAGTTGTACGGCACCCAAACTGCCTAGCAACGGAGCAGACGAATGATTCTGGAGGAGCGTCAGCGGTCGCCTTTGTCGCCGGATTGCTACCTATTAGCGATCTTATAAAATCAAAGCAATCCGGCGACAACAGCGATCGTAAGAACATTCGACTGCGCAGTTGCCTCTCAGCAGTTTATCTACAAATCAAAAAAACCTGCACAACTTGTGCAGGCTTGAATATCCGAATTGCTGAAACTTCTATTTCTTCTCAATCAACTTGAAATCGTCATAGTGGAACCCTGGCGCAACGACGCAGGAGACGAACACAGGCTCATCGCCAAGCGGACGCGCTTTCTGCCATACACGGGCAGGAACGAGCGCTTGCGGCTTCTGTCCGTTCGCCACGTCGGCGCCAACGATAATTTCCGTCTCCGTTCCTGGCTTATCGCCGTCTCCGCCGAGCGTCAGGAGCAGCGGGGAACCGGAATGCCACAGCCATAGCTCGTCCGACAATACCGTATGCCAAGCCGACTCTTCGCCCGGATGAAGTACGAAATAGATCGAGGTCGCCGAGAAACGCGGACCCGAATATTCGCCGCCTAGCGTCTCTTGCGGAATCGTAAACGACGCTTTCCACAGTTCTTTATACCAACCGCCTTCCACATGCGGCTCCAATCCCAGCTTCTCTACGAGAGGCGACAGTTCTCTCGTTGCTACCATCGTATTACTCATATTCCCCATCACCTATCCATTCGTCTCTATATACACAACAGCTACTAGTGTAGTCCGAATGTTTAATGATGTAAATGGATGATTATTAGCAGCCGGCAACGGCGGTTCATTCCGATTCGGATTCTGGTTCCGCCCCGGATTCCGAATCGGTCCCGGTATCGTGAAATGGCTCCAGCAGCTCCAACTGATCCGCAAGCTGTCCTGTAACCACCCTTTCGATGGCCGAAACGCTGGTGCGCGCGGAATCGTTCGTTTTGTAACGCCAGTCGACTTCCTTGTCCCATATCGAGCTTGCTGCCGTATCGAGCGGCGTTAACCGAATCGGGGTCAGCTTATCATACCATTTCGATAATTCAAGCGAATCGAGGTATCCCTGTTCCCGGTGCAGTTGATATTGAATATAGCTCCAAGCGGCTTCTTTGTTCTTGCTTTGCTTCGGAATCGCGCATATATAGCCGTTAATAATTCCGTATTGATTGAAAGGAAGGCGCGTCTTGCGCCACTGATCGGCCGTCTCCGGTGCCCATTGCTGGATACGGCTGTCTGCCCACTCCCCGCTGATGAACATCATCAACTCTCCGCTTCGAAGGGCCGACTGTCCTAATGCGTCCCATATGGAAGCCCCTAGCGGAAGCTTCGAGGCATAAGCCTCTTTCGCGAGGTTCATAGCCGTTATGAAGCCGCTGTTGTTGCGTGCATAAGTGCCGTCCGCATTAAAGAAGCCGTTAGACAACGTATAGGCGAGATAGGCCTCCGCCGGAGTCTGCATAATTCGTTCGCCGTGAGCAGCCAGTTCCTTCGCCATCGTCATCCATCGTTCCGGACTTTCCATATAAGCGCCTAACTCCTCCGGGTCATCCGGAAAGCCGTACTTCTTCATTAAATCCGCCCGGTAGAAGGTGACCCCAGCTTGTAAAATATGCGGCATAAACACCAACTTCGTTCCATCCAATGAACGAAATCGGTCCATATTCAATTTGGGAAAATAAACGTCCGCAGAGAACAACGCATTATACGGCGGCTTCGACAGATCCTCGAAGGTGTCATAATTCATTAGATCCTGAATGAGTCTGTAATCGAATTCAATTAAGTCGGGCGGATTGTTACTGTCGAGCGCCGCAAGAATCTCGTCCACTGAACCGCTAACGTTGCGCTGCCATTCCAGATTGGCATGCTTCACGTTCCTGAATTCGTTAGCGATGTATTCTTCGTGATCGTACGAGGTCAGAATCCGAATCGACGGTATGCCGTCCGCTCCGCCCTTATCCTCATGATCGTAAGCAAGCTGTCCGTCCGCAGGCGCCTCGCCGGTGCTGCAGCCCTGCAAGAGAAAGAGAAGCGACAACAGCGCCGGCATTATCCATTTCGTCCGCATCACACCGATCCCCCCTCTGCCATTCCACTCGGCTCATGCGTCTTCTGCGGGAACCAGCTGACGATTTCGGATGCCGGCACGGCTTGTCCATAATAATAGCCTTGCTGCAAGCGGCAGCCGATGTCACTTAGCGCTTGCGATTCTCCTATCGTCTCGACTCCTTCTGCCACGACGAGCCAATTGCGGGATTTGGACAACAGCATCATCGTCTCGATAATGGACAACTTGTCCGAATCCGTATGAAGTCCCTTTACGAATGTACGGTCAATCTTGAAGCCGTCAACCGGCAGCCGATTTAACATCCCTAGCGAAGAATATCCGGTACCGAAATCGTCGATCCAGACTTTCATGCCATGCCGCTTCAAACGATGCAGCTCCGCAATGACGCGTTCCGGCTGCTTCGCGAATACTTCCTCTGTGATTTCGACTTCCAGCAGGGCCGGTGGTGTTCCAGTCTCTTCCAGCAACTTCTCCAGGTAGCCGACGATGCCGTGCAACTGAATTTGTGTCGGCGACAAATTAATGGCCACCGGCACGGGCTCGTATCCCTGATCGAGCCAATCCTTCAACTGGCGGCAAGCCGCACTAGCCACCCACTCGCCGATCGGCTTCAGCAGTCCGCAGCTTTCGGCAATCGGGATGAAGCTTGCAGGCGAGACAAAGCCGAACTCTGGATGGAACCAACGAAGCAATGCCTCGATCGAGACGAGTTTCTCTCCGGCTTTGTCATAGATCGGCATATAGTACAGCTGCAGCTGCTGGCGGTCCACCGCTTTGCGCAGTTCGAACTCCAACCGCATCTGCTTCGACAGATCGGTATCCGGCGGCGAATAGAAACGGTAGCCGCACCCTCCGGCGCCTTTGGCTTCGTACATGGCGAAGTCCGCATTCTTGACGATCGTCTCCGCATCTTTGCCACTGATCGTCGACGAGCTGATCCCCATGCTAAGCGTGACGTATAATTCCTCATTTCCGATCTGGAAAGGCAACTCCATAATATCGAGCAGTTCGTCGGCAACTTCCCTCACGGTGTTGCGTCCCTGCACCGAGATCAGTACGAATTCATCTCCGCCAAGCCGGGCGATAAAAGCACGGTCGCCCACCGTTCGGATAAGCCGGTAAGAAACTTGCTGTAGCAGCAAATCGCCTACTGCATGCCCAAGCGTGTCGTTAATATGCTTGAACCGGTCGAGGTCGATGAAGACAACGTGAACGTCCTGATCCCGGTACGCCTCGTCCAGCGTACTCTGCAAATGCTCGTTGAAATGGCGTCTGTTCGGAAGGCCCGTCAAGGTATCGAAGTACGCTTGTTCCCTGGATTCCATGAACATCGCCCCGAGCTTCTCGGTCACGACACGGAAGTTGCCGACCAGCGAATTGATCTCCTCCAGCTTCGATTGCGGCCACTCCGGCGCGATCCCCGCCTTCACCTTATCCGGAATGCCTTCCGAGACGACGGTCAGTCTGCGAATCCCCGAGACGAAGAAGCGGTAAATAAGGAGCGCGAACATAGCGACAATAGCCGTAACATATAAGCAGCTCATCATCTGAGCGTTATAGACGCTGTATACTTCATTGCGGTAAGTATCGAGCGGTACCCGAACGAATAAATCGAACGTGCCGAGAGGAATCGGATAGATAAACGACATCTGCTTCCACTGCGAACCAGACTGCTCTCTGCCCGAGTTGCTTTCCATCGTCGGGCTCCACATTTTGCGTTCGGCGAAATACCCCTGCCAGTTGTTGACTTCAAGCCATTCCGGCATTTCCTCCGTTCCAACGGCGGTATGAAGCAATTCCGCTCCGCCGGGGAGCACAAGAACCGCTTCATAAGGATCGGACGCCAGAACATTATGCAGAAGACGCTTCATCTTCGCCTGTTCTAAGTAGCCGTTCAACCGGATTCCCCGCTGATCGGCAGGCGACATAAGCTTGACCGCATTTTGGACCGACTGGGTAGCCATGTCCGCTTTATTGTTAATTTCGCGCATAATCGTCTGCTGAAAGCTCTGTCCTCCGCTCACGATGAACAAAATGGAGGAACCAAGCATCGCAAATATCGTGATATGGACGAGCGCTTGCGAGAAACGAAGCGGACGGCTGCCGAGCACGCGTCCGTGTCCGAATATTCCAGGAGGCAAATAACTGGCGATCAGCTCCGCAATCAACGCATTACACAATCCGCCCGAAATCATCGTATAAGCAAAGAACAATGTCTCTTGGCTAAAAATACCGGCGTCCGCATTGGTTACATAATGGATCGGAGTGCCGAGCAGCAGCCAGTAAACGGCTCCGCCGCCGATCAATCCGAGCCGCGGCCAGCGCGAAGCAAGCGTAATAACGGAAATCACTTCCAACGTAAGCGACCCTAACGCAAGGGTTGGCTCATGAAAGACCATCAGCAGTCCGTGAACAGCGGCTAATAGGAGCATGCCAGCACGCCAGCCGAACCACGAGGCGGCAAGAAACAGCAGCGCCGAACCAAGCGAGAAGCTGATACCGAAAAACAGCTGAATAGGAAACGAATATGATACATAGGCCATAAGCCCTAGCGCCAGATAAAGGATGGTTGTCCATAATGACTTAAATACACGTATTTGATTGTTCATACTCGCTCCCCTTCTTGCTTCGCCGGTTGCCGAAAAAACGCTGTCATGAACAACGTTGGATGTATTATACATATGAGCATGAAGTCCTAATTAATTTCATCGGCTGCAAGGGTCGAATTATTCAGTGTTTCAATTGGAACTTCAAAAAACATTTTTGCAAACTTATTATAATTCAAATGTAACCGGAGTGGTTCAGCCTAACCAAAAAAAGACTGTCCGCCGAACCTCATCATTCGGCGAAACAGTCTTTTATTAATAAACCTTATTAAGCGAACTGCGCGTCTTCTGCAAGAAGCGGCCGAATGTTAACGGCGCATACTTTGAATCCGGGCATCCGGCATGTCGGATCAAGCGCCTGATTCGTAATTTTGTTCACGTTCTGAACGTCTCCCCAATGCATCGGCACGAATACCGTATCTTCGCGGATCGTCCGGGTAATTCGGCAGCGAACGACGATCTCGCCCCGCCGCGACGTCAGCACGGCCAACCGGCCGTCCGCAACGCCGAAGCGTCTGGCCGCGTTCGGATGAAGCTCGACGAACGACTCAATATCACGCGAGGCTAGCGTATGACTGCGACGGGTCTGAACCCCGGTCAAATAGTGGCTGAGCACGCGCCCCGTTGTCAAATAGATCGGATACTCCTCATCCGTCCGCTCATCAGGGAAATGGTTATCGACGACAACGATCTCCGCAAGACCATCGCTATGCGCGAAGGAGGAAGCGAACATTCGCCCGTCTCCTTGGCCGTCCGTTGACGGACAAGGCCAGTACACCCCTTCTTCCCGGCGAAGCCGATCATACGTTATGCCGTAATAATCGGCGATACCGCCTCGGCTGGCGAGGCGCAGCTCCTCGAAAATCTGCTCCACGTTCGCGTACGGGAAGTAACCGCCCCGTCCGACCGAATCCGCGATATCGCATAGAATGCGCCAATCGTGTCTTGCTTCGCCGGGAGCCGGACGGCTCGCGTCGCGAAGAAGAACGCGTCCTTCCAGATTCGTCAGCGTTCCCGCGTTCTCCAGATATGAGGTGACTGGCAGAATGAGGTCGGCAGACCTCGCGGTCTCGGACATGAACATATCGGCTACGACTAGAAATTCAAGACGCTCGATCGCCGCCTCAACCAGATTGGCGTTCGGGTTCGAGACGACCGGATTCGAGCCCATGACGAACAGCGCTTTAATTTCTCCGTCGTAGACCTTCTCCATCATTTCATATGCCGATACGCCTTTGCCGGGCAGTTCGCTCGGATCGACACCCCACACACCGGCAATGTACCTTCGGTGCTCTTCGTTCTCGATCAATCGGTAGCCCGGCAGCTGATCGGCCTTCTGTCCATGCTCGCGGCCGCCCTGTCCATTGCCCTGCCCCGTTACGGCGCCGTAGCCGCAGCCCGGCTTGCCGATCTTGCCGGTCAGAAGAACAAGATTAAGGAAGTTGCGCACCGCCATATAGCCGTCCGTCTGCTGCTCTACTCCTCTTGCCGTGAACACCATGCCAGTCTCCGCACGTCCGAAGGCGATCGCAGCGCGGCGGATCGAGTCGGCTGGCACTCCGGTCAGCAAGGCGATCTCCTCTAGCGATTGTGCGCCGATATGTGCGCGAAGCGCTTCGTAGCCTCTCGTCCGGGCACGGACGAAGGACTCGTCGACAAGCCCTTCGTCCAAGAGCGTCCTCAGCATCCCGTTCACAAGCGCCGCATCCATACCAGGCTTTACCTTCAAGTGCAGGTCTGCCAGCTTCGACGTTCCCGTCTCGCGCGGATCGATGACGATGATGAACGAGCCGTTCTCCTTCGCTTTCGTGAAGTACGGCGTCAGCGTCGGCTGGCAGTCGGCAATATTCGTACCCGCGAGCACGATGCACTTCGCGAGCGGAATATCGGACAACGGGTTCGTCAGTCCTCGGTCGATGCCGAACGTTTTGTTGCCGGCGGATGCGGCTGCGGACATGCAGAACCGGCCGTTGTAGTCGATATACTTCGTACGGAGCGCTACACGTGCGAACTTGCCGAGCAGATAAGCCGATTCGTTCGTCAATGATCCCCCGCCGTACAGACCGACGGCGTCGCGTCCGTACCGACCGGCAATCGACTGAAACCGTTCGGCGATTATCGTATTCGCTTCCTCCCACGTGATAGGATCGAACTGGCCGTTGCGCTTCGCCAGCGGGTATACGATGCGGTCATCGCTGACTGCGTGCTGATAAGCGTTCATTCCTTTGACGCATAATCGCCCTTCCGACGCCTTATTCATCCGAGGCTCAACGTCGTATTGGATGTCCGGCGCCGCCGCGCTTGACTGTATTGCAGCGGATGCCTCCACCACCGTCTCCGTCAGCTTCATCTTGCACTGCACACTGCAGAACGGACACTGCGTTTCCATAACGAGCGTCGTGGCTGAAGCTTCGCAAGACTGTTGATTAACTGGTGTATATTCCTTCATCGCTCATTCACCTCGCAACAGCCGTATGCTGCCCCGTTGGATTGTCACTCGACAGAGTATGGTTTGGTTCGTAATTAGAAGAAATAGATGAATCCCAATAAGCCGTTAATTCCGCTTCGGGCGGCTCAGCAATTCGTGCGAGCAGCGACCGGCGGCTGCGCGGATCAAGTAGCTGTTCGCGTACCGCTACAATGCCGTTCCTCTCCAGCCACTGCCATACCGGCTCGCCGTAATAGGCCTGTTCGGCGTATAGCCGCAGCAGCGCGGCGGCGGCAGACACCGCTTCCTCATCCTTCGGCTCGGTGAACAGCAGCTTCGCCTCTCTTACCTCCGGACCGGTACTGCCGCCCGCATACAGCTCCCAACCGCCCGGTGAGCCGACAAGTCCGACATCCCGGACGAGCGAGCCTGCCTTGTGCAGCGGACTTGCCGATACGCCAATACTTACAGCCGAAGGCAGCTGCAGTTGCTCCAGCCGGCGTTCCAGCGCGGCGCCTGCCGCAACAGAATCGCGGAATGCTCCGCGCTCATAGGCCGTACCGCCGCAGGTTACGACCGCCGTAACCGGCTTGCCGTAAGGCGCTTCGGCGTCAGGGAGTCCGAGCGCATCCGCAACGCCCGAGGCGCTTTGGGCGGACAGGCCGAGCAACTCCAGCCGCCCGTCGCCGCTAAGCTTGGCGAGCGGAACGCCATAGCGTTCGATTGCATCCGCAATTCGGCGCAATTGATCCGCCGTCGCAATTCCGCCATACAGGCGGGGCGAGACGGCAAATGTTCCGTTCGCAAGAGCCGAGTATGGCGATTGCGTTGCCGGAATTGCGCTTCCGGTCTGTCCTCCCGCTACCCCGATATAATAGCTGATAGCAGGCCGGCAGACGCTGCAGCCTGCCTGCGTGTGCCAACCGAGTGACACCATCGCTTCGGACGCGGTGGAATACCGCCCTGCCGCCACCGCTGCCTTCAGCTCTTCACGGCTCAGCGCCGTACAGCCGCATAACGGGATCTTCTGCGCTTCGTCCTCATCGCCGCTTTCCTGTACAGCCTGCAGCAGTGCCGTAACAAGCGGCTTGCAGCCTCCGCACGAGCTTGCCGCCCGCGTACATTCGCGCAACTGCTCGAACGTCTCCAATCCGTTATCTTTAATGGCTGATACAATTGCCCCTTTATTAACCCCATTACAAGAACAAATCGTTTCGGCGTCCGACAGTGAGCATACGTATTCAACGTCGCCGCCTCCGGCCGAGCGCCCCTGGGAAGCTGCATCCGCCTCCAGCACGGAAACGTCCGCCTCTTGCTTCACGTATCCCAGCAGCTTATTGCTGTCAGAGCTGTCGCCGAACAATACGGCGCCGACGATCTTGTTGTTGCGAATGCCGATCTTACGATAGGTGCGCCGTATGCCGTCATACGACTGCAGCATGGTCGACAGCTCCGAATCGTCGATATCGCCAGCCGAGAACACATCGACGCCGGATACTTTCAATTGGGAGTACAGGACCGAGCCTTCGTAGCCTTCTGTCCCCACACCGCATATCGAGCGGGCTAACACTTTGCCCTGTTCATAGAGCGGCGCGACGAGACCGTATACGATCCCGCGATGCTCTGCGCACTCCCCGACCGCATAAATGCCGGGCACGCTCGTTTCCATCGTGTCATTCACGACGATCGCCCGGTTCACTTCGATGCCGGAGTCTGCCGCCAGCTTAACGTTAGGCCGAATGCCAACGGCAATAACGACCAGGTCGACGGCGAGCTTCACACCATCGCTGAACTGGAGCCCTTCGACCCGCTTGCGGCCGAGAATGCGATCCGTCTTTTTGTCCAGCCAGAATCTCATCCCCTGACTCTCCAGCTCAGCCTGCAGCATGTCGGCTGCCCTTGCATCCAGTTGCCGGTTCATTAGATAACGCGTGTTATGAACGACATGCACTTCTTCCATCCCAAGGTTGAGCAGTCCGCGCGCCGCTTCAAGACCAAGCAAACCGCCGCCGATAACGGCAGCGCGCTTATATTCGCGGCTCGCTTCGATCATCGTCTTGCAATCCTTCATATCGCGGAATGCCGTAACGCCTGGCTTGTCGATTCCCGGCAGCGGCAGCATGAATGGCAAGGAGCCCGTGGCGATAATGAGCTTATCGTAATTCGTCCGGCGCCCTTGGTCCGTATGCACGACCCGATTCACCGTATCAATCTGCACAACCGTCTCACCCGTGTACAGCGTGATATCCCGGTCCTTATACCATTGCCAATCGTTAATCGTAATTTCGGATATCGGCGTATCGCCCTGCAGCACCTTCGACAACATAATCCGGTTATAGTTCGGATGCGGCTCGGAGCCGAAAATAGTAACGTCGAACATGTCCGGCTGCAAATTCAAAATTTCCTCGACGCAGCGAACGCCTGCCATCCCATTGCCGATTAGAACCAGCTTGCGTTTCGTCATTCCGTCCCCTCCAGCTTCATGATCGCGATGAGTCGGCCTCTTCAATCATGTTATTATATATAACATTACTAGATTATTGAGAAATGTTTAACGAATTTAACTTGTTATATATGTTAGGAAACATCACATTTACTCTACTGTACTCCACGCAGTCGGAACAATCAATAGCGAAAATGAATCCAAATACACGGAAGTTTTGCCGATTATTCATAGCGAATACGAAAAGTAGCATGTCATAATATCTGACGTAATCAAGAGAGCGATTTCAACCTAGCAGTTGTTAATCTTTTCTAGACGACATCTTACGAATCGATGGATCTTCGACGAATCGATCCGAATTCCGCTCGTTCGGGATGGATCGATTATTTCCTCGGAAATAGACAAGCCGTGACATCTTGTGCCGTACAAGCTCGTATCGTCGTCCATGCCTAATGACTATTTTTTCGATATAATAAAAGATATTAAATTCGGGCGAGGAGGCTGACAGGCACGATGGACGCCAATTCCATCTTCAATTCACAGCAGCACACCGCTAAGCAACCGTCTGCGGACACTTCCCGCTGCCCTTTGTGCGGACGGGATAACCGATGCGCATGCGCCGCCGCCGGATGTCCTGACGATGCCACGGGTTGCTGGTGCTTCACCGTCTCTATCCCAGAACAACTGCTGACTCGTATTCCGTCCGAGCTCCGCGGCAAGGCTTGCGTATGCCCGGCCTGTGTCGAAGCTTTTTACAAGGAGCAGCATTCATGAGATTAGAGAGACTGCTAGCGATTACGATGCTGCTGCTGAACCGCCGGCGTATCAGCGCCAAGGAATTGTCCGAGCGGTTCGAAGTATCGCTGCGTACGATCTACCGTGACGTGGACAGCATTAACCAAGCTGGAATTCCGGTCATTTCATATGCAGGCGCAACGGGCGGCTATGAGCTGATGGACCGGTACGGCATAGACCGCCAGCATATTTCGCTTGATGAACTTCAATCGATCATTATTGCACTTAACGGCGTACAAGGTATTATGGACGAACACCATGTCGCCGGACTGCTCGACAAAGTTGGCGCACTGCTGACCACGTCCGAACAAGGCGATGTCGAACGGATGTCCAATGCGTTCATGATCGATTTGAATCCTTGGCACAGTGCGGAAGATGAGCAGGACAGGCTCCATCAAATCCGGGTAGCGGCCCGCGACAGACGTGTCGTCGCGTTCGTCTATACCGACAATTACTCGCAAATGTCCGAGCGCCATGTCGAGCTGCATAGCATCGTGCTGAAAGGCTACGTCTGGTACGCTTACGGCTACTGCCGCCTTCGCGAAGATTTCCGGACGTTCCGGTTAAGCCGAATCCGCGATATCCAAGTGACGGATGAAACATTCGAGCCGAGAGAAGATAGGCCCCAGCAGCCGGATTTGCTTCGCCGTCATCCGGGGGAGCGCTCCCGTTACCCACTCATCGAGATGAAGCTCCGGTTCGCTCCCACTGCCCGCGCGCGGGTGCTCGACTTCTGCAGCAGCGACCAGATCGAGACCGAAACGAACGGTTATATGCGGGTGACGGCTAGCATGCCTGACGATCCATGGCTCATAGGCTTCCTGCTCTCCTTAGGCGCTAACGTCGAGATCCTCTCCCCTGTCCGTCTGTCCGAACGAGTCCAAGCCGAAGCCGCCAAAATTGTTGCGCTTTATTCGAAAGCCGGCAGCCTCCTAAGGTAAGGTTCGCTTACAAGAAACGCCATGCTCCACTCCCCTGTCGGGGAGAAGAGCATGGCGTTTTTTTGTAGTGCCTCCCGCGGCTCGGCGGAGCTGTAACGACACTTTCTGCGTCACACTATTATGGTTACCTCGCTCGCCGCGCTGCTGCATCACTTTTTGTGTCGCACGAGGGTCAGCGGCAGCTCGATGCATACGAATATCGCGATGGGAAGGCATGATCATGAATGTCCGCGGTTATAATCAAAAGTATTAGCCCGCGATAATCGAAAACATAACGCATACCGTTTCTCTCACCCGGCGAAGGAGCACGAACGATGAATGGGATAAAAGACGATCACCAGCCGAACAGAACCAGCAATTCTCTCGTCGACCAACACGATAGCGGCAGCAGCCGGAGCGACAACGGCGACAAAGAAAGAGACAGCGCCAGCAACTACGAACTTATCAGCCGCACCAGCACGAATGCCATCTCACCGATCGAGAATCCTCCGCATGCAGAGGTATCTGGATTGGGAGGCTGGCTTGCGTTTGTCCAGCTCGTATTGATCGTAACGTTAGCGTCGAACATCATTCAATTGTTCACCTATACGATTCCGTCTTTTCAGCCGGACGCCTGGAACCAATTGACGAAACCCAGTTCGGAATACTACCATCCAAAGCGGCAGTCAGCGCTGCTGTTCGATTGTGCCGCCACCCTTGCAGTAATCGCCTATGTTTCGTACATTCTCTTCCCCTTTTATCGAAGGAGACGTTCAACGCCGATGCTGATGATATTCCTATTCGCCGGCTCTATCGTGATCGGGATCGTTCGGTACTGGATTGCGCAGGACATTCCGGTTGTACCTGACGCCCCCGACTTGACCGGCAAGGACCTCCGGCAGACCGTTATATCCTCAGCCATATGGATCTGGTATTTCGCAGTATCGAAACGCGTACGCAATACCTTCATCCGATAAGCCGCAACGAATACAACTTCCCTTTACAGCACCTTCGACAAAAAACTTCTCGTCCTTTCTTCACGAGGCGCTTCCAGCAACTGCGCGGGGGTGCCTTCTTCCACGATGCGCCCCTGTTCCATGAACACGATCCGGTCGCCGACCTCCCGTGCGAATCCGATCTCATGCGTCACGACGACCATCGTCATCCCTTCCTCCGCCAGCTCGTTCATCACGTTAAGCACCTCTCCGACCATCTCCGGATCAAGCGCCGACGTCGGTTCATCGAACAGCATAAGCTTCGGTTCCATCGCAAGGGCGCGTGCAATCGCAACTCGCTGCATCTGTCCGCCCGACAGTGACGACGGCAATGCGTGCGATTTGTCTTCCAGCCCGACTTTGCCGAGCAAAGCCACCCCTTTACGCCTTGCCTGCTCCCGCGTTAACCCGCGCACCCGGACCGGCGCCAGCATAATGTTCTCGATGACACTCATGTGAGGAAACAAGTTGAACTGCTGAAACACCATCCCGATCTCTGCCCTCATGCGATGAAGAGCCGCGCCCGGCGAGGCGACAGCCGCACGGCCCGTTGCTTTCTCTCCGTTTCCCGTCAAAACAACGCCGTCTATGTACACCTCGCCCTGCTCCGGTGTCTCCAGTGCGTTCATGCATCGAAGCAGTGTCGACTTGCCGGAGCCGGATGGGCCGATCAGGACGACGACTTCCCTCGGCATGACGCGGAGCGTAATGCCGGACAGCACCATCGACTTGCCGAACGTTTTGCATACGCCGTTCAATTCCACCATCGCCGTCTGCCCAGCAGTCCAAGGCACCATCGCCTCACAGCCTCCTCTCCACATACACAAGCAGCTTATTCAGTACGTACGTCAGCACCAAATAAAGCAGCGCCGCCGTTAAGTACGGCTCCCACACGCGCATATACTGCCCCCGCATCGCATTGCTCCAATACATAATCTCGGGAGCTGCGATCAGCGCGACGAGCGAGGAGTCCTTGATCAACACAATAAATTCGTTGCCGAAAGCCGGTATCATCCGCTTCACCGCCTGCGGCAAGATGACATGCCGCATCGTCTGCCAAGGCGTCAGCCCCAGCGACAGCGCCGCTTCTCTCTGTCCGCGGTCGATCGATTGGATGCCTGCCCGGTAAATCTCCGCCGTATAGGCAGCTGAATTGAGCGACAAAGCCGTAATCGCAGCGACAACCGCATCCGTCCGGCCAAGGACGAGAGGCACGAGTCCGAAATGGACGATCAAGATTTGCACATACAGCGGCGTCCCCCGGAAAAAGTGGATGTACCCGTTCATCGGCCAGCTGAAATACGGCCGATGGGACATTTTGCCGAAGCCGACAGCCAGACCTAGAATGAGACCGATCACAATGGACACCGCTGACATCCATACCGTGAGCAGCATGCCGCGGGCCAAGAGCGGCGCATAGCGCCATACGATTTCGAATCGAAAATCCATCCTCGCCGCGACGCCCCTCTCCCTGGCACTCGTTCACTCTCCATCCCGCCGAACCCGCAATAGGCATGCGCTCCATCTGATCGCTCCGGCGCATGCCTGCCTGTTACTCCGGCTTCAGCAGCGGTGCCGTGTCCGGCTTCTTGCCCAGCCACTTCTCATAAATCGCCGCGTACTCACCGCTCTCGATCACTTTCTTGATCGCCGGATCGAGCTTCGCCTTCAGCTCGCTGTCCGTCGGCAGCAGAATGCCGTAAAATTCCGAAGCAAAATTCGTCCGGTCGACGATTCCTTCGTAATGCTTATCCGGGTTATTCCGTACATACTCGCCGACGACTGCGATATCCGCCACGACCGCATCAACGCCGTTATTATCCAATTCAAGCAGAGCTAGCGCGTTGCTGTCGAACCGTTTCAGGTCGGCGCTGCCCTGGCCCATAATGCCGCTCATCAGCGTGTCGGCCGTCGTCGCACCTTGGACAGCCACCTTTTTCCCCACCAGATCGGTTGCGCTCTTAATTCCGCTGCCTTCCTTCGTCAGAATCATATTCGTCGATTCAAAATAAGGCACCGTGAAGTCATAAGACTGCTCGCGGTCGGACGTAATCGACACTGCTGATATCGCAGCATCATACTCTCCGCCGCCGCCGTTCAGCAGACTGTTCATAAGCGCGTCCCAACCGACGTTGACCACTTTATAGGACAAGCCCGCTTCCTTCATGACCGCAGCGAGAAAATCGATGTCGAACCCGACGATTTGATCCTTGTCCATCATTTCCATAGGCGCATAAGACGCATCCGTTGCAATCTTGTACGTCTTCTCGCCCCCGTTCTTATCGTTCGAGCCGCAGCCGACAACCGCCGCAAGCAGAAGCACAGCCGCGGCTAGCATGAGCCATCTGTTTCGTTTCCCCATCGGATCAGCCTCCCCCCATCTATTCCTACTCATATGCTCATCCTTCTGCCGCATTCCTCTTTTAAGTTGAGTTGATTCTAGCAACGCCGCCGATGGGTGTAAACAAAATCGTCGGAATTTTGTGAACATTTATAACGGAAATGTGCCTCATGCTGAACACAAAATTCGAGCATAGTTCTCGATTCGGCACATACGATTATCCCGAACGAATAGGAGGGAAGCTTTGCATGAGCGAAATGATTGAAGTCGAACGCGGGGTCAAGCTATTCGTGACCGAGAACGGCACGGGCAAGCCCCTTGTCATGGTCCATGGCTGGCCGGTCCATCACGCGATGTACGAATATCAATCCAGCTGGCTGCCTGCGCACGGATTCCGCTGCATCCTGCTCGATCTGCGCGGTTTCGGCCATTCCGACAAGCCATGGTCTGGGTATAGCTATGACCGGCTTGCCGAAGATATTCATGTCATCGTCCAGAAGCTAAGACTTGACCGCTTCACGCTGCTCGGCTTCTCTATGGGCGGCGCGGTCGCGATTCGTTACGCAAGCCGGTATGGCGGACACGGTCTCGAGCGGCTCG
>NZ_BILZ01000008.1 GCF_004000825.1 Paenibacillus kobensis NBRC 15729 | reverse complement strand
CCTGCCGCTTCTGACTCCCATGAGCGAGGTTGCAGGCCGAATGTCCGTGCAGCTCGGTGCGCAGTACTTGGAATCATTCTATGGCGGGAGAGGCGTTCTGCTCGGCGGGGTGCCCGGCGTCCCGCCTGCAGATGTCGTTATAATTGGCGGCGGAATCGTTGGGACGAATGCTGCCAAAATCGCATTAGGCATGGGTGCGAGCGTTGCAGTATTGGAAAGGAGCATGGAGCGGATGCGTTACTTGGACGATGTGTTCGGAGGAAGGCTTCGTACCCTGGCTTCGAATGCTCAAAATATAGCCGCTGCCGTTCGAAAGGCGGATTTGCTGATCGGCGCCGTACTCATTCCCGGAGCGAAAGCTCCGCACCTCGTAACCGAAGAAATGGTCAAGACGATGAAGAAGGGCGCCGTCATTATCGACGTTGCGGTTGACCAAGGCGGCTCTATCGCGACTGTAGACCGTCCGACGACCCATGAAAATCCTATATATGTGAAGCATGACGTCATTCATTATGCCGTGGCGAACATTCCAGGCGCCGTTCCGCGTACCTCCACGCTGGCGCTGACGAATGTTACGCTGCCATACGCACGCATGCTGGCGGATACAGGGCTGGCTGCTGCCATGAAAGATCCTGCGCTGCGCAAAGGCGTCAACACGCATAACGGCTCGGTTACGAACGAGGCGGTTGCGGAGGCGGTCGGATTGCCGTTTACTGCATTCTAATTGTATGTTGCTTCTGATCGTACCTGAATGAACAAGCTATCCGCTGCATATGGTGAACCAATGGGACAGCTTGCTATGAAGCAGCGGAGCGGCGGCCCGATGCGAAGCCGCAGACGCTATAATGAGCAGCCCCTTCGCATATTCGAGAGAGAGCGAGGGCGAAACAAATGGTAGTATCATTGCGCAAATGGATCGGGCGGCTTGTGTTCGCCATCTTGTTCATCATGCTTACGATAATGACCTTCGGCGGCTACCAGTGGTTAATCGGAGTCGTTGCTCCGGTCGATCCTTACCGCGCTCCGCAAGGAAGCGCGCTCAAAGTGAACGGGCCTGTCTATTCGCCGCCTGAAGGCGGTTCGACCTTTGACCGGCTTCGCTGGTTCTATTGGTACGGAGAATAATAACGGGACCGCAGGCGGATTCGGTCCCGCTGATTCGCGCATATCCGCATCTCTGTGACGGGAATCGCCATTGAGAGGCAGGAAATCGCACGTCGATTGTGGAATAGGTAAAGGCACGTCATTCGACTGCGGAAAGGAAAGCTGGTAATGGAGACGGAATTGCAATCGTTTCTGCAGGAAATGGCAGTGGAGCGGTCGCTGTCCGACAACACGCTTGCTTCTTATGAACGGGATTTGCGGCACTTTATCCGGTTTGCGGCTGATTCAGGCATTGAGCTGCCGGACCAGGTCATGAAGCACCATATGGCGCGTTACTGGCTGGTGCTCAGGCAGGAGGGCCGCAAAAATGCTTCCTTGTCCCGATACCGGGTATCGCTTCGCGCCTTTTTCCGTTTTTTGCTGGACAAGCGTCTAATTGACCATGATCCGACATCGGAGATGGATGCTCCGAAGCCTACGAGTCCGCCGCCTAGCATCTTGTCGGCTGAGCAAGTCGAACGGCTGCTCTCTGCGCCGGATAAGACGGATATCGCCGGGATCCGGGACGCCGCGATTCTCGAGACGATGTATGCTTGCGGCATTAGAGTATCGGAGCTGATCGCGCTGGATGTGAGCGATGTCCATGCGGGACTTGGCTTCATTCGATGCCAGGCCGGCAGCAAGGAACGGATAGTTCCGTTCGGCCGTTCAGCGGCAAATGCCATCGAGGCGTATTTGTCGACCGGACGGACACCGATGCTGCGGGGCAAGCAAGAGGAGCAAGCATTGTTCGTCAACCGCAGAGGAGAGCGAATGACGAGGCAGGGTGTCTGGAAGATTGTCAAAAAATATGCGTCTGCCGCTGGCTTCGACGGCGAATTGACGCCGCATTCGCTTCGGCACTCGTTCGCTGCCCATCTGTTGGAGAATGGCGCAGACGTTCGTTCCGTGCAGGAGATGATGGGGCACGCCGGCCTTGCCGCCACGCAAAAATATGTTCAATTAACGAAATCCCGCATAAAAGAAGTGTATGAGCGGACTCATCCGAGAGCGAGATAATTCGCGCACCGCCTGCCTCTTATCGGTTAAGGAAGAAGGAGGGACTGCCGCATGCGGTTTCAACGCATTGCGCTGATCGTGCTAGACAGCGTCGGCATCGGAGAACTGCCGGACGCTTCTTCATTCGGCGATGCCGGCTCGCATACGCTAGGCCATATTATCCGGGAAGTGCCGGAATTGCAGCTGCCGCGGCTGCGTCGGTGGGGACTTGACCGAATCGCCGAACTGCCAGGATGGCAGCCCTGCAAAGAGCAGCCGGCATCCTATTATGGCAAAATGTCTGAAGCTTCCGTCGGCAAGGATACGATGACGGGCCATTGGGAAATTGCAGGACTGAGAGTGACCATTCCGTTCCAGACGTTCCCTGGCGGATTTCCAGATGAGTTGATCGCCGCATTCGAGGAGCGGACCGGCCGCCGTGTCATCGGCAATAAGCCCGCGAGCGGGACGGACATTCTGGATGAGCTCGGCGAGGAACAGATGCAAACAGGAGCCTGGATCGTGTATACATCGGCGGACAGCGTCTTTCAAATCGCGGCGCACGAACATATCATCCCGTTGGAAGAACTGTACCGGGCATGCGAAATTGCCCGCGAGTTGACGATGGACGAGCGGTATGCTGTCGGGCGTGTTATTGCCAGGCCTTACATAGGATCGCCAGGAGCGTTCGCCCGAACGCCGAACCGGCACGATTATGCGCTTAAGCCGCCTTCGCCTACGGTGCTGAATGCGCTGAAGGACGGGGGCTATGATGTAATCAGCATCGGCAAGATCAACGATATATTCGACGGTGAAGGCATTACGGAGTCCATGCCGACGAAGAGCAATGAGGACGGCATCCGCAAGACGCTCGACCGGCTCGAGACGAGTTTTGAAGGGCTGCTGTTCACGAACCTGGTCGATTTCGATTCGTTGTATGGACATCGCCGCGACCCTGCGGGCTATGCGAAAGCGCTTGAAACGTTCGACCGGGCTGTGCCGGAGCTCGAGAAGCGGCTCGGGCCGCGCGATCTGTTGATTGTGACAGCCGACCACGGCAACGATCCGACGCATCCGGGTACCGATCATACGCGCGAATATGTGCCGCTGCTTATCTACAGTCCGGCGTTCGTTACGCCGGGATCGATTGGCGTCCGGCCGACATTCGCGGATGTCGCTGCGACCATTGCGGACAACTTCGGCGTCGCGATGCCGCCGAACGGCGAGAGCTTACTGGAACGGTTAAATTAGGCTATTAATCAACCCTTATGGGAGAGGAGCGGCATTATGACGAACCAATCTACGAATCCAATTCACAGCCAAGCCTACGAGGAGGCAGCAACTTATATTACATCACGCACCTCGATCAAACCGGAGGTCGGTCTCATTCTAGGTTCAGGACTTGGCGTACTGGGCGATCATCTGACTGACGTGACTTCGATCGCATACGAGCAAATTCCGCACTTCCCGGTTTCGACGGTCGAAGGACATGCAGGAGAACTGCTGATCGGACGACTGAACGGCCGTCCCGTTGTATTGATGCGCGGCCGGTTCCACATGTATGAAGGTTATGGACCGGAGCTGACCAGCTTCCCGGTACGCGTAATGCGTGAGCTCGGCGTATCGAAGCTCGTCGTGACGAATGCGGCAGGCGGCATTAACACCGGTTATGAACCAGGGGACTTGATGCTCATTTCGGATCATATCAATCTGACGGGACGCAACCCGCTCGTCGGACCGAACGAGGCTCGTTTCGGCGACCGTTTCCCTGATATGTCGGAGGCATACAGCCGCAAGCTTCGCGCCCTCGCCCACGACACGGCAAAAGAGAATGGCTTCGCACTGAGGGAAGGCGTATATATCGGAGTGCTGGGACCATCGTATGAGACGCCTGCGGAAATTCGAATGATGCGCATACTCGGTGCGGACGCAGTAGGCATGTCGACCGTGGCAGAAGTTGTTGCTGCACGCCATTGCCGGATTGAAGTGCTCGGCATCTCGTGCATTAGTAATATGGCTTCTGGTATTTTGGACCAGCCATTGTCACATGCAGAAGTCATCGAAACGACAGAACGGGTCAAATCCCGGTTTCTAAAGCTTGTATCTGAAGTCGTTCCGAAGCTGTAACCGTCATTAATTGTCGTTTAAAAATTTTACTTCACCGACTCAATATGACAGACTTTTACGTTCTGTAAGACGTACAATGTCCATGATTATACGAGTGGAGTGAAGAAGAGATGAACAATTCGTTGAATACACGAGTAGAGGAATTGCGCGGTATTATGGTCGACGCCGTGCTTAATCGCCAAACTTTTCAACATCGCGAAGTTCTATTCTTGAGTCAAATGCTCGACACACTGATCGTAAAGGCGCAGACAGAACAGAACAACCGCTGTCGAAGCCAAATCAAACCGTCGACCGAGGAGGAATAACAGCTATTGCGTGCGGTTGATCTTATTCAAAAGAAACGAAATGGCGGAACGTTGTCCTATGACGAAATCGCCTATCTCATAAACGGCTATTGCAAGGGCGACATTCCGGATTATCAAATGTCGGCCTGGGCGATGGCCGTATATTTTCAAGGCATGAACAAGAAGGAAACCGCCGACCTGACGATGGCCATGGCGCATTCCGGCGACACTGTCGATCTGAGTCCGATTCGCGGCATGAAGGCGGACAAGCACAGCACCGGCGGCGTGGGCGACAAAACGACGCTTATTGTAGCGCCGCTTGTTGCGGCTATCGGCATTCCAGTCGCGAAGATGTCGGGCAAAGGCCTCGGACATACGGGCGGTACGATCGATAAGCTCGAAGCGATTCCTGGACTTCGAACGGAGCTTGCTCGCGATGATTTCTTCGAACAAGTGAATGAGATCGGCATTGCCGTTGTCGGACAAAGCGGGAATCTGACGCCTGCGGATAAGAAGCTGTACGCTCTTCGCGACGTTACGGCAACGGTGGAATCGATTCCGCTCATTGCCAGTTCCGTCATGTCGAAGAAGATTGCAGCAGGTGCCGATGCCATCGTGCTCGACGTGAAGACAGGCAGCGGCGCATTCATGAAGTCGCTTGAAGATTCGGAGACGCTGGCAAAGGCGATGGTCGATATCGGAACGGAGGTTGGCCGGAAGACAGCCGCTGTCATTAGCGATATGGACCAACCGCTTGGGTTTGCTATCGGCAACGCGCTGGAAGTGCAAGAGGCGATCGCTACTCTTCGCGGCGAAGGTCCGGAAGATTTGGAGCAGCTTTGTTTGACGTTGGCCGCCCATATGGCGGTTCTGACGGGACGTACGGAGACGACGGAGGAAGCGGAAGAACTACTCCGCGAAGCGCTCCGTTCCGGAGCCGCGTCGGCCAAGTTTCGGGCATTCGCTGCAGCGCAAGGCGGCGATCCGAACGTCATTGATAATCCGGAATTGCTCCCGCAGGCAGAGGATACGATCGAGGTTCTTGCAGCGGAAGACGGATGGGTTGCGGCTATCCAAGCAGAGCAACTCGGTCTTGCTGCGATGAAGCTCGGTGCCGGCCGTGCAGCGAAGGATGATCCGATTGATTACGCGGTGGGCATTACGCTCCGCAAGAAAGTCGGTGACCAGGTACGGTCAGGCGAGACGCTGGCAGTGCTGCATGTGCGCCGCGGAGCCGTCGGTCTTGAAGCAATCGCGGAGGAAACACGCGAGGCTTATTCGATTGGCAGCAGGCAGCCTGTGCCAAGACCGCTGCTGCTCTCGATCGTAACGGCGGAAGGCAGCGTTCGGCTTAGCTAATAAGAATAAGGATGAGGCGGTACAGGAGACAATCCTGTACCGCCTTTTTTTGTTCCGCTTCGTTCAGCAATCGTCATTGAACTGGAATATTTTGCTTCGAGGCTGTCCATAATGTAAAGGAAAAAGATGGCCGCTGTCTGTTTCATGCCGTTTGATGCGCATTAAGGTGTATCGATACGGAAGCTGCAGAGCGGGGCCGCATCAAGCTCAGGAGGGATCGTTCTTGTTCAAGTCCGTCTGTACCAAATTTCTCGTATGCGCCTTGGCGCTCTTGCTTCTGCTGCCGGCCGTAACCGCATCTGCGGCAGAGCCTGGCGCAGCCAAGCAGCCTGCATCGTCTCCCGCGGCCAACCTGGCGCCGTCTGCCCGTTCGGCCGTTCTGATGGATGCAGATAGCGGAACGGTAATATTCGATAAAAACAGTCATGACAAGCTTCCGCCGGCCAGCATTACGAAAATTATGACGATGCTGCTTATTATGGAGGCACTGGATGACGGCCGCCTGAAGCTGACCGATAAAGTGTCGACGAGCGAGTACGCAGCTTCGATGGGCGGTTCGCAAATTTTTCTCGAGCCGGGCGAAGAAATGACTGTCGATGAAATGATCAAAGGCATCGCGCTTGCTTCTGGCAATGATGCTTCTGTCGCGATGGCGGAGAAGCTTGCAGGTTCGGAAGCGCAGTTCATTGTGATGATGAACGAGAAGGCGAAGCAGTTGGGCATGAACGATACACATTTCGCCAATTGCAACGGGTTGCCGGTAGCCGACCACTACACGTCGGCACACGATATTGCTGTCATGTCGAGAGAGTTGCTTAAGCACACCGAAATTACGAAATATACGGGCATGTATCAAGATTATTTGCGTAAGACAAGCGAGAAGCCGTTCTGGCTTGTCAATACGAATAAGCTCGTCCGGTTCTATACCGGTGCAGACGGGCTGAAGACGGGCTTCACGAGCGAAGCGAAGTTCTGCTTGTCGGCAACGGCGCGGCGCGACGGCTTGCGTGTCATCGCAGTTGTGATGGGCGAACCGAATACGAAGACACGCAACGCGGAAGTCGCTTCAATGTTAGACTATTCGTTCGCGCAGTATACGAATTACTCGATTTTCAAACAAGGCGATGCCATCGGTACTGTACCGGTACAGAAAGGACAAGTGGCGAAGCTTGAGCTGAAGGCGACGCATCCTTACAGCGTGCTCATGCGTAAGGGCGCTGCGACGGGCGATATCCGCCATGAGCTGCAGCTGAACGGACCGATCAAGGCACCGCTTAAGATCGGCGATAAGATTGGCCGGATCGTCGTCTATCAAGGCGATCAGCAGCTCACGGAGTTCGAAGTTCAATCGCCGATTACGGTGAAGAAGGCAGGCTGGTGGACGCTGATGAAGCGGACAGGTGCCGGTCTGTTCAGCTAGGACGGAACACAAACGTTCGGCACGATGCTGTTAGGACAGGGAGAAGAGAAGCATCATGTTTGGCGCGTCTTCAGGCATTTTGTCGGCTCATAGCGCTGGGCTTCTAGTTTTGTCGGGAGGCAGGAAAGCCGGGGTCCGGCGGAGAAACTTGTGTTCATTACGGGGAGGAGTGAACAGGCTATGAGTCTTCAAGTAGAGTTGGAGCATCAACGCAATGTGTTGATCGTCCGTCTGAGAGGAGAGCTCGACCATCATACCGCAGACATCGTCCGGTTCCGGATGGAGGATGCGATTATGAAAGGGACTGTTGATCACGTCGTGCTCAGCATGCGGGACTTGAACTTCATGGACAGCTCCGGTCTCGGCGTCATCCTTGGCCGTTATAAGCAGTTAAAGGCGAAGGGCGGCAAAATGGCGGTTTGCGATGTGAACAAAAACGTATATCGGCTGCTGGAACTTTCGGGATTGTTCAAAATCTTGGCTGTTCACGATAACGAGCGAAGCGCGCTCACCAGTTTGGAGGTCGTATCATGAACGAGACGTACACTGCCAATTCGATGAGTATGACATTCTCCGCCCGCAGCGAGAATGAAGCTTTTGCCCGTATCGCCGTTGCCGCATTTATTTCGCAATTGGATCCGACGCTGGATGAGCTGAACGACTTGAAGACCGTTATCTCGGAAGCGGTGACGAATGCGATTATACACGGCTACGACAGCAACCCCGAGAAGATGGTGAAGATCGAAGCAACGATTCAGGACGAGACGGTTCACCTGGTCGTATGCGACGAGGGCAACGGCATCGAGGATCTGGAGTTGGCACGCCAGCCGCTGTATACGTCCAAGCCCGAACTGGAGCGTTCCGGCATGGGGTTCACGATTATGGAGAACTTCATGGACCGGTTCGAAGTGACGAGCGAAGCCGGCAAGGGAACGCGTGTCGAGATGACCAAGCGGATCGAATCGAAAAAAGCGCTGTTCAACTAAGCGCATAGGGGTTGGACCTCATGGAAGTCGATTTGAAACAAACGGCGCAGCCGTATTTGGACGACGCGGAAGTGAAGCGTCTTATCGCCCTGAGCCAGTCCGGGGACAGCGTATCGAGGGATACGCTTGTACATTGCAACATTCGGCTCGTATGGTCGGTCGTGCAGCGGTTCATGAACCGCGGTTATGAGCCGGACGATCTGTTCCAGATCGGCTGTATCGGGTTGCTGAAGTCGGTCGACAAATTCGATCTGTCTTATGACGTGAAGTTCTCGACCTACGCGGTACCGATGATCATCGGAGAAATTCAGCGATTCCTCCGCGACGACGGGACGTTGAAAGTAAGCCGATCGCTGAAGGAAACGGCGAACAAGGTTCGCAAAATGAAGGACGAGCTGTCGAAGACTCTCGGCCGGCTGCCGACGATTAAGGAAGTGGCGGACGGGCTCGGCATATCGCCGGAGGATGTTGTCTTTGCGCAGGAAGCGAACAAACCGCCGACCTCGATTCACGAGACGGTGTTCGAGAACGACGGCGACCCGATCACGCTGATGGATCAGATTGCTGACGATACCCAAGAACGCTGGTTCGACAAGCTGGCTCTTGCCGAAGCGATCGAAGGATTGGCGGAGCGGGAGCGGCTGATCGTCTATCTTCGGTATTTCCGGGACCAGACGCAGTCGGAGGTCGCCAGCCGCCTCGGCATATCGCAGGTGCAAGTATCGCGGCTTGAGAAAAAAATATTGCAATTGATCAAAAACCAAATCGCCCAATAAACGGCGGTTTGGTTTTTTTGCTGCCTGCACAGCCATACTAAGCTAGAAACGGTACCCCGCTTATGAAGATGTGGAGGTGGGACGGATTGGGGAGCGATAAGCCTAAGCCGGCACAATCGGTGCTCTATATGCGGCTCAAAAAACGGGTTCATATTAAAGCAGGAGACACGGTGACGCTTGGCATGACGGCAAGGCTGCTGGCTCACGAGGGGATTGAGGAACAGATCGCGGCACTGGAGCTGTACCGCCATCAGACGGCGGACGGCAACCGCGTCGTCATCGATCTGCTCCAAATCATACGCGTCATCCGGTCCCATTTTCCCGACATGGCGATTGAAACGTACGGCGACCCGCAGGTACTGCTCATGGTAGGCGAGAAGGCGGAACGAACGCGCATGCCGGTGCTGGTGGCGGCGTGGCTGCTCCTTTTTTTCGGGGCGGGCCTCGCGATTATGAACTTTCATACGGATGTCAGCATGAAGGAAGTACACATACGGATCGCCGAGCTGGTCACGGGCCGAAGAACCGAGCATCCGCTCTGGTTCCAAATTCCGTATTCGGCAGGAATCGGGCTGGGCATGCTGTTGTTTTTTAACCACCTGTTTAAAAAGAGGTTCAACGAAGAGCCGAATCCGCTCGAGGTGGAGTTGTATTTGTATCAAGAAAATGTGAATGCGTACGTCGTTGCCGACGAGATGCGCAAAAAGCAAGGCCAGTACGGAGGAAATCCGGCCGGTGATGCCGATGATTGAGGATGCGCTGCGCGGGCTGTTCGTTGCTCTGCTTGGGCTCGGCGGCGGACTGGCTGTCGGATCGGGGCTCGTCTCGCTGCTCATCATTCTCGACCTGATTCCTAGGTTGGCGCAGCTCGGAGGCGCGTACCATAAGTCGGTCTGGTTCGAGACAGCAGTTATCGCAGGTGCGCTGTTCTGGACCTTCGCCGACTTCATGGATTGGCAGCTTGAATTAGCCGGACCCGTTGCACTGCCGTTGGCGGGGTTGTTCGACGGCTTATTCGTCGGCATGCTGGCAGCCGCTTTGACGGAAGTCATGAATGTGCTGCCGATTCTGGCGAAGCGGATTTCGCTTTCCCGCCATATCGCGGCTCTTGTATGGGCGATGGTGCTCGGCAAGACGGCAGGCTCGCTTTTTGATTGGCTCTATTATCACTGGTGATCGAATGCAAGCAGCACGAAGGAGGGCGCTATGAGAAATCGGGATAAACAATCGAATCCGCAAGACGAACAGTCCTTTATTATTCCTGAGGTTCTGAATATGCTTGAAGAATTAGAAGCGGATGACGTGGAGCATGAGAAGCCTAGAGAGCACTGGGATAAGCCGCCGGTTCATCAACCTGCGAAAGCAGCGAACAGCAAAGAGGCTGCAGACGATGATGATTGGGTGGAAGAACTGTTGGGATCTTCGGACGATTCCGCTAAACCTAAGCAGCAGAAGCTGGATAAGCCAGATAAGCCAGCAAACCAAGAAGAGCAAGACCACAAGCTCGATGCGGACCATATTGAAATGTTGTCGATTCTAAAGGATAAGGAGCGGCTGCGGCAATTTCTGTCCGCCGAGCTTGTATCCAAGGAGCCGCAGGCACAGAGCAACCATCAATCGTCGTCCGGCGGCTCGTCCAAGCATGCAGCTGCCGATACGAAGGAGAGTGCTGACCCGCAGCAAGCAAGAGCGGATGCAAGTTCAGGGAAGGCGCAGCAGACGAGGGATCCTCATCGAGAGGATCAGAAGAACGGTCATCATACCGCTCAGAAGGCGAGCCGGGCCAAACCGAAACAGGGCCAATCGTCTAACGCCGAGCAGGAAGAGCAGAAGCATAAAGTGCCGATTCCGCAGCGCGTCGAGCCGTTTCTGAAGAAGCTGGAGACGGAAGCCGGTTACAAGACGAGCTTCGATATCGTTGTTCGCGAGATGACGTTCGGCGATACGCGAACGGTGTTGTTCTTCATGAATGGCCTGGCGAAGGATACTGTATTGACGGATGTGCTTACCCGGCTCACTTACTTGCAGCCCGATAATATGTCCACGGATGCGCTTCACTCGTTCCTCCATCATTACGTTCCTGCCGTACAGGTAAAGCCCGTCGATGACTGGAACGATATGCTGCTCGAAGTGCTGGCCGGCGCTTCGGCTCTGTTCCTTGAAGGGCAGCGCAGTGCCTTAATTATCGATGCCAAGAGCTTTCCGTCGCGCGGCCCGGAAGAGCCGTCGCTCGAGCGCGTCGTCCGCGGTGCGCGTGACGGGTTCGTTGAGACGATGCTTGTCAACGTGTCGCTCGTCCGCCGCCGTCTCCGCGACCCTCAACTGCGTTACGAGATCATGCGGATTGGGGAGCGGACGAAGACGGACGTTTGTATCGCATATATCGACGATATTGCGGACACGGAGCTTGTCGAATCGATCCGGGATAAAATCAAGCAGGTGAAGCTCGACGGATTGCCGCTCGCCGACAAGCAGTTGGAGGAGGCGACGGTGAAGCGGGGCTGGAACCCGTACCCGCTCGTCCGCTATTCGGAGCGTCCCGATGTCGTGGCCGCCCATTTGCTTGAAGGAAGCGTAGCCGTCTTCGTCGATACGTCGCCGAGCGTCATGATGCTCCCTACGACATTCTTCGACCTTGTGCAGCACGCGGAGGAAAACCGTCAGACGCCGTTTATGGGCACTTACTTGCGGTGGGTCCGTTTCATCGGTATCGTGGCTTCGTTGTTCTTGCTGCCGATCTGGTTTCTGTTCGTGCTGCAGCCGGACTTGAAGCCGCCGGGTCTCGAGTTCCTCGGACCGACGAAAACCGGTAAAATTCCGATGGTCGTCCAGTTTCTAATCGCCGAGCTCGGGGTTGATCTGCTGCGGATGGCCGCCGTGCATACGCCGACGCCGCTCGCGACCGCGATGTCATTGATTGCGGCTATATTGATTGGGGATATCGCCGTATCTACGGGGTTGTTCATTAATGAAGTTATCCTGTACATGGCAGTTGCAGCGATCGGGATGTTCGCCACGCCAAGCTATGAGCTGGGCCTTGCCAACCGCATAGTCCGGCTGCTGCTCATCGTCAGCGTGTGGGCGTTCAAGGTGCCTGGCTTCGTCATCGCGACGACTGTCGTGATGCTGATGCTGACGATGACGCGTTCGTTCAACCGTCCCTATATGTGGCCGCTTATTCCGTTCGATCTGAAGGCGGTTATCAACATCATCATCCGGCCGCCTGTGCTGTACAACCGGACGCGTCCGAATCTGCAGCGGCCGAAGCAACGGGACAAAATGCCTCGAAACAACTGAATCCAACAAGGGTGAACAGCCGTCCGAAAGGCGCAGACATGAAGCGCTTGCGGACGGCTGTTATTTCGTGTTCCAAAAAAAGTGCAAACGAAATGTTCAAAAATACATTTCTCCATTAGAAGGTTTACGGTATACTGTTGCCATTGGGTACAAATGCACTCGTATGCCTATAATTTTTGTTTTCTAATCGGAGGGGTATTGTTCATGTTTTTGCACGGTACGAGCAAGATTAACGATAAAGGACATCTCGAGATCGGCGGCTGCGACGTAACGGGTCTGGCACAAGAGTTCGGCACGCCGCTTTATATCGTAGACGAGGCGCTTGTCCGCCAGCGTGCACGCGAATATGTAGAAGCATTCAAAGCTACCGGCTTGAAGTTCCAAGTAGCCTATGCGAGCAAAGCGTTCAGCGTTATGGCTATGTGCGCGATTGCTGAGCAAGAAGGTCTGTCCCTTGACGTCGTGTCGGACGGAGAGCTTTACACGGCGCTGCAAGCGGGCTTCCCGGTTGGACGCATTCACTTCCACGGCAACAACAAAACGCCGGAAGAAATCAACATGGCTCTCGACGCGGGCATCGGCTGCTTCGTTGTTGACAACTTCATCGAGATGGCACTGTTGAACGCACTGGCTGCGGACAAAGGCAAGACCGCTAACGTTCTCCTCCGTATTACGCCTGGCGTAGAAGCACATACGCATGACTATATTTCGACGGGCCAGCAAGATTCCAAATTCGGCTTCGACCTTGGCAACGGAACGGCGTTCCGCGCTGTCGAAGAGACGCTGAAGCTGGCGAATCTGAACCTGCTTGGCGTTCACTCGCATATCGGCTCGCAAATTTTCGAAGTTGAAGGCTTCGGCATGGCGGTCGACAAAGTGGCGAAATTCGCGGTTCAAGTTCGTAACGAGCTTGGTAAGACGTTCTCGGTCATCAACGTTGGCGGCGGCTTCGGCATCCGTTATGTTGAAGGCGACACGCCGCTTCCGCTTGCAACGTATGTGAACGCAATCGCGGATGCGATCATCTCGAACTTCTCGGCTGCGAACTACACGACGCCTGAGATCTGGATCGAGCCAGGCCGCAGCATGGTCGGCGACGCAGGCACGACGCTGTATACGATCGGTACGAACAAAGAAATTCCAGGCGTACGTAAATATATCGCAGTTGACGGCGGCATGACTGACAACCCGCGTCCTGCATTGTACGGCTCCAAATACGAAGCGGTTATTGCAAACCGTGCGAACGATGCGAAAGAAGAGACGGTATCCGTAGCGGGCAAAGCCTGCGAGAGCGGCGATATGCTCATCTGGGATCTGGAGCTGCCGAAGTCCGAGAGCGGCGACCTGCTTGCTGTATTCTGCACGGGAGCGTATAATTACGCAATGGCGAGCAATTACAACCGGATTCGTCGTCCGGCTGTCGTATTCGTCAAAGACGGCGAAGCATCGCTGGTCGTTAAACGCGAATCGCTTGAAGACATCGTCGTTAATGACGTTATTCCGCAGCGCCTGCGCAAGGCAACGGTATAACGGATTCGCATAACAGCCATCGCTGCAATCGCGTAATATAAGGGAGTTGGACGATAATGGCTAAACAAGCACACATCACGCTGGCTAACGGAGCAGTCGTTAAAATCGATCTGTTCGAGAAAGACGCTCCGAACACGGTAGCGAACTTCGAGAAGCTTGCGAATGAAGGCTTCTATAACGGTCTCGTATTTCACCGTGTAATTCCAGGTTTCGTTGCACAAGGCGGCTGCCCTACGGGCACCGGCATGGGCGGCCCTGGCTACACGATCAACTGCGAAATCAACCCGAACAAGCATGAGCGCGGAACGCTCGCTATGGCTCATGCGGGCCGTAATACGGGCGGCAGCCAGTTCTACATCTGCTACAAGCCACAGCCGCATCTGGATGGCGTACACACGGTCTTCGGCAAAGTCGTTGAAGGCATGGATCAAGTAGACGCATTCCAAGGCCGCGACAAGATGGAGAAAGTAGAAATCGTAGAAGCATAAGGCAGTAAGGATGCCGCGGACGGAGCGACGACATGTCGCGACCCGTCCGCGGCTTCTTGCGCTTGCATCTCTCGTTTCATATAATCTCAAAGTGCAGCGGCCTTGCAAAATGGCGGGCATGGTGGTATAGTTCAGAACAAGATAACAATCGGTTGGATCTTTATGGTTCAATGGATACGAATATAGGCGACTTTCCTTCGGGGTACGGTGAAATTCCGAACCGGCGGTGATCGTTCGGAGGCACATACTGCTACCGTTCATGCGGAGCAAGCATCCGGCGTCAGTCCGTGACCCGAAGCCTCGCAATCCTTTCGCGATATAAGCGTAGGGAGGCTTCGGTGGACCTGGTGCAATTCCGGGACCGACAGTATAGTCTGGATGGGAGAAGGGGAACGCATTCAACAAGTACGAATTCGTACGGGTGTCTTTGCTGCGCATTATTTGAGGCGCGGTTAAGGGTCAACCCTTTTATTGCGTATGCGTATTTATGAATGTTTTTCACAGTTTCATGAACGGTTGCGCGTCAAGCGCACGTCACCCATCCCCCCGTCGGCAGTCAGCCGGTTGGGGGTTTTTGTTGTGAGCGCCATTATGAACGATGAATATTATATGCGATTGGCTCTGCAACTGGCGGAAAGCGCAAGCGGACAGACGAGCATCAATCCGGTCGTCGGCTGTGTGTTGGTGAAGGAAGGGCGAATCGTCGGACTCGGCGCCCATCTGAAGCGGGGCGAAGGACATGCGGAAGCGAATGCGCTTCGGATGGCTGGCGAAGAAGCGGAGGGCGCAACGGCTTATGTCACGCTTGAGCCGTGCAGCCACTATCGTAAATTGACGCCGCCGTGCAGCGACCGGTTGATCGACGCGAAGGTGGCTCGCGTGGTCGTTGCGGCGCTTGATCCGAATCCGCAAGTGTCGGGGAGCGGAGTTGCCAAGCTGCGTGAAGCGGGTATCGACGTGTCCGTCGGCTTGCTGGAGCAGCAGTCACATGCTATGAACGAAGCGTTCAACAAGTATATCGTGACAAGGCAGCCGTATGTGACACTGAAGTCCGCTTCGACGCTTGACGGCAAAGTAGCGGCGAAGACAGGCGACAGCCGCTGGATATCGGGACCCTCATCACGGGAAGCGGTTCACACGATGCGTCACCGGCACGAGGGCATTATGGTTGGCATTGGGACGCTGCTCGCAGACGATCCGCAGTTGACGACGAGGCTGTCCGTGCCGGCGCTTCATCCGGCACGCATTATCGTCGATTCTAAGCTTCGTATCCCGCTTGATGCACGTGTGGTGACGGACGGCATTGCGCCGACGATCGTCTTGATGTCAGACGGTGCGGATTCCGCTAAGCGCGACGCACTCCTTGCGGCAGGTGTCGAGGTCATCGAATGCGGCAATGGCCCGCAGGTAGATCTGGCTGTTGCGATGCGGTTGCTCGGAGAGCGCGAGATCGGCTCCATTCTGTTAGAAGGCGGCGGCCGGTTGAACGGGGCGATGCTGGAGGCGGGGCTTGTAGACAAAATCGCATTATTCATTGCACCGAAGCTGATTGGCGGCGGCGCAGCCGCGCCTTCCGCATTCGAATTCGCGGGATTCGACCGAATGGCGGATGCGATACAGCTTGAATCCGTCACCTATGAGCAGCATGGCGACGATATGGCCATAGTCGGCTATCCGTCGAACCGGTTCAAACCTTAAGGAAAGGAGCGGATCGAATTGTTTACAGGCTTGATTGAAGAAGTAGGCAAGCTGAAGGGCGTCTCCCGTGCCGGCGAAGCGATGGTGCTGACGATCGAAGCGAGCCGAGTGCTAGGCGACGTTGCAATCGGCGACAGCATCTCCGTTAACGGCGTCTGCCTGACCGTCACTTCGTTTACGCGCGGATCGTTCCAAGCGGACGTTATGCCGCAGACGTTCAGGCACTCGAATTTGAAAGATTTGAAGCCAGGCTCGAAGGTTAACCTGGAACGTGCGATGGCAGCAGGCGGCCGGTTCGGCGGCCACATCGTACAAGGACATATTGACGGCGTCGGTGTCATCGTATCCCGGACCGTCGATGCGAATGCGGTGGTGTTCGCCATCCGGTCGGAGGACGAGGAAGCGTTCGCGAAATATGTGATTCCGAAGGGATCCATAACGATCGACGGCATCAGCTTAACGGTTATTCGTGCGGAAAGCGGTTCGTTCGCTGTCTCCATCATTCCTCATACTCTTGCGCAGACAGCGCTGAACGACAAGCAGCCCGGCGATACGGTCAATCTGGAAGCGGACATCCTTGGCAAGTACGTGGATCATTTGCTGAACTACCGCAGCTCGGCGTCTTCGACTGAAAGTGCGAAGCGCTCGCGTACAGGCGTTACGGCATCTTTCTTGGCGGATAACGGATTTATGTAATTTCTAAACCTATAGAGAGACGGATAGGAGGAATAGCGATGATGGAGCATGCGAAGGCAGCCTCACAGACTGCAAGCGAAGAAGCGGTGCATTTCGATTCCATTGAATCGGCAATCGCAGATTTAATGATGGGCAAGCCGATTATCGTCGTTGACGATGAGGACCGCGAAAATGAAGGCGACCTGATCGTGCTGACGGAGAAAGCGACTCCGGAAGCGATCAATTTCATGATTACGGAAGCGCGCGGATTGGTCTGCGTACCGATTACGGCGGAGCGGGCCGCAGAGCTTAATCTGCCGCCGATGGTGAATCATAATACCGATTATCACGGTACAGCTTTTACCGTATCGGTTGACCATATTTCGACCTCGACCGGTATTTCGGCGCATGAACGTTCACAGACGGTTAAAGCGTTGATCGACCCATCGGCGAAGCCGGAGCATTTCCGCCGGCCGGGACATATTTTCCCGCTGATCGCGAAGGATGGCGGCGTGCTGCGCCGTGCTGGCCATACGGAGGCGGCGATTGATCTTGCACGTATGTGCGGCGCTAAACCGTCGTCGGTTATTTGCGAAATCATTAAAGAAGACGGCACGATGGCACGGCTGCCTGATCTGGTCGAGTTCAAGCAAAAGCATAATTTGAAGCTGATCTCGATTGAAAATATGATCAAGTACCGGAATGAGAAAGAACGTCTGATCGAACGGGCAGTTGAAGTGAAAATGCCGACGGAATACGGTAATTTCAACGTGTTCGGCTATGTGAGCCAAATTGACGGCAAAGAGCATCTTGCGTTCGTGAAAGGCACGGTCTCGCCGGATAAGCCGACGCTCGTACGCGTTCACTCGGAATGCTTGACGGGCGATGTGTTCCATTCCAAGCGCTGCCACTGCAGCGATCATCTTGAAGCGGCGCTTCGCCAGATCGAGGAAGCCGGCAACGGCGTGCTGTTGTACATGCGTCAAGACGGCCGCGGAGCAGGAATTCTTAGCAAATTGAAATCTTATCAGCTTCAGGAGCAGGGATTCGACACGGCCGAGGCGAATAAGAAGGTTGGATTTTATCCGGATTTGCGGGAATATGGCATCGGGGCTCAAATTTTGAAAGATCTTGGCATTCGCCAAATGAAGCTGCTTACGAACAATCCGCGCAAAATCAAAGGGCTGGAAGGCTACGGCCTTGAAGTGGTGGAGCGCGTTCCGCTGAACAAGCTTAACCAACAGAAGTAATCGTACGAACATCGGCATGCTGCGGCGGTGCCTAGTGCCGCCAACTAATACTATCGGATAAATGGAAGGAAGAGGAACTATGAAACATTACGAGGGACATTTAGTATCGCAAGGCTTGAAATACGGGATCGTCGTTGGACGTTTCAACGAATTTATTACGACGAAGCTGCTGTCCGGCGCGCTGGATGCTCTGAAGCGCCACGGTGCGGAAGATTCCGAGATTGAAGTCGCATGGGTTCCAGGTGCGTTCGAAATTCCGTTTGCAACTCAGAAGATGGCTGAGAGCGGCAAATATGACGCTGTTATTACGCTGGGCGCGGTTATCCGCGGTTCAACGCCGCACTTTGACTTTGTTTGCAACGAAGCGGCTAAAGGCGTAGCGGCAACGGCGCTCAAGACGGGCGTACCGACGATCTTCGGCGTATTGACGACCGATTCGATCGAGCAGGCGATCGAGCGTGCAGGTACGAAAGCAGGCAATAAAGGCTATGAATCGGCGGCTTCCGCGATCGAAATGGCGAATTTGACGCGTCAACTGCGGGGCTAATAGCGGTCAGTAGGAGAGCTTCTGCGTTCTCCAGATTGACATAACCGACTAACAGCCGGGAGGACAACGCCGTGACGGTGACGTATAAGCTGGAATCGTTCGAAGGACCGCTCGATCTGCTGCTGCACTTGATTGACAAGGCTGAGATCGACATCCACGAAGTATCCATCAGCGAGATAACCGATCAATATATGGAATATTTGCACGCGATGCAGGAGCTGGAGCTCGAAGTAACGAGCGAGTTCCTGGTCATGGCTGCAACTTTGCTGTCAATCAAGAGCAAGCAGCTGCTTCCTAAGCCGCCTGTCATCGAATTGGACGAATTCGACGAGTGGCAGGACGACGGTCCGGACCCTCAGGAGGAGCTTATCCGGCGGCTGTTGGAGTACCGCAAATATAAGCTCATTGCAGCCGATCTGCGGGACAAGGAGTTCGCCCGCAGCCTCGTGTTCGCGAAGGAGCCGGAAGATATGACGCCTTACTTGCGCGAGCAGCCGTCCAATCCGGTAGAGGGGCTCCACATCTCTGACCTGGTTAAGGCGTTTCAGAAGGCTTTGCGCAAGGCGGCGCGGCGCAATGTCGTTGCGACGGTACGCCGGGACGAAATTTCGGTCAAGGACCGGATCCGGGATATTGTCGAAGTGCTGAAACAGTACGAAACGGTTCGATTCTCGAAGCTCATCCGGGAAAATATGGATCGACACGAAATCGTCGTCACGTTTCTTGCGATATTGGAGCTGATGAAGATGAAGCATATTCGTTGCCATCAGCATCAATCGTTCGACGACATCGTCATTCATTGGAGAGGAGAATCGTCGTTCAATGGACTATCAGAGGTACAAATCGATTATTGAGGGCTTGTTGTTCATGGCCGGAGAAGACGGCTTGAACGCCAGGCAGCTTGCAGAAATATTACAAGTGGACACGGATCTTGCAGGAGAACTCGTCTATGACTTGAAGTGCGATTTGAAACGTGAAGCTAGAGGCGTTCAAATTACGGAGGTTGCCGGCGCTTACCGGATGACGACACATCAAGAGCATGCGCTGTATTTTGAACGGATGGCTTATTCGCCTTCCCGTGCCAGTCTATCGCAGGCTGCGCTGGAGACGTTGTCGATCGTGGCGTACAAACAGCCGATTACGCGCGTTGATATTGAGGAAATTCGCGGGGTGAAAAGCGACCGCGCTATTCAATCGCTCGTATCCAAGGACTTGATCGAAGAGGTAGGGCGCGCGGAAGCAATCGGCCGTCCGATTTTGTACGGTACGACGAAGGCGTTCCTCGATTATTTCGGCTTGTCTGCTCTGAGCGCATTGCCGGAGCCTGCGAATGTGTCGGCAGAGGATCTGGAAGAAGGCACAAACATGCTGTTCGAGAAGTTCGACGGCCGTCAGATGACGTTCGACGAGCTGCCGCCTGTGCCGCCGATTCCGTCGTTCCCGAAGGAGATCGCAGCAACGGACGAGAGTGAAGAGTAAGTACAGATCGAATGAGATCGGCCTGCCGGGTCATACTATAACCAACTAGGCGCAAGCCTTCCAGAATAGGAACGGAGGAACCGCAAATGTCGGATTTTCCTCACGGTTGGATATGGTTGATCGCGGCAGGCTTTTTATTTGTGCTCGGATTATTGCTGTGGATCTCGCCAATCGTAGTCACGACCGAAATGAAGAAAGTAAATTTCAATGACGATCTGGAGGTTCATGTCAAGGCGCTATACGGGCTTGTCCGGCTCAAATGGCGGATGCCGGTTATCGAATGGACCAACCGAGGCATTAAGCTCAGAAGCGAAACCGATAATCAGCGAGGGCATGAGGAGACAGAAGAGCAATTGAACGCAGAGAGAGTCGTCGGCATTGCAAATCGGCTTAATCGAATTGTGAAGCAGATTGAAGGGATTGCCGGTCTGGCCAAGCAAGTGCTGAGGAACGTAAAAGTACAGCAATTTAAATGGTCTACGCTCGTCGGAACGGACGATGCGATGTGGACGGCGATGGCGACAGGTATGCTCTGGTCGGTCAAGACGACGGCTGCGGGTGTTGCGTCGCAAATTGTCCATCTATGTGCTCCGCCCGAGCTTGATGTTCAGCCAGCGTATAATCGAATGTGCATCGAATCGGAATTCCGGTTCGTCGCACATATCCGGTTAGGACAAGCCGGCATAGCCGGCATCCGATTGGTAATGGGCATACGCAAACTGCGGGCAGGTACGGGCAGTCTTGGACGGTTAGCGACTAAAGTTACGGAATAGGCTGTTCTCCAGAGGATGGAGGGCGGCTTTTTTTATTTGGCAATGGTTGACAAAAGAAGGGACATTAAGTTTAATATTAATTAAACATAATGAGTAAACATTTAACTATTATTAAACTTGGAATGAGGGGTCACTATTATGCCTGATCGAGATACAGGAGAGCACACGGTTCGCTTTCTCTATTCGGAATGTTTCGAGCTGTATAACATGATGAAGCTGATGGCGGACCTTCCGAAATACCGCCGGATCGCCAAACAAATGAACATTGATACGGAGACGGGGATTCTGATCGGTGCGGAGCAGCATTTTAGTACCTTATCGTCTCATTTGAAGCGGGAGATCTCGTTCTTCTTCGAATCGTTGGATTCGACCGATCCTCAGACGGTCAGTCTGACCCCGTTCAATCTGGACTGCGGATTTCTGATGTCGATCATTGCTCACTCTGATGAAGAAAGCGCGGAGCATTGGATCGAAAGGCTGGATGATATACCAGCCGAGGAAATCATCCGCAACATGGTTCCTGGCTTATTCTTGGAACAATGGGCTCAATTGCTCGGGGACGAAAGCTGGGAGTCGCTGTCGGCCGACGGAAAGAAGCTTCGGCTTCGTATATCCGAATTAACGTCCCTGAGCGAAGATTTGGAGAGAAAGCGGCAGCTGCTGCTTGAATGTATGGACAATCCGGATGAGACCAAGGACCGGTATATGCTGCTCATTCGGAGCTTCTATTCGAAAGTGTTTCGTCAGCTAGCGGAGCAATTGCGTGACGAGGCGATGGAATCGGCAGAGCGGTACCAACTCGCGTTCGAACAGAATTCGGATTTTCTGAGACGGGTATTTAAGACCGATGTCTCGTTATTGAAGAAGTCTACACGATTTCATGTCAGCGCCATTCAACAGGTCGGCAGCGCAATTTTTGAGCCGGGCGAGGAGTATGATTGGGCCGTTATTGGCAGTCAGAATGACCGGTATTTCGGCCCAGTTGCGGATATGGAACAATTGGAGCGGCTGTTCAAGGCGCTTGCGGACAAGCGGAGACTGGAGATGCTGCGTCTGCTGCAGGAACGGCCGCGATTTGGTAAAGAGTTGGCAGATGAACTGAGTATAACGCCAGGGGCTGTTACTTACCACACCGGTTTCTTGCTGGCGCTGGATATTATCCAGATCGATGCGAACCTTTCCAATGATAAGCGGATCTACTTCAGCATTTGCAACGATCAAATCCGGTTGCTGCTCGATTCGGCTAAAGAAACTCTGACGGCTCGCCACCAAGAAAGGATGCGGTAAGATGAGAATAAGTTCTTCGCTGCGACGGCTATTCTCCTATACGAAGAGGTATCGGCTCCTGTACGCTGGCTTGCTGTTCTGTATGCTGGTCGGCATTGGAATTGAGCTTGCTACGGCGCAATATTTGAATCGAATGACGAGCATTGCTGCTGCAGGCGAAATGTCGAAGCTTGGAATGATGCTGGCTGCCGGCGCTGTGCTGCTTGTTCTTACGGCGCTGTTCCATTATTCGGACACTTATTTAAAAACGGCGGTATCATCGCGAATACGGTCCGATCTGCGAACCGATACGATGAATGTCATTGTCAGATTAACGGGCAAGGAGCTCGAACGAACGCATTCGGGCGAGCTGACGGCACGTCTGACATCAGATAATGGAGCAATCGGCGATCTGTTCGGTCACTCGTTGCTGTCGCTCATACGGAATCCGCTGCTAGCTGTCGCCTCATTTATATTTTTGCTAAACATCTATTGGCCGCTCGCACTCATCTGTCTCTTAATCGGTCCTACGACGGTTCTGGTTGGCATTGTCTTCGGCGGTTCTCTCCATCGCAATGCGATGAAGCTTCAGGAGCGGATGGCGAGCAAGCAGACGTTCCTGCAGGATGTGCTGAGCACGAGTCTTGTGTTCAAAACGTTCGGGCTCGAGCGCAAACTGTTCAGCATTTACCGGGATAAGAGCAAAGAGGTTATGGGGGCAGAACTTGCAGGCGGCCGGTTGAATGCGGCAGTGGCGGGAGTCGCCAGCGGTGTAGGACTCATGTCGTTCGTCGTTGCATTCGTATGCGGCGCATACTTTGTCGCTGACGGCAAGATGGCGATCGGCGGCCTTATCGCATTCATTCAATTATTGAACCATCTGACGTGGCCGTTCACGGGGCTCGCTTCAACCTGGGGCAGCGTCCAACAATCGGTTGGCGCTGCAGACCGGATATTTGAACTGATCGATCGTCCGGTCGAGTCGGACTCAATCGATCAGCGAAAGGGAGCTTCCCCCGCATTCCGCCAGCTCGAACTAGACCGGGTCAGCTTCAGCTACGGCGGCGATACGTCAGGCGGTTCGGGTTCGCTGCGAGACGTAACACTGACCATCAAGGAAGGTCAACGGATCGGCATTGTCGGTCCGAGCGGATCGGGCAAGTCGACTCTGCTGAAATTGCTGCTTGGACTTCAGCAGGCTCAGGCCGGAGAGATCCGTATGAACGGTATGGATGTGCGGGAGCTGGATGTCCATCAATTGCGAGCCTATTACGCTCTGGTACCGCAAGAGACGCGCTTGTACGCCGGAACGATCCGGGATAACCTGCTTCACGGCAATCCGGATGCGACGGAGCAGCAGCTCGTTGACGCGATACAAGCAGCCAACGCGCATGATTTTATCATGAAGCTGCCGCTTGGCATCGATAACGAAGTCGGCGAGCATGGGGCAGGCTTATCGGGCGGCCAGAAGCAGCGGGTCGCGATAGCGAGAGCGCTGTTAAGAGATGCGCCGATCCTGCTGCTGGATGAAGCGACATCGGCGCTTGATTCGGAGTCGGAACAGGAGATATTGTCGTCGCTCGACCTAGCGTCGGCAGGCAAGACGACGATTACGATTGCCCATCGATTGTATACCGTTCGCGATGCAGATTTTATCGTTGTCATGGACAACGGGCAAATTCAAGCGGTTGGAAGCCATGAGACACTGATAGGACAATCGTCGCTGTACCGGCGGATGTATAACAGCCAGTCGATCTCCGAGTCAGCGGAAGAGGAGATTGCTTAGAACGGTCTCGTTAGTATGAACAACCATTGGGCTAAGTAATTAAGCAGATGATACGACTCCAGCAATCTTGTTCTTGATGTTGAATTTGTTCGATGGAAATTCAAATGTGGTGCTTGATGTCATACATACTCCATCCCTGTGAGGGCACAATACAAAAAGCGTACGGAAGTCCTTATCCATACCGCACAGAGGAGGAGCAGCAATGAATCATCCGATTGAAGGTCTCATGCAGACTGCAATGGAAAATATTAAAGAGATGGTCGACGTCAATACTATTGTCGGCGACCCGGTTCAAACGCCTGACGGAAGTGTCATTATGCCGATCAGCAAGGTCGGATTCGGTTTTGTCGCAGGCGGCAGCGACATCCGGCTAGACGGTTCGGCATCAAGCGGAGGTTCCCATTCGTCTACGCCGCATGAAGGCCAATCCGCATCGGTACAAAGTCCGTTCGGCGGCGGCAGCGGCGGCGGCGTATCGATTACGCCGATCGCTTTCCTCGTCGTAGGCACACATGGGGTCAAAGTCGTTCCGCTCGACAACAATACGCATCTCATTGAGCGTGTCATCGATTCTGCACCTCATGTGTTCGACCGGATTCAAGGGATGCTGAAAAAGGATCACTCGCACGAATCGGTAACGGACCCGCTCATCTAATTCACCGTATTCACACTAACAGAAGCTCGCTTCGATACGTAATCGAAGCGGGCTTTTTATTATGCACTTATAAATTGAGCTCCATTCATAGGTATGGATGTACATATGACATTTGTCATCCGAAAGTGATGACTTTTTGGCCTATCGGGATTAAGCCGTGTTCGTTATGATTTGGTTATAAGCAATTGAGCAGCAGTTAACATGGACGGTTAAGGCATCATGATCATAAATGAAGAACGGGGATGAGCGGATGAAAGAAGCAGCTATTGAGCTTCGCAATGTAAGCAAAATATTTAAAGGCAAAAAGGCGGTCGACAACTTGTCGTTGACGATTGAGAGAGGGTCGGTTGTCGCATTGCTTGGACCGAACGGAGCCGGGAAAACGACGACCGTATCGCTTATTCTTGGACTATTGCAGCCGACTAACGGCAGCGTCAAGCTGCTCGGCGACGATCCGCAGCACCGCAAGGTTCGCGACCGGATTGGCGCGATGCTGCAAGACGTCAGCGTCATTGACAGCTTGACGGTGGCTGAGACGATCAACTTGTTCCGCCATTATTATGAGAAGCCGCTGTCGCTGGAGCAATTGCTCACTATAAGCGGTCTGGCGGAAGAGAAGAACAAAATGGCAACGGCACTGTCCGGCGGCCAGAAGCGACGGCTCGGCTTCGCGATGGCAGCAGCCGGCGATCCGGAAGTGCTGTTCCTGGATGAACCAACAGTCGGAATGGACGTCACTTCACGTCAATTGTTCTGGGACACCGTGAAAGCGATGGCCGATAAGGGCCGTACGATTGTGCTGACGACACATTACTTAGAGGAGGCCGATCAGATCGCGGACCGGATTATCGTCATTAACGGCGGACGTTTGGTTGCGGACGGCACGCCGAGCGAAGTGAAGGCGACCGCTCTCGGCCGGACGATTGCGTTCACGGCAGGCGACGGCGTGACGAATGAAAGGTTGCGGACGATTCCGGGTATTGCCGAGACGGAGTGGAGCGGCAGACGGGTAAAGCTGTTCAGCAACAATACGGACCAGCTTATCGTAGAGCTCGTACAACGGGGAATCCCGATGAAAGATATCGAGATTCAAAGCGGCGGTCTGGAGGAAGCATTCCGTACGCTCGTCAGCAGCTTGCAAGAGTAAGAGTAATTGCCGCTTCAACGGAACGGCTAACGGCGGCAATGGACTATTCTGTATAAAAGGGGTTAACGATATGGATATTACGATGAGAAGAGCGGCGGTCGCTCAATTCAAGGTGGAAATGCTCCGCACGCTGCGCAATAGACGATTCGTCTTCTTCACGATTATTATGCCGATCGCTTTCTACTTCATTTTCACCTCTTCGATGGATTCGGAAATGCAAGTCGGCGGTATCGATTGGAGCGCATACTACTTAATGTCGATGGCGGCGTACGGCGTTGCGGGATCGGGCATCATGACGCTCAGCCAGAAGTTTTCGAAGGAACGCTCGCAAGGATGGGCTCGTCTGCTGAAAATTACTCCGCTGCCGTCATGGGCGTTCGTCGTATCGAAAGTTGCGGCGCAAGCGGTTATCAACTTGTTCATGATTATTATCCTGTTCATCGTTGCTGCTACGGTCAAAGGAGTCGATCTTAGCAGTTCGTTATGGATCGAGAGCGGACTGTGGATCTGGTTCGGCAGCTTCTCGTTCATGGCGATCGGCACGCTTGTCGGTACAGTGCGCAATGCGGACGTCGTACAGGTCGTCGGCATGATCGTCTACATGAGCATGTCGTTGCTCGGCGGACTGTGGACGCCAACGGAAACGATGTCGAGTACGATGCAAGTGATTGCGCATGCGATGCCGACGTATTGGCTCGGCTATGAGGCGCGCAATTTGATCGGCGGCGGCACGTTTGACTGGATGGGTGTGTTGGTGCTTGGTGCATATGTTATCGGCGCTGTGATATTATCCTCCTATATCATGAAAAAACAGGAAGCGGTCTAGTTCTATGTTCAACTTTCATGCGCGGTCTCCAGGGAGGCCGCCTTTGTTCGTCTCGTTTATTTGGCTTCTATACTTGTCCTTTCCGTTGCATGCTATTATGCAGCGTTCGGCGGAAGATATCGTTGCCGGCATAACGGTTCTCTTGCTGTTCGCGGTCGTGTATGTATACAGTTTCTTATTCGAGACTGGGCGGTTGGTTCTGGTGCTTGCCCAAATTGCGCTTATCGGTTATTTTGCCTATCAATATGATGCAAGCTTTTTGTTCATGGGCTTCTATCCGACGCCCGTTATTGGGATGCTCCGTTCGAACCGGCACCTCTTGACGGCTTGGCTCGCGCTGCTCGCACTAGTGGTGTTCGTATTCGTGGCGAACCGCAACGAAATTGCGATGGATGACTTATACCTGACGATCCCAACCGTGCTGGTCATGCTGTTCATTCCGCTCATGATCCGAATCGGGCGCCGTTCCAAGGAATTGAAGGAAAAGCTGAACATGGCGAACGAGGAGATCGCGAGACTTTCGGCCAATGAGGAGCGTGCGCGCATTTCGCGCGATCTGCATGATACGCTTGGCCATTCGTTATCTCTTATTACTTTGAAGAGCGAATTAACCGAGAAACTAATCGCGAAAAATCCGGAGAGAGCCATACAAGAAGTGCGCGACATTCAGTCGACTTCCCGGGCGGCGTTGAAGCAAGTTCGCGAGCTCGTGTCGGGTTTGAATATGGCGACCGTCGAAGACGAGATCATTCATGCGAAGCAGCTTCTTGCTACGGCTAATATTTCACTGCGGATCGAAGGCGAATTTCTCCCGGAAGAAGCGTCGCCTATTATCAACAATATTATGGGGATGTGCTTGCGTGAAGCCGTAACGAATGTCGTTCGGCACAGCGGTGCCAAAGAGTGTGTCATCGAGAGGCGGAACGAAGATGACCGACTCGTACTCATCGTTGCCGATGACGGATGCGGAATCGCAGACGTGCCGGCGGCCGTCCTGGCCTCGGGCCATGGCTTGTCGGGGATGAAAGAACGGCTCAAGCTTGTGGAAGGAGCGGTCATGCTCGAATCCAGCGCAGGCAACGGTACGCGTACGGTTATTAGAGTGCCGCTCGTAGCCCGCACATAGAGAAGGATGGATGACACAGATGAAGGTCGTAATCGCTGAGGATCAAGGAATGCTCCGTGGTGCGCTGAGCGCGCTGCTCGATCTGGAAGATGACATCGAGGTTATCGGGCAAGCCGATAACGGCCAGCAGGCGCTCGAGCTGATCGAGTCGCTTCGTCCTGATCTGTGTCTGCTCGATATCGAAATGCCCCGCATGTCGGGGCTCGATGTCGCGGAACGGATAGTGGCGAATAAGCTAAACTGCAAAGTCGTCATATTAACAACGTTCTCACGTTCGGGTTATTTTCAGAGAGCGATGCGGGCGGGCGTCGGAGGATTCTTGCTGAAAGATTCGCCATTCGACGAGCTTAGCGCAGCGCTGCGCAAAGTATATGAAGGCGGCCGATCGGTGAGCCCTGAGCTTGCCATGTCGCTGTGGGAGACGGAGAATCCTCTGTCGGAGCGGGAGCAGGAAGTTCTTCGGCTCGCCGGTGACGGCTTGTCAGCAAGGGATATAGCGGAGAGGCTGTACTTGACCTCCGGTACGGTCCGGAATTATCTGTCCGAAGCCATCCGTAAGCTTGACGCGAAAAACCGGATCGATGCAATCGTCATTGCGAACAAGAATGGTTGGTTGAGCTGAGTGGATCCATGAAATATTCTCAAGAAACTAAATTAGAGGGCTGTTCCGAGTCATGTCGATGATTGCGGACGGTCCTTTTTTGCGTTGGTGCGCATGGTTGAGGGCCCAAGGAGCGGGGGACGAGCATAAAGGAAGGCGGTTAGGCATAAGCTGTACAAGCAGGCAAATTACACCTTAGCGTTGTGGGAGGGTACATGAGCATGAGCTTGTTATCGTTGCGCCGTCCGCGCTTTCGGCGGCTGTCGGCCGCTGCTGCGATCGTGCTGCTGGCTGGGACGTTCGGTCTCCAATCTGTTGCGGCCGCTGCGAAGCTGTCGCCGATCAGCACACAAGCGAAGGGCGCAGCTTTGATTGATGTCGCATCAGGACGGATTTTGTATACGAAAAACGGAGACGAACCGATGCGAATCGCGAGTCTGACGAAAATAATGACGGCCATAGTGGCCATCGAGCAGGGCGATCTGAACAGCAAAGTGAAGGTCAGTGTTCGAGCTGCCGGCAAAGAGGGCTCTTCCATCTATTTGCGCGCAGGCGAGGAGATGAAACTGGAAGATATGCTTTACGGCTTAATGCTCCGCTCGGGCAACGATGCGGCAACCGCCATTGCCGAGCATGTCGGCGGCACTATCGAAGGGTTCGTTAAGCTGATGAACGAGAAGGCCGAATGGATCGGGCTTACGAATACGCAGTTCATGAATCCGTCCGGTCTCGATCAGGACGGGCATTATTCGACAGCCAACGATTTGGCCAAGCTTACAGCTTATGCGCTGCACAATCCGACTTTCGCTCAAATCGTCAAGACGCGGGTGAAGAAAGCGCCGAATCCGAACGATCCGTGGGATTATGAATGGACGAACAAAAACAAGATGCTTGCGCTGTATGAAGGGGCAGACGGCGTAAAAACCGGCTATACGAAAACAGCGCTTCGCTGTTTGGTCAGTTCCGCTACGCGCGGCGGCCAGCAGCTTGCTGCAGTGACGATTAACGACCGGGACGATTGGTCCGATCACCGCAGCATGCTGGACTGGGGCTTCAAGCATTATTCACTTACCGTCATTGCGAAGCAAGGCCAACCGATCAGCGGATATCCGCTTGCCGCGGGAGGTACGTTCCGTTATGCGCTGGCCGACGGCGAAGCAGCCGAGCTCCGGTCGAAGCTGAAGCTGATCGAGACGGGCAGCACGCGTTATGTTCTTGGGGAACGCGGAACGCTTGAATGGGAGCTTGACGGCCGCGTGATCGGCTCTGTACCGGTCTATGAGACGGGAAGCGAACGGTTGTTATGGAGGGAGAAACGGCCGTATCCGGCAGCGGACCGTGAGACAAGCGCGGACGCGGCAGGCTTCTCGTTCCGGCATTCGCTTCAGTCCGTCGTTAAAGCGCTATTCGGGGGAGGAGCGTGAGACTGGAATGGTCAATTGGATTTGGTTGTTTATGATTGTTGTCAGCGTCGTATCAGCCGCAGTGACAGGGAAGCTGGAAGCGGTGACCGAAGCAGCATTCGACGGTGCGAAGACCGGTGTTACGGTCAGCTTCGGATTAATTAGTATCCTTGTATTCTGGCTTGGATTAATGCGGATCGGCGAAGATGCCGGATTGCTCCGCGTATTGTCCAGGATGATGGGGCCAGCGGTCCGGTACTTGTTCCCCGACATTCCGCGCCAGCATCCAGCGCTCGGCTACATTATGAGCAATATGGCTGCGAATCTGCTTGGGCTAGGCAATGCGGCGACGCCGATGGGCATTAAGGCGATGCAGGAGCTACAGAAGCTGAATCCGGATCCGAGTACGGCGACACCGGCTATGTGTACGCTGCTGGCGCTCAACACATCCAGTATTACGCTTGTACCGACTACGCTGATCGCGATCCGGCTTCAATACGAGTCTGCGAACGCTGCTGAGATCGTCGGCTCGACGATCGCGGCAACCGCTGTTGCCACCGCCGCTGCAATAGCAGCGGACAGGTGGTACCGGAGCCGGGCGGTGAAGAGGCCGCCGGTGCCGCCGTACGCGGCGTCGCCTCCGCCTAACGGAAAGGGTGAGGCCGTTGGTTGAATGGCTGTCGGTGCTGTCGGTCTGGATGATTCCTGCTCTTATCGTATTTATTCCGCTGTACGCGGCATTTAAGAAAGTACCTGTGTATGAAACGTTCGTCGAAGGAGCCAAAGAAGGCTTCGGTACTGCAATCGGCATAATTCCTCATATCGTAGGCATGATGGTTGCGATCAGCATGTTTCGGGCGTCCGGAGCCATGGATGTCATGCTCGCGGCGTTCAAGCCGATGCTAAGCTCTCTGGGCGTACCGGCCGAAGTGCTGCCGCTAGGCTTGCTGCGGCCGCTGACCGGCGCAGGGTCGCTAGCTTATACGACTGATTTGATCCGAACATACGGACCAGACTCACTAATAGGACGAATCGCATCGACGATTCAAGGCAGTACGGATACGACCTTATATGTGATCACCGTTTATTTCGGCGCTGTCGGCATCCGCCGCTCCCGGTATGCGCTTAAGGTTGGGTTGTTCTCGGATCTCGTTGGCTTTGCCGCTTCGATCGCAGTTTGTTTAATTATGTTCGGTTAATCATGAAGCACAAGTTCGCAGAACGAGTCGAATCGGCTCGATTGCTGAACTTGTGCTTTTGTCTGCTTAAAGTTAATATGGAGGTTGAGGTGAAAAAGTTGGAACGTTTACAAAAAATTTTAGCGCAAGCAGGCATTGCCTCCAGGCGCAAGTGCGAAGAGCTGATTCTTTCCGGAAAAGTGGAAGTGAACGGAGTTCCGGTTACGACGCTCGGGGCGAAAGCCGATCCCCAGGAAGATGTCATTACGGTGGACGGCAAGCCAATTGAATCGGAAGTAAAGCTGTACATTATGTTGAACAAGCCGAAGGGCGTCATCACGAGCGCGTCGGACCCGCAGGGCCGCAAGATCGTGTCGGACTTCTTGACCGGCATCCAACAGCGGTTGTATCCGATCGGCCGGCTCGATTACGATACGGAAGGGCTTCTGCTGTTGACGAACGACGGCGAGTTCGCCAACTTGCTGACGCATCCGAAGCACCATGTGCCGAAGACTTATTTGGCGACCGTTAATGGTGTTCCGCACGGAGATAAGCTGGAGCAGTTGAGAAAAGGCATCGAGCTGGAGGACGGCATGACATCGCCGGCCGAAGTCGAGTATCAGGACGTGCAGGCGGATCATAAGGAATCGACGATCCGCATCACGATATACGAAGGCCGCAACCGGCAAGTACGCCGCATGTTCGACGCGATTGACCATCCGGTTACCCGGTTGAAGCGGGTCAAGTTCGGCGAACTCGGTTTGCAGAACTTAAAGCGCGGCGGCTGGCGTCCTCTGACGCCAAAAGAGATCGCAGAGCTTCGTGCCGAAGCAGCGAAGGCGGAAGGCAGCAGCCGTCATGTCGTTTCGGATAAGCCGGCGAAGAAACCGGAGTGGAAGCCGAAGCCGAAACCGAAGCATTTGTCCGAAGAGAACAAGAAGGGCAAGCCAGAGGCAGCAGGACGCAAGCCGGCACGGCAGAAGCAAGCAGCGAAGCCTGTTGGAAGCCGATCGCGGGATTCGTATGCGAAGTCGGTGCTTTCCCCGATTATTGCCGAGGGCGAGAAGCGCAGTGCAGCAGAGGCTCGTCAGCAGCGCAGCACATCGCAGGGCGGCAAGCTTCAAGGAAGCAAACCTCAGGGAAGCAAGACGCTGGGACGCACAGGCGCCGCTAGTACTGAGCGCAAACCGCGGAACGATCAACAACCGCAAGCCGGCAAAGGCAGAGGTTCGTCGCAAAGACAGGCTTCCGGCGGCGCGGATCGAAGCGGCGGAAGGTCATCGGAATGGTCCTCTTCACGGCCAGGCAAAGGCAGCAGCTCTCAGAGCAGCAGAAGGTCACATAAAGTTCATAAATGATCGTCGACGGCATTTATAAATGCCGTCGAATTTTCGTTATAATAAGAAAGAAATCGACGTATATGCAACAGACTTGAGGTGATAGGCTTGGGCAAGTATCGGAAACCGATACAAATCGTAATCATGCTCGGCGTCTTGCTGCTCGGCGGATATGCGATCGGCGAGGCGCTCTTTGCGTCGTCTGACAGCGATCGTCCAGAGGTCGGAAGCGCTGCGCCTAACTTTACGCTGCTGGATCTGACGGGCAAGCAGCATCAGCTTTCGGACTATAAGGGGAAGGCAGTTGTCCTTAACTTCTGGGGATCATTCTGTCCGCCTTGCGTGAAGGAAATGCCGGAATTCGAGCGGCAGTATTTGAAATGGAAAGACAAGCCGTTCGAAATATTGGCGGTGAACTTAAGTGAAGGCGATTTGACGGTTAACAATTTCGTCAAAGATTTTGATTTGTCGTACCCGATATTGCGGGATGCGAACAAGATGATAGAGCGGCGATACGGGCTTGAACAGTATCCGTCGACTTTCTTCATCAAGCCTGACGGAACGATCATGGATATTTTCGTCGGGGGCATGACTGAGCAGGACATCGACGAACGAATCGAGAAGCTGCTTCAAACCTAGCTCGTATGTCTAGTAAGGAGGCTGTACGTTGTTCCAGAATACGAAGTGCGAATGCGGCCACCAGAATCCGCCGGATACGCTGTTGTGCGAATCTTGCGGCAAGCCGCAGACCGAGGTTGCTGAAGATGCGCCGCTCGAGATGCGTTATGACGGCATGGCGCGCCGGTCGCAGAAGAGAAATCCGAATCCGCTCGATTTGGTATGGAATTTTTTCTCATCGGTCAAGATCGCAATTATTATCATTATTATTACGCTGGTAGGCGCGGCCATTGGCACGATCTATCCGCAAGGCAATACGGCTGAATACTATGAGCAGACTTACGGCTGGGGCGGCAAGCTGTACCATCAATTAGGTCTGTCCTCGATGTACGACTCCTGGTGGTTCGTCGGTCTTCTGGTTATGATCGGAACATCGCTTGTCATCTGCAGTTTGGACCGTGTTCTGCCGCTATACCGGGCGTTAAGCAAGCAGCAAATCCGCAAGCATCTCATGTTTATTACCCGCCAGAAGACGGTATATACCGGACCTGTTGAAGGAAATGCCGAACAATGGGTGCAAGAGTTGGCTGGCCATATGAAGCGCCGGCGCTATCGCGTACATACAGACGGAACCGCATTGCTGGCGGAGAAAAACCGTTTCAGCCGCTGGGGGCCGTACATTAACCACATCGGCCTGATCGTGCTGCTGCTCGCTCTGCTTGCCCGTACGATTCCGGATTGGAAGATGGAAGAGACGATTGCAGTACGAGACGGCGAGACGGTGCAAGTGCCGGGCACGAACTACTACGTGAAGAACGAGAAGTTCACAGTGGAGTACTACGAAGAGAAAGAATTGCCGGACCGGCTCAAAAATCAAGAACGGCCGAAGATGTACAAGACGGAAGCTATCCTGTATCAGTGCGTTCAATCGTGTGGCGAGCCTGGTATCGATCCGGTGTTGGAGCCGGTGAAAAATTACGATATTATCGTCAATCATCCGCTCTCGCACAAAGGAGTCAAGCTGTATCAAATCGGCTACGACGATCAGCCACTGCTGAAAGCGGTTAAGCCGGTCATCGAGGATAAGCAGTCCGGTAAAGTATACGGTCCGTTCGATCTGCCGATGAAGGATCCGCAGACCGAATTTACGGTTGGTCCGTACAGCTTATCGCTCAAGGCGCAGTACATGGAATTTTCGTTGAACGATGAAGGCAATCCTGTCACGCTCTCGCGTGATCCGAAAGCGCCAGCGTTTATTTTTATGGTGAAAGGTCCAGGAATCGACGCTGCAGGAGAGCCTTATATGTACTTCCCGCTGCAGAAGGATAAGGAACGGTTCCGTCAAGATGTGATTAACCGTGATCTTGCACCTAAGGTCGAGATTCGGGTCGATGGAATGGAGAACGTATCGTTCACTTCCTATACGAGCTACCTGCTCGTTCGAGTCGACCGGGCGCTGACGTATGTATGGGCTGGACTCGGTATTTGTATGCTTGGCTTGCTCATGGGTGCTTACTGGCATCATCGCCGCATCTGGCTCCGGGTGGACAACGGAGTTCTGTCGCTCGGCGCGCATACGAACAAAAATCATTTTGGCATGCGTGCCGACGTCGCTTGGGCGCTTGCGCAGATGAAGATAGAAGTAGATAAGGATAAGCTCGATAACGGGGGTTATAATTCGTGAGTTGGGTCGATTTTAGTGGACACGCCTATTTAGTTGCTTTCATTCTATACTGTGTAGCGTTTATGTTTTATGTAATTGCAATCGCCGGACAGAAATGGAGCAACCGCGATTCGAAGCATCATATCGCACGCTGGGGGAGAACATCCTTCATCGTATCGTCGGCAGGCCTTGCCGCACATCTGACGTTCTTCTTCACGCGTTGGTACGGCAGCGGGCAAATTCCGACAAGCAACATGTATGAATTTATGTCATTCCTGGCCATGGCGGTCATGATTGCCTTTACGATTATTTATGCGATTTACCGCAAGCCGCTGCTTGGGATGTTCGCCACGCCGCTTGCCGTTATTATCGTTGCGTACGCATCTGTATTCCCGAAAGATGTTCAACCGCTTATTCCGTCGCTTGATTCGTACTGGCTCAAAATCCACGTGACGACAGCAGCGCTTGGCGAAGCTTTCTTCGCGGTTGGATTTGCTGCCGGACTCATGTATTTGCTACGGGTTGTCGACTATACGCGCAAGGATGATCAAGCGCGCAAGCAGCAGCGTTGGATCGAATATACGCTGTATACGATTGTCGTTGTCGTCGGTTTCATCAGCATTGTCTTCGCATTCCGCGGCGCAGGTTATGAGGCGCACTTTACGCAAGAGAACATCAGCATTGACACGCAAGGGCAGACGATTACGAATACGGAGCAGGTCGAATACAACCTGCCGCCGATCTTCAAGCCGTATAACAGCCACGCAGATTCGGCGGATTCGTTCCTCGGTCTTGAGAAGCTGCAGATCGAGACGCCATCTTGGATGAAAGGCGTTAACGCTGGACGGAAGCTGAACACGGTCATTTGGTCGATTGTTGCCGGATCGCTGCTTTATGCGGTGCTTCGTCTTATTTTCCGCAAACCGCTTGGCGCTGTAATTCGCCCGCATATGGACGGCGTTAACCCGAGTGACTTGGACGAAATCAGCTACCGTGCGATTGCGATCGGTTTCCCGGTCTTTACGCTTGGCGCACTCATCTTCGCGATGATCTGGGCGAACGAAGCATGGGGCCGTTTCTGGGGATGGGATCCCAAAGAAGTATGGGCGCTTATAACGTGGCTATTCTATAGCGTATACTTGCACTTCCGGCTGTCCCGCGGCTGGCAGGGCCTTCGGTCGGCATGGCTGTCCGTTATCGGCTTCGTCATCGTATGGTTTACGCTGATCGGCGTGAATCTTATTATCGCCGGATTGCATTCCTACGCTGGGGTATAAACGAAAGTCCACTATATGTAAAGGGGCTGTGACCTAATGTCAGAAGCAGCACATCGCATATTGGTCGTAGACGACGAAGAACGAATTCGCCGCCTGCTGAAAATGTATCTAGAGAAGGAAGGCTACGAGATCGAAGAGGCGGAGGACGGCGAGACAGCGCTTCGGATGGCAGCGGGCAAAGAGTATGATTTGATCATGCTCGACGTCATGCTTCCGGGCATTGACGGCGTAGAAGTATGCTCGCGTCTCCGTCAGGTGAAAGCGACGCCGGTCATTATGCTAACTGCGAAGGGCGAAGAGATGAACCGTGTGCAAGGGTTTGAAGCAGGCGCCGACGATTACGTCGTTAAGCCGTTCAGCCCGCGCGAAGTCATTTACCGGGTCAAAGCGATTCTTCGCCGTTCGTCGGCTACCGCCTTCTTGACGAAAGAATCGAACTCGAGCAACAATATCGTACTTCCTCACCTCATTATTGAGCATGATGCGCATCGGGTTTCGGCTGGCGGGCAAGAGGTGAGCTTGACGCCGAAGGAATACGAGCTGCTGCACTATCTGGCTGTATCACCGGATAAAGTGTTCTCGCGCGAGGAACTGCTGAAGGACGTATGGAATTACGAGTTTTTCGGCGACTTGCGTACGGTCGATACACATGTGAAGCGGCTGCGTGAGAAGCTGAACAAAGTATCGCCGGAGGCTGCGTCGATGATTACGACAGTATGGGGCGTCGGATACAAGCTTGAGGTATCCAAATAACCGATGAAGCTATGGGTATGGCGCAGCGTCGTAGGCAAGCTGTGGATGACGATCATTGTGCTCGTAGCAGTCGTGCTGCTCATACTCGGCATGTTTCTGCTGCAATACATCGATATCAGCTTCCAGGATACGACCTCTCATCAAGTGAAAGTATTGTTCGTGTTCACCGGCGTAATCGGGTTTTTGCTGTCGACGTTCTTTGCTTTTTTCCTCTCTTCCAAAATAACGCAGCCGCTTATTGAACTGAAGAAAGCGGCTTCGTCGATCTCGATGGGCAACTACCAGACGCGCGTACCGATTCGGTCGACTGACGAGCTGGGCGACCTGGCTCATGCGTTTAACCGGATGGCAGGTGATCTCGACTCGCTCATTAAAGATTTGAGCCACGAGAAGGACCATCTGTCCAGCGTTCTTCGGAGCATGTCCGATGCCGTCGTCACATTCGACGCGGAAGGCTGCATTACGATGTCCAATCCGCCGGGCGGACAGCTGATGACGCGCTGGAATGCGCTCGATTGGGCGGATGATGACGATGAGAAGGATTCGAAGAAAGACCGTGTTCCAGGTCCGTTACGCGAGTTATACAACCGTGTAACGGTGGACGGTGTCGACAGCAGTGACAAAATCCATGTCAAGAACGGTGTCTGGTCGGTTGTGATGGCACCGCTTAAATCGAATGACTCCGTACGCGGAGCTGTCGCGGTGATGCGTGACGTTACAGAGGAGTTTATGCTTGAGAAGCTGCGCCGCGATTTCGTGGCGAACGTTTCACATGAGATTCGGACGCCGCTTTCCATGCTGCAAGGCTACAGCGAAGCGCTGCTGGACGGGCTTGCCGATTCGAAGGAAGAACGGGACGAACTGGTACAGGTCATTCATGACGAATCGGTGCGGATGGGCAGACTGGTGAAGGACTTGCTCGATCTTGCCCGAATGGAAGCTGGTCACAGTGAGTTGAAGCTCGTTCCATGTGATATCGATTCACTCGTCAGACGCGTTCACCGCAAATTTCAAGCTTTCGCGAAGGAACGAGACATCCGGCTCATATGCGAGCTTCCGGATTCACCGCCGTTATCCGTACAAGCGGCTGACGAGGACCGGCTTGAGCAAGTGCTGACGAATCTGCTCGACAACGCTTTGCGCCATACGCCATCTGGGGCAGCCATCATGCTTTCTGGACAATGGGCACAGACGGATTCGGAGTGGAACTCGCCAAGCCATATCGAGCTGAAAATTTCGGATGAAGGCGAAGGGATTCCGGAAGATGATCTGCCTTATATATTCGAACGTTTCTACAAGGCGGACAAGTCGCGCAAACGGGGAACTTCGGGCGGAACCGGACTCGGCCTTGCCATTGTCAAAAATATTGTCGACGGCCATCACGGCCGTATTCTTGTCGACAGCAAGATCGGCGATGGAACTACGTTTACGTTGTTGCTGCCTGTCGATTTGGATCATCCGCTGTCATAGCGCTCATCTTGATGAGCGCTTTTTTTGTTGGAAAAGCAGGACTAATCTTGTTCAACGTGGAACATTCATGTCTCCTGCTTGCACCTGTGACGAAATGGAGAAGTTGAAGGGGGAAAGTCATAGAAAACGATTGTTCCTTGCACATAATGTCGGACGGACATATGAAAAAAAGGCTGTCCCCGTAGGGACAACCTTGTGTATCTCATTAAGAGAGGTGAATTTCTTTCGCGCTGTTCAGGTCTGCGAGCTTCGCGACTTCTTCCAGCACCGATTTCGGAGCTACTTTATCAACCGTCAAGACCATGATAGCCGCGCCGCCGATCAGTTTGCGTCCTACTTGCATTGCTGCGATGTTCACATCGTTACCGCCGAGCAGCGTACCGACACGGCCGATAATGCCCGGTTTATCTGTATGCGATACGAGAATGAGGTTGCCTTCTGGTGCAACGTCAACCGGATAATTGTCGATCTGAACGATACGAGGGCCATAGCCTGTCAGCAGCGTTCCTGCTACAGTACGCTCTTCTTTGGCCGTACGGAGCGTTACCGTTACAAGGTTCGTGAAGTCCTTCGCCGTATGCGATTTGTTCACGACAATGTTCACGCTGCGTTCTTTCGCCAGGTGCATCGAGTTAACGACGTTGACTTGGTCAGCGCCAAGATGATGTGCCAATACGCCGCGCGTAATATAACGGGTAAGCGGCTGTGTATCAACATCCGCGAGTTCGCCCGAGTAGCTGACGACGATTTCTTTCACAGCGCCGTCCGACAGCTGCGAGATGAAGCTGCCAAGCTTCTCGCCGAGCTCGAAGTAAGGCTGCAGTACAGCACGAACGTTAGCTGGGATTGGAGGCATGTTCACCGCGTTGATGAATGGCTCGTCGCGCAGAATGTGGAGCACTTGCTCCGATACGTCGATTGCAACGTTCTCTTGCGCCTCAACCGTCGATGCGCCAAGGTGAGGCGTAACGATGATCTTAGGATGCGTCAGGAACGGATGGTCAGCTGCTGGAGGCTCAACTTCGAATACGTCGAATGCAGCGCCTGCTACGATGCCTTGGTCGATTGCTTCCACGAGCGCTTGCTCGTCGATGATACCGCCGCGTGCACAGTTCACGATACGCATGCCGCGTTTCATAACTTCGAATTGTTTGCTCGAGATCATGTGGCGCGTTTCCGGCGTAAGTGGCGTATGCACCGTCATGAAGTCAGCGTTGCGAACAATATCGTCAACCGATGCCAGTTTGATGCCCATTTTCTCTGCACGCTCTTCCGTCAGGAACGGATCGTAGCCGAGAATTTCCATGCCGAAGGCTTTCGCGCGTTTCGCAACTTCGCTGCCGATACGGCCCATGCCCATAACGCCCAGCACTTTGTTACGAAGCTCTACGCCGACGAACGATTTGCGGTCCCAAACGCCGCCAACCGTTTTGAGGTAAGCTTGTGGGATATGGCGTGCAACTGCCATCATCATGGCGAAAGTGTGCTCGCAAGTCGTAATCGTGTTGCCGTCCGGCGCATTAATGACGATGATACCGCGCTGGGTTGCTGCGTCCAGGTCGATATTGTCGACGCCAACACCTGCGCGTCCAACTACTTTCAGCTTCTTGCCTGCGTCCATAATGCGAGCCGTTACGCGAGTCTGGCTGCGAACGAGAAGAGCGTCGTATTCACCGATAATGGCTACGAGCTCATCTTCGCTAAGACCAGGCTTCTTGTCGATAGAAACATCTGCTGCATCGACCAGCTTCTGAATGCCAAGATCGCTGATAGGATCCGATACTAACACTTTAAACATGCGTTGATTGCCTCCTGTCTGATCGTTACAACGTAATGCAAATCCATGAATATGTAGGAAAAACCCCTGTTAAGGAGTCATTCGACGAAGTGAAGCGGCGAATGCCGGGAGTTAAAAAACATCGTCCCGATACCGGTCTGCAGCAGCGGGACGAATGGTTGTCCAATAAAACAGATATTCGTCAATAAGATATAACGTCTACTATTTTATAGCAACGGGCAGGTGGAATGCAATGCCGAAACTTGCCGATATGTGAATTTTTCGTTATGATTCATTGCATGCAGGAGAGGGGGAATCGCGGTGAAACAGTGGGAAGATATCGATGCGGAAGAGCTTCTTCGATTATTGGCCAACGGACTTGTGAAGGCGGATCAGATTATTGATGTGAGGGAGCTTCAGGAATGGGATTATTATCATCTTGAGGGATCTCGTCATCTGCCAATGAGCGTATTTCCGGATCTGATGGCAAGTCTTAGCCAAGAGGATACGTTATATATCATGTGTGCACATGGAGTTAGAAGCCAGGCAGTATGCCGGTATATGCAAGAAAACGGCTACGAAGCACTCCTCAATGTCGAGGGTGGCATCGCAGCCGTCGCTGCCCGTCAAGGGTTTCAATATGACTGAAGCAATTGCTTATTCGCCTGGCAAGAAGAACGGCAGTTGAGGAAGCACTTGATTCGAATAAAGCCGGCTCATATTGCTTTTGTAGTCGCCGCTGCGAATCGCTTTCGTATCAGCGAGCAGTTCAGAGATTGGACCGATAAGTCCAAGCTTCAGTTTGCCGGCTTGTCCAGAGCTGATAAACTCGTCAATCCGGCTTGTAAGATCTTGCGGGTAATAATTAACGAGCATGCCGTTTGCAGTAAGAATATCGGCACTTAGTTTGTTTTTGGCGGCAAGAGGGAGCTTGCTCCAAGATGCCGTCTTCATATCTTTCGGCATAACGATTTCGCTTGGAATATCATGGTTCATTCCAGCTGCCCATTTCAACATGGCATCATAGTACGATTGTTGGCCATGAAGAGACTGGCTTACGCCTTGCTTGTAGTTGTCGTCTTTGCGCATAGCTGCGAGCAGTTGATCAACCGATTGGCTGCTTCCGCTGACGGACAGCTTTTTCGAATCGGCTTGGAAGCCGGACAAGCTTTTGAGCAATTGCTGCTGCGATTGTTCCAGCAGTGACGATGCAGGAACTTTGATCGCCGAGATCTCGTTGAATTTCTGCTGGGCAAGCGACGACATCCGTTTCAGATCGGATGGGAAGTCGGTCGTTTGCTTTACGTTGGCTTGTTCGATGAGGTCGATCCATTCCGATTGGAATTCACGATAAGGCATAAATACCGTATGATAGAACGAAACCAGGTCTTGCTGCTGCAAGGCGGTAGACGTTACAGGTTTGCTGTTTAACTGTTTTTGAACTTCATAGTTGGCTGTAGTCCTGTCGGTGCCGACTTGGACGCCGAAGAAAAAAGCGCCAACGGTACATACGAGCATAAACAGAAATCCTAGGCTAATGAGCATTTCTGTTCTGGATAAACGTTTGTTCATAATTATGAAACTCCTTCTCGCGAATAATAGTATATAATTTGGAAGAAATTCATCGAAGTTGTGATGATTTCCTCGATGACAATATCGAATTATGGCGAATTATGTATTATGGTAATAGTATAGGCCATTAAAGGGAAAAAGGAAATAATACGTTTATGGACAGGCGGTAAGACATGAAAAAATTCGACTTGAAAAAGATCCGGTTACGGCAAGTGAGCGTCGATCAGTTGGATGACCGGCTTCTCTTGATCAATTTGTATGCAACGCAAGCGCTTACCCTTATTATCGGTATCATATGGATTTTATTTCAGCACCGAAATCCGATTCATTTGCTTCAAGTTCCGGATAACGACCGCTTCTGGATGTTCGGACTCGGTCTTGCGGCAGCTGTCATCTTGGTTGACCTGCTGATTTCACGGTTTGTTCCGGATGACGTGTCGGACGACGGAGGCGTGAATGAACGGTTATTCCAGGCGCGTCCGGTATGGCATATTATCGTCATGTCGTTCGTCGTATCCGTCTGCGAGGAGATGCTGTTCCGGGGCGCGGTTCAGCATTCGTTCGGACCGTATTGGACGAGTATTCTGTTCGCGGCAATCCACGTCCGTTATTTGCGGCACTGGATTCCGACGGGACTCGTATTCTCCATCAGTTATGGACTTGGATGGATTTATATAGAAAGCGGTACATTGTGGGCGCCTATTATGACGCACTTTCTGGTGGACGCCACGATGGGCTTGATTATTCGGTTTCGAAGGAATGAAGAACGATGAGTCGAATGGCGAAGTTTGGATCGCGGAGCGGAAGAAAAGTCAGCTATACGGAGCCAATCGAAGAGATGGTCGCAGGTGATGATAATGGTCTGCCGCCGAGACGGAAGAAGCATCCGTCCAATAAGCAGCAGACCACTCAATGGTTTTATAATGGTTTGTTTTTATTATTCCTAGTACTTATTGTTGTGCTGTTCTTGTTAGGAAAGCAGTCGATCACTGCCTCCTGACAAGGACGGCTTTTTTTCATTTATTGGGCAGTTGGCGCGTCGGTTACCGTCTCGATCGTAGCAGGGTCGATAAAGCCATAGCCTTTCTCCTCCAGCTTCGTCAACAGCTCATCCAGCGCTTTATCGGTCCACGGCAGTTCATGCATAAGAATGTTCGCCCCAGGGTGAAGCTGTTCCAGCACATTGGCGATGACCGCTTCCGGCTTATTCTTATTCTTCGTATCCCAATCGAGTGATCCGTTCGACCAGGTCATATATAACATGCCGTTATCCTTTACGAATTTCTTCACGCCGTCGTTGCCTGAACCGAACGGAGGACGGAAAAATTTGGGTGCTTCGCCGATCGTGTCTTCTACGATCTTGATAACGTCTCCTACTTGCTTCTCAACCGATGCTTGGCTTTCTTTCTTCAGATCGATATGGTCCCACGAATGGTTGCCGACGGTTTGCCCCCGCTCATGAATGAGCTTCAGCAGCTCGGGATGCGCTTTGACCCGGTAGCCGTTGACGAAGAAAATCGCCTTAGCTTTATGCTTGTCGAGCGTATCGAGCATACTCGTCAGTTGTTCCAATTCTTTCGGACCATCGTCGAAGGTGAGCAGTACGACTTTGTCTGTCGTCGTTTCTTTGTCGATCGGCACGAACCGGTAAACCTTGTTCATTCGATACAGCTTGACGGGCTTCTCATCGACTTGCGCCGGTTGGTCAGTCCCTTCGGCGGAGCCGCTCGTTTGGCCGGTGCTGCCATTCGTTCCATTCCCGGTCGTTCCATTCGTTGTGCTGCCATCGGTCTGTCCGGCTCCAATATCAGTCGATTGATCTGCCGGCGGAGTCTTTGTGTCGTCTGTGGCCGAATCTGCGGGCTTGTCTGGCGCTGCGGCCGGATTTTCTGCTGTGACAGTCTCAGCCGGCGGCTTGTTCTCGCCTTTGTTAGTCGAGCCGCAAGCAGCAAGCGAAGCGGCCAGCGCAAGCAGAACGGATGCTTTCAGCATGCGATTCATGGGGTAGACCTCCGTTATACGTTTTGTAATATAGTCTGCGTGGCCATTATGGGATGGAACACGCCATCATTGTATCATATTTATCTTGGGCCTTTGTATTCGTCTTTTCCTATTTTTCACGAGGATGCCGTTGCAGGACGAGTGCAAACTAAAGGACGGAACGCTGAATCCGGCAGCGGCGCTCCGGCTGGAAACGATGGAAGCGCATATCGGAAACAGAAAGGAGTTGGTCATCGAGATGAAAATGAGCGGGTTTATTATTGGCGGTTTGCTCGGTATGGCGGCAGCGATGTACGCATCGCGCAAACGGCCCGGTATGACGGCGTGGGCAGTCGACGCAGCAGGAGAGGTGATGTCTTCCGCCAGAAGCCGGTTGTTCGGCAAGGTAATGGAGCGGAAGCTGAACCATTGGAGCAAGGAGGCCGCGCATGCAGCCCCAAAGCCGTCAGCCGCTTCCGCAGGCAATTCCGCAGAAGCATGGCAGCAAATAGGCGCGCTCGTTGAGAGCGATCCGGAGCTCAAGCGGCAAACGGAAGCGATACTCCATTCGGCCACGGGCGGCAGCCTGCCGACAGACACAAGTGTAAAACATCATTGATCCAATCAATAGGAGCAGCAGCGTCGAACAAGAGCTTTATAAGACGCTGCTGCTCCTATTTTTTTGAGCGATAGTGCATTCGCCGGGCGGACATGGTAACATAGGTATATGGCATGAGGGAATCACACATCATTGTAGTTCTCATACCTTGTTATATCAGATGCTGCATAGGAGGATCCTGTCATGAAAATCGAACGGCTGAGCCAAGACAAAATACGCATATTTCTGACGTTCGACGACCTGCTGGAGCGGGGGATACAGAAAGAGGACATGTGGCGGGAAATTCCGAAGGTGAATGAGTTGTTCAGCGAGATGATGGATCAAGCGCATTCCGAGCTCGGATTTGAAGCCAGCGGTCCGCTTGCTGTAGAAGTATTCGCACTCCCGGCTCAAGGTATGGTAGTGATCGTCACCCGCGGCAAGGTTAATTTGCATGCCGATGATTCCTCTCATGAAGATGAGGAGACGGACGAGGACGTCTACGAATTGGAAGTTACGCTGGAGCAGAGCGATATTGTCATGTACGCATTCCGTGATTTCGAGGATGTAATTTCGGTCAGCCGCCAACTGAAGCAGTCGGCATTGACCGAGGATGGACGGTTATTCGCGTATAACGGCAAATATATACTGGCTATCGACCCTTCCTTTATCGATCCAGCCAGACACAATGCACTTATTGCGCTGCTGGCCGAATTCGGCGAAGCAACGTCTGTGACGGAAGCGGTGCTTGAAGAGTACGGCAAGACGATTATGAACGAGGGCGCAATACGCCAATTGTGTCAGCATTTCTCATACTGACGCGTCAGCGGGTTAAAGAGCATCTTGCGCAAAGAAAGCAGCGCGGATGCTCTTTCTTATTCTTACAGCGGTGTCTGCTGCATACGTGAAGGTAGAGCAGACCATACTATTCGTTGATTATTGGCTATCAATCCGGAATATAGGGGGTTCTAAACGATGGCTTCCACGGATTCGCATGATGTGCTGGAGTCGACACAGGTCGTCATTGAACAGGCACTGCGTAAGCTTGGCTACAACGATAGTATGGTGGAGTTGCTCAAATTGCCGATGCGGGTGTTGTCCGTCCGCATTCCGGTACGTATGGATGATGGCTCGACAAAGGTGTTCACCGGTTACCGCGCCCAGCATAATGATGCCGTAGGTCCGACAAAAGGAGGCGTACGCTTCCATCCCGATGTCAACGAGAATGAGGTTAAAGCGCTTTCGATCTGGATGAGTCTCAAATGCGGCATCGCCGATCTGCCGTACGGAGGGGGCAAGGGCGGCATTATATGCGATCCGCGCAAAATGTCCTTTCGGGAGCTCGAGCTGCTAAGCAGAGGATATGTTCGAGCGATCAGCCAAATCGTCGGCCCGACGAAAGATATACCTGCCCCTGATGTCATGACTAATGCCCAAATTATGGCCTGGATGCTCGATGAATACAGTCGTATCCGCGAATTCGATTCGCCGGGTTTTATTACAGGCAAACCGTTAGTGTTAGGCGGTTCTAAGGGCAGAGAGACTGCGACGGCGCGCGGTGTTGCCATCATGATCGCCGAGGCGCTTCGCATGAAGGGCAAAGATATTAAAGGCTCGCGGGTCGTCGTGCAAGGATTCGGCAATGCCGGCAGCTATCTTGCCAAATTTATGTATGACGCTGGCGCTGTCGTAATCGGTATTTCCGATGTGAACGGCGCGCTGTATAATAAAGATGGGCTCGACATTCCCGACTTGCTCGATAAGAGGGATTCGTTCGGAACGGTGACGAATTTGTTCCAGAACCTGATCTCGAACGAGGAGTTGCTGGAGCTCGACTGCGATGTGTTAGTGCCTGCCGCGATCGAGAATCAGATTACAGAAGAGAATGCTCCCCGCATTAAGGCGCCGATCATCGTCGAAGCGGCTAACGGCCCGACGACGCTGGAGGGGACGCGCATCGTTACGGAGCGGAATATATTGTTAGTGCCGGACGTGCTTGCAAGCGCAGGCGGCGTGATTGTGTCTTACTTTGAATGGGTACAGAATAATCAGGGCTACTATTGGAGCGAGGAAGAAGTCGACATGAAGCTGGAAGCGATGATGCTCAAAGGCTTTCGGCATGTCTATGAAATACACCGGACGCGCAGCGTCGATATGCGGCTAGCCGCGTATATGGCAGGCGTGAGGAAGATGGCGGAAGCGGTGCGGTTTAGAGGCTGGGTCTAATGATGACACTTACAGGAGGTGAGAGGACAACATGCTGTTTTCCGTATTGACGGCGGCCATTGCGCCGGGCGTTTTCCTGCTCACCTATTTGTACTTGAAGGACAAATATGAAGCGGAGCCGATCCATATGGTCGTACGCATGTTTTTGATCGGCGTATTAATTCTATTCCCGATCATGATCGTACAGCGCGGGCTTGAGCTTTGGCTCGGCACCCATCCGCTGCTGGACGCATTCGGCTTATCAGGCGCCGTTGAAGAGTGTGTGAAGTGGTTCGTTCTGTTTCACATCATTTACAATCATACCGAATTCGACGAGCCGTATGATGGAATTGTCTATGCCGCATCGATTTCTCTTGGATTTGCTACGCTGGAGAATGTGCTGTACGCGGTTACGCAGCCATCCGACTTCGGTTCGTTGTTGTTCCGCGCGCTGCTGCCGGTATCCGGTCATGCTTTGTTCGGCATTACGATGGGCTACTATATGGGAAAAGCGAAGTTTGCATCTCCTGTACGCAGCCGCCAATTTTTGCTCGTATCGTTAATTGTGCCTCTTCTGCTCCATGGATTGTACGATTGGATTCTGTTAACGTTCGGACGCGGCTGGGTATGGATCGTTCCACCGTTCATGGCCATTATGTGGGTATGGTCGCTCAAGAACATGCAGAGGGCAAGCAGCCGCTCGCCATTCCGCTTCTTGCCGCGCGAAGATGAGGTTAAGCTGTAGAATTTCGGTTTATACTGGATATTAGTGGATATTCCAGGAGGGACATGCGGTATGATTGGTGAACGGGTCAAAGTTAGAATCAGGTGCAATGTGTGCGGCGAGAAATTCGTTCTTCGAGGCAAGCGCGAGAAGGAGAAGATCGACACGGGCTTCAAGCAGTGCATCTGCAATAACATCGACGATTTCGATATCGAAGAGCATCCGATTTGAACGTGGCCGATCAACAGGAAAATTCAGGCGGATGCGGTGAATAAAGCTTCTTTCGGTAAACCAAACTAACCTCAGGTTTGGGACCAGAAAGGAGCTTTTGTCATGTATAAACGGCTTAGCGCGGTAATGTTTCCGATCGTTACTCTATTGTGCATCGGTTCGATTTATTGGGGATATCAGGAGCACCAAGAAAAAAACTCGATACTGATCAAAGCGGAAAATCAATATCAGCGGGCGTTTCACGATTTGAGCTACCATGTCGAGCAGGTACATAAGCAACTTGGCAATACGCTCGCCGTTAACTCTAAGTCGCAAGCGTACCACCGCAAAGGGCTTATTAACGTCTGGAGGCTGACCAGCGAGGCGCAGAACGAAGTCAATCAGCTGCCGCTCACGCTTCTGCCGTTCAACACGACGGAGGAATTTCTGTCTCGCATTTCGAACTTCGCCTACAAAACCGCTGTGCGCGACCTGTCGAAAAATCCGCTCACGGATGACGAATTCAAAACGATGAAGACGCTGTACGAACGGTCGGATGAAATTTCGCAAAACTTGCAGTCGGTGCAACAGAAAGTGCTGCAGAGCAATTTGCGTTGGATGGATGTAGAGGCGGCGCTCGCTACCGAGAAATCGGTAAGGGACAACTCGATTATCGACGGCTTCAAAACCGTCGACCATAAAGTTGGCGAGTATCCGGAAATAAACTGGGGACCGTCTGTCTCGAGCATGTATCAGAAACGAACCGTTAAGATGCTTGGCGGCAAAATGATGACCCCCGAAGAAATTAAGCGCAAGACGGCGCAATTTCTTGATCTGAAGTCAGATGCCGGCATTCGTGTCGTGGAGAACGGCCAAGGTACGGAATTTGCCTCGTTCTCTGCAACGGTTGAACGGACGAAAGGCGAGACGATTCAACTCGATTTCACGCAAAAGGGCGGCCAGCTCATTTGGTACATGAATCCGAGGGAAGTCGGCAAGAAACAAATCAGCTTGAGCGAAACGAGAAAAGTCGCGGACAAGTTTTTGAACGCTCACGGTTATAAAGGAATGAAGCCGAGCAGCTACGACGAATATGTCAATGAGGGTGTATATACTTACGTGGCGACGCAGAATGGCGTCCTGATTTATCCGGAGAAAATTACGGTCAAGGTTGCGTTGGATAATGGTCAGGTCGTTGCGCTGCAAGCTTCGGACTATGTGTATGAGCATCATGCGCGCAAGCTGCCGAAACCGCGGATTACGAAGGCGGAGGCCCGCAAGGCGCTGAACCCTGATATGAAGGTTTCGACCGAGGCTATGGCTTTAATTTTGAACGATATGGGCGAAGAAACGCTCTGCTACGAATTCGTAGGCAAGATCAACGGACACGCATACAAAATGTATATCAATGCGGACACTGGCGTAGAGGAAACGATTGAGGAAACGCCAGACATGCGGGACTCGGCCGAAACGCCGGGAAAAACGGCAAATCCGGGAAAACCGGCTGCGTCGAAAACGCGGTAAAATTACGCATCAAATGGATTGCAGGCAATAAGTTTCGATATGGCTCCCCACCATTCGACGTGATATAATCACCGTATGGGAGGGGAGCCTTTTGCTGCCGAAAATTAATCAGACTTTGCAATACTATGTCGTTTCAACAGTGGACGAAGAAGCAGAAGGTAAGTTCGACTGCAAATCTCGCATCGCGGACGACCGGAATGATGAGTTGTACATGGAATGGCCGCTTCAAGAGAGCACGGGAAGATTAAAGAGGCTCTCGCTGGGCGACGAAATCTCTGCATTCTACATAACCGAAGACGGTGTCAAACATTTCTTTAACTCCTATGTAACCGGCTTCATTGAAGATAACATCCGGCTGGTCCGCATTCAGAAACCGGATCCGGCATCGATTACGAAGACACAACGGCGCCACTTCCTGCGCGTCGATTCGATGTTGGAGATCGCGGTGCTGACTCCGCTCGGCGACCGGTTCAATGCGCTAACGGAGGATGTAGGCGGCGGAGGCATTTCGTTCACGAATGACGGATCTGTGCCATTGGAAGTCGGTCAAACGCTCGAATGCTGGCTGCTGCTCCCTTATAAGAACGGCACCATTGAGCACTCGTTCTTCAAAGGGGAAATTGTACGCATCGTGGAGCATGCAACGGGACGCAACCATGTGATGCTTATGTTTGTCGGCATTGGCGATTACGAGAGGCAGAAGATTATCCGCTACTGCTTCGAACGCCAGCTCGAATTCCGCAATCGATAGAGTTTTGAAGCTAGTCTGCGGATGCGGCACGCACTAATTGGCCGCACGATTAATGCGAATAATATAATCGGCCGTCGGACATGCTACGTCCATCCACCAAAATTAGGGAAGGATGATCGTAGGATGGTTGCCGATCGCCGGCTTAGAAACAAGGATAAGAAGCTGCAGCAGGTGAAGGGGACGGCTGATGGACAGCTGGAACGTGAAAGGTACGGCAAGCTGTCCGAAGAAGTAAGTCGTGTACTCCGCAACATCGTGCTGACGCTTCTTGTTCTTGCCATTTTATCGCAGTGTCTGCTCCGTTCGGATATGATTCGACAACACCTGACATATGCCGATAAGCTAGAAGGAATGCCGCTTCAACGGGGCAGCCGAGCTTTGCATTGAAGGTTTTGGTGTGGTATAATTTTCACGTTCGCAGGCTGAGCCTGCTTTTTTCTTGACAGGTAAACGGGAGCAGCAATCATAGCGTGAGGCTGATCTCAGTAGGGGGGTTCGCTGTTGGTATCGCATCTAGACGGCGGCCGGGACCGGATCAACATCGCGATTGACGGACCCGCGGGAGCCGGCAAGAGTACGGTAGCCCGTAATGTCGCCGAGACCTTGCATTATATTTATATCGACACCGGCGCAATGTATCGCGCGGTAACGTACAGCGCTCTTCGCTCCGGCATTTCGCCCGGCGATTCCGAGCAGCTTGGAACGCATGCGGAAAGCATCGATATTACGCTTAAGCCCGGACCGATGGGGCAAATCGTTCTGCTGAACGGTGCTGACATTACCCGGGACATCCGTTCGCGCGAAGTAACCATGCATGTATCGCAGGTTGCTGCCGTCGAGCGGGTAAGGCTTCGGCTAGTTACCATGCAGCGGCTGCTTGCGCAGAGCAAAGGCGTTGTAATGGACGGCCGGGATATCGGCTCGCATGTACTGCCTGATGCGGAATTGAAAGTATTCTTAACCGCCTCAGTCCAAGAACGGGCATTAAGAAGGTTCAAGGAACTGGACGGACAAGACAGCATTACGCTGTCCCAACTGGAGCTTGAAATCGCAGAGCGTGACCGTAAAGATCAGGAACGGGACATTTCGCCGCTTGTGTGCGCTCCGGATGCAATCGTGCTCGACAGCACGTCGATGACGATCGATGAAGTGGCGGACAACATCGTCAATTTAAGCAGAACCAAATTGGCGGAGGCGAAGTAAACTATGATATATGTCTTTAGTCGTGCCGTGCTGCGTCTTCTGTATGGGCTCTTGTTCCGGTTGAAAGCCGAGAATATTCACTACGTTCCGGATACAGGACCCGTCATTCTATGTTCGAACCATCTGAGCAACTTCGATCCGCCGACGATCGGGATTAAGCTCGACCGTAAAGTGCAGTTCATGGCGAAGAAGGAATTGTTCGATATTCCTTTGTTCGGCCGCCTCATTAAGGCGCTTGGCGCTTTTCCGGTCAAACGCGGAGGCGTCAGCAAAGAAGCGATTCGTGCTTCGATCGACCTGTTGACTGCAGGCGGCATGATGGGAATTTTCCCTGAAGGCACGCGCAAGAGCAACGGGGAAGCAGCGAAGAAAGGCGCGGCGATGATCGCGCTCCGCAGCGGTGCAGCAATTATTCCGGTTTATATCGACGGGAATTATAAACTTTTTCGTAAAACGATTGTCCGCTACGGACCGCCGGTTGATCTGTCCGATATTATCGCAGAGCCGTCGTCCGATTCATTGGACCGCGTAACCGAACGGATTATGAGTCATATCCGGGCGCTGCGCAAATAAAGTTTTAAACGCTGTAACGAACCTGTTTCAACAGGGGCGGGCAGGTTTAAATAAATGTTGGGGTATGAATTGAGGAGGTAATTTTCGATGTCAGAAGAAACGAAGATCGAAGAAACGAACCAAGAGGCTATGGACAATTTCGTGTCCTTGAAGAAAGGCGACACGGTCAGAGGAACGATTGTCAAAATCGAAGACAACCAAGCTACGGTTAGCCTTGGATATAAATATGACGGCGTGATTCCGCTTCGCGAACTGTCGTCTGTACAACTCGACAACGCGTCCACGGCAGTTCAGCTTGGCCAAGAAGTTGAACTGAAAGTCGTCAGCATCGACGACGAGAAAGAAAAGCTCGTTCTTTCCAAGCGCGCAATCGACGGCGAGAAGGCTTGGGACGACCTGCAAAGCAAATTCGACGCTAGCGAAGCGTTCGAAGTTACGATCGCTGACGTTGTGAAGGGCGGTCTCGTCGCTGACGTAGGCGTACGCGGCTTCATTCCAGCATCGATGGTTGAGCGCCATTTTGTAGAAGACTTCAAAGACTACAAAGGCCGCACGATCCGCGTGAAAGTGAAAGAAATCGACCGTGAGAACAACAAAGTGATTCTGTCGGCGAAAGAAGTGCTTGAGGCGGAGTTCGAATCGAACAAACAACGCATCATGGCATCGCTCGAGCCAGGCCAAGAGCTTGAAGGCACGGTTCAACGTCTGACGCCATTCGGCGCATTCGTTGATATCGGCGGAATCGACGGACTCGTACACGTATCCGAAATTTCGTGGCAGCACGTTGCGCATCCTAAAGATGCAGTATCAGAAGGTCAATCGGTACGCGTGAAAGTGCTGAAGGTTGATCCAGCTGCAGGCAAAATCAGCCTAAGCATGAAAGCTGCTCAGCCAGGCCCATGGGAATCGGCGCAAAACAGCTTCAACACGGGTGATATCGTTACAGGTACGGTTCGCCGTATCGTTGAATTCGGCGCATTCATCGAAATCGCTCCAGGCGTAGAAGGTCTCGTTCACATTTCGCAGATCGCTCACCGCCATGTTGCAACGCCGCATGAAGTGCTGAAAGAAGGCCAAGAAGTGAAAGCCAAAATTCTTGACTTCAACCCTGCACAAAAACGCGTTTCCCTGAGCATCAAGGAAACGGAAGAAGCTCCTGAGCCGGCTCCACGCGCTGAGCGTGCTGACCGTCCTGCGCGTGCTCCGAAAGAAGACCACAGCGCAGCGATTGCCGCTAACAACCAAAGCTTGAGCTTCACGCTCGGTGAACGTTTCGGCGACAAATTGAGCAAATTCAAATGATTGTAGTCCGGCAATAGCCGGATCGCATCTTCATTAACAAGCCCGGAAGCAGCCCATGCTGCTTCCGGGCTTGTTGTATTTATAGAACTCTTTAATTGAAGCGGTTACCCTGTTCAAGAGCAGAGCATAATACAGGCATGCGAGGTGAACGCTTCTAGATGAATGCTGGATTCGTAGCGATATGGCTTATTACGATTGTTATCATCCTGCTCGTGACAGGCTGGAGAGAACTAGTTGCGGACCAGGTGAAACCAAGCAGCATGACGCTGCTGATCGTTGGCTGTGTGTTACTGTGGCCTTTCTATGTTACATTGCATCGGGAATGGCTGCCGCCGGCAGGCGGCACGGTCAGCTTGAGTGCGTGCTGGTTGACCGTATGGGCAATTGCTGCAGTGTTATTCAACCGGCCTAAAGGGTCGTTGCAGCGGTTCTATATGATCGTAGCTGCTCTGCTCTCCTCATTAATGGGGGGATGGCTTCGTCTGCTCTATATGAATGATCCGGTTCTCATAATCGGTCATTCCTCTTTGGATGCCGCCATATTGACTGGTGCTGCAGCCGCATTAAGTGCGCCGATTCAGTCGCAGTCGCTGTTCGCGGTCGTAACGATTGCATCCGTCTTGCAGCCGCTAGTAATGGGCTGGTTCGCCCCAGCCGTCGCATGGCGTCCAGTTGAAATCGGTTCGCTTGCATGGTGGGACGGCTATATGGCCGCATTGTTGTCGTCAAGGCTTATGGGGCTTTGCATTCGAGTAATCAAGTCCGCAGCGTCAAAATGGTTCTATCCGCCTGAAGGCGAGCAGGAAGGTGGCGTATAATCGTGATTCATTGGTTGGACGTATATATGAAGGAGCACCGTTATTTGATCGGTGTATCGGTCGGCGTCCTCTTCGGTTTAATGTCGAGATTGCTTATGCTTAGAACTGATTACCGTCAATACCCGACTTATCCGCATGGGCGCATTATTCATATTTCGCTCGGTATAATCGCTGCCGCATTGGGCGCCATTGCCATACCGTCTCTCTATAAGAAAGATTATACGGCGATTACGTTTCTAACCTTGGCTGCGCAGCAATTCCGAGACGTTCGAAAGATGGAGCGGGACACGCTGACGAATATCGACAGCATGGAGCTCGTATCACGCGGATCTACATATATAGAAGGAATTGCAATGGTTTTCGAAGGACGGAATTACTTGGTCATCTTTACGTCGATGCTTACGAGTTTGTTCGCCATCGCCGTAAATTGTTGGACCGGTGCTGTAGTTGGTTTCGTATTGCTAGGCGTGGTTCAATTTCTGAAATCAGGAAAATCAATTTCGCATATTGCGGATGTTCAGGAGGCCCAGGTACGCGTAGAAGGTCCAGATCTGTATGTAGGCGATATTTATATCATGAATGTTGGTTTGCAGGATGACCAGCAGATTATTGCTGAAAGAGGGCTCGGACTCATTCTGCGGCCCTATAATCCGAACGGCAAAGCGACCTTGTCGAATCTCGGCCAGCGGCAGGCGATTTTGTATGATTTGTCGACGATACTCGGCGTATTCCGCGACAGCGGCGAGCCTTCGCTCATTCCAATGGCGAAGCTCGATATACGCGACGGAAGGCTTGCTGTATTCTTGCTGCCGCAGGAACGGAACGGTGCGAAGGCGACTGAAGTGGCAAGAAGGGTACCGATTCTGGAATCGGCCGTCCGAATGCCGACGGAAGCGTCCGTCAATAAGGAAGGAGGCAGCTGAGTGACGCGTATTTTAGCTGTCGTATCGATCAAGCCGGATCAAGTAGCAGGGGGAGGGGCGCCGATTTTTATCGAGAAGGATATGGACTCGATGCAGCAGACCGCCTTCTTGCTGGAAAAAATATTGGATGCAAATGCACACGATTTGAAGAACGGAAGCTTTATATTGGTCGACCATCGTGCGCAATGAAAACATGAAATGTTAGCCAAGCCGTTTGTTTTTTGTTATAGTGGTAATCGTGAGTATTTTCGAAGGAGTGGAATCTTATGGCAAGACCCGTTATCGCTATAGTTGGACGGCCGAATGTGGGGAAGTCGACCATCTTTAATCGCGTCATCGGCGACCGGCTGGCCATCGTGGAAGACAAGCCGGGTGTAACCCGCGACCGGATATATGGCACCGGAGAATGGAATGGCAGAGCGTTCAGCATCGTCGATACTGGCGGTATCGAAATCGACGGAGAAGACGAAATCATGAAATCGGTACGGATGCAGGCGGAGCTTGCAGTCGAAGAAGCCGACGTTATTATATTCATGGTAGATGCAAAAACCGGAATGACTCATGCCGATGACGAAGTAGCACAGATGCTGTTTCGTTCACGCAAGCCTGTCGTTGTGGCGGTTAATAAAGTGGACAATTTTAACCGGATGGATGACATTTATGAATTTTATGGTCTCGGTTTCGGGACGCCAGTTGCGATCTCTGGTTCGCACGGTACCGGAATCGGCGATCTGCTCGATGCGGCTGTAGAGAAGCTGCCGGAGCAAGTGGATGAGGAATATGACGAAGACGTGATTCGTGTTGCCTTGATCGGGCGTCCGAATGTAGGCAAGTCATCGCTTGTGAATGCGCTGCTCGGAGAAGAGCGCGTTATCGTCAGTGACGTTGCGGGTACGACGCGCGATGCGATCGATACGCCGTTCGAGCGTGATGGCCAGCGATACGTATTGATCGATACGGCAGGTATGCGCAAACGCGGCAAAGTGTACGAGACGACGGAGAAATACAGTGTTATGCGCTCGTTGAAAGCGATTGAACGCGCAGATGTCGTCCTCATCCTGATTAATGGTGAGGAAGGGATTATCGAGCAAGACAAGCATATCGCCGGATACGCGCATGAAGCAGGGAAAGCGAGCGTATTCGTCGTGAATAAGTGGGATGTCGTCGAGAAAGACGAGAAGACGATGCAAGAGTTCACCCAGAATATTCGCGACCACTTCCTGTTTATGCATTACGCGCCGATCGTATTCTTGTCCGCGAAGACGAAGTCGCGTCTGCATAAGCTTCTGCCAATTGTCAATCATGTCTCGGAGCAGCATTCGCTGCGCATCCAGACGCATGTGCTCAACGATGTTATTTCCGATGCGGTGGCCATTAATCCGCCGCCTACGGACAAAGGCAAGCGTCTGCGCATTAACTACGCTACCCAAGTGGCTACGAAGCCGCCGACGATCGTTATATTCGTTAACGATCCCGAGATTATGCATTTCTCGTATGAGCGTTACTTGGAGAACAAAATCCGGGCTGCGTTCAATTTCGAGGGTACGCCGGTTCGCTTGTTTACGAGACGTAAATCCGATTCGGACTAATGTCTGTCTAGAACCGGTTCACGTATAATATCGACTAGTCGAGTGGCTAGGCAGTAGGGGAGAACGAGCTTGTTAAACGCAGTCATCGCCGTGATTATTAGTTATTTGTTAGGATCCGTTTCATTCAGCATCGTCATCGCAAGGCTGGTTAAGGGCATTGATATCCGCCAGCACGGCAGCGGCAACGCCGGCGCTACGAACACGCTTCGCGTATTGGGTAAGGGTCCCGGAATCGCGGTATTCTTACTCGATATTGCCAAAGGGGTAGCGGCCGTGCTAATCGGCAATCTGCTAAGCGGCGGACATGGAGACTGGACGCCTGTCATCTGCGGTCTTGCCGCGATTGCCGGCCATAACTGGCCGGTATGGTTCCGTTTCAAAGGCGGCAAAGGGATCGCGACAACGGTCGGCGTCCTGGCTACGCTGTCATTCGTGCCTGCACTTATCGCTGGAATTATCGCCATTATCGTCATTGCGGTAACTCGTTATGTTTCGGTCGGATCGCTTATTTTCGCAGCTATGCTGCCGTGCGGCATTGCCATTATGAGCGGTACAGGTCCGCTCCTATGGACGAGTCTATTAATTTGCGTGTTCGCTTTCGTACGGCACCGTTCCAATCTTGTGAAGCTTATGCAGGGGAAAGAAAACAAGATTGGCGCGAAGAGAGGATAGATTGTAGAGATGACGAATGAGAACGTAATCGGTCAGCGCAAGGCGGCAGTGCTTGTCGCAGGCAGTTGGGGAACTGCGCTGGCCGCAGTGCTGTGCGATAACGGCTTCGACGTATCCGTGTGGACACGCAGTGAATCGCAAGCAGCAGAGATGAATTCGACGCATATGAACAGCAAATATTTGCCGAATTGTACGCTTCCGCATTCGCTCAATGCGACGGCTTCGATGAGCGAAGCGCTGTCCGGTGCAGAACTCGTACTGTTCTCCGCGCCTTCCTCCGCTATGCGGGATGTAGCGCGTCAAGCAGCTCCATTCTTGTTGCCGGAAGCACTGATTGTGCACGCGACCAAAGGTTTTGAAGCCGATACGTTGAATCGAATGACGACGGTACTGTCTGAGGAACTCGGAAGACCGGAAGATTCGTTAGTCGTGTTGTCCGGCCCAAGCCACGCCGAGGAAGTGGCTAAGCGCCAGCCGACGACAGTTGTCGTCGCTTCCTCCGATCAGCAGAAGGCAGAACAGGCGCAGGATGCATTCATCAATTCGTATTTCCGCGTCTATACGAATCCTGATCTGATCGGGGTTGAGGTCGGCGGGGCAGTCAAAAATATTATTGCGCTAGGCGCCGGGATGTCGGACGGGCTAGGCTTCGGCGACAATGCGAAAGCGGCTTTGCTGACGCGCGGACTCGCCGAGATCAGCCGGCTAGGCACCGCGATGGGCGGCAATCCGCTCACGTTCGCCGGTTTGGCAGGCGTAGGCGACCTCGTCGTCACATGTACAAGCACGCACAGCCGTAATTGGCGTGCCGGACATAAGCTGGCGCAAGGGCTCCCGCTGGATGAAGTGTTGTCGCAGATGGGAATGGTCGTTGAAGGCGTACGGACGACGAAGGCGGCTCGCATGTTGTCGGAAGCATACAAGGTCGAAATGCCGATCGCAGATCAGCTGTATCAGGTATTGTTCGAAGGCTGCGACCCGTCGACGGCTGTTTCGCGTCTTATGGGACGCGGACGGACGCACGAGAGTGAGCAAGTCGCCCAGGACTGGGGCCTACACCAAAGCTAATTCATCCTCATATGATGCTAGCAGCGTACGATTTCACGATCAATGGAATCGGAGTTGCTGCGCATAGAGAGGAGGCGGCGGATCGATGAGCAAAGACAAGAATTTGTCCAAAGACGTATTGAGTGCCGTCAACAAGAAAACGGGCAAAAACATTTCGGAAACCGAAGTTAAGAAGCTAGCCAGCAGCGTAACGAACGAGACGATGCAGAGTGAAGCGGAACTGACGAAATTGATTAAGCAAGTTTCGGCTATGGCTAAGGTACCTGTGTCCGATAAGACGATTAACGATATCGTGAAAGCAGTCAAAGCGAGCGGTATGAACATGAACAATATGGAATCGATCATGAAAATGATGATCAAAAAGTGATGGCGGACAGCCGCTATTTCGTCTGTTCATGACCTTCACGAGAAACGGCGCCGTCATCCGTATGACGAGAGCGCCGTTTCTTTATGTCGACTTGTTGACGAACAGCCTGCGCTGGTAGGACAATCGTTTACGATTTGCTATAATAGATGACAAGATTATTCGACAACTGGCGCAGCAGTAACCATTGGGCTGCCGGCTGGGATACGTAGCGAGAGAGGGAGCACAGTCATGGATCCGATGATGAAGATGTGGGTTTCGTTTATTGGACTTGGTTTAATGGCATTATCAGCTGTAATGATTACATTCGCTAGATATAAGACGAAAGGCGCGTTGAAAGGTGTAATATCGTTGGTCGCTTTCGTGATGCTTTTCGTTGGCTTCATTCTGGGAGCGTTTATCGTACTTACATAAGCATTCAACCCATGTGAGAACAGCATAGAACGGGAGGGACGACAGCAAATGCTTGAGTTGAAAGGCAGAACGAAGTCGGCGGAGATTGAACCTGTTGCCGGGCATTCGTTGCTCGATATGGCATTGAAGGCTGATGTAGACTGGCAGTTCTCGTGCTCGCGCGGAACGTGCGCTCGGTGCAGATGCCAAATCGTCGAAGGCGGCGATTTGCTAAGTGAGATTACGGACGAAGAATGGGACCGCTTGGAGCCCGAGGAATTCGATGAAGGCTACCGTCTCGGCTGTCAGGCTGTCATTCGATCGACGGAAGGCCGCATTGTTGCGGTGAATAAGCCGTATTTTTAAGCGAGGCTAAAGAGAGGCGGGAGCTTGCGATGAACGGCAGCGGCAGCTACGAGGTGACGTTCTTGCCGAGCGGCAAACAAGCGAAGGTAAGACCAGGGACGTCGGTGCTCGACGCTTCCCGGCGGGCCGGACTGTCGATCGCGACGCGATGCGGAGGCAAAGCGGCCTGTCTAATGTGCAAGGTGCGTGATGCGAGCGGCCGTCAGGCGGGACTGTCTGCTGTCGCCGACAACGAGCGTTACAAGCTGGGCGGCATGCATGAAGAGGGCTACAGGCTTGCATGCCAAGCGAAGGTAACGGGAGACGCTTCGATTGAAGTGCCGGAAGATCCGCTGCACGCCGCCATCCGCAAGCAGCTGGAGAGACAGCGCGAGGAAGAAGATTCGTTATGGTAGAAAGGGAGTTGTAAGTCGAATGCAACAATCGAAGATATGGCGGGCGAGCGGGTCGGTTATCCGCAGAAGCGCGTTTGTTCTGACGCTGCTCGTTCTAATGGCTGCATTGTCCGGCTGCTTATATCCGAAGGACCGGCTCGTTCAGAATCAAATGCCGGCCAAGGATGCGGTACTTAATATGCAGACGGTCGTCAATCAATATTTCACAGACACCGGCATGCTGCCGATCGTTACTCCGAAAGCGGATACGCCGAAATATGAGAAGTACCGGATCGACTTTGCAAAGCTGAAGGGACACAATTACATATCGGATCCGCCATCGTATGCGTTTGAAGGCGGCGGACACTATTATTATCTCATCATCAATGAGGAGACGACCCGTCAAGTCAAGCTGATGGACATTGCGGTATTCCAGCAGGTAAGCGACATCCAGCGCGAAGTTGATAAATACTATAATGGTGATGCCAAAATGATCTCGCTTAACGGGGAACCGGTATATCCGGGCTTCTATCGCATCGATTTCGACCGTCTCGGGATGAAAGAGCCGGAGATTCTGTCGGTCTATTCGGGCAGAACCGTCTCTCCGATGATCGATGAGAAGGGCCGTGTGTACCTCGATTATGCCGTAGATATGATGCAGGCGGTGCAGAAGAGCGGTAAGGAGCCGAAGGCTGAAGACGATCTGCGTGAGCTTCTGGCGCAATCATCGGATTTGGTGCCGGTCAAATCACCGTTATACCGCTATGTGAACAACGAGCCGCAAGCGCAGCCGGAAAACTGAACAAACAGAGATCGTTAAGAACTTTGCCTTTATCGGTGCATATGTGCCGTGACGGGCAAAGTTCTTTTTTGGTTCACCGGGGCATATAACTCATTCTTGGAAGGCCGGGCGCGAAGTAGACAGGAGAAATGTTCGCAAGCAATGTGCATATTTGTCCTTGTCTCGCAATATGATGTTACTAGTCCAAAACGTTGTACGAGTAGAGTCGCTAGCCTGCCCCTCTTGTCCGGTGGAGATGGCGGCGTACCGGAATATCAATTGGGAGGGATATTGAGTGGAAAAAGTGGACATTTTTAAAGACATTGCCGAGCGAACAGGCGGAGATATCTACCTCGGTGTCGTCGGCGCTGTCCGCACCGGCAAATCGACTTTTATTAAGCGGTTCATGGAGACGGTCGTGCTTCCCAATATTACGAATGATGCCGACCGTGTCCGGGCCATCGATGAACTGCCGCAGAGCGCGGCTGGCAAGACGATTATGACGACGGAACCAAAATTCGTCCCGAATCAGGCTGTGAAGCTGAGAGTGGCGGAAGGACTTGAGGTGAACGTTCGTCTGGTCGATTGCGTAGGCTATGCCGTTCAAGGAGCTAAGGGCTACGAGGACGAGAACGGTCCGCGTATGATTACGACGCCTTGGTTCGAAGAGCCGATTCCATTCCAAGAAGCGGCGGAGATTGGAACGCGCAAAGTCATTCAAGAACATTCGACGCTCGGAGTCGTCGTGACGACGGATGGCAGCATCGCCGAAATTCCGCGCAACTCGTATATCGAAGCCGAGGAGCGTGTCGTCAACGAGTTGAAGGAAGTCGGCAAGCCATTCGTGCTCGTCATTAACTCCACTCGTCCGCGCAGCGATGAAACGCAGCAGCTGCGAAACGAGCTTCAAGCGAAATATGATATTCCGGTCATGGCATTAAGCGCGGCTTCGATGGGCGAAGACGAAGTCGTATCGGTACTCCGCGAGGTGCTCTACGAGTTCCCGGTACACGAAGTGAACGTCAATCTGCCGAGCTGGGTCATGGTGCTGAACGATAATCATTGGCTGCGCGCCAATTACGAGAATTCGGTTCGCGATACGGTGAAAGATATCCGCAGATTGCGCGATGTTGACCGTGTCGTTGCCCAATTCATGGATTACGATTTTATCGCGAGAGCCGGCCTTAGCGGCATGAATATGGGGCAGGGCGTCGCAGAGATCGATTTGTACGCGCCGGATGAATTGTATGATCAAATCTTAATGGAAGTCGTAGGTGTCGAAATTCGCGGCAAAGATCATCTGCTTCAGCTCATGCAGGAGTTCTCGCATGCGAAGAGGGAATACGACCGGTTCGCAGAAGCGCTCGAGATGGTCAAAACGACCGGCTACGGCATCGCCGCACCGTCTCTTGCCGAGATGGCGCTCGATGAGCCGGAGCTCATCCGTCAAGGTTCTCGCTTCGGTGTCAGACTGAAGGCGACGGCTCCTTCGATCCATATGATCCGCGTTGACGTGGAATCGGAATTCGCACCGATAATCGGTACCGAGAAGCAGAGCGAGGAGCTTGTCCGGTATTTGATGCAAGATTTCGAGAACGATCCGATCAAAATCTGGGAGTCCGACATTTTTGGAAGATCGCTGCACTCGATTGTGCGCGAAGGCATCCAAGGTAAAATTGCAATGATGCCGGACAATGCGCGCTACAAATTGCAAGAAACGCTTGGGCGTATCATTAACGAAGGCTCGGGCGGCTTAATCGCCATCATATTGTAAGGTGTTCCAATAGATTCCGTCTCCGCAGGCTGCCGGCCGGCCTCGGAGGCGGTTTTTTGCGTAAAAAGGTTGTCAAAGCTTTAGAACGGGCCTATAATCGTTCATTGTCTGGACAAAATTCGATCCCATTCGACACAACATGACATTATATCAATTAATTCCGATTGACATACTAGGATAATTGATTTAATATAATCCATAAATCAGCAACGAAGGGGACGAGCAATATGAACAAATTCGGCAAATCCGCTTTCTTTGCACTCATTGCGGTCATTCTGCTTATTACGGCAGCTTGCGGCAACAGCGGCAAAGAAACGGGCAAGGACGAAGGCGCTAGCCAAGAGCAGGGACAAACGACGGAGCAGGCTGCAGGCAATACGGACGCTGCTTCGCTCAAAGGCAAAAAAATTGCCCTTGTCATGCAGTTCAACACGGGAACGTTCTCGGCGCAATACATAGAGGGCGTCAAAGAGCAAGTCGAGAAGTTCGGCGGCAAGGTGCAAGTGTTCGCCTCGGATAACGATTTGGCGAAAATGTCCGCGAATCTTGATGCAGCAATCAATCAAGGGTTCGACGGCATTCTGCTTGACCATGGACAAGCAGGCGCTCTGAAGCAAGGCGTTAACCGCGCTGTAGAGCAAAAGATCCCTGTTGTCGCGTTCGATTCCGATCTGAAGGTGCCAGGCGTAACGGTACTGTCTCAAGATGACCAAGCGATGGCATCGAAGACGCTTGAACTGTTGAAGCAGGATGCAGGCGGCAAAGGCAATATCGTTAAAATCTGGGTAGCCGGATTCGCACCGATGGAACGCCGCCAAGTCGCATACAAAGCGTTCCTGGACAGCAACCCGGACATCAAGGAAATCGCAGCATTCGGCAATGCCGGCAACCCGGCGCTCGATGCTCAATCTCAAATGGAAGCGATTCTGAAGCAGTATCCGAACAAAGGCGATATTTCGGCGGTATGGGCAGCGTGGGACGAATTCGCTAAAGGCGCAACGCGTGCGATTCAACAAGCCGGCCGCAATGAAATTAAAGTATACGGCATCGACATGAGCGACGAGGACTTGCAAATGATTCAAGATCCGAACGGACCATGGGTTGCATCCGCTGCCGTTGATCCAAAAGATATTGGCCGCGTGCAAGTGCGCTATCTGTACCAGAAGCTCCATGGCGACAACACGGACGACTCCGTTGTGCTCGACGCCGTTGTCGTGAAACGCGACGATCTTCCGAAGGAAGCGGTCAATACGACGCAGCTCGGCGAATATGTGCAAGGCTGGAGCGGCCGCACGCAAGGTAATGCCGATTGGATGAAAGAGCTTGAGCAAGCGCAATAATATCGTGCAAGCCGGCCGCTTACGTTAGCGGCCGGTTTTTGCCGCAATTGGACTATTGCAGGAAGGTGAGAGCATGAGGCAGCTTACGATGAACGGAATCGTCAAGTCGTTTTCAGGTGTTCCCGCACTGAAAAGCGTCGATTTCGACATTCGCGGGGGAGAGGTTCATGCGCTTCTCGGCGCGAACGGAGCGGGCAAAAGCACGCTGATCAAAATATTGTCCGGCGCTTACAGCAGCGACGGCGGCACTATCGCAATCGACGGCAAGCCCGCAGCCATTCGGACGCCGTCCGACGCTAAGGCACATGGTATTCACTGTGTCTATCAAGAAGTCGACACGGTCATCGTGCCGCAAATGACCGTCGCCGAGAACATAATGCTGGACCGAATCGCTTCATCCAGCGGTTCGCCCTGGGTACGGTGGGGTCAAATCGAAGAGGAAGCCGCATCGATACTTGGGCGGCTGAAGGCGGATATACCGGTACGCAAGCAGGCGAGTCTGCTGTCGCTCGCCGAGAAGCAGCTTGTCGTCATCGCACGGCTGCTCGCGGAGAATGCCAAATTCGTCGTGCTCGATGAGCCGACTGCACCGCTTAGTCTAGAGGAAGCAGAGCGTCTCTTTCGGGTCATCGACCAATTGAAGCGCGACGGGATCGGAATGGTGTTCATCTCTCACCGGCTGCCTGAAGTGTTCCGGATTAGCGACCGAATCACGGTAATGCGGGACGGCGAGAAGGTGATGACATCTGCCGCAGCCGGTACGTCGGCTGATGAAGTGGTCGCATCGATGTTAGGACGGGCGTTCGTGGAGGAATTTCCGAAGGAAGAAGCGCAGATCGGCAAAGTGGTGCTGCATGTTGATAGGGTTAATCAAGGCCGTCACGTTCGTGACGTTAGCATGGATGCGAGAAGCGGCGAGATTGTCGCTGTTGTAGGTCTGGTAGGAGCCGGCAAGACAGAGCTGTCTCGCGCGTTGTTTGGTGCAGACAACAGAAGCGGCGGAACGGTTAGCGTGAACGGCAAGAAGGTTTCGCAGGGCGATCCTGCTGCGGCAATCAATGCTGGATTAGTACTCGTACCGGAAGAGCGGCGCAAGCAAGGCATTCTAGTAGGCGAAACCGTCATGCGCAATCTTAGTTTGCCATTCTTGAAGTCGATTTCGAAGCTAGGTTTTATATCCGGAACTCGGGAAGCGGATACGTCTGACGCTTTAATTGCAAGACTAGGCGTGAAGACGTCTTCGCGGCACGAACGAACGGCGCATCTGAGCGGAGGCAATCAGCAGAAAGTATCGATCGGCAAGTGGCTGCCGACGAATGCGGACGTGTATTTGTTCGATGAACCGACCAAAGGTGTCGACATCGGTGCAAAGAGCGACATTTTCCGGATTATCGGAGAACTTGCCAAAAGCGGCAAAGCGGTCGTCTATCTAACCTGTGAATTCAGCGAAGCGATAGGCATTGCAGACCGTATTCTGGTCATGTGCGACGGACAGATCGTGAAGTCGTTCGACCGGGGCGAAGCTACGCAAGAGGAGCTGCTGCTGCATGCTAGCGGCGGAAGAGGAGAGAGAGCGTAATGGAACGTACGATGAACTTTATTTTCAAATACGGCGCATTGCTTGTGATCGGGTTCGTAATCATCTTTTTCTCCTTGTGGGATGAACATTTCTTTACTTACAACAACATCAGTGATATTCTACGTTCCATCTCGATCGTGACGTTCATTGCAATTGGCGTCACATTCTCGCTGACGGTCGACGGATTCGATCTGTCAGTCGGTTCGACGGTATCGCTAACGACGGTCGGTGTTGCCACCATCATGGTCTGGTACGAAATGCCGCTCGTCGTCGTTCTTACCGTTCCGCTGCTGATCGGCGCGCTCATCGGCTTACTGAACGCATTCCTGATCGTCAAGGTCCGTATTCCCGACCTATTAGCGACCCTGGCCGTCATGTACATTATCTCGGGCGTTCAACGGACGTATACGAAAGGCTACTCGATCTATGACAATATGCAAATGAGCGACGGATCGACTGCTCCAGGCGTGTTCACAGACTCATTCCTGCAGATCGGACAAGGCAAATGGCTGGGCATTCCGATTCCGGTCATCCTGATGGTTATCGCAGTCGTTCTCGTCCATCTGTTCTTCAAATACACGCGCTACGGCCGTCAAATGCAGATGACCGGCGGCAACGAAGAGGCAGCGCGGTTATCCGGCGTGCGAGTGAAACGTATTCGGACGGCAGCCTATGTTATTTCGGGCATATTCGCTGCGATCGGCGGCATTCTGTTCGCGGCGCGGACGGGTACCGGCCAGATCGACGCGGGCGCGCCGATGCTCATGGAAGCGGTAGCGGCTGTATTCGTCGGCTATTCGGTGCTCGGAGCAGGACGTCCGAACGTCATCGGGACTTTTTTCGGCTCCGTTCTCATCGGCGTCTTGCTCAACGGCATGACGATGATGCACGTTCCATACTATACGAATGATATTATTAAAGGTGGCGTACTGGTTCTGGCGCTTGCAGTTACGTTCATTCACTTGGCGAGACGCAAGGCGTAGCGCGGTTTCATGCAAACTTCTGAAAATGCTCCGCCTACTTGTAATTAGGAAACGGCTGTATTACTATAAGTTTGTTCGCTTGCAGGTATATTTTTGAAACAATCGGCAAAACAGAAGATAATGAACCGTCTCACGCTGTCATTAGGGGAGGTGAAACCTATGAACAAAACGGAATTGATTGCTAAAGTAGCCGAGTTGACGGATCTGTCGAAGAAAGATGCGACCAAAGCGGTTGACGCCGTTTTCGACGCGATCTCCGATGCGCTTCAATCGGGCGACAAAGTCCAGTTGGTCGGCTTCGGAAACTTCGAAGTACGCGAGCGTCAAGCACGTAAAGGACGCAACCCGCAAACGGGCGACGAGATCGATATCCCGGCAAGCAAAATGCCTGCCTTTAAACCAGGCAAGTCGCTTAAAGAGCTCTGCTCCAATTAATATCGGCATTTATGCCGCGAACGTCCGGACGGTTGACTGTCCGGACGTTTCTCATTATACGAATATGTCCGCAGGCTGTCCTCTTGACAGCTTATGTCAAGTTCTGATAGAGTCTATGCACGTTATTATAGAGGACGAAGAAGGGAGGCTTCCGGCGTGGAAATGAATCAAGGCGAATACATCGTGGTGAAAGCGAAGGAACAAGGCGTCGTCGTCATTGGTCTAACGAGAGGTACGGATACGAAATTTCATCATACGGAGAAGCTCGACCGCGGCGAAGTGTTCATCGCTCAATTTAGCGATCATACATCAGCAATCAAAATTCGAGGCAAAGCGACGGTCTTGACGAAGTACGGGACGATCGAAACGGATACATAACATTTGCAGCCGATTACAGCAGGCCCAGCCTGCTTTTTTTTGTTGCCTTGCGCAATGGAATGACATCCGGCATTGCATCGTACAATAAGAGGAAGACGAACAAGCAATCTGCAGCCGGGCTGTTCCCGGACCTAAGAAAGCGGGTGGCAGTATGCCATATAGACGATCGTTTCTGACCGCTTCCGTCGTAACGGCTGTGCTGACGGTCATCCTCTTAATCATACATCCGCGCGACGCGGAACCGGTTATGCGCCATGTATCCGGTGAGATGCCGGATCAATCCAAGCGGCTCAATAATACGAACCTGGTCGACTGGCTGGTCGGGCTTCCGCTCGAGACGAAGCTGTTACGGGTCGATTGGCGGGCGCCGACCTTGTCGCTCGATATGGTCATTCCGTCTTCACGGAGTCTTGACAGTGAAACGGTCCAATCCTTCTTGCGCGATGCCGAGCAAGTATGGAGGATGAGTTTCATACGGATTGACAATGTCGACCGCGTGCTCATCCGAATCGGCGAATCGCCGGATGCCGGCTCGGCATCCGGACTGTTCGCGAATACGGACGGCCAGCCTTCGTTCCGTCTGCTGCTGGCAGCGGATGTCCGAAGGTCGGATCAGTGGATCACCTCCGGCGAATCGGCCTGGAGCGGGATCGAGAATGCCGATACGGACCCTTTATGGCGTCAACGGCTTCGGCTGTCGTTCACGCCATTATGGGAGTCGAAACGGAACGCAGCATTCATCGACAGCCAGCGCCTGTCTTCATCCGATGTATCCGGATTAACGCAGGAATAGGATACGAAGGCCTCCTGTAGCAATATCGTGAACAACAAGCACACGCGTAGGCGATCACGGCCGATTGTGCTATAATAGTTTAGATAATTGGACAGCAAGCATTGCTGCCTGTTCGGAGGCTTTCCAGATGATACATGACCGAATTGCACTTTTGATAAGCAAATACACCGAGCATGACATGATTCAGCAGCATACCGGACTGCCTGCGTTTCCCGAACTGCGGATTCGCTTGCTTACCGCTTGCTTGGACGGCAGCGGCAGGCCGGAACCGATTCGCGATTTATATGCATCGGTTGTTGCGCTTATTCAAATCGGACTCGATACGCATGATCAGATCGATACCGATGCAAGCCCGCCATCCGAACGCCATATGCGGTCGAGACAGTTGAATGTGCTAGGCGGGGACTATTTCAGCAGCCGGTTTTACCACTTGCTGTCTCAGGCCGGCGAGATCGATATGATTCGGCAGCTCAGTGAAGCGGTATGTGAAGTTAACCGGATGAAGATGGATTTATACAGCCGGATGCTTGAAAAGCGGTTGAATGCGGACGAATATATCGAGTACCGCGCCTCCATCAAAGCAGAACTGTTTCGCGGGTTCGCCTCGTATTTGGATGAATCGACCTCCCGGTTGTGGGGGGAGCTGCTTACCGGTGTAACGCGGTGCGAGACCCTTATTGAGGAATGGAAACGCTGCGTCAGATCCGAAGCGGTTCACGGCAGTTGGGCTTACTGGCATATTGGCCAGACAGGAACAGAAGAGGATCGCCGGCTGCTCGACGGGCAGGACGGCGTTAACGGCAGCAGTCCATCTGCTGCTTCTATTTTGGAGAAATACAATGTTCATCAGCAGCTCAAGGACATGCTGGAGCGGCAAGCCAGTCAATTGACGGCGTCGATCAAGCGGGTTGAAGGCACGAAGCGGGTTGATGAATTGAACGGCATTGCTGCTGCGTTTGAGCACGCCATGTCCGAACCGGCACTGCATAGCGAGATGAGGTGACAGAAGTGAATAACATCCAATCAAAGGAAACGAAGGTTCATTCCGTATTCCAGAAAATCGCTCCTGTCTATGACATGATGAATACGGTCATCAGCTTTGGACGCCACAAGTCATGGCGCAGGACAACGATGAAGAAAATGAATGTACAGCCGGGCGATACGGCTATCGACTTATGCTGCGGCACTTGCGACTGGACGATTGCAATCGCCAGAGCAAGCGGCAGCGGCCGCGTCGTCGGGCTTGATTTTAGTCCCAATATGCTTGCGGTCGGCAAAGAGAAAGTGATGAAGGAAGCGCTGGACCGGCAAGTCGAGCTTGTGCAAGGAAATGCAATGAGCCTTCCGTTCCCCGATAACTCGTTCGATTATGCGACGATTGGGTTCGGCTTGCGCAACGTACCCGACTATACGCGAGTTTTGCAAGAGATGCAGCGCGTCGTGAAGCCGGGCGGACAAGTTGTATGTCTAGAGATGTCCAAGCCTACATGGCAGCCTTTCAAAGCGGTCTTTTACTTTTACTTCGAGCGTCTGCTTCCGTTAGTGGGGCGGATCGCGGCGAAGAGCTATGAGCAGTACAAATGGCTTCCGGAGTCGCTCAAAGCGTTCCCGGGACGAGAACAACTCGCACAGATGTACAGAGATATCGGCTTGCAGAACGTGCAGGCAATCCCCTTTGCGGGCGGCGTCGCTGCTCTGCACATCGGCACAAAGGGGCAATCGGAGAAATGATACGCAAAGTTCGCATTTTTTTAGAAATGATCAAGTTTGAACATACGATATTTGCACTACCATTCGCTTTCATGGGAGCGATCCTAGGTGGTATCGTCGAGAACGGCGAACTGCCGACTTGGGCGCAGATCGGCTGGATCGTTCTGGCGATGGTCGGCGCGCGCAGCGCAGCAATGGGTCTGAACCGTCTGATCGACCGTTCGATCGACGCCTTGAATCCAAGAACGGAGAAACGGGCGATTCCTGCAGGTTTGCTTAAGGTCGGCGAGGTTGTACTGTTTATTGCAGTCTCGTTCGCTCTGTTGATTTACGCATCAACGCAATTGAATTCCCTTTGCGTGAAGCTGATGCCGATCGCGGTATTTATGCTCGTTATTTACTCTTATACGAAACGTTTTACCTGGTTGTGCCACGTTGTTCTCGGCCTGACAATTGGTCTGTCGCCTCTTGGCGCGTGGGTAGCGGTAACGGGACATTTCGATCCTGCTGCTTGGGTGCTGTACAGTACCGTTGCCTTGTGGCTGGCCGGCTTTGATACGGTATATGCGACACAGGATTTCGAATTCGACCGAGGCAACAAAGTCCATTCCATCCCGGCACGATTCGGCCTTAACGGCGCTCTATGGATCGCGCGCGGATTCCATGCCTTGACGGCGGTCGGCTTCATTCTGTTGTTTGCGATGACTGATTTGAGCTGGGCTTACTTGGCCGGAACGATAATCGCGATTGTGATATTATTCTATCAGCATTGGCTCGTTCGTCCGAACGATCTTAGCCGTGTTCTGTTCGCCTTCTTCCCGATGAATGGAACGCTTAGCGTCGTCTTGTTCGTATTTACGCTCGTCGACGTATTGGTGCTTCACCAATGGTAGCGGATGTGCAGGGCACCGCGGTTGCTCGGCGGCCCCGTTGGGTCGTCGGCATAACCGGCGCGAGCGGGTCCCGTTATGGCATACGCCTTATTGAGGTTCTGCTCGAAGCAGGCATCGATGTGCATGTCGTCGTAACGGATGCAGGCTGGCGGGTGCTGAAGGAAGAGATGGGTTGGGAAACGACCCGTCGTCAAGCTGCTATCGAAGAGCGCTTCGGCTCTGCCCCCAATGGGGCCTGCCTCACCTATCATCCGAATGCCGATATCGGCGCATCTATTGCCAGCGGATCTTTCCGGGTCGAAGGCATGATTATTATGCCTTGCTCGATGGGAACGCTGGCTTCGTTGGCGCATGGCATTTCGGACGATCTAATGACGAGGGCAGCCGATGTAATGCTGAAGGAAGGACGCAAGCTGATCATCGTTCCTCGGGAGACGCCGCTGCATGCTATCCATCTGGAAAATATGCTCGCCCTGGCTAGACTAGGCGTCAAGCTTGTACCGGCTATGCCGGCTTTTTATTATGGACCGCAGACGATCGACGATCTTGTCGATTTCTTGGTTGGCAAAGTACTCGACATCATGCCATTGGACCACAGCCTATTCAAGAGATGGGGAGGTGAGTCGTATGCCGACTAACAAGACAATTGCCGTCGGACGCATTGACTATGCGAACGCATGGCCATTGTTCCACTACGCGGATCAAGAAACGTTGTCGCCATACGGCGTGGAGATCGTATCACGCAAGCCTGCCGAGCTGAATCGGGCGTTATTGAACGGCGAGCTTGCTATGTCAGCCGTTTCTTCGTTTGCATACGCGCGGCATTCCGAACAATATTTGCTGCTTCCCGATCTGTCGGTAAGTACGGAGGGAACGGTTCACTCGATCTTATTGTTTCTGAAGAAGCCGCTGGAGCAAGTACGCAACGGCGTTATTGCTTTGACGAATACATCTGCAACATCTGTCAATTTGCTTAAGGTGCTTATGTCTGTCTATCTGGAAGGGAATCCTTCCTACGTGACGATGGAGCCGGATCTCGATACGATGCTGGAGCAATCGGACGCTGCTTTATTAATTGGTGACACGGCCATTCAAGCATCATGGCGGGATACCGGACTTCAGGTCATCGATCTGGGCGAGATGTGGCACCGGTTCACCGGCTTTGGTATGACCTATGCGGTCGTTGCCGTCCGGAAGGAAGCAGCCGTGCTTCACCATGAAGCGATTGCGGCCGTTCTTCAGTCGATGGCAGACAGCAAGAGCAAGAGTCTTGGTGAATTAGAGCCGCTTATTGAGCATGCTTGCCAGACGCTTGGCGGTACGCCGGCGTATTGGCGGCAATATTTTCACACATTGCAGTACGATTTCGGCGAACGCCGGCAGCAAGGGCTACGGCTCTATTTCCATTACGCCTATCAGCTTGGGCTGCTCGAGCATGAACCCGAACTCGCGTTCTTCGAATAGAAACGTTATGTTTATGATGCCGGTTTTTGCATGGGCAAAAGCCTTGGGGTGAATAACCGATGAAATTATTGGATCTATATGCCAAAATGAAGCACGATTTGAACGAAATCGAAGCGGAGCTGGAACGCGCCGTTACATCGGACCATGCGCTCATGACCGAGACATCCGTCCATCTGCTCAAAGCCGGGGGCAAGCGGATTCGCCCGGTCTTTACGCTGCTGTCCGGCAAATTCGGCAGCTACAGCCTCGACGAATTGAAGGCGGTCGCAGTGCCGCTGGAGCTTATTCATATGGCATCGCTCGTACACGATGACGTTATCGATGATGCCAAGACAAGGCGCGGACAGCTGACCGTCAAAGCGAAATGGGACAACCGAATCGCGATGTATACGGGCGATTATATCCATGGCAAAGCGTTGACGGTGGCTACGCGATTAAGCAATCCTCGCATTCATCAAATTTTGTCCAAAGCGATGGTAGAAATGTGCCTGGGCGAAATGGAGCAGATTCGCGACTTCTTCAACACGGGCCAGACGGTACGCAACTACTTGCTCCGTATTCGCCGCAAGACGGCGCTTTTAATCGCGATTAGCTGCCAGTTGGGTGCGCTCGCGGCGAAGGCGAGCGAAGAATATGCGGCTGCGCTCTATCGGTTCGGCTATAACGTGGGCATGACGTTCCAAATCCGGGACGACTTGCTTGACCTGTGCGGAACGGAGAAGCAAATCGGCAAGCCGCCGGGTTCCGATATCCGTCAAGGCAATATTACGCTGCCTGTTCTGCTGGCGCTGCAGGAACCGCATCTTCGCGGCCCGTTGCTGCGCGAGATCGAGATGATCCACCGGACGAACGGCGAAGGCGATACGTCGGAAGCGCTGCGGTTAATTCGCGGAAGCCGCGGAATCAAGCAAGCGGAAGCACTTGCCAACCGATATATTCAGAAAGCACTCGCCGCATTAGAAGGACTTCCGGATATTTCGGCGAAAAAGAGCTTGAAGGATATTGCGCTATTCGTGAATAAGCGCAGTTACTAATTCTTTGCAGCAATGCTGCGAAAGGGGTAGAGCAGGGTGGAGAGAACATTTCTGATGATCAAGCCGGATGGTGTACAGCGCGGATTAATCGGTGAAATCGTTGGCCGCTTCGAGCGCAAAGGTTTGCAGCTTGTAGCGAGCAAGCTCATGCGGATTACCCCAGAGTTAGCGGAACGCCATTATGTTCAGCATAAAGGCCAGTATTATTATGATCCGCTTATCGAATTTACGACATCCGGTCCGGTATTCGCGATGGTATGGCAAGGCGATAATGTAGTTGCGCTTACGAGGGCGCTCATCGGCAAGACAGATGCGGCAGAAGCGCTGCCGGGCACGATCCGGTCGGATTTCGCCGTACATACGCGGTTTAATTTGATTCATGGTTCCGATTCGTCCGAAAGCGCAGAGCGCGAGATCGGCCTGTTCTTCGAGCCGGATCAATTGATCGATTACGAGCACACGATTCAGAAGTGGATTTAATTCGGTTGAATTCATAGGGTTGTCATGACGGGAGGGCACCAGGCGCGTGGTAGATGCAGATTACGAAAAGTTTATCGAGCAGATTAAAAAAAGAACGTCGATCGATCTTGCGCAATACAAAGAAACTCAGATGAAGCGGCGGCTGACGACTTTGCGTCAGAAGCATGGCTACAACAGCTTTGCCGACTATATGGATGCGCTCACGCGTACTCCGGCGCTGATGGACGAATTCTTGGACCGCATGACGATAAATGTTTCCGAGTTCTGGCGCAATCCTAACCGTTGGGAGATGCTGGAGAAACGCTTTTTGCCTGAAATGCTTGAGGGCGGCGGCCGGATTTCGATCTGGAGCGCTGCCTGCTCGACGGGAGACGAGCCCTATACGACTGCTATGATATTGGATCGGATGGGCGTGCTCGGACGTTCCACCATTACGGCAACCGATTTGGACCATAATGTGCTCTCTAAGGCGCAAAGCGGTTTGTATCAAGACCGTTCTGTACGGGATGTGCCGAAAGAATATTTGAAAAATTATTTCACGGTAGACGGAGACGTCTATGCCGTCGACGAACGCATCAAACGGTCGATTCGGTTCAAGCAGCATAATCTTCTCTATGATCCGTTCGGAGGGCCATATGATTTGATTATTTGCCGCAACGTGATGATTTACTTCACCGAAGAAGCGAAGCACGGACTGTACCAGCGGTTCGCTGATTCTCTTAAACCGGGCGGTATTCTGTTCGTCGGCAGTACGGAGCAAATATTTTCACCGCAGCAGTATGAGCTGGAGACAGCTGAAACGTTCTTCTACCGGAAGAAAACGTCATTATCCCCTATTGGTTAATTGATCTCTGCTCCTCTGGCGCGTATGGCCCTGTCTGCTTGTTGCAATACTATGGTAATGGAATCGACGCCATGGAGGGACAAGATGGACAAGCGAAAAGCGATCGCCGCGTACCGGCGAGGCTGGCTAACGCTTCAAGAATGCGCGCAAATATTGGGCATTCACAGCGAGCAGCTGCGGACGATCGCAGACAGCAATCCGGCACACGGGGCAATGCCTGCCCGGACGGAGAAAGCAACACAACGCCGATAAGGCGAGATGCAAAGCAGCTGGCTGCCGATTGGCAGCCGGCTTTTTATGTTAGGTACAACTCAACTGAAAGATGATGCTTATATAGGCGGAAGCCGTATGCAGACGGTGAAGAAACCGCGTGGTGCGGCATCTGACGTTTCTTGTCAAACCGACGGTGCTGTACTATAATGAGCAAAGATGTTTCGGGTATATACATAGCCGGGCTCTATTCAGCCGGTGAAGGGAGCGTTTTTAGCTTGAGTTTACGTTATTTGACCGCAGGAGAGACGCATGGTCCTCAGTTGACCGCCATTATCGAAGGATTGCCAAGCAATCTTCAACTTAATTTCGAAGAATTGAACTTCCAATTGCTTCGCCGTCAGAAAGGCCATGGCCGCGGACGCCGGATGCAAATCGAGAAAGATACGGCGAACATTGTCGGCGGAGTAAGACACGGCCGTACGACCGGAGCGCCGGTAGCGCTTATTGTAGAGAATAATGACTGGAAGCATTGGACGAAAGTCATGAATATCGAGCCGATCGAAGGCAGTGACGAAGAGAAACGCCGCGTTCACCGTCCGCGTCCGGGTCACGCCGACCTGAACGGCGGCTTGAAATACAACTTGAAAGACCTCCGCAATGTTCTCGAGCGCTCGAGCGCACGCGAGACGGCTGCCCGCGTAGCCGTCGGCGCTGTAGCGCGTCAGTTGCTTGCAGCATTCGGCATTAAGGTTGCCGGACAAGTCATCCGGATCGGCGAGATTGAAGCGCCTAAGAACAACTTGCCGGTAGACGAGTTGATTCGACTGACGGAAGAATCTTCCGTACGCGTCGTCGATAAGGAAACGGAAGAGAAGATGACCGCTTATATCGACCAGATCAAAGCGGAAGGCGACTCGATCGGAGGTATTGTCGAGTGCATTATCGAAGGCGCGCCGGTTGGTCTCGGAAGCCATGTCCAATACGACCGCAAGCTGGACGGACGCATTGCACAAGCGGTAATGTCGATTAACGCGTTCAAAGGTGTCGAAATCGGTATTGGCTTTGAAGCGGGCACGATCCGCGGTTCGCAAGTGCATGATGAAATTTTGTACAACGAGGAGCGCGGCTATCACCGCAGAACGAACCGTCTCGGCGGCTTCGAGGGCGGTATGACGAACGGCGAGCAAATCGTCGTACGCGGTGTTATGAAGCCGATTCCGACGCTCTACAAGCCGCTGCAAAGCGTGGACATCGACACGAAGGAGCCGTTCACGGCTCAAGTCGAACGTTCCGATGCATGTGCGGTTCCTGCTGCGAGCGTTGTCATGGAACACGTCGTTGCTTGGGAAGTAGCGAAGGCGTTCCTGGAGAAGTTCGGCGGCGATTCGATGGAAGAAGTACGCCGCAATTACGAATCCTACCTCGAGCAGATCGGCGGGTACTAAGCATGAGAGAGCTCACGGTTGAGCTTGGCGAACGGTCGTATCCGATTTATATAGGGGAGGGCCTCCTGCAGGAGGCCGCTTCTTATTTCGATAAACATGGGATTAGCAAGAAATCTCCGCTCATGATCGTGACCGACGAGCATATCGGACCGCTCTACTTGGAAGCGCTTGAAGGCGTGCTGACAGCTGCCGGTTACCGTGTCACCAGCGCAGTCGTGCCGGCAGGCGAGAGCTCCAAGTCGCTCACGGTGTTCGAGAATCTCATTACCAAGGCGCTCGAAGGCGGACTGGACCGCAAGTCGACGGTCGTCGCTCTCGGCGGCGGCGTTGTCGGCGATCTGGCTGGTTATGTAGCGGCTGCTTATATGCGCGGTGTCCGGTTCGTGCAGATTCCGACGACGATTCTGGCGCACGACAGCAGTGTTGGCGGCAAAGTTGCAGTCAATCATCCGCTCGCGAAGAACATTATCGGCGCATTCCATCAGCCGGCATTCGTTCTGTACGATCTGCTGACGCTGCAATCTCTGCCGCTTCGCCAAGTCCAATGCGGTCTTGCGGAAGTAATCAAGCATGGGCTGATCTGGGATGAATCGTTCGTCGATTGGTGCGATGCGAACATGGATAAATTGCTTGCGCTCGATTCCGATGCGCTAGGCTACGCGCTTCACAAAGGCTGCGGCGTCAAAGCGGCGGTCGTATCCGAGGATGAGACTGAGAACGGACTTCGTGCAATTCTTAATCTCGGCCATACGATCGGGCATGCGCTTGAGGCGGTTGCCGGCTACGGCGAACTGACTCACGGTGAAGCGATCTCGATCGGTATGATCGGTTCTGCGCTCGTAGGTGTCAAGCTTGGCGCACCTGTTAGCGTATACGAGACGACACGGCGTGTGCTTGGCAAATCCGGTCTGCCGGTGAGATTGCCAGAGCATATGGATGTGGATGCGATCATGAACGCCATGATGCATGATAAGAAGTTTACGGAAGGCAGCATCGTCTATGTCGTTCCGACGGAGATCGGCCGCGTGGAAGTTCGTTCCGACGTGCCGGTGTCGCTTGTGCGCGAGACGGTAGAACAATTGAAACGGGAGGCTGACTGGCAATGAGTGTACGCGGAGTTCGCGGCGCCATAACGGTGGAGCAGAATGACGAGAAGCAGATTTTGGATGCAACGGTCGAGCTGTTGAACGCGATCGTAACCGAAAATGCTATCGTTCCTGACGATATTTGCAGCGTGATGATAACCGTAACCGGCGACCTGGATGCGGCGTTTCCGGCCAAAGCCATTCGTGTTATGACAGGCTGGGAGCTTGTCCCGCTCATGTGTGCGCTTGAAGTGCCGGTGAAAGGCAGTCTGGAACGCTGCATCCGGTTCATGCTGCATGTGAATACGCCGAAGACGCAAGCCGAGATTAACCACGTCTATTTGCGCGGTGCACAGGCGCTGCGTCCAGATTTGACGAAAGCCTAATTCGGTCATTGACGTACAGATATCAAGGGTGTATAGTTATACCAAGTTAAGTGAATGAGAGAGCAGTATAGACGAGGCAAGTAGCTAGACATACCGTAAGCAGCAGGCAAGCGGTAGAGATGAGAAGAGCTTAGACGAGAAGAGAAGAGCTGTAGTTGAGGATTTGAATTAGATATAGCGGCAAGAATAGACGCAGGCTCTATCTGTGAGCTTAAGGTGCTTTCTTTACGTATGTATCGTCTATTTCCTCATGAACTCTCCTTTTAGCAAGCAGCACTCATCTTACACGTTCAGCTCCTGCCCCCGGCAGGAGCTTATTTATTTCGGTGAGATAAAGGAGATGGACCGCGATGAACAACGAACTTCAACAAGTCATCCGATTGGCAGGAACGTATAACCTGATTCCGATCGCACGCCACATTATGGCAGATACGGAGACGCCGATTCGGGTGTTTCAACATTTCTATAAAGAACGCAACGCCTTTCTGCTGGAAAGCGTAGAGGGCGGCGTCCAATGGGCTCGTTATTCGTTCATCGGCACGGATCCGTTCCTTCTTCTATATGGCAAGAACGGTACCATGATATTGGAGCAAAAGGGCGAAAAGACTGAACTCCGCGACAAGCCGCTGGAGCTGCTGAAAGCGAAGCTGCGCACGTACCGCAGTCCGCAGCTGCAGGACCTGCCGCCTTTCACGGGCGGAGCGATCGGTTTCTTCGGCTACGATCTGCTGCAATACTACGAGAAGCTCCCGTCGCACCGCATCGACGACTTGCAGATGAACGATCTGCAATTTATGTTCTGCGATCAAGTGATCGTATTCGATCACGTGAAGCAGCAAATTCAAGTGATCGGCAACGTGCATATTCCAGAGGGAGCGACCGATCAAGACATCGAAGCAGCGTATAACGCGACATGTGCCCGTATCGATGCGGCAATTGAACGGTTGCAGCAGCCGCTTCCGCTGCAAGTTACGGCTGGCGGACCGGTGCCTTCCGATCCGGAGCTTGGAGAAGTGAAATCGAACGTGACGAAGGAACAGTTCCTTGCGAACGTGGATAAGGCGAAGGATTATATTCGCGCAGGCGACATTTTCCAGGTCGTACTCTCGCAGCGGTTCAGCATCGAGACGGAAGTGAATCCGCTTCATGTGTACCGCGTGCTTCGTACGATGAATCCCTCACCTTATATGTATTATCTGAAGCTGGACGACGAGATTATCGTCGGCACATCGCCAGAAGCGCTCGTAAAGGTAGACGGCGACAAAGTCGAAACACGTCCGATTGCAGGAACTCGTCCGCGCGGCAAGACACCAGAGCAGGATGCGGCACTTGAAGTCGAACTGCTGGCAGATGAGAAAGAGCGGGCGGAGCACCTTATGCTTGTCGATCTTGGCCGCAACGATATCGGACGCGTATCCGAGTTCGGAACGGTTAAGTGCGATGCTTACATGGAGATTGAACGATATTCGCATGTCATGCACATCGTCTCGAACGTAAGCGGCAAACTGCGCCAAGACAAGGACTTCTTCGATGCGTTCATCTCATGCATGCCGGCCGGTACGGTGTCCGGTGCGCCTAAGCTTCGTGCGATGGAAATTATCGCAGAGCTGGAGAACGAGTCGCGCGGCGCTTATGCCGGCGCAATCGGCTATCTCGGCTTTGGCGGCAGCCTCAATACCTGCATCACGATCCGTACCATCATTTTCAAGAACGGTAAAGCTTACGTACAAGCGGGGGCCGGCATCGTATGGGATTCCGTGCCGGAAAACGAGTACGAGGAGACGGTCAATAAAGCGAAGGCGAGCCTGAAGGCGATCCGCACGGCAGAATTGCTGTTCGCGGGCAGCAAGCGGGCATCGGTGCAAGCGGGAACGACCGTCAACACCGACTATGAAATGATCGTGAAGCAGGAGGCGAACGTATAATGTCGACGGTTCCGGTTACGAATGATACGATTACACTGCACAGCGCAATGAACAAGCTGATTGCAGGCGAGAGCTTGAGCAAGGGCGAAGCGCAGGAAGTAATGGGTTATGTCATGAGAGGCGAGGCAAGCGGCGCGCAAATCGGCGGCATCGCGACAGCTCTTCGCATGAAGGGCGAAACGCGCGACGAAATTGCAGGCTTTGCACTTGCAATGAGAGCTTATTCCAACCACGTTATTACGGAGCAATCCAACCTGCTTGATACATGCGGAACGGGCGGTTCCGGCATTCATAAATTCAATATTTCGACGGCATCTTCGATGATCGCAGCCGCTTCCGGCGTACGGGTCGCGAAGCACGGCAACCGTGCGATGTCCGGCAAGGCTGGCAGCGCGGATGTACTCGAAGCGCTTGGCGTTAATATTACATTGACGCCGGAGCAAGCGGCGGAATGTCTCGGCCGCATCGGCATCGTCTTCATGTTCGCGCAGCTGTACCATCCGTCGCTGCGCCATGCAGCCGCGCCGCGCCGCGAGCTTGGCTTCCGGACGATTTTTAATATGCTCGGACCGCTTACGAATCCGGCTGGCGCAGACCGGCAGTTGCTCGGGTTATATGACCGCACCCGTACGGAAACGATTGCAGAAGTGATGCACGAGCTTGGATTGAAACGTGCGATGGTCGTCAGCAGCCACGACGGACTCGACGAGATCAGCATTTCGGCACCGACACAAATTTCCGAGCTGAAAGACGGCGTCGTCCGCACGTATGATTTGACACCAGAAGATCTCGGTTTGCGCCGGCATACGCTTGATGCCATTATCGGCGGAGACCCTTCGGTTAATGCGTCGATCATTCATTCGATCTTCGACGGCAAGGAGCAGGGCGCATACCGGGATGTCGTTCTGGCGAATGCAGGAGCTTGCATTTATGTCGGCGGCGGTGCGGATACGCTTGTCGAAGGCGTAGAACGTGCGGCAGCCATTATCGATTCCGGAGCAGCGAAAGCAAAACTTGCGCAGCTTATTCAAACGACAGGAGAACTGGGCCATGTTTCTTGATAAAATTGTAGAGACCAAGAAGCAGGAAGTGGCGGAACTGTCCGCACGCTTCTCGCTTAACGCATATGAACGCCGCATTGCGGAGATGCCGAATACGCTCGGCTTCGAGCGCGCTGTATCTGCCGCAGGACGCAAACGCCCGATGGGCTTGATCGCGGAAGTGAAGAAGGCATCGCCTTCCAAAGGGCTGATCCGGGACGATTTCGACCCTGTACAGCTGGCCAAAGCATATGAAGCCGCAGGGACGGATTGTATCTCGGTCTTGACGGACCGCGATTATTTCCAGGGCGCGAACGAATATTTGCAAGCTGTCCGCGAATCGGTGAACGTACCGCTGCTGCGCAAAGATTTTACGATCGATTACCGTCAAATCTATGAAGCGCGCGATATCGGCGCGGATGCGGTTCTTCTTATTGCTGCTATTTTGACGAAAGCGCAGCTGTCGGAGTTCCATGACATTGCGAAGTCAATCGGCCTTGATGTTCTGGTTGAAGTGCATGACCGGCGTGAGTTGGAAACCGTACTTGAGCTGGACAAAGCGACGCTGATTGGGATTAACAACCGCGATCTGCGGACGTTTGTAACCGATCTGAAGACGACGGAATCGCTGATCGGCATTATCCCGCAAGATAAAGGAATTACGATGATTAGCGAGAGCGGCATCGCAGGCACGGAAGATATGGCGTTCTTGCAAGCGGCAGGCGCCCACGGCGTGCTGATCGGCGAACATTTCATGCGCAAGCCGCATGTGGGTGAAGCAATTGAGCAATTGATGGGGCCGGTAGTCGTTCGATGAACGGGCATATGGCTGAGCAGCGGCAGGCGGATCGTCGTGCTGTAGATCGAACGAAGAAGCGGATCAAGATATGCGGTCTTCGCGACCGCGCTACCATTCGCGCCATGCATGGACTTGAGATCGAAGCAGTTGGCTTCGTCTTCGCGCCAAGCAAGCGGCAAGTGTCGCCGGAGCAGGCAGCGGAGCTTATCGAGGAGGTGCATGCCTGGCCGGCCTCCGCCTCGTCGGAACGCAACGTTCCGCTTGCAGTCGGTGTATTCGTGAATGCGAACTTGGATGAATTGCGCAGCACGGTACGCACCGCATCGCTCGATGTCGTCCAGATGCATGGCACCGAATCGGCTGAGCAGTGTGCTGAGGCAAAACGAGAACTTGGCGTTCAAGTATGGAAAGCGCTGCCGATTGGACGCGGTTCGGAGAACGAATCGCTTGAAGCAGCAGATCGGCTGGCTCCATATGCAGGCTCGGTCGATGCCATCCTAATCGATGCGCCAGGCGGCGGAACGGGACATGCTTTCGAGTGGTCGGTCATTCAGCAGTACAAAGAAGCAGCAGCCGCTATTGGCGTGCCTTTATATGTGGCAGGCGGTCTGTCGCTCGATAATGTACAGTCATTGATTCGCGAATATGACCCCGACGGCGTCGATGTTTCGAGCGGCGTGGAGACGGATGGGGTTAAAGATATCGATAAAATAACGAATTTCGTGAGAAGGGTGTTGGAAGCATGACCCGGTTACCGGACGAGAGAGGACGGTTCGGCCAATTCGGCGGGCGTTACGTGCCCGAGACGTTGATGAACGCACTCAATGAATTGGAAGAAGCGTATCAGAAATATTCGCAGGACGAAGAGTTTCAAGCGGAGCTGCGCCATTTGTTAGTCAAATATTCGGGCCGCCCGACGTCTCTTTATTACGCAGAGCGTCTGTCCAAGCATCTCGGTGGTGCAAAGGTCTATTTGAAACGCGAAGATTTGAACCATACGGGTGCTCACAAAATCAACAACACGCTCGGACAAGGTCTGCTTGCTAAGCGTATGGGCAAGACGAAGATCATTGCGGAAACGGGCGCAGGCCAACACGGTGTTGCTTCTGCAACGGTAGCGGCATTGCTCGGCTTGGAATGCAAAGTGTTCATGGGCGAGGAAGATATGAAGCGCCAACAGCTGAACGTATTCCGGATGCAGCTTCTCGGTACGGAGGTCGTTCCCGTAATGTCGGGAACGCGGACGCTCAAAGATGCGTGTAACGAGACGCTTCGCTACTGGGTAAGCAATGTGGATGACACATATTATATTCTCGGTTCGGTTACAGGCCCTCACCCGTACCCGATGATCGTACGCGACTTCCAGCGCATTATCGGCGACGAGGCGCGGGAGCAAATACTGGTAGAAGAAGGCCGTCTGCCGGATTATGTTGTTGCGGCAGTTGGCGGCGGCAGCAACGCGATGGGTATTTTCTATCCGTTCGTCGAGGACGATTCGGTTAAACTGATTGGCGTGGAAGCAGCAGGCAAAGGCGTCGAAACGGAAGAACATGCAGCTACGATGACAAAAGGCCGCCATGGCGTATTCCAAGGATCGATGAGCTACGTGCTACAGGATGAATACGGCCAAGTACAGCCGGCGCATTCGATCTCGGCTGGTCTCGATTATCCGGGCATCGGTCCAGAGCATGCCTATCTGAAAGATACCGGCCGCGCGAAATACTTCCCGATTACAGATGCGGAGGCGCTTGAAGCGCTGCAGCTGCTGTCGCGTACGGAAGGGATTATTCCGGCGCTGGAATCGGCACACGCGATCGCGCAGACGATTAAGCTTGCGCCTACGCTCAGCAACGATGAAATCGTCGTCGTCAGCTTGTCGGGCCGCGGCGATAAAGACGTCGAAGCGATCATGGGCTACCTAGGAGGTAACGGCAATGAATCTCATTGATGCGGCTTTCGCCAGAGTGAAGGAGCAAGGCGGAACGGCGCTCATTCCGTACTTGACGATCGGAGATCCGGATCTCGAGACTTCGGTGCAAATTATTAAGAAAATGGAACAAGTAGGCGCTGACATCATCGAACTCGGCGTACCGTACAGCGATCCGCTTGCAGATGGTCCTGTCATCCAGCGCGCTTCAGAGCGTGCGCTTGCGGCCAAGCAAGTTTCGATCCTTAGCGTCATGAATGTAGCAGAACAAGCCCGCGCTGAAGGCGTGAAGCTGCCGTTCATCTTGTTCACTTATTTTAATCCGGTGCTCCAGCTTGGTCTGGAACGTTTCTTCGAACTATGTCTGGATAAGGGCATTAGCGGTTTGATTATTCCCGATCTCCCGATCGAAGAAGACGCGGAAGTGCGGGAGATGGCGGAGGAAGCCAACATTCATCTCATTCCGCTCGTCGCACCGACATCGAAAGAGCGGGTTGCCCGTATCTCATCGAAAGCAAGAGGCTTTGTATACTGCGTATCGTCGCTTGGCGTTACAGGAGTAAGAAGCGACTTCCACTCCGGCATCGATGAGTTTCTGGAAGATGTTCGCCGTTCCGCGACCGTTCCAATTGCTGTCGGCTTCGGCATCTCGAGCCGCGACCAAGTCGAACGGTTCGCCAAGCAGGCAGACGGCGTCATCGTCGGCAGCGCGATCGTCCGCAAGATCGAAGAAGTGCTGCCGAAGCTGAACAGCGCCGCTGAGCGCGAAGCCGCACTCGACGAGATCGGACAGTTCGTAGGAAATTTGAAGATCTCTTAAAAGCAATCGAAAGCCCGAACGTACCAGCAGCAGCTGGGACGTCCGGGCCTTTTTGTGTTATAAAGCTGCCAAGCAGAGCATTCTGTTCGTTCTAAGTTACAGGATTCCTTGAAGTTGTATTGCATTCGCACACCAACGCGCTGAAACCTAACAGCGTTGTTTCGTTGCCGCGTTATTACTACTTTGCAACCCGCCAGATATATGAGACAATGTTTAATATGATGTTAATTCAAGAAATGTCGATGAGGTGAATGGATTCATGCAACCGAAAAGCAATATCGTCCATCTTCCCGTTTACCAACCGGGCAAACCAGTAGAAGACGTTAAGCGAGAGCTTGGCCTGACAGAAGTTATTAAGCTCGCTTCCAATGAGAACCCGTTCGGCTGCTCCGAACGTGCCAAAGAAGCGGTTATCCATGAAATTACGAACAACGCAAGCATCTATCCGGACGGCGCAAGCGTCGAACTGACGAAAGTTCTTGCAGCGCAGCTTGGCGTCAGCACGGACAGCATTATTTTCGGCTGCGGGTCGGATGAAGTTATTCTAATGCTCGCTCGCGCATTCCTCGTTCCTGGCGACGAGACGATCATGGCAGATCAGACGTTCAGCGTATACAAACATAATGCAGAGGTCGAGAATGCACGCGTCATCGAAGTGCCGTTGAAGGACGGCAAGCATGATCTGCCGGCGATGCTTTCCCGTGTGACGGACCGTACGAAGCTCGTATGGGTATGCAACCCGAACAACCCGACAGGCACGATCGTCACGAAGGATGAGTTCGAATCGTTCATGTCGCAAGTGCCGAGCAGCGTGCTCGTCGTTCTTGACGAGGCGTATGTCGAGTACGTTACAGATGCTTCGTTCCCAGATGGTATCAAGCTTCTGTCGACTTATAAGAACTTGATCGTGCTGCGTACGTTCTCCAAAATTTTCGGCCTTGCTTCGCTTCGTATCGGCTATGGTGTCGGCCATCCGGACGTCATCCGGTTCATCAACCAAGTCCGCGAGCCGTTCAACACATCGCGTGTCGCACAGGCCGCTGCTCTTGCAGCGCTTGAAGATACAGCGTTCTTGAACGAATGCCGCGACCGCAACTCGGAAGGTCTTGCTTATTTGCGCGAGCAATTCGAGCGTATGGGTCTGCAATACTTTGACGCACACGGCAACTTTATTATGTTCGACGCGAAGCTTCCTTCCCGCGACGTATTTGACGCGCTGCTGCGCAAAGGTATCATCTCGCGTGCAGGCTGGCAGTTCTACCCGACTTACATCCGGATTACGGTCGGCAGCCGCGATCAGAACGAGAAGTTTATCGCCGCGCTGGAGCAAGTACTGCAAGAAGCGGCGGTGCTTGGATAGCGTATGGTCAAAATCGCGATATTCGGCGTCGGGCTTATGGGAGGATCACTTGCGCTTTGTTTTAAAGGCAAGCCAGATCTGTACGTGGTCGGTCACTCGACACGCCAATCGTCCGTCAACAAGTATATCGAGCGGGGTGTCGTGGATCATGCCACGACATCTTTGCACGAGGCGGCAGAAGACGCTGATTTTATTTTCTTATGCGTGCCGGTCGGCAGTCTCGATTCCTACTTAGAGCAGCTGGCAGGGATGAAGTTAAAGCCGGGCTGTATCATTACAGACGTCGGCAGCACCAAAGCGTCCGTCAACGCATGCGCACGGAGGCTTGATCTCGGAGAAGCGCTGTTCATCGGCGGACATCCGATGGCAGGTTCCGAGCGCTCCGGCGTAGAGGCAGCCTCCGTGTATTTGTACGAGAACGCGTTCTATGTGTTAACGCCGGAACGGTCGACGCCTCCAGAAGCGCTGGAACGTCTGAAAGAGCTGCTTAAGTATACGAAAGCGAACATCGTTATCGTCGATGCGGACGAGCATGACGACATCGTAGGCGCTATTAGTCATTTGCCTCATATGATTGCCGTGGCACTTACGAATCAGGTGAGAAAGTATAACGAAGAGAATGATCTGTACTCGCTTCTTGCGGCAGGCGGCTTCCGTGACATCACGCGGATTGCATCGAGCGACCCGAACGTGTGGCGCGATATTCTCGTGAACAACCGGGATGTGATGCTTCGGCTTATAGAGGATTGGAATCACGGCATCGAGGAATTCGCCCAAATGCTTCGGGACAGCGATATCGAAGGCATTGGTGAAGCCTTCCGAACGTCCGGCCAATTCCGCAACAGCTTGCCAGAACGCCGCAAAGGTGTTATCCATTCCATTTATGAATGTTATGTCGACGTACCGGACCATCCAGGCATTATCGGGCGGATTACGACCGAGCTCGGCAACCGGCGAATCAACCTAAGCAACATTCAAATTATCGAAAGCCGCGAGGATGTTCCGGGGATACTCCGGTTATCGTTCCGCAAGCAAGACGATCTCGATCAGGCTGTAACAGCGCTTGGCGAGCTTCAGTACTCGGTGCACTTCTAAAATCGATGATCCCATCTTGGAGCATGCTTCGGCAGTCGAAAGATGGGATTATTTTATGTACAGGCTGCGGTCATATCGCTCCATTCCTAGTAAGAAGGGGGTTGTATGAACTCGTACAATGAAGGAAAAGAGTGGAAGTTAGAAATTCTGTTTGACAAAATGAAAACGTATACATATAATAAAAGTACAGTATGGTTTCTCTCCACTCCTATCCAAATCATTCGCACGATGTGCGGACCACCTCTTATTGAGGTGGTATTTTTTTTTGTTCTTGTATCAGATAACCAAGCTCTGTGCGTTAACGTACAGGTAGGTGCGTTAACGAATCGTATAAGCGTTATTTGGCCGAAAATGTTCACTCTGCGATTCTAAGGAATCCAGAACATCTTATTCGGGCACAAAACCAAGCCAGCACGCTGAAATGCACCAAATAACGTCTCTAGGATTCGTAAGCTTCATAAATCCCTCAACATGCGCAAAATAGCGTTCATACGATTCGTTACTCTTCAGCCAAGCCTCCCAGAGGCGCAGCCGTCCCAAACTCGAACAAGTTGCAAACGTTTGTAAATCAATACTCGTACAAGGCGCAGCCGCACTAAAAATTTGCTGTATGCGAGGCGAAGCCGGCCGTTCATTAGGTATCGTTGTATCGTTGGGTTATCGAGCGGTGGGGGTTAGACGAAAAGTTAGCAAACGAACAATCGTACCAAGAGCGTTCGAAAGAGAGCTTGGCCCGGAGGGGCAGGGCGGGCAGGAGCAGGCGGGAACAAGGTGAGCTTTCCAGGAGTCCAGAGGAACGGAGTCCTCTGGGGCCCTCCCTTGCAGGGAGGGTTTGGGTGGGTAGAAAAGAAAAAATGGCGCTCTAGGGCAACCCTCGTAAGAGCAACAGGAGTCCAGAGGACGAAGTCCTTTGGTTGGGTGTTCGAGGGCAAGCCTTCGAATTCCTTCGAAAGGAATATAGGTGGGGAGATTTAACAAATATTTAACCACGTGCCATTCGGGCTGTGTTACAATACAGAAGCATTTGGGTATATAAATTTGTTATACAAAATAGAAATGCCCGATGTCGAAAGTAGCAGGAATTTAGGCTCATTAGCCGAATTGGTATTCTTGTAGTCCAAAGTCCTAATTTTTTATCCTTAATATTTTTATGTACACCGCAACTTTTTGCTTCCGGTCCGGTACAATATGTAGGCCGAACCGAGAAGACTCCGCAGGTGGGGAGGTTCGCCTGTCGTGACCGACACCCAATTGATACGAGAAATCAAGGACGGCAATGTCCAAATGTATTCGGAACTGATGCGGCGGTACCAACGCAAGATCCTTGCCTTTATTTATCATATGCTCAAGAGCGCGAAGCTGGAGCTAATGGCGGAGGATCTATGCTCGGAAACCTTCTATAAGGCTTACCGAAGCCTGCATTCATTCCGAGAATTGGACGCTTCGTTCTCGACTTGGTTATATACAATCGCCCGCAACACGGTGCTGAGCGAGCTGCGCAAGCAGAAATCGGGCAGCGTACCGCTCGACGAAGCGGGCATTGTGCCGTTGGCGCCGCCGGATGCGGTGCCCGAATTACGTTTGCTTCAGAATGAACGAATGTCTATGGTTCGGGATGCGATTAACAACTTGCCGGAGAAACAGCGTTCCGCCCTAATATTGAGGGAATACGAGCAACTGGAGTATCAGGAGATCGCCAATATTTTGGGGCAGACGGTCAGTTCCGTTAAATCTTTGCTGTTTCGTGCACGAACAAGCGTAAAGACACAGCTAGAGCCTTATTTTGACGAAACTGCAACCTCCATGGAGCCATATGAAGGGATGAGAACGCGATGAGATGTGACGAATGTCAGGAGAAACTCGGCCTGTATTGGGAACTGCCCGATCAGGATACCGATAAGGTAGATATCGACCTTCATCTCTTGGACTGTCCGGCATGCGCGGAGCAATTTCGGTTATGGGAAGAAAGCGATTGGATGATCCGGTCGTTCTCAGAAGTAGAAGAGGCAGATTTAGAAGATCGCTCTTTTCAATTAAATCAAAGCGTCATGGACAGAATATATGCTGACGATGACTATCTTCGTCCAGTGCATGACCGTACATATCGATTCACGACGTCTTTCCGGTTCCGAAGCGCTTTATTAATTGCCGGCTGCATGGCAATATTTATAAGTGGACTTATTTATGCTGTTTTGGGCGACTGGGGAACGGCCGTTCAGAATGCCGAACCGATGACGGGCCTTCTGGAGACGGCGAATGCGGGCAGCGACGGTATCATTCTGGGCGGAGAGTTCTATGCCGAAGTGCCAGTGGCAAGCATTAGCGATCCGTTTGTGCTGAAAGTCGTGCCGACGGTGCCGCAGTACTGGATCGTATTCTCTCTGTTTGGCGTTATTGCGACGCTGCTGCTGTCGAACTGGTTCGCCCGCACGAGAAGATAAGGCCGCTAGACCGGATTGAACGAATAAGTTGGAGTTGAATGCAAGTGATAATGGGCCTAGTCAGACATGGACAAACCGCGTGGAACGCGCTTGGCAAGATACAAGGCCAGACGGATATTCCGCTGAATGAGGAAGGCATCCGCCAAGCGCAATCGTTGGCAAGAAGGATTGCATCGGAGGAGCGCAGATGGGACGCGGTCATTTCGAGTGATCTGTCACGCGCTGAGGAAACGGCCCGGATTATCGCAGACACGATTGGGGTCCGTCAGCTCCCAGGAGATTCACGGCTGCGGGAGCGGTATTTTGGTGAGATTGAAGGCACGACAGCCGCTGACCGGCTGAAGCGGTGGGGAGACAATTGGCCTTTAGAAGCGGCAGGCGCAGAGAGCGACGAATCGGTTAACTCGCGAGCTGCCTCTTTTATTGAGCAATGGAAATCAGAAAGCCCGAACATCTCCTTGCTCGTCGTGTCACATGGCAACTTCATGGCTTCAATGCTCCCACTCATGTGCAGCACCACACCAGATGAGCATATCGGTAATTTGTCCTACTCTATTCTGCAGTGGAACGAAGAGAGCTGGATGCCCTTGCTCTATAATTGTACCGCACACGTTCAGAACGAACAGTGGCATTGACTATACGATACTTAATGAAGAAACGCATCTCCCAATTCGGGATTTGCGTTTTTTTATTGCAGAATGAGTGCGGAAATCATTGCGGACAGGTTTTAAATGTCAATCTTCTTCCCATAATGATAGTACATTCAGCAGGAAGGGGGAGGGAATGCGATGAATCTGGCCGAAATGCTCGGATACGCAGATATCCAGCAGCTGAGTCGAATTGCAAACGAGTACCGGTGCGAATGCAATGGCAATTCCAAGAATGAATTGATTCAGACGATTCTCTCCACCGTAAGCCGCAAAGAAATGATTGATGAGCAGATCGGGCGAATGGGTATGGAGGACTTGCGCTTCTTAAATTCATTGTTGTTCGACTCAAGATCATCGTTCAGTATGGAAGATTTGACTGCCCGCATTCAGCAAAGCAAGTTCGGAGAGGAGCAAGCCCAGAACGACACGGCAGCTTCACAGGGCAGGGCTCAAGCGCCGAGAACGGCAGTTAAGGAGAAAGGGCCTTCCGGAGGCCGCAAGCAAGCGAAATCCGCCAAACCGAAAGAGCTGACACCACGGGACGTCATTGTGAAGTTTAAACATCAAGGGTGGTTGTTCAACGGTCTGGCCGGACCGAACCGGTACATGTTCCATGTGCCAAGCGACTTGAAAGCACGGCTGCGGGATACGCTGGAGCGCCGAATGTCCGTAACGATTGTTCCATCCGATGAGCCGCATGCTTACCGGGACGAACAAGGACTGCTAGCCGAAGATTTGGTTCATCTGCTTCGGTACGTCGAACGCTATGAGGTGCCGACGGCTGCAGACGGTTCGATGTACAAACGGAATGTGCAACAAATCCTCGATCATCTAGGTGTCCGCGAGGCACTGCCGGCGAAGGGAGAATGGCGGTTTGGTTATGGACGGAAGTTTCATGTCTATCCGAACCGGTTGTCTCTATTATATGACTATGCCGTTGATAGCCGGTTGTTGAAGGAAGAGCCGGAACGGCTGACGCTGTCGGCAGCAGGGCAGGACAGGCTGGCACAAGAGCAGACGGACGATACGATGAAGCTGTTCAAGTATTGGTTGAAGCTGTACCGGACACCGATTCCAAACCTGTTGTCCATCGTCCATTGGGTAGACAGTCTGGCAAGACAGTGGGTAACCGCGGAATCTCTCCAGCGGACACTGCTGCCGTACATAAAGCCTTTCTATTATGATACGGCAGAGTCGGTATTTGCCCAGCGTGTCATCGCGATGATGCTGCATCTTGGATTTGTGCGCGTCGGCGAGCATGAGCAACAGGGTACTGTGATCAGGATGACGAAGCTAGGAACCGCAGTTATCGGGGAGTTCATGAAGGAAAGCAGTGCACGGCCGCTTCGTTGACACTCCTCGTTCCTCTTGATAGACTAGCACCACACAACGGTCGAAGAGGAGCTGCAAGCTATGTGGATTCCATATCAAGGAATCATGCCGGTATTCGGCAAAGAAGTGTATGTGGCGGAAGGCGCGAAAATTATCGGTGACGTAAGCTTAGGCGACGAGGCGTCCGTCTGGTTCAATGCCGTAATGCGAGGAGATCTTGCCCCCATTCGAATTGGAGCAAGAACGAATATACAAGACGGCGTAATCGGCCATGTGAACGCTAACCAACCACTGATTCTGGAAGATGAAGTGTCGGTTGGTCATGGTGCGATTGTACACGGGTGCCGTATAGGCAAGGGCACATTAATCGGAATGGGGGCCATCGTACTTAACGGCGCCGACATCGGTGAATATGCTTTAGTAGGAGCCGGTTCAATCGTAACCGAGAATAAAAAGATTCCACCCTATACTCTTTCTCTCGGATCACCCGCCAAAGTTGTCAGAGAATTGACCGAAGACGATTTGCAGCGCATGAGAAAGACGATGGAAAGCTACGTGGTGAAAGGAAAAGAATATAGGATCTCTTAACCCCGGTTGGAGGTGTATCCTATGGACAAAATGAAAGCAACTTATGAGACGATGCTAGGATTGGCAGCAGAGATGGTGTTAGACGATGCAGTATTGAAGTTTCGCACAGAACGAATCTATCGGGACATTGACCTTGCGCTTGCAAGCGGTGACGAGGATACGTTCCATCGATTAGCGGAACAATTGAACGCTCTCCGTCTTTCTCATTAGCAAGCTGCAAATTGCTAGGGCTCGTATTGAATAGCCTGATTGCCGGCATTGGCGGTTCAGGCTATTTTTGTGCTGTGCGCGCTTGGCAAACGAACGCTGTACGCGATAAGATGATGGGAGCGACGAAGAGGAGTGGATCACAGATGAAATTTAGCGAAATCGAAAGCAGCCAATGGGAGGAACTGAAGCCTTACTTGGACACCTGCTTGCTGCCGGTAACCGGGTTGACCGGGCTCGAGCAGCCGGACGAGGTAACAGCAGCGCTTGAGCAGCTGCGCGACGTGATGGACGCCATTGAGATTCCGTTCAAAGGGAGGGTGGTCACCTATCCAGCCTGCCATTACATAGCCGAGAAAAGCGGTTCGGAGTTCGTTGATACATTATGCCAATCATTGAAACAAGCGGGCTTCCGGTATGTTATTGTTGTCAGCGCTAAATTCGGACAGTCTCAATTAAACCCGGCGTCAGCCGATTTATTTATAGGTCCAGATTCGACAGGAATAATAGCGGATGATGTCATGATCGGACAAGCGGTGCGGACGATGTGGACGGCGAACATCAATTCCTAAAAGGTGTAATCATGCATAATTAATTCCTATTATGGGGAAAACAAAGCCGATACGATGAAAACATGTATCGCGTTTCCGGGTAATTGTGACAATTTCATAACAAAAAATGAAACGCTTTTTGCATCGGTCAAATTAGATCTGCCATATTCTTGACGCTCCCATACACCTAGGATATTATAGGAATGTCTTAGTTCGTCCACGGTTTTGTCACAATGGACAAGACGGGAGAAATGGTTGGCAAAGGGGGTAGAACAGAAGATGAGCAACCACGAAGGTCAAAAACCGGTGCGCAAAGAAATGTCCCGGCGTCAATTTTTGTCGTATACGCTCGGCGGAACGACCGCTTTCATGGCTGGTGGCGTCGTGCTTCCGATGGTACGGTTCGCGGTAGATCCAATCTTGCAAAAGAAAGAGAAGAGCGCGTTCATAAAAGTCGTCGAAGAATCGAAGATTACGAACGATCCGGTGGAATACAAATTCAAAATCCATCAAGTCGACGGCTGGTACGAGAGCGAAGCGGAGCTCGTCGCATGGGTATCGAAGGGTGCCGACGGCAAAATTTTTGCGCTGTCTCCGGTGTGTAAGCACTTGGGATGCACAATTGGTTGGAATACGGAGCAAAGCGATCAATACGTATGCCCGTGCCACGGTGCGCACTATACGAGAGACGGTAAAAACTTGAGCGTCGCGCCAAAACCGCTCGACGAATACCAAGTGGAACTGAAAGACGGCTTCGTATATCTCGGACCGATTGTCGCAAATACGCGTGTATAAGGAGGGCGTAGAGTCAGATGTTTAAAGCTGTTTACAACTGGATCGACGAACGTCTTGACGTTGCGCCGTTGTGGAGGGACGTTGCGGACCATGAAGTACCGGAGCACGTTAACCCTGCTCACCACTTCTCCGCATTCGTATACTGCTTCGGCGGCCTGACGTTTTTCATTACTGTTATCCAAATTTTGTCCGGTATGTTCTTGACGATGTACTTCGTTCCGGACATTAACAATGCTTATGCGAGTGTGGATTACTTGCAGCACAAAGTGGCATTCGGCGGCATCGTTCGCGGTATGCACCACTGGGGTGCCAGTCTCGTAATCGTAATGATGTTCCTACATACCCTGCGCGTGTTCTTCACCGGTTCTTACAAGGCTCCGCGTGAAATGAACTGGGTCGTCGGGATGCTTATTTTCTTCATTATGCTTGGTCTCGGCTTTACAGGTTACCTGCTGCCTTGGGACAACAAAGCTTACTTCGCTACGAAAGTCGGTATGCAGATTGCCGAATCCGTTCCTTACATCGGTGTTTATTTGAAAGAACTGATGCAAGGCGGTACGATCGTAGGTGCGCAGACGCTGACCCGCTTCTTCGCGATTCACGTCTTCTTCCTGCCAGGCGCATTGCTCGCTCTGATGGCAGCGCACTTCTTTATGATTCGTAAACAAGGCATTTCGGGACCGCTATAAGCGAAGGGAGGTTTTTTCAATGGCGCACGGACACAAATCTGATGAGAAAATTGTCTACGTTGGAGACTCCCGCGTTCGTAAACGGAGCAACAAAACGATCGTACCGCCGGATTACACCGCTTTCCCTGGTAAATCGGAAGCGTTTATCCCTAACTTCCTTCTGAAGGAATGGCTGGTCGGCTGCGTCGTTCTCGTTGGCTTCCTTGTATTGACGATTGCGGAGGCACCTCCGCTCGGTTATCCGGCGGACCCGACGAACACTGCTTTTATTCCGATGCCGGACTGGTACTTCCTGTTCCTGTATCAATTCCTTAAATATCCGTACGCATCGGGCGACTATGTCGTGCTCGGCGCAGTTGCGGTACCTGGCGTCGCATTCGGCGCACTGTTGCTCGCTCCATTCCTGGATACGGGCAAGGAACGCCGTTTCTACCGTCGTCCTGTAGCTTCGGCTCTTATGGTGCTGTCGCTGATCGCATGCGTATACTTGACGAAAGTATCATGGGATCACTACCAGTACGAGTTGAAAGTTACGAACACGGTTCCGGAGCATATCGAACGCGAAGAGAAAGCGAAAGAAGCTCGGGAAAAAGGTCAATCGTTCAGCGCGGTTAAGAAAGAAGAATCGGTTGAAATCGTTGATGCGAATGATCCGGCAATGGAAATCGTCAAAGCGAACTGCATCGGTTGCCATGCAGTGGATCTGAAAGGCCAGAAAGCGTTGAAAGTTCCTGCGCTTCGCGGTGTGGGCGACATTTTGACGAAAGAAGAGCTTGTTGAGACGGTTACGAACGGCAGAGCCGGAGGCGCAATGCCTTCGTTCAAAGAGAAATTGACTGCCGAGCAGATCGATCAGATCACGACGTGGCTCTCGAAGCAAAAGAAAGCTCAGTAATAAATGGACGTACAAGTAAACCTGACCGTATCGATTGCGGTCAGGTTTTTTCGTAGTACAAAGCCAGATACGTCGCGGCTGCTGCTAGCGGCCTGTCGATTGGGAGGAGTGAGGAAGTTGCCGCTTCAATGGTTCTGGAGTCGTGAGCTGCTTACATCGCGCAGCATGCTGTGGACGCTGCTAATCGTTAACGGACTAGGTACGATTTATGGCTATATGTGGTACGGGCAACAATTGGTCGAAACGGCCGCCAATAAACCGCTGTGGATGCTCCCATTTGTACCGGACAGCCCAACGGCCAGTCTGTTCTTCTCATTGTCGCTCATTTATATGCTGATTCCCAATGAGCCTGCAACGGCTATCGGCCGATTAATCCGCTCTGTAATTGAGGCGCTGGGGGTTGTCACATCGGTGAAATACGGGATTTGGGCGGTAGCCATGATCGTATCGGGTGCTTCACTCGGTACGACAACGGGATGGCAGGATTGGATGCTGATCGTTTCGCATGCCGGCATGGCGGTAGAAGCATTGCTGTTTGTCCGGTTTATGTCGGTCAGCGCAGCCGCCACGGGCGTTGCAGCGGGCTGGCTGCTGCTTAACGATACGGTCGATTACCGGTTTGATGTATTTCCTTGGCTACCGGCACCGCTATACGATTATTTAGCTGTCGTATGCGTATGTACTTTCGCTCTTACGGTGTTCAGTTGGATCGTGTCGCGAGCGGCGATCATATTGAGGGACAGCGTGAATCGCACACAACGAATCAGATAGGAAGTCATGCGCTTAGCTAGTCTAATTGGACATCCTTACTCATAAGCTAGAATGAATGGGCTCACCGGCTGAAGGACGGGCACGATTCATATCGATGAGGAGGGGTGTCCGTGAGGACAAGATGGCTGATTGCTTGTATCCTATGCATCGCACTGACAATCGCATTAGTAGGTGCGGCAGCGGCGGCCTCTTATGGCGACTCTGGCCATACCCGGGCCGACACCGTATCCAGAATGCACGATTCGGTACAAGCATTGTATGGCGCGGCTACAGACGGCAACCGGCAGATCGCCTACCGTGCCGGGCAGCAATTATCGATACAGTTGAAGACTTCGTCTGAGTATGCAGGCGGTACGGCTTATGGATGGAGTCTGGTTAACCAGTATGCCGCTTCATTGTTAACCAAGCTGGTGGTCGGCATGACAGTCGTGAAGTGGCGGCCCGATGCGGTAAGAATTAAGCTGGCGGTCGATGCAGCGGAAGCTTCTGCCGCTGGAATGCCCCAAACGGCAATGTGGCTTCAATACAAGCCAGTCATTGCGGAAGATATCGGACGGGTGAAGATCGCAATGGAACGGCAGGACAAGAAAGCATTCGCTTCGGCTGAGGCTGCTCTAGGTACGCTCCGCGAGCGCGCCGATCGAATAGCAGGTGCGGCTGCCATGGTGAATAAACAAGCGAATGTTAAATCATTGAACGATAGCATCGCTTATGCCGCGAGATTGCTCGATGCCGGGCAGCGCGGTGAACTGACGAGACAGCTGTCGGCACAATTGTTCGCGCCTGTCGAAGCGGCAGCAGCGCAGCTGTTCGATACGGAATGGAGTGCAGGGGATAATCATGCCTCCGTAATGGCCCCGATCGGGGGCGGCGTTCCTCACCGGTGGATATTCAGCTTGTCTTCCTTCATCTCCAGTTTGCTGGCTTATGTATCCTGGAGGAAATATAAATCGTCGCCATACAACGTTTTATCGAAACAGAAGCCGGACAACGCAAATCCAATTATTTTGAAAAGAAAAGTATAAACAAACGGTACAGGAGCTTCCTGTACCGTTTTTATTTTAAGGAAGGGAGCTGGTGGACGCTTTGTTGCATCCCGCTTAGGCGTCTTCTTTAAAACCTTCGCCAAGTACGTCATGCACATCGTTGATTACGATAAAAGCGCGCGGATCGAATAACTTTACGATCATCCGAAGCTCCCTGACTTCTTGCCGGGTCACAACGCAGTATACAATATGCTTATGGGAGCCTGAATAGGCGCCGATTGCCGGAATTAAGGTGACGCCGCGGTCCAATTGCTTCGTGATTTGCGCCGCAATCGGCTCGCCCTCATTCGTAATGACGGAAATGGCTTTAGCCGCATAAGCGCCTTCCTGTATGAAGTCGATCATTTTGGATGCGATGAATACCGTTACGAGCGTATAAAGCACCTTTTCCTTCGGAATATACAACAGTGCTATCCCTATAATTACGACATCGAGCGCCAAAATGATCTGCCCCATGCTCCAGCCTTTCTGCTTGCTTATGATGCGGGCGACGATGTCGACGCCTCCAGTCGTACCTCCGAACCGGAATGTAATGCCAAGTCCGAGTCCGAGCGTGACGCCGGCATACAGGGCAGCTAATATATAGTCTTGCGACGTTTGGAAAGGAACGATCCAGCCTTTCGCAATGGCGCCCTCGATCAGCGCTAGAAAAGCCGATAGCGATACCGTTCCGAAAATGGTGTAGGCCATTTGATGCTTGCCGAGCATTCGGAGTCCGAGCAAGAAAAGCGGAATGTTCAAGACGAGCGTCGATAGGGACAACGGAAATCCGAACACGTAATTGAGCAATACTCCGATGCCAGTTACGCCGCCCTCCATCAGCTGATTCGGGATAACGAAATAGCTCAGGCCGAATGCATAGACGGCTGTACCTGCCATAATCGGGATGAGCGATTGGGCCGAATGCCATAATCGGTTCCTCATTTGGGTGCGCCTCCTTGCTATAGAGTGGACATTATGCTCTATCCGTTAGTATGCTGCTTTTGCTCCATTGGAAAACCATTGTTTTCACTGCCGCTTTAGGCTAACATATAGAATAATCCGCCAATGGCGTAATGGGAAAGGAAGTCCTATGACGAATAAGACGTTAGCCGACATCCAGCAAGAGGTGGATGACTACATATCGCAGTTCAAGGAAGGATACTTCAGTCCGCTTGCGCTCGTTGCAAGAATGACGGAAGAAGTGGGCGAGCTCGCGCGGGAGATCAATCATCATTACGGCGAGAAGCCGAAGAAGCCGGATGAAGCGGATAATTCCATCGAGATGGAGTTAGGCGACTGCTTGTTTATTCTATGCTGCTTCGCGAACTCACTCGATATCAACTTAACGCAGGCTCATGATGCTGTAATGAATAAATTCAATACGCGCGACGCGAACCGGTGGACACGCAAAGAGGACTAACCGTAACGCCGCTGCACTTCTTTACATATGCTGTACTATTCCTGTGTACAAGGGGGGTAGGCATATGGAAGGGGTCGATTGCCTTAAGCAGGCATACGGATGCATCCTGCAAAGCGATTTTGAAGGAGCCATCCTATGGTTTGAGCGGGCGATTGCCGCCGAACCGGATAATGCCTCATACTATTATAAATGCTCGATTTCGTACGGCAGAAGCGGCAAATGGGACCGGGCGCTGCAATATGCGGTGAAAGCTGTTGAGCTGGATCCCGAGCAGAAAGCCCATACCTATCAGCTGCGAACGGTACAGGCGAGATTGCTCTTTATTTCGGCTAGACAAGCACTAGGACATCAGCCTCCTCAAACGGCCGATGCGGTTCAATCGCTGCAAGAAGCGGTTGAGTTGGATCCACTAAGCTTCGAGGCCTATATCCTGCTCGCAGAAGCCTATGCGAAGCTTAATAAGCTGGACGACGCGGTGCGCTGCTCGCTGGAAGCGATTCGGCTTAATCCGGCCGATGAGTCCGCCCGAACTTTATTCGCGGATATGAACCGCAAGCGGCGCGCGCTTCGGTACCGCCAGCAAAGACGACAAAGAAGAAGGAACAGGTGAATGATTCAATGACGAAACCGATTCATGTAGCAGTAGCTGGAGCAAGCGGTCGTATGGGCCGTGAAGTAGTAAAAATGGTACTAGAAGAAGCTGATTTCGTCTTGGCTGCGGCGTCTGCCAGAACAGCAGGTTCGGTAGACGCCGGAACGTTCGTCGGCAAGCCGGCATGCGGCGTAACGTTCAGCGCATCGCTCGAAGAGGCGCTGGACAGCGGCCAAGTGGACGTTCTGGTCGATTTCACGGTTCCTCATGCGGTATATGAAAATGCGAAGCTGGCGATATCCCGCGGCGTCCGCCCGGTTATCGGAGCGACGGGCTTATCTCCTGAACAAATTGATGAATTGGACAAGCTGTGTAAGGAGCAGGGCATCGGCGGCCTGATCGCTCCGAACTTCTCGATCGGCGCTATCCTGATGATGCAGTTCGCTGCGCAGGCGTCCAAATATTTTCCGAATCTCGAAATCATTGAGTACCATGGCGATCAGAAGCTGGATGCTCCATCCGGTACGTCGATCAAGACGGCGGAACTTATTACCAAAGTGCGCGAAGAAATGCGGCAGGGCAATCCGAACGAGGAAGAAACGATCGAAGGCTCCCGCGGCGGGTACTATAATGGCTTCCGCATACATAGCGTAAGACTCCCGGGCGTATTCGCTCAGCAGGAAGTCATCTTTGGCGCATTCGGCCAGTCGCTTAAAATTCGCCACGACTCGTATGATCGTGCCGGATACATGCCTGGCGTAGCGGTTGCAGTACGCAAAGTTATGGGCTATGAAGGTATGATTTACGGCTTCGAGCACTTGATGGACTAAAACGAGAGGCTTTTCAACTATACAGTAGGACGAGCGGAGAGGGGAACACACCGATGTTACATATTGCATTTATTGCACACGATCGCAAGAAAGAAGAAATGGTTAACTTCATTACGGCATACGAGAACGTATTTAAGCCGTATCAGCTGTACTCGACAGGTACGACAGGACAACGCATTATGGAAAAAACAGAGCTGCAAATTCACCGCTTTATGTCCGGTCCGCTTGGCGGCGATCAACAGATTGGTGCGCTAGTGGCTGAGAATACGATGGACTTTATTATTTTCCTCCGCGATCCGCTGATGGCGCAACCGCATGAGCCGGATATTATCGCTTTGCTTCGGCTGTGCGACGTGCAGGGCATTCCGGTTGCGACGAATATTGCAACAGCGGAATTACTCGTACGTGCTCTTGAGCGCGGCGATTTCGGATGGCGTGAGCTCGTTCATAAGTATAAACCGGAGTCGTCGCTGTAATGTCCCGCGAACAGACAGCAGACGAGAAGCTGGATATTCTCGTGTTCGGCGCCCATCCTGACGATGCGGAGATTGGAATGGGCGGCACGATCGCCAAGCATGTTGCGGCTGGCCTGCGCGTCGGCATGTGCGATCTGACCGAAGCGGAGATGTCGTCGAACGGTACCGTCGAATCCCGCCGCAAGGAAGCGGAGGAAGCATCCTCCATACTGGGATTGGCTGTCCGTACGAACCTGGCGCTGCCTGACCGGGGGCTCGGCGCCGATGGTCATATTGAGGCGATAACTGCCGAAATTCGGCGGTGGCAGCCTCGCCTCGTCTTCGCTCCTTATTGGAACGACCGCCACCCGGACCATAACCGTTGCAGCGCGCTCGTCGAGGAAGCGGTATTCAATGCGAAGCTTCGGCGCTACTTGCCGCATTTGCCGGCTGTGCAGGTTGAGCAGCTGTATTTTTATTATATCAATGATGTAGAGGACGTTCGGCTTGCAGTCGACGTATCCGGTGTCTATGATCGTAAGCTTGCATCGCTGCGCGCATACCGGTCCCAATTCGAGTCGGTTCAAGCAGGCGAAGACCGGGTTGCTACTCCGCTTACGGGCCGTTATGTCGACAATGTGGAGGCGAGAGACCGGCTGCTTGGCACAGCGCGAGGCTGGAGCTATGCGGAAGGCTTTACGGTTAAAAAGCCGCACACGGTCGCTTTGTTCTAACAGGCTGTCTGTCGAATCGATGAGAATGACCTCGGTTAGATCAACATACATTAGAACCACATCAATACCCAATATGCATGCCTAGGAGTGGCTAATCGTGACGAGAAAATTAAAAATCGGCATTACCTGTTACCCGTCCCTTGGCGGCTCAGGCGTCGTCGCGACCGAGCTCGGGAAGTTGCTAGCGGAGAAAGGGCATGAAATCCATTTTATTACGCATAGCATCCCGTTCCGGCTCGGTAAATTTCATAAAAACATTTTTTATCATGAAGTAGAAGTGAACGATTATTACGTATTCCGTTATCCTCCATACGATCTTGCGCTCGCGAGCAAAATGGCGCAAGTCGTTCAGATGCAGGAGCTAGACCTCCTGCATGTCCATTATGCCGTTCCGCATGCGATTTGCGCCCATCTAGCGAAGCAAATGGTCGGAAGCAACTTGAAGACCGTGACCACGCTGCACGGAACGGATATTACGGTACTGGCGCAGGACGAGTCGCTCAAAGACTTGATCCGGCTGGCCATCAATACGAGCGATGCGGTAACAGCGGTATCAGCGGACTTGATCAAAGAAACGCGCGAACTGCTTGATATTACGAAGCAGATTGAGCTCACATACAATTTTGTCGATAAACGGATCTATTATCCGCGGGAATGCCAATCGCTGAAGCGAGATTATGCTCCGAACGGCGAGAAGCTGCTGATGCACATCTCGAACTTCCGGCCGGTGAAACGAATCAGCGATGTGATCGATACGTTCGCCCGCGTGGCGGATGCCATGCCTGCGAAGCTGCTGCTCGTCGGCGAGGGGCCGGATTTGACGAAGGCCCAGTTCCGCATTCATCAGCTTGGACTGGACGATAAGGTTCATTTCCTCGGCAAGCAGGATGATGTTGCACAGCTGATTTCCATTGCGGATTTGATGCTTCTGCCTTCCGAGAAGGAAAGCTTCGGTCTCGTCGCACTCGAGGCAATGGCTTGCGGAGTTCCGACGATCGGATCAATTGCCGGCGGCATACCGGAGCTTGTTACGCATGGCGAAACCGGCTACCTGTCACCGATTGGCGATACGGCTTCGATGGCGGAGAATGCAATTCGCTTGTTGTCCGACGACGAACTGTTCGAACGAGTACGAAATGCATGTATTCATCGGGCGCGCTCGAGATTTTGCAACGATTTGATTACAGCGGAGTATGAACGGATTTATTATCGGACGCTTGGTATTGATGCCGATATACCGGTACCGGTCTGCACTGCGGAATAGAGGCTTGCTCGATGGCTAAGCCGTATTGGGATCATGAGATGGAACGCGCTCTTCCAGTGCTCCAGACGCTGCAGGATGCCGGTCACGAGGCGGTATTCGTCGGCGGCTGCGTACGGGATGCCGTGGCGGGAAGACCGCTGAAGGATGTTGATATCGCGACGTCAGCGACGCCGGACACCGTTATGTCGCTGTTCGACCGGACTGTACCGACAGGTCTTGCGCACGGGACGGTTACAGTATTGTCCGAAGGCGAGAGTTACGAAGTAACAACTTTCCGGACGGATGGCGACTACGAGGATCACCGCAGACCTGCAGGCGTCGAATTCATTGCGGATTTGGAAGGCGATCTGCTGAGGCGCGACTTTACGATGAATGCGATGGCGATCCGGGCAGACGGAACGCTTGTGGACCTATACGGCGGATTCGAGGATATCGGCAGACGAATCGTCCGTTGCGTTGGGGATGCGGATGCGCGTTTCCAAGAAGATGCGCTTCGGATGGTACGCGCCGTTCGATTCGCTTCGACATTCGGTTATTCCATTGCGATTAGCGCTTGGCGCGCAATCATCCGCAACCGTGAATTGCTGAATCATGTCGCAATGGAGCGGATTAGTGCTGAGTTGGACAAAATGATGGACGGCGCCGGCCCGCACCGCGGCGCCGTCTGGCTTGCTGCGAGCGGGTTGCTGCAGCATACGCGCGAGCCGCTGCCTGCCGTCTTCGCCGCGCCGAAGCGGGGCGGAGCGGTCGACGGCAGTGAGGTAGATGCCAGCGGCAGCAACAACAGCAGCGGCATTCCGCCGCTGACGCTTGAGGCGCTTGAGCGCCTGCAGCACCGGGACGACCGCTGGGCGGCCGTCTTCCTCGCGCTCCGGCTGACGCCGGACGAAGCCGAGGAGACGCTAACGCGCCTGCGCTTCCCGGTTCGCCGCACCTCGGCGATCCGGGCGGTCGTCCGCGTGCACGAGGCGGCAGCAGCGCATGCCGCCAACTTCGAAGCGGCGGCGCAGCCTGACGCCGCTGCTGCTTGGGTCAGCGCCGTGCTAAGCACCGGCGCTGACGCAGCCGCCGCATGGCTGCGCGTCGCCCGCGTCTTCGCTGAGGCGGACAGCGCGCTCGGCGGCACTGCTTTATCGCCGCGTGCGCTCAGCCTGCTGGAGGAGCGTCTCGCGGCGATGCCGTGCACGACCGTGCGCGAGCTTGCGGTAGGCGGCACAGATCTCGCCGAGCGGCTCGGCATGAAGCCGGGACCGCGCACGGGACAGCTGCTGCAGGCGCTGCTGCGCGCCGCGGCATCAGGAGAAACGCCGAACGAGCGGGAAGCGCTGCTGGCGCTTGCCCAATCTATGGAAGAGGAACGGATGAACGATGGATCATACACTTCTTGATTTGCTAGAGCGCGATCCGGGTCAATATGTGTCCGGAGAAGCGATCAGCAAGGAGCTTCATGTGAGCCGGACGGCCGTATGGAAACAAGTACGCAAGCTCGAAGACCGCGGTTATGTCATCGAAGCCTCACGCAAGCTCGGCTACAAGCTCATATCCAAGCCGGACAATCTGTCGCTGGACAAGCTTGCCGGGATGCTGAAGACGAGCCGGTTCGGCCGCGAGATCAGGCTGCTTGAGGAAGTCGATTCGACACAGAACGAGGCTCAGCGCTGGGCGGAAGACGGAGCACCGGAAGGCGCACTCGTCATCGCGGAACGTCAGAACAGCGGCCGTGGGCGCATGGGGCGGGGCTGGGTGTCGCCCTATACGAAAGGCGTCTGGATGAGCTTCATTATGCGGCCCAGCACTCCGATTCATTTCGCACCGCAGCTCACACTGCTTACTGCCGTTGCGCTGTGCCGCAGTCTGCGCCGGACGACAGGACTTGAGATCGGCATCAAATGGCCGAACGATCTGCTGATCGACGGGCGCAAAATTAGCGGCATTCTGCTCGAATCGGCTGCAGAAGACGAGCGGATCAAATATATCGTTGCCGGCACAGGCATTAGCGTGAACCTTGACGTGTCCGACTATCCCGAAGAGCTGCTGGAACGTGCGACATCGCTGTCGATCCAGGCGGGACGTAAGTTTTCAAGGGAAACCGTCATCGCAGACTTCATGCTCGAGTGGGAGCAGTTGTACGATCTGTACTTGAAGGATGGGTTTGCTCCCATTCAGTTGTTGTGGGAAGCGTTGTCGGTAACGCTGCACGAAGCTGTAACGGTACAGACGCCGCAGGGCGATCTGGCCGGCCGCGCTGTCGGTTTGCACGAGAGCGGCGCTCTCATGCTTGAACAGTATAACGGCGAGCTGAAGCTGGTATTCTCCGGCGAGATGGGGCAGCCAAAGCCTTCTCAAGGCTAGATGTTAATCAAGGATGGCGATAATTGTAGAATTCGGCTTCAAGAAGGCGAATCCTAAATTTACGCCATCCTTGTTATTTGGTATACTGGTTGCAAGCAAGGCGGTATCCGGCCGGAACTGCACTTGATGCAAGCAAGTTCACCATTTAATTATCCCGCAGAACAATTAGTCATGCGCGCTTTATGCGCACTCTGCTCTGAGCCGTAAGGGACCGAGACAGAAGGAAGCGATGCAATTCAACGTTCCTTTATCGTTAGGGACCTTTTTAGCAGCGGCTAAAAGGTTTTTTTGTGTTTATCCTATACTTTAAAGGGGATGAAGCAGCAATGGCACAACCGTTAACCATTACGAAGCTTAAGAAAATGAAGCAGGACCGGAATCCCATCTCCGTCCTGACCGCTTACGATTATCCATCTGCTAAGCTAGCAGAGGAAGCGGGCGTCGACGTCATTCTTGTCGGCGATTCGCTTGGCAACGTCGTGCTCGGCTATGATACGACTGTTCCGGTTACGCTCGATGACATGGTGCACCATACAAAAGCGGTTCGCCGTGGAGCGGCGGACACTTTCGTCGTTGCGGATATGCCGTTCATGACGTATCACATCGGCCGCGAAGCAACGCTGCGCAACGCGGCGCGTCTTCTTCAGGAAGGGCTTGCCAATGCGGTTAAGCTGGAAGGCGGAGCCGAAATTGCGGATGAGGTCGCGGCGCTCACTCGTGCGGGAGTGCCTGTCATGGGCCATCTCGGACTAACGCCGCAATCGATCCATCAGATCGGCGGCTATAAAGTACAAGGCAAACTCGAGCATGAGGCCGAGCGGCTTCTCCAAGATGCGAAAGCATTGGAGGCTGCCGGCGCATTCGCCATTGTGTTGGAACTAATGACCGAGCCGATAGCGGAAGCTATTCGCACAGCGGTATCGATTCCGACGATTGGCATTGGCGCGGGTCGCGGCTGCGACGGCCAAGTGCTCGTTTTTCATGATATATTGCAATATGCCTCTCCTTACCGGGAGAAACGGTTCGTGAAAACTTATGCCGATATCGGCACTACGATTCGAAGCGCAATCGGCGCATATGTGCAGGATGTGAAGACCGGAGCTTTCCCGGAACAAAAGCATGCATTTCCGATGGAGCCAGGCACTGCCGTGCTGTCTAACTTGTACGGCTCGGGCCAGGCAGGTTCGGGCTCGAAGCCGGCCCATGCGGATAGCCCTGTGCAGGGAGACAGAGAGGAGAAACAAACGACATGATCATTTGCCGTACGAAGCAGCAATTGCGGCATGCACTGCGTGAAGAGCGTACGAAGCAGCCGTCGATCACGACAGGTTTCGTTCCAACGATGGGCTATTTGCACGAAGGCCATGCCAGTCTAATCCGGCAATCGGTCCGGGATAACGATATAACGGTATTAAGCATCTTCGTCAATCCGCTCCAATTCGGTCCGAACGAAGACTTCGACCGGTATCCCCGTGATGAGCAGCGCGATCTTTTGCTTGCGGAGAATAACGGGGCGGACATCGTATTTATGCCTACCGTAGAAGAAATGTATCCCATCAAGCCGCTCACCCGGCTTACGGTGGACGTTGTAACCGACCGTCTGTGCGGCGCTTCGCGTCCTGGCCATTTCGACGGCGTAGGCGTTGTCGTCAGCAAGCTGTTCCACCTCGTTCAGCCGCAACGGGCGTACTTCGGAATGAAGGATGCGCAGCAAGTTGCCGTTATTCAGCGAATGACCGACGACTTGGATATGCCGGTCGAAATCGTGCCATGTCCGATCGTACGCGAACCGGACGGTCTTGCGCTTAGCTCCCGCAATGTTTATTTGAGCGCGGAGGAACGGCTGCAAGCGCTTGTCCTGTCCAAGGCGCTGTCTGAAGCGAAGGAACTTGGCGAACGTGAAGGCTTAACCGTAGAGGGGCTGATTACACAGCTGTCGTCGATGATCCGGAAGTCTCCTCTTGCAGATATCGACTATATTGAACTGTTAGCCTATCCAGATTTGACGCCACTCCCAGGTGAAGAAGCTGTTAAAGAGGTTCAAGGCACGCTGCTGCTCGCGCTGGCGGTCCGGTTCGGAAAGACGAGACTGATCGACAATCGGATATTAAGCTTTGTGGAGGTAGAATCCCATGTTTAGAACGTTAATGAAATCAAAGCTTCACCGTGCAACGGTGACAGAAGCAAATTTGAACTATGTTGGCAGCATTACGATTGACGAGGATTTAATGGATGCAGCCGATATGTGGGAGAATGAGAAAGTTCAAGTCGTCAACAACAATAATGGCGCACGCTTGGAAACCTATATTATTAAAGGTCCCCGCGGCAGCGGTGTCATCTGTCTGAATGGGGCGGCTGCACGGCTTGTACAGCCCGGCGACCAAGTCATCATTATTACGTACGCCGCGATGGCTGAGGAAGAGGCACGCCGCTTTAAGCCGACGATCGTAATTGTCGATGAGCATAACCGTCCGCTCGATTCGTTGACGGAAGAAATTCATTCGGTCATCCTTTGATCGATTGCTTCCATGCCAGCGCTGTGTAAAGGCTGGGGAGCGGTATGAAATCGGCCCGCACTACAAAGAATGAGGTTACTCCGGTCAGTCAATCCGTCATCATCTATTGAGCTTATTGACCGGCATCGTTCTACACTCATTCTTACGTAAAGGCGGGTGCCGAATATGTTTGCGCATCTGTTCGCGACGATGAACGACAAGTTGGACGAAATTATGCGTCTGTATCCAAGGACAACTGGAGATCGGCGTGAGCATCTCAACAAACAGCTGGACGTGCTCAAGGCGATGAGCGATTCCATTGTGGAGCATTGGTTGTCGTTCGAGGAGAAGATGGCTGAATTCTATTCGGCAATGAAAGCAGCGCAAGACGACGACCCGGCAGCTTCGGTACCGCTCGTTACGCATGCACCGAAGAACTTGGAACCACAGCTAGCGGACAATGAGACGGTACAGGCGGAACAGACTTCCGGGGCGCATCATGCGCATGGCGTCTCTCCCAACGGTAAAATGCAGGACGAGGTATGCAGCTACAGTTTCAGCGAGGATACGGCTTTCTTAATCTCAAGGGGGCAAGGATACTTCAGGCTTCATATGTTTGGTCATGCAGCCTCCGAGCTTGGGAAAGCAATCGAAATGTCGCCGGATTGCCAGTTGGCCCGATTGTTTATGGCGATGACGCTGATGCATATGCAGCAGTGGAACGATGCGGAGAAGCATTTCCAAATCTTAATTTCGCTAACCGAGCATGCCAAATGGCGGGCAATCGGTTATAATGCTCTCGGGTGCATTCAAGCGGTACACATGAATTTGGAGCTCGCAGAGCAATTTTTCCGGAAGGCGCATCACGCCGACCCGAGCTTTACCGATTCCATGATGAACTTGAAATGCTGCAAGGAAAGGAACGGGCAGCAGCTGTCGCTTCGTTTCGGGAGCGCGGAGCTGATCCGTTAGGAGAGGACCGAAAGCCGGATGAAATTTGCAATACTCGATTTGGAAACGACCGGCCATCAGGCCGAAGACGACATTATACAGATTGGCATCGTCGTATTGGATGAGGAGCTGAACGTAGCCGATACGTTCAGCTCCTTCGTGCGGCCTGGAAAGGCGATACCTCCGTTCATTACGCAGCTTACCGGCATAACGGACGATATGGTTGCGGACTCGCCATCGCTTGAAGATCTATTAACTGACGTAGTCCGATTGCTTAGCGATGCGGTTCTGGTGGCGCACAATGTCGGCTTTGATGCCCATTTCTTGAACCGGTCGCTTGACAAGTGCGGCTATAGTCCGTTCACGGGACGCCGACTCGATACGGTCGATATGCTTCGGATGCTGTATCCGACGCTTCCTTCGTACCAGCTTGGAGCTGTATCCGAAGCGTTCGGCATCGAGCATGAGCGTAAGCATCAAGCGGACAGCGATGCGGAAGCTACGGCCCTGCTGTTCGCGAATTGCGTGCATAAGCTAAGGGATTTGCCTCTGCTTAGTCTTCAGCGGCTTGGAGAGCTGTTCAACGGATATGACGATTTAAGCTGGTTCATTCAGCTTACTCTTCAGAACAAAGAGCTCGAGACGTCCCTTGATACGAACAATCATGTCTATTTCAATCAACTGGCCATGAAAGCGGGAGATTGGTCGGAGGTTCAGCCGGCACGCGCCAATGGGGAAGATGAGACGCTGTCGAATTTGACGTTCGAGCAGTATATGGATGAGGTACGCGCACGGTTCCGTCAGCTGATGCCGGATTATGAGGAGCGGGAAGCACAATCCATTATGTTCGAGGAAGTTCATGAAGCGCTCGATCATGAACGCCATTTGCTGATCGAAGCGGGAACGGGTACAGGCAAATCTCTCGGATATTTGCTTCCTTCGTTATATTATGGGGCGAAACAGCAAAAAAAAATCGTCGTCAGCACGCACACCATCAATCTTCAGGAGCAGCTCCGCCAGCGCGATATTCCGCTGCTTCACGAAGTTTCGCCATTCCCATTCCGTGCGGCAATATTCAAAGGCAGAGGCAATTACATCTGTCTGCGCAAGTTCGATACGAAGGTGCGCATGCGGGAATATGTTTCACCAAACGAAGATTTAATGACGGCAGCGCAGATGATTATATGGCTCGGCGAGACCGAAACCGGCGATCAAGAGGAACTGAACTTCGGCAACAAAGGTGCAGAGTTCTGGGAGACGGTTGCCAGCGATGCTGATTCGTGCTTGAACCGGGCTTGCCCATGGTTCCGCCGCTGCTTTTATCACCGGGCGAAGCATGAAACGAATGTAGCGGATATTGTCATTACAAACCATTCGCTCGTCTTCACGGATATTCAGGCCGAACACCGGCTGTTGCCGGGCTACGAGCAGCTCGTTGTCGATGAGGCCCATCATCTAGAGGAAGTGGCGGGCAAGCATCTTGGCTTGCAGCTGTCTTATTTTTCCTTCGTACATCCTTTCAGCCGGTTAGTCAAGGACAGCCGAGGCGGCGGATTGCTCAGCCAATTGATCGCGCTGCTGCATGGTGAGTCCGAAGCTGCCGTGCCGGCTTGGATCGAGACTTTAGACGAACTGGGCAAGACGCTAACAGCGATTCGTGAGGATTGGGATAAATTGTTCGAGCTTATGTATGCGCTGATGGGGGCTCAATCGGGTGCTCAGGCACAGCAGACGGAAGCGGGCCAGTCGGTGTTCCGAATCCGTCCGAAGGAGCATCCGGCAGGATGGCCGACAATTACCGATACGGAGAACAACATATACGCCGACCTGAACAAGGCGGTTCGAACGTTGGAAAAGTCGCTCACCGATATGAAGGAGAAGATTGAGGAAACGCCTATCGTCAATCTGATTACCGATTTGAATGGCGCAGTGAAGGATCTTGCCCGCGTTCGTGACGATATGCGCGAGTTCGTTCGCGCCAACAAGCTGGATACGGTATACTGGATAGAGGCAACTACGCAATTCAAGGCAAAGTCGATTCATTTGTATGCCGTTCCGGCGGACGTGAGCGAGCAGCTTCGTATGCATCTGTTCGAGCCAAAGAAGAGCGTTATCTTGACGTCTGCGACACTGTCTGTACAGAAGACGTTCCAATACGCTTGTGAGCAGCTTGGACTTGAAGGCATGGAACAGGAAGGAAGACTGAAGACAGTTCAACTGCCTTCGCCTTTCAATTACCGGGAGCAGGCGCTGGTTATTATCCCTCGTAACTTTCCGCAATTGAAAGGAGCGGGGGGAGATCCTCAATTCATCAGTCTGCTGGTACGATCGTTAACCGAGTCTGCTATAGAGCTGGGCGGAAGAATGCTTATTCTATTCACTTCATACCGCATGCTGCGGCAGGTATACGATCCGCTCAAGGAAGCGCTGGAGCAGCATCAAATTCAAGTGCTCGGCCAAGGCATTGACAGCAGCAACCGAAGCAAGCTGACCCGCCGTTTCCGGCAACAGTCCGCTTCCGTACTGCTCGGTACAAGCAGCTTCTGGGAGGGCGTCGATATCCCGGGCGATGCGCTTACTTGTCTCGCGATTGTAAGGCTGCCGTTCCAACCGCCGAACCATCCGCTCGTTGAAGCGAAGTCGGAGCTGCTGCTGGCTCAGAAGCAGAATCCGTTCATGAAGCTGTCGATCCCGCAAGCGGTCATCCGCTTCAAGCAAGGTTTCGGAAGGCTTGTCCGTTCGGCGAAGGACAGGGGAATCGTACTCATATATGATACTCGCGTATTAGAAACGTATTACGGCAAATATTTTCTGTACTCGCTTCCCGGTCCCAAAATCGAGCATATGCATATCGAACAGATCGTGCCTCGAATGCGGGAGTGGCTGGCGGTTGAGCAGGAAGGGGCGCGGCAATGAAGCAATTGAAAATATCGGAAGCGGTCGTCAGACGGCTTCCGGTTTATTTGCAAGTGCTGAGCGAGCTGAGCGTGCGGGAGGTGCAAACCGTCTCCTCGCAGGAGCTTGGCCGCAAGCTCGACTTGAATCCGGCGCAAATCCGCAAAGATTTGGCTTATTTCGGAGAATTCGGGCGAAAAGGTATCGGTTACGACGTCAACTATTTGATTGAGAAAATCAGACAAATTCTGAACCTTGATACGACTCATTATGCCGCATTGATCGGGGCAGGCAATCTTGGACATGCACTTTGCAATTATAATACTTATCTTAGAGATAATGTTCAGATTACTGCCGTATTCGACGCGAGCCCGGCGAAGATCGGTTCGACGATTAACGGTTTGACGGTTTTGCCGATGAGCGAATTGCGGGAGACGATTATTGCACAGCGAATCCGAATCGGCATCATTACTGTTCCGGCCTCAGAGGCGCAGAATGTAGCGAACGAACTCGTGTCGGCAGGCGTTGACGGTATTTTGAACTTTGCTCCAGCGATTCTGAAAGTGCCGGAGTCCGTACGCATTCATCATGCGAATTTTACGACAGAATTGTTGAGCTTGGCTTATTATATTGAAAAGGAAAGGTTGGAGCGCGATGAGTGAATGGTTAATTAAAGACGGCTTGTTCGTTACGATGGACGATGCGCAGCCAGTCGTTCGCGGTTATCTGCATGTGAAAGGCGACACCATTGCTTACATAGGCCCACAGGAACCGCAGGTTTCGGAGGGAACTGAAATTGTCGACGGCAAAGGACTCGTGTTTATGCCAGGTCTTGTGAATACGCATGGACATACGCCAATGACGCTGCTGCGCGGCTTTGCGGACGATATGGTGCTGCAAACGTGGCTGCAGGATAAAATATGGCCGCTCGAGGCGAAATTCGATGATGCATCGGCTAAATGGGGATCGTCGCTTGCTCAGCTCGAAATGTTGAAAACGGGAACGACGTCCTTCGTCGATATGTACGACCGTATGGACATCGTTGCAAGCGTCGTCGAACAATCCGGCCTTCGCGGCTGCTTGACGCGAGGCGTTATCGGCTTCGGTTCGCCTGAAGAGGTGAATGCGAAGTTCGAAGAGGCAGTCAATTTCGCACGCGACTGGAATGGCAAAGCTAACGGCCGTATTACGACGATGCTGTCGCCGCATGCTCCATATACATGTCCGCCTGCCTTGATCGAACGATTCGTTCAAGCATCCCATGAACTTAATCTGCCATTGCATACACACATGTCCGAAACAGCGGCTGAGGTGGAGCAAAACGTACGCGATTATGGTTCGCGTCCAGTTGAGCATCTCGATAAACTCGGCATGTTCGAACGTCCGACGTTGCTCGCGCATGCCGTTCATTTGACGGATGATGAGATCGCCTTGCTCGCTGAGCGCGGTGTCAGTGTATCGCATAATGCTGCCAGCAACCTGAAGCTCGCAAGCGGCGTTGCACGCGTGCCGGATATGCTTCGTGCAGGCGTAAAGGTATCGCTTGGTACGGACGGCGCAGCCAGCAACAACAACTTGTGCACATTCGACGAGATTCGTCTCGCGGGCCTTATTCATAAAGGCGTATCCGGTGATCCAACGGCTGTGCCGGCACTTGAAGCGCTTAAGCTCGGCACGTTGTATGGCGCCCGCGCCATCTGGCAGGGCTCGTCATACGGCAGTCTGGAAACAGGCAAGAAAGCCGATATTATTGCGCTTGATCTGAACAAGCCGCATTATTATCCGCTTACGGACATCGTCTCACATCTCGTTTACTCCGGTTCGGGTAGCGACGTGCTGCACGTATGGATCGACGGCAAGCAAGTCGTTCGGAAGGGTGAATGCTTGACGCTGGACGAAGAGCGCATTTGCCGTGAAGCGCAGGCGGCATTCGAGAGGCTGCTGTAGACGATGCGCGCAACACGAAAGAAACGGACTTCCTACATGACGCCTAGACGATGGACGGCATTGTCGCTTGTTCTGCTGCTTGCCGTTATTGCTGGCATTAACATCTGGTACCAGTCCATCTTCGCTGATACTTGGACTGCCGAGGATCAGGCTAAGAAGCAGGCGGCAGAGGCAGCTTCGCTGACTGACGTCGATCATGTGAGTAAATATGTGTGGGACGAAACCGCTTGGATCGTCGACGGTACGAGAGAAGACGGCGAGCGCGTATTTGTCTGGCTAAGAGAAAGTGTCACGGATACGGTGTATGGCTCCCATTCAGCCAGCAAAGATCAGATTCGGATCGCTATCAAATCGAATAAACCGGACGCTCGCATCGAGCATATTCGTCCGGGTATCGCCGGCGGCGAGCATATATGGGAAGTGTATTACTCCCGTATGGAGAGCGGCCAGCGCAAATATATGTACGACTTCTACAACTTCGAGAACGGAACGTTCATCAACACGTTCAAGCTCCCCGCCAAACGTCTGGCGGAGTAATCATCATCAATCTAACGCCGCCGGGCCTGCATCCGGCGGCGTTTCCTTTTATTACACAGCCGAATCGTATATCAACTGTGATATACTCATCATGTAGCAAACGAGACGCGGAATGATATTTCTTTTTTATATATTAGTGAGCAATGCACATTATTTTATGAGCCGAGGATGCAGCGTAGAGAGCAGTTTTCTTCTAAAATTACGTCATGTTAGAGCGCAGAGCGCAATCATTCTGGAGAAACGAAGTGGTCGCCTTTGTAGACGAATTGTTTCTTAATTGGAATTTATAAGTTCCAGACAATTCGGCTACAACAGCGATCGGAAGAATGATTGACGCTCGCAGCGGTTTTACATGGGGGCTTATGAAGAATGAACTGCTCTTTACGTCTCCGAAGGCGAATACGATTAGGAGGTTTGCGAACGATGCGATTGCGTATTGTACCTGCCATCTTATCTGTTGCCGTTACAGGCGGCCTGCTCTTCGGGGGCTGGTTCGCTTATGATCATATGGCCGTGAAGGAGCCGCTTGCGAAGGCGGTCAACGGGTTGCCGGGAGTCGTCGGTTCGGAATCGAGCGTGGAGAACGGGACCGTTCATGTCTCGCTCACTCTTGCGGATAATGCCGATCTTCGTACTGTCTATGAACAGCTCGCGAAAGATGGACAGTCCGTTCTGAATGGACGCAAGCTTCAACTTGACGTCAGCGGTCAAGCAGGAAGCGCGGAGCTGGATAAGCTCTGGTCGACGGTCCTGTTCGACGTCGCGGAAGCGATGGAAACGAAGTCCTACTCCAATATTCCGGCTGCGCTGGACCGTTTGTCTGCCGGACATCCCGGATTGAAAGCTGCGACCGATATGGATGAGACGAATGTATATGTGACCCTGCGGAAAGGGGAAGCAATTAAATACATCATATTGCCGCGTACGCCGGCAATGTTGGAGGTGTGGAATGATGCTTCGAAACTATAAGGTTGAGATCGGAATTGGAGCCGCTGCCGCATTTATCGTTTTTCTGCTGTATAGAGGTGTAAATTTACTGCCATTTGCCGTCATTGCCGGTATTGTCGCCGGACTGATCTATGCAGCTAAAATGAAAGGGCAAGGACCGCTTGCCGCTTCTAAAGGTGTTACGACTAAAAAGCAGAAAATTGCCGAGCCGTTGTCATTCGAGCAAATCGGCGGTCAGGAGCGGGCGAAGAAGGAGCTTATTGAGGCGCTTGATTTTCTCGTCAAAAAAGAAGAGATCGCCCGGTTAGGCATTCGCCCGATGAAAGGCATTCTGTTGACGGGACCTCCAGGTACCGGCAAGACGCTGCTTGCGAAGGCGGCGGCGCATTATACCGATTCGATATTCCTTGCCGCATCGGGCAGTGAGTTCGTTGAGATGTACGTCGGCGTCGGCGCAAGCCGGATCCGGGATTTGTTTAATGAAGCACGCCGTAAGGCTGTTAAGGCGGGCAAGTCCGCTGCCGTTATATTCATCGACGAGATTGATGTCATCGGCGGCAAACGCGACGGCGGCCAGCAGCGCGAGTACGACCAGACGCTCAACCAGCTGTTGACGGAGATGGACGGTATACACACGACTGAGACGCCGCGCATTCTGCTAATCGCAGCGACGAACCGGAAAGAAATGCTTGATCCGGCGCTTCTCCGTCCGGGACGGTTCGACCGTCATATCGGCGTTGAACTTCCGGACGTGAAAGGCCGGCTGCATATTCTGCAAATTCATGCGAAGAATAAGCCGATCGAATCGCAGGAGCTGCTGGACCGCGCTGCAGCGGAAACATTCGGCTTCTCCGGCGCACAGTTGGAGAGCGTTATGAACGAAGCCGCGATTTATGCGATGCGCGAGCAGTCCGATATCATCGGCCGGCCGCATTTAACGTCGGCAATCGATAAAGTGATGATGGGCGAGAAGACCGACCGGGAGACGACGGACGAAGAACGGATCCGGGTTGCAAGACATGAGCTGGGCCATGCGATTATGGCGGAGCTCGTCGCTCCAGGCAGCGTTGCGAACGTGACGCTGTCGCCGCGCGGACAAGCGCTTGGTTATGTGCGCCATCAGCCTCAGCGTGAACGGTACTTGTATACGAAAGCTTTTTTGGAAGGCCAGATTAAGATTGCGCTCGGCGGCGCTGCGGCGGAAGAAATTTACTACGGCGGCCGCAGCACGGGTTCCCGCGGAGACTTCGAACAAGCCATTGGCATGGTGCGGACGATGGCGGAGAGCGGCCTGACAGAGCTCGGAATTATTGATCCGGGTATGCTAACGGCAGAGAAGCTGTCGGGAATCGCTTCTGGCATGCTGGAGAGTCTGCTCGAGGAAACGAAGCAACAGCTGAATGCCCAGCTTCATGTATTTGAATATGCGCTCGACATTCTCGTCCGCGAGGAAACGGTCGACGGAAGCAAGTTCCGTAACTTGCTTCGTGAAGCCGATGCGCCGGCTGTCAGCGCAGTCTAATAATATGACAATAAGAAGTCAGACCTCGTGTCTGGCTTCTTATTTTGTTTATTTAACGTTATAATAATTACGCTGATATGCAAACGGAATACAGCAGGGATTGAGTGGAGGAGAACCAAGTGACGGTAAGAAAAGCAGGCGTAATCGGCATTGGAACGATGGGGCAGGGCATTGCGGAAATGTTAGCCTACAAAGGGCTTGATGTATATGTAGTAGAGCAATCGGCGGAGAAGCTGGAAGCGGGACTTAGCCATATCGAGCTTAACTTGGATAAGCAAATCGAGAAATGGGCTCTCACGCAGGCGGAGAAGAAGCTGATCTTGAACCGTATTTACCCGTTGGAGCGGCTGGAGCAGCTTGTAGATTGCGATATCGTGATCGAGACGATTACGGAAGATTTGGACGCCAAGAAAGAAATTTTCGAACGGTTGGACCAAATATTCGACGCAGAGGTCATTCTGGCGAGCAATACGTCGACGCTCAGTTTGACGGAGCTTGCAAGCGTTACGAAATACCCGGGCAGGGTAATCGGGACGCACTTCGTATATCCGGTTTCCAAAATCGATCTTGTAGAAATTGTACGCGGCTTGCAGACGTCGGACGACACGTTCGAGCGCACGAAACATTTTATAGAAGAAGTGACGAACAAGAAAGGCGTCATGGTGTTCGAATCGCCAGGTTTCGTCACCTCACGTCTTATTTGCTTGTTTATTAATGAGGCGCTGCACGTGCTGGAGGAAGGGGTTGCTTCCGCCGACGACATCGACAGCGCGATGCGGATCGGATATTCGTTCCAGCATGGTCCGTTCGAAATGGCCGACCGGTTCGGCCTTGATTCGGTATTGGCGGCGCTAGAACGGATGTTCCGCGAATACGGGGAGCTCAAATACCGGCCTTCCATCGTGCTGAAAAAAATGGTCCGGGCAGGCCATCTGGGTGCCAAGTCCGGCATTGGCTTCTTCCAATACGATAAGGACGGCGATCGGATATGAAAGTATTAGTCATTAATGCGGGAAGTTCCTCGCTTAAATATCAGTTGTACGACATGACGAATGAGTCGGTGCTCGCCAGCGGACGTGTGGAGCGCATCGGCATGGATTCGTCGATCGTGACGCATGAAGCGTCCGGCAAGTCGGAGGTGCGCAGCGTCAGCGAAATATTAGAGCATACGACGGCTGTCCGGCGTGTGCTCGAGATGCTTGTTGATCCGCATAACGGCGTCATCGACGTGATCAGCGAGATTGATGCGGTCGGACACCGCGTCGTTCACGGCGGAGAAGCGTTCAAGCAATCGGTATTGGTTACGCAGGACGTAAAGCTCGAAATCCGTAACCTGTTCGATCTTGCTCCGCTGCATAACCCCGCCCATATGATGGGGATTTCGGCTGTCGATACGAACTTGCCGGAGGTGCCGCAGGTCGTCGTATTCGATACGGCGTTCCATCAGACGATGCCTCGCGAGTCGTACTTATACGCCATTCCGATGGTTCTGTACCGCCGTCACAAAGTGCGCCGTTACGGCTTTCATGGCACTTCGCATGCTTATGTGAGCGTGCAGGCAGCCGCTTATTTGCAGCAGCCGTTGGAGTCGCTTAAGATGGTTTCGTGCCACATCGGCAACGGAGCGAGTTGTACGGCAATCTTGGACGGCAAGTCATTCGATACGAGCATGGGCATGACGCCTCTCGAAGGACTCATGATGGGCACGCGCAGCGGTGACCTTGATCCTGCGGTTGTGCCGTTTGTTATGAACAAGGAAGATCTGAGTGTCAGCGAAGTGAATTCGATGCTGAACAAGCACAGCGGGCTTCAGGCGATTAGCGGCTTGTCCAGCGATATGCGGGAAATTACCGAGGCGATGCAAGAGGGCGATAAGCATGCCCAGCTCGCTTTTGATATGTATGCTTATCGGGTTCGCAAATATATTGGCGCCTATGCAGCTGCGATGAACGGAATCGACACACTGGTGTTTACAGCAGGCGTCGGCGAGAATTCGTCCATTCTCCGCAAGGCGGTATGCGAGGGTCTGACCTTCCTCGGCATAGAGCTGGACGAAGAGCGGAACAACGAACGGCGCAAAGATGTGCGGATCATTTCGACGGATGCCTCCCGCGTGAAGGTGCTTGTTGTACCGACGAACGAAGAGCTGCTTATCGCTCGCGATACGTTCGAAATTGTGCAGCAGCAGCTGCAATCCCCGTAATCCCAATCATAAATGACACTTTTTGTGGTAAATATAGGAATGAGAGCGTACAAGCAACGATGAATTTTTATTGGGAGAGGGTGGCTGCATGCAAACGAGCAAATTAACGACAATTAAAAATCTAGCGGGTAAGGTCGGGGAGACTATTGTCATCGGATGCTGGCTGCAAGGCAAACGGTCCAGCGGCAAAATCCAATTTCTGAAGCTGCGGGACGGCTCGGGCTTCATACAAGGCGTTATCGCGAAGAGCGAGGTTGAAGAGTCGGCATGGGAAGCTGCACAGAAACTGACGCAAGAAAGCTCGCTCTATGTGACGGGCATCGTGCGCGAGGAGCCGCGCAGTCCATCCGGCTACGAGTTGACGGTTACAGGCGTTGACATTATTCAAATTACGGAAGAGTACCCGATTACACCGAAGGAGCATGGCATCGACTTTCTGATGGACCGCCGGCATCTGTGGCTCCGGTCGCCGAAGCAGCGTGCCATTCTCGTCATTCGGGCGGAGATCATTCGCGCGATCCAGCAGTTTTTCGATGAGAGCGGCTTTACGCTCGTCGACCCGCCGATCTTGACGCCATCGTCCTGTGAAGGAACGACGAATCTGTTTCATACCAAATATTTTGACGAGGACGCTTATTTGACGCAAAGCGGTCAGTTGTATATGGAAGCGGCTGCCATGGCGCTTGGCAAAGTGTATTCGTTCGGTCCGACGTTCCGCGCAGAGAAATCGAAGACCCGCCGGCATTTGATCGAGTTCTGGATGATCGAGCCGGAGATGGCGTTCGTCGATCACGAGCAGAACTTGGAAGTGCAGGAGCGGTTCATCACGCATGTCGTTCAGTCTGTGCTTGCCAACTGTAAAGCGGAGCTGGAGACGATCGGACGCGACGTGTCGAAGTTGGAGCAAGTACAATTGCCATTCCCGCGCATTACATATGACGACGCCATCGAGCTGCTGCACAAGGAAGGGTTCGACCTGCCTTGGGGCGAAGACTTCGGCGCTCCTCATGAGACAGCGATCGCGGAGAAGTTCGACCGTCCAGTGTTCATTACGCACTATCCGGCGTCGTTCAAGGCGTTCTATATGAAACCGGACCCGTCGCGGCCTGAGGTTGTGCTGTGCGCGGACATGATTGCTCCAGAAGGCTACGGCGAAATTATCGGCGGCTCGCAGCGGATCGACGATCCGGAGCTTATGGCGCAGCGGTTCCAGGAGCATGAGCTGTCCGAAGAAGCTTATGCTTGGTATATGGATCTTCGCCGATATGGCACCGTGCCTCATTCGGGCTTCGGACTTGGCCTGGAGCGGACGGTCGCTTGGATTTGCGGACTCGAGCATGTTAGGGAAACGATCGCATTCCCTCGGACGCTGTACAGGCTCTATCCTTAATCGATCAAGACGTTAGATGCTGCGTGGGAGGGACATCGGTTGAAGGATGAAATATGGAAAGCGTATGCGCGAGGCTTAGCGGATGCGATGAGCGGCGGAGGGGTGTTCATCCCCTTCGCGCTTCTGCGAACGTACCGCGCATTAGGGATTGAGGAGAGCGAGATGATGCTGCTCGTTCATCTGATGGCGTTCCGCGAAGCGGAAGGGAATGAATTTCCGACGCCGGAGCAGCTGGCTGAGCGAATGGGGCAGCCGATTAACGCCGTCGTGCAATCGATTCGCAAGCTCATGAAGGAAGGGCTGCTGACGATAGAAGAAGAAGCGGATCCGATGTCTGGCGTTCGCTCCGAACGGTACGACTGGACAAGCTGGCTGATCCGCTCGGGCCAGCAATCGGCGGCGATGAAACGGGAAGCGAATGCTGCTTCTTCTGCTGCCAGACAGGCAGCGGCAGGTGCTGGTTTTGCTTCGCAGGCTGTAGAGAGTGTGAATGCTGCTCCTGCGACCGACAACTTATTTGCCGTATTTGAGCAGGAGTTCGGACGCCCTCTGTCGCCGATGGAATGCGAGACGATCGCGGCATGGCTCGACCAAGACCGTTACTCCGACGAAATTATTCGTTTCGCGCTGAAGGAAGCGGTATTCGCGGGCAAACTGCATTTTCGCTATATCGACCGCATTCTGTTGGAGTGGAGCCGCAACCGTGTGACGAACACGGAAGAAGCGCGCGCCCATTCGCAGAAGTTTCGCGGCGGACGGGGCTAAGCATAGAAGAAAGGGCCGCATCCATATCGGATACGGCCCTTTGTAATGTTGAATCTGAGTAATAGTGATACATTCGGGCGATTATTCTAAAAAGCCACACGCGTAACAAAAATAAAGAAAATTTTTTAACCAAATGAATGTTTGCATCCCGTCCGTTTTTGTATTACGATTAGTTTATAATCATTACAAAAGTAAGCCTTTTCAAAATGGGTTAGGCGTGAATGTATGGCGTCGTTTCAAGACTGGAAGCCGTTCGACGGCACCGTCGCTTACGAAGGAGGTAACCGCAATGCTGCAAGTAGAAGCAGAAATCGAGAAAATCAATCGACAAATGGCCGCCAAAGGCTACAAACTGACCGTCCAGCGCGCCGTTACGCTGCGCGTCCTGCTGGAGAATGAGCAGGATCATCTTAGCGCCGAGGAAGTGTTTATGCTCGTCAAGGGCAAATACCCGGAGATCGGACTCGCGACCGTTTACCGGACACTCGAACTGCTGACGGAGCTTCATATAGTCGAGAAGATGAATTTCGGTGACGGCGTTGCGCGGTTCGACCTGCGCAGCGAGGATCATGAGCATATGCATCATCATTTGATCTGCCACACGTGTGGAGCGCTCAAAGAAATCAAGGACGACTGGCTGTTGGAGCTGGAAGAGCGCCTGTTGCGCGAGTATGGATTCCGGGTGACGGACCATAGGCTTGACTTCACAGGACACTTCAAAGCATGCAACAATACGGATTGCAAACGTCAACGGAAAGCGGTCTAGCAGTTGAATCTCATGTTCAACTGCGGCCGTTTCATATATTACAGCCTTTCCGGCACACGGAAGGGCTGTTTCATTTTGAATCGAAAAGGGGAGCACGACAGCATGCTGAAATACAATATTTGTTTTATCCGGCAAGGGAATCGTATTCTGCTCATCAACCGCAATAACCCGAGTTGGATGGGGTGCTGGAATGGAATTGGAGGCCGGCTGGAACGAGACGAAACGCCAAGACAATCGATGGTGAGGGAAATAAGCGAAGAAACGGGCATTCCCGAGTCGGCATACCGGCTGCGGTTCGCTGGCATCATCACATGGTCGACCGACAGTACCGACTACGGCGGGATGTATACCTACACAGCGGAGCTTGATGACGAATATCAGCTTACGACGCCGATCGGCATGGAAGAAGGGATTCTGGATTGGAAACCGATTGCTTGGATTATGCATCCAAGCAATCAAGGTGTAGCGAAGAACATTCCGCTCGCGCTGCCGGATTTGCTTGAGGGCCGTCATTGCATCGACTTATGTTCGATCTTCGAAGGGAATATTCAGGTGAAGAGCACGAAAGCGATACTCGATCCGTTATTGGAGACGGATGAAGCGCTGCGAGAGAGCTATTTGATACGGCGTCGCGATGAGATTGCGGTTAGATAGTCTCAGGTGATCATGGCTGACGTTTCTAACGAAGGAGGGATACCAAATTATAAGCGAGCATAAGATTAGGACGCTGGAGCAGCTGCAATTAAACCAATGGCCGTCCTTGCAGACGATGGTTCGTGATAGCTGGGTGCTAAGGTTCGCGGAAGGATACTCGAAGCGGGCGAATTCGATTGTTCCGCTCTATGCAGCCGATACCGGGATCCAATTGGACGAAGCAATCGCCGGGTGCGAAACGCTCTATCGCAGTCAGGGACTGCGGTCTGCTTTCAAAATGAGTCCTATTGCACAACCAAGTGAACTGGATGAGATGTTGGAGAGCCAAGGCTATAGGTTGGTCGACCGGTGTAGTGTCCAGACGTTGGCATTGACTGCCGATTTGAAAAAGCCGCAGCTGCGGCATATTGTTGTGTTTCCGCTAGTAACGGAAGAGTGGCTGGAACATTACTGCAGGCTGTCGCGGGCTTCTCTCGATCAAAAGGGCACGATGTTCCGAATGCTGAGCAATATCCGCACGCAATCGGGTTTCTTTTTGTTGCATGATGATGACGAAACGGTTGTTGCATGCGGAATAGGTGTAATTGTCCGCAATTACATCGGACTCTGGGATATCGTGACGGATTCGAATTACCGGCAGCGGGGATTCGGCGAGCAGCTGGTCCTGCATCTATTAAACTGGGGACGAGATAATGGAGCTACGGATAGCTTCCTCGTTGTAGTTGCAAGCAATGCGCCTGCACGAAAGCTCTATGCAAAGCTCGGATTTGAGCATGTGTATGAGCATTGGTATCGGGTGAAAGAGCAGGGCTGCTAAGGCTTAATGGCACATAACAGCGTCACTACCCCTGATACTTGCTCCAGGATGACATGGTATCCGCGTTTGTTCAGCCAAGCCGTTAGTGCAGCATAATCAATCTCGAACAACTGATCAGGCTCATTCGGCCGCTGTTCAACTTGGGCTTGCTGGCGATCCATCGCAGATGTTTCCTGCTGCTGTGGTGCGGCTAAGTGCTCTTTCGCAAGTCCTGTCATGACGTATCGGCCGCCGGAAAGCAGCACTCGATCTATCTCCTCAAGCGCGGCGATCTGCTGAGCGTGCTCCAAGTAATGAAAGGCAAACGTACAGCCTGCATAACTGTATACGGCTTCTGTCAGAGGCAGTGCAAGCAGATTGCCCTGTTTGGCGTCGGCAGCGGAGAATCGGTCGCGGTATACGGACAGCATGTTAGCCGATTGCTCCACGGCTGTAACGGCTGTTCCTTCGTTAACGAGCAGAGCGGTCAAATTGCCGGTTCCTGCGGCAAGATCAAGTCCTTGCTCGCCATCGCTCGGGTCGAGCCATTCGACGGCACGCTGCAAAGCCTGATTATATTCGGCACGGTTTAACCGTTGGCTCCAATAGATTAGCGCAGCGTCTTCGGCGTGCACGGCTGCTAAGCCGTCGAACTGCCAACGATCCTGCCATGACTCGCGCAGCAGCCGCAAGTCATGCAGCTTGACCGCTGCATTTTCTAGCAGCTGGAGCTCTTCTTCTCCATGCTGCAAGCGCGTTACGGCCGCATCGAACGCTTCGAGAGCTTGCGTTGCGGAACGCCATTGCGCGTACAGTTCCGCTCTCGCGACGTCGAGTCTGGCAAGCAAAGAAGTTTGTCCGGCGGTTTGCGATCTTGCATCGAGCACATCTGCGATCGAGGCGAGCGGCAAGCCAAGCTCACGAAGAGCAACGACCCAACGCAGCCTCTCGACGTCGTCCTCTGTATAGAGACGATACCCGTTCCCGGCTGCTTTCCTCGGATGAACAAGCCCTTTCTCTTCATAAAACCGGACCGCCCTTGGCGTTACGCCGAGTCTTCTAGCCACTTCCTGAACTTTCATGTCGTTCGCTCCTTATCGTACGGATGTCATTGGTTCTATTATGAACGTTAACGCAGCGGCAAGGTCAAGCACAATATATTGACCAGCCGCTTGACAGATCTCATCATTGGTGATATTTTTTATTTACTATTCCGATAATCTTAATAAGAATTATCGTAAGTCGATGCTGACTGTTGAAATCAGAGGCGCCGTATTCATTCTCTCTTGAGAGGAACGAATGCTGCCCTCTTTTTTTATTATCAAGCAAGGATTACAAGAAGGGAGAGAGGTTCGAATGAGTGCTCCAACGATTACGGCAGCGGAATTTACGCTTCACTTGAATGGATTGAAGGTGGAGGGCAGGGTGACGAGCTTACAAGATGGAGTTCCGAAGCCGGTCGTCATTTTGAATCACGGATTTAAAGGTCATCAAGACTGGGCCTTCTGGCCGGAAGTGGCGAAAAAGCTGGCTGACAGCGGATTCTATACGGTCAGCTACAATTTCTCGCGTCTATCGGCGGCACGAGACGGGCTTGATGAGCGGCAGGTTGCTGCAGCTACGACATTAACGCAGGAACAGCTGGATCTGTCGGCTGTCGTACAAGCGCTGCATGAGCATCGTCTTCCGCAATCGGAGCAAGCAGACACCGAGAAGATCGGATTGATCGGCCACAGCCGCGCGGGAGGCAGTGTCTTGGTTTATGCATTCGAGCATGCGGATGACGTGAAAGCCGTCGTCGTATGGAATGGCGGCGCAGGTGCTAAGCGTCAGGCTAGCGCGAACAGCGAAGCGGAGCTGAGCGTGCTGGAAGCCGTTCTGGCGGAAGACCAGCAGCTTAACCTCGATCGGTATAACCTTACGGATAAAGTACCTTCCTTGACTACGGCTGCCTTGTTTATACAAGGCGATCAAGACCGCGAGCAGTTGCTTGCCTTATTCGAATCATATCAGCAGACGGCGCCAGGCCATCATTACGTCTTGATCAGCGGCGCGAACCATACTTTCAATGCAGGAGAGCCTTATGAAGGCGCGTCGCCAGCTTTGAAGGAAGCGGTACAGAATACGATCGACTTCTTGCGCGTACAGTTGAGCTGATCCGTTGTATTGCGCAATAGGGATAAAGAAAAAGCACGGCTTAGCGTCAATGAACGCTGATGCCGTGCTTTTTTGACACTTTCATAAACCTTCGCGTTATTTCTTCAACAGCTCCAAGCGGTAGACATACTCGAATATAAATTCGAACGCTTCCAGATGACGCTTCGCTTCGAAAGCATTCGCTCCCCATGCATAGATGCCGTGCTTGCGCAAAATAATGCCCGGCACGCCCTGCTGCAGCTTGGCGGTCACTTCCGGTACGATGCGCGGGATGTCGGCGTAGTTCGGGACGATCGGGATATCGATATGCGCCTCTTCTTCCCAATTGCCCAGCCCTTTAATAAGCTCAACGCCGTCAACCGGCACCGAGCCGCGTTCCCCGAAATATTCGCTGATCACGTTGTTGAACACCGTATGCACATGGAAGATCGCTCCAGCGCCCGTCATCCGGTAGATCTCGCAGTGGATAAGCGTCTCCGCCGAAGGTTTCAGCTTAGTTGGTTCGCTCGGCTTGCCGTCCTTGTCTACGAACAAAAAGTCTTCCGGTGTATGGACCGTCTTGTCTTTACCGCTCGCCGTAATCGCGAAGTGGAAGGAGGACGGATCGAATTCGCCGACCCGTACGGACAGGTTGCCGCTTGTTCCTGGGAACCAGTTGCGCGATGCGAACAGCTCTTTCGTGCTGCGAAGCTCCGACAGCGCCTTCTGCTTCTCCTCCGTCGTCAGTTGGTCGAATTTCATTGCACCGTCGTCCTTTCTGTACGCAAAAAGCGGATGATATCGTGGAACGTCTCAAACTCAACATGCGGAAGGTCAAGTTCCTGGCATTTCGTCGTCAACTGAGCGCGGGAGAAGACCAGATCTGCTTGCTTCGCCCCTTCAAAGTCGGTGACGCTGTCGCCGATCAGCAGCCGCTCATTTGCGGTTGCCGGGAACCGGCGCATAATCGTCGTCTTGCACATGCCGCAATCGTTCTGGCAATGCTCGTCGCACGGATTCGGCCATGTAATCTCGATCCGGTCACCGCTGAAGTCGCTCCCGTTGCAGTATATATGATTGACGGGTATGCCGAACTGTTCAAGCACCGGATAGACGAAGAAATCGATGCCGCCGCTCGTGACATAAAATTCGATATCCTGCTCCTTGCAGTAAGCGAGCAGATCGGCGAAGCCTTCGCGGATACGCACGTTATTCACGCCGTAATCGACCACTTCGGCTTGCATAGAAGAAGGCAGCAGCGCGAACATACGTCCGACGCCTTCGCGCACCGAAATGCGCTGCGCCAATACGTCCTGCACGATCGGTTCCCAACCGGGCGGGTCAAAATGTTTAATGATCGCGACAATGTTGTCGTTAACTGTGATCGTGCCGTCGAAGTCGCAAAAAATGACCCGTTTCCGTTCGTTTCCGATGTTCACGCTTCTTTAACCCCCCAAGCTTCAATTGCTGCTTTCAATGCATCATGGCCAGGCTGCAAAGCGGCATCGCCTAGCGATTGGCCTGCCAGCGTCGCATCAATCGCCTGCCGGAACGCCTGACCGCCGGCTTCCGTACCGAGCGGGTGGCCATGTACGCCGCCGCCTGCATTGACGACGACATCCGTGCCGAAGTCGCGCAGAATGAGCGGTACAAGGCCCGGATGAATACCCGCGGATGGAACCGGGAAGCTCCTCCGCAGAGAGCTGGACGTATCAAGCAGCACATCGCGCACTGCCATGTTCTCTTCCTTCGGCATAACAACCGATCCGTACGGGGAAGGGAAGAGGATGAGGTCGGCTCCTGCCAGCCGCATCAGCTTGCCAAGCAGCACAGGCGCTGCGATTCCGTAATACGGCGATTGATAGAACGCGCCAGCCATGGCCGGATGCGCCGCAATTGGTACGTTAATGGCAGGATCGGCGCTAAGCTCATGCAGCGCATCGTATCCATAGGACAAGACGTTGAACAGCAGCGCATTCGCACCAGCACCGATTGCTGTGAGCGCATTGTCACGCAGCTTGGACGTCGGTCCGGTCAGATTGACTGCATAGAGCAGCTCTTGTCCGGTCGTTTCTTTCGCTTTCCGGGCTGCTCGCATACACGTCTCCACACGTTTCACCAAAGGTGTAAGAGGGTTCTCGAACAAGATCTCATCGTCCTTGATCAGATCGACTCCTCCAAGCGCCTGGCGGTAGAACTGTTCCTCCAAGCCGCTCAGATCGTGTCCGATCACGGATTTGAATATGCTCATGAGCAGCGGCCGGTTATGTACGCCTACGAGGTCGCGTACGCCTTGCAGACCAAACTTCGGTCCAGGGAACGCCGATTGGAACTCGGGCGACACATCGATATCGATCAGCTTCACCCGTCCGTCCATCGACAACTTTCCGAATATCGTAACGAGCAGGGCAGGGATATCGCGGCTGAAATTGACGTCCGGATAAGCAATCTGGATATCCGCGTACCGCTGGCCGGGTTCTAAGCCTTCCGGCTCGTGAGCCGTAACGGAAACGACTTTGCCCAGATGCTTCTCCATCTCTGCCTTCTTCGCTTCAGGCAGCTCGGTCCAGCTGCCGACCGTCAGGCCAACGGCAATCCCTTGAGCTTTCTTCTGAAAATCGGCTTTATCGTCAAAGACGCGATAAGTCGCTAGGCAATAGCCGTTCATTTGAGCGCGCTCCTTTCGATATCGGCACCAAGCTCGCCGGCACGCTCAGCAGCACGGGCAACCGCGCGCTCCACTCCTTCCGAGAAGCCGTGCGCGTCGAGTGTCTCCAGCGCTGCTTGCGTTGTGCCGTTCGGCGATGTTACTTTGCGCCGCAGGTCGGCAGGCTGCTCGCCGGTCGTACGAACCATCTCAGCTGCGCCAAGAACCGTCTGTACGGTCAGCTCGCGCGCCGCTTCCGGCGTTAAGCCGAGTTTAATGCCTCCTGCGATCATCGATTCCATCATGTAATAGATATAAGCCGGACCGCTGCCGGATACGCCTGTTACAACGTCGAGCAGCGGTTCTTCGACGACAGCTGTCAATCCGACCGCTTGGAACATCGCTTCTGACAGTGCGCGCTGCTCTTCCGTAACAGAGGACGAGTAGCTGATGCCAGTCGCGCCGAGACCGATTGTGCTCGATGTATTCGGCATCGTGCGGACGACGGCCATCGGGCGGCCGAGCAATTGCTCAATCGTCCGAATGGACAATCCTGCAATGACGCTGACGATCAATTGATTGGGGGAGAGGAGCGGGCGCAGCTGCTCCAGTGCGCCAGCGGCATCTTTCGGCTTCGGAGCCAAAAATACGATGTCCGCATTACGGATCATCTCTTGCTTAGAGGCATCGTCTCCAGCGGTCACGACTCCATAGCGGCTGTTAAGTTCAGCAAGGCGCTCCGCGTTCTGACGATTCAGCATGCCGATGTTCGATGCCTTCGTAAGTTCTTGGCTGATCAAGCCGCGCACGATGGCTTCCGCCATCGAACCCGCACCATAGAAGCACAGTTTAAGCGTGCCTAGAGCGGCAGGGATAGAAGATGTATTCATAGCAGGAACCCTCCAGTCCGAATCTATATTATTTATTTTATCTTACGTTTAGCCGCGGATTTGGCCGTTGCCGGTTACGCGGTATTTGGTCGAAGTAAGAGCAGGCAGCCCCATTGGTCCGCGCGCATGAAGCTTCTGCGTGCTGATGCCGATCTCGGCGCCGAAGCCGAACTCGAAGCCGTCCGTGAAGCGGGTCGACACGTTGTGATAGACTGCGGCAGCGTCGACGTCCTGCATGAAACGTTCCGCGTTGCCGGCGTTCTCCGTCACGATGCACTCGGAATGCATGGTGCCGTACTTCGCGATATGGGCGAGTGCTTCATCCAAGCTTTCAACGATTCGGATATTCAAAATATAGTCGTTGTACTCCGTCGCATATTCTTGTTCCCCAGCCGGCTTAGCGTCTGCCAACAGCTTGCGCGTATTCTCGCAGCCGCGCAGCTCGACGCCTGCAGCTCTCATTTGTTCTGCAATGAACGGCAGTCCTTGCTCGGCGATGCCTCGATGAACGAGCAGCGTTTCCATCGAGTTGCATACGGACGGCCGCTGTGCTTTTGCGTTGACCGCGATGCTTGCGGCCATTTCGATGTTCGCGGATTCGTCGACGAACGTATGGCAGATGCCTGCGCCCGTTTCAATAACAGGAACCGTTGCATTCTTTACGACGTTCTGAATGAGCGATGCGCCGCCGCGCGGGATGAGCACATCGAGTAGACCGTTGAGCCGCAGCATCTCATCGACGGAAGAACGGTTCGAGTCTTCGATGAGCTGGAGCGCCTCGACTGGCATTGCCGTCTTCGCGATCGCTTCGCGAAGCACTTCGACGATGCGACGGTTCGATTCGAGTGCTGCTGAGCCGCCGCGCAGAACGACGGCATTGCCCGTCTTCAAGCAGAGACCGGCAGCGTCAACCGTTACGTTCGGCCGAGCTTCGTAGATAATGCCGATGACGCCGAGCGGTACGCGGAGCTTCTCGACATGCATGCCGTTCGGACGATCGAACGATTCGAGCAGGTCGCCGACTGGATCCGGCAGTTCGACGATCTGGCGCAGCCCTTCGGCAATCCCTTCGATGCGTTTGCCGTTAAGCGCAAGCCGGTCGAGCAGCGATTCGCTCGTGCCGTTCTCGCGTCCGCGCTGCAGGTCAAGAACATTCGCTTCGATAATAGAAGCTTGTTCTGCAATAAGCGCATTTGCCATTGTGAGCAGTGCTTCGTTCTTCTGAGCGGTTGTCAGCCGGTTCATGCCGGCTGCAGCGCTTTTCGCGAGCGCCGCTTTCGCTTTTACTTCGCTTACTGTGTTCACTTCACTCATACCCATTGTCCTCCTATGCTTTAAGCGTTATCCATTCATCGCGGTGGATCACTTCAATACGGGGCACTTCGATCCGCCATTTCACTTCATCCGTGTTCATGCCGGCAACGGCTTTGAGCTGCCATGCATCATAGTTGACAACTCCGCGCCCGATCGTATCGCCTGCAAGACCGACAACCTCGACGACGTCGCCAGCGTGGAAATCGCCTTCGGACTGCCGGACGCCGGCAGGAAGGAGGCTCTTGCCGCTGTTGCGAAGCGCCACCTCCGCGCCTTCGTCCACGATGATGCGGCCAAGCGGCATCGAATGGAAGCCTAGCCACTGTTTCTTCACCGGCAAGTTGCCGTTTGTCGTCTCGAAGTATGTACCCTTGCCGTGTCCGTCGACAGCAAGCTTCAAGTCGCCGGGTTCAACGGCTCGGCCGACGAACGCTGGAACGCCGCCGCGCATTGCGATCCGAGCCGCTTCCAGCTTGGAGCGCATGCCGCCGGTGCCGACAGAAGAGCCGGAACCGCCTGCCAGCTGCATGATTTCTTCCGACAGCTGCGTGACGCGCTCGATCCGCTTCGCATCTTGGTTGAAACGGGGATCTGCCGTATACAAGCCGTCGGTATCGGTCAGAATGACGAGCTGGCTCGCTTTGACGAGATTGGCGACGAGTGAAGAGAGCATGTCGTTGTCGCCGAATTTGTTCAGTTCCTCGGTTGCGACCGTGTCATTCTCGTTAATAACGGGGATTGCGCCTTGACGAAGAAGCTCTTCCATCGTCATCATCGCGCACTCGATCCGTCTGCGGTTCGAGAAATCGGCCCGCGTAAGCAAAATTTGCGCCGCGGTGTGGCCGCTGCGGCCGAATGACTCCTGATAGGCTTGCATGAGCATAGCCTGCCCGACTGCGGCAGACGCTTGCTTCTCATGCAGCAACTTCGGTCTCGACGTAAACCCGAGCGCGCGGAACCCTGCTGCGACGGCGCCGGACGTGACGAGCACCACATCGTTGCCGGCTTGCTTCAATGCAGACAGCTCGGAGGCGAAGAAATCGAGCTTGCTCCGATTCAGGCCGCCTTCATCAGAAGTTAGCGAGCTGCTGCCAATCTTTACTACAATTCGATTACCCATGAAGATCCCTTCCTACGACGACAGAATGAATGAAATCGAGTTAAATTGCGGATACCAAATCGAACAGTAAACAAAGAAAAGACTTCCATCCTTATCATAAAGGACGAAAGTCTGTACTTCCGCGGTACCACCTTTGTTGACGGCAATACACAGTCTTCGCCCAAGTAGGGTAGAAGTCTGCGGGGCCGTCCCGCTCAAGCCTCATAACAGGAGGCGCTGTCCGGCGATTGGCCGGCCGTTCGGGGGTAGGGTTCGGCGATCGGTCGCGGTAAATTCTTACAGCCTATCGGAATTTACTCTCTGAGCGCGGCGCTATGATTCGCTTACTGGTCCCGTCATTACGCTTACGAATTTTCGATTAAAAACAGCATAGCATGATTGCTCACTGGTGTAAAGAAACGCAAGTGCCTGCTAGGCTAATGGCCAGCAATCCGCACTGCGGCTATTGCTGCGGCCTTCCGAACAATCCGAGCGCACCGATTCGGCGTACCGCTTCGCGGAGCCGCTCTTCCGGTGCAAGCAGGCCGAGCCGCACATAGCCTTCACCATTCTCGCCGAAGCCGATGCCTGGCGCAACGACGACATCCGCTTGTTCCAGTACATGGTCGGCGAACTCTGAAGACGTATACGGCTTTGGCACAGGCAGCCAGCAGAAGAATGAACCGCCCGGCTTTGCCGCTTTCCAGCCGATTGATTCCAGCTCTTCGTACAAAGCATTGCGGCGGCTCTCGTATACCGCACCCAGCTCTTCGACGCATTGCTGCGAGCCTGTCAGCGCCGTTGCCGCCGCTTCCTGGATGCCGCCGAACAAGCTGCAATAATAATGGTCCTGGATGAGATTGATCAAGCCGACAACCTCACGGTTGCCCAAGGCGAAGCCGACGCGCCATCCCGCCATATTGTAGGTCTTAGACAGCGTATAAAATTCGACGCCGACTTCTTTCGCTCCCGGCGTCTGAAGGAAGCTGACCGGACGCTTGCCGTCGAAGCCAAGTGCGCCGTATGCGAAGTCGCTTGCGACAACGATATTATGCTTGCGCGCGAACTCGACTGTTGCTTCATAGAATGGCAAATCGGCAACAGCACCTGTCGGATTGTTCGGGTAGTTGATAAACATCAGCTTCGCCAGATCAGCCGTACCAGGTGGAATAGAAGAATAATCCGGCAGGAATCCGTTGTCCTCAAGCAGCGGCATGAACGCCATCTCGGCGCCTGCAAGCTTGACGCCGGACCAATAGTCGGGATAACCCGGGTCCGGTACGAGGCAGATGTCGCCGGGATCGAGCATACATTGGGCGATCTCGACAAGACCGGTCTTGCCCCCGAACAGTATGGCAACCTCTGTATCTGGATCAAGCTCGACACCGTAATCCTGCGCATAGCGGGATGCAACGGCTTCTTTCAGAAACCGGTAACCGCTGAAGGGCGGATAACGGTGATACAGCGGATTGTCCGCCGCATTTTTTAACGATTCTACGATATGCTCAGGTGTCGGACGGTCCGGATTGCCCTGCCCAAGATTGATGACATCGCGGCCTTTGGCCATCTGGGCATTTGCCTTAGCAACGAGCGCCGCGAAAAACTGTTTAGGTAATCCGTTCATCCGCTTCGCTGGATGGACAGCTATATAAGGATGATTGCTTGCCATTCGTTTGGTCACACTCCACCTATTCAGATCGACTTTATGAACTAACTGTAGCATGATGCACCAGCAGTGTCGAGCGGACCCAGGCTGTATAGGATGCCCATTTCGAACATGAATCTTTATGTATCCGTCTCCGGGCATGATCAAAATGCGGAGACGGTGTGAAGCGGATTAAGAAGGGATTCCGATACGGGTAATGAACGGCTGAATATCGGCTGTGAACAAGAGCAAATACGGACGGCGCTGTTCATCGAACACGAGCAGCAGCGGCGGCTTGCCATCGCATTTGAACAAGAATACTTCTTTCACTACAAGTTCAGTACCTGTGATCTTCACCTTGGCTGGTTTATGAAGCGGAACGCGGTACACATATTGGCAATTGTCGTCTGCTTTGAGCTGCGGCGCGAGTCCGGTAACGGATTTCAACCAGCTGCGGGCAAATTTCTGGTACTGCTTATCATTATCGACGGACTTAACGACTCTTTCGGCCTTGACGTCAAACACTTGGACCGGGTGATTGGGCGATTTGGCCTTTGCGTCAGATGCATACGCAAGCGCCGGATTCGCGGCTGCAAGAATCATGAGCAGCAGTGCAACCGCAGCGGCAATACGGGAAAGCGGATGTGATCTCATGGACAATCTCCTTCACCTAAAAATATAACTACGCCGTTCCGTCTTAACGTACCCTGCTTGACACGGTTCCATGAGGGGGTATGATTAGGAAAATACAAACTGCACGTAAAGGAAGAGGAATGATGAATAAGGCGAAATTGAAGCTGTCTCTGCTTCAAATGGATATTAAGATCGGGGAGCCGGAAGCTAATTATAGGAAGGCGGAGCAGATGTTGCATGCAGCAGTCTCTGCCGATCCGAAGCCGGATGTCATCGTGCTGCCCGAAATGTGGAATACCGGCTATGCATTGGAACAGATCGGCGATCTTGCGGATGAGAACGGGGAAAGCACGCAGGAGAGGTTGTCTGCCTTCGCGCGCGAGCATCAGGTCAGTATTGTCGGAGGATCGATAGCAGAGAAGCGGGAAGCGGGGGTCTATAATACGATTCATGCTTTCGGCCGGAGCGGCGAGGAGCTCGGACAATACGATAAAATCCACTTGTTCCGGTTAATGGACGAGGAAAAGCATCTCCAGCCGGGCAGTCGGACAGGAACGTTGTCGATCGACGGCATGCCGGCAGGCATGATGATCTGCTACGACATCCGCTTTCCGGAGTTAGCCCGCAAGCTGGCGCTTAGCGGGGCGAAGATGTTGTTTGTTCCGGCTGAATGGCCGAATCCTCGTCTGCATCATTGGCGGACACTGTTGCAGGCGCGCGCAATCGAGAATCAAATGTACGTCATTGCTTGCAACCGGTGCGGCCAGAGCGGAGAGACCGTCTTTTTCGGCCATTCCATGGTTATCGATCCTTGGGGCGAAGTGATTGCGGAGAGCGGCGATCAAGAAGGCATCTTAACGGCCGAGATCGACCCTGGACTCGTCGATGAAGTCCGTACGCGCATCCCGGTCTTCGAAGACCGCCGCCCGCTGCTTTACGAATAAGCCGGCAGAGCTTACTTGCTGTAATGTTGGTCGACCGTTCGTTTCATCGTATTGATGAACGCTTCGGCGGCACGCGATAAATAACGTCCCTTCCGGCTTGCGATAACAAGCGTGCGGGAAGGGGCAGGGTCACCAAGAGCTAAATAGAGAGGCGTAAATTCATCGCGCGTCGCGCGGGTAATCATTTGGGGCACGAAGGCGATGCCCATTCCGGCAGCAACGAGCGATTGAACTGTTTCAATATTGCTGCTCTCGAACACGATCGACGGCGAGAAGCCGGCTTGAGCGCACAGGTCAAGCGTAATTTGGCGGAAGCCTTGTCCTTTCTTCAATACAATGAATGGCTCGCTCTGGAGCTGGCGGATATCAACCGGTCCGGTATGCTTGGCGAGGGCATGCCGCTCAGGAACGGCAAGGCATATTTCTTCTTCAATTAATGGTGCCCAGGCCAGAGAAGGATCTTCCAGCGGCAGCGACAGCAGACTGATATCCGTTTCTCCGCTCGCCGTCAGTTGCTCCAGCTTGGAAGAAGAATCCTCGATGAGCACGACCTCGATTTCCGGATACAGCGACCCGAAGACAGGAAGGACGAGCGGTAAAATATGCGAGCCTGTAATTGGCAGACTCCCGACGACAAGGCGGCCTTTGCGCATAAGCGCCATATCTTCCATCTCTTGCTTCAACTGTTCAGCTGCATCCAGAATCGTCTGCGCTTTATGAACGAATACAGAGCCGGCATGCGTCAATTCGACCGAGTTGGTTGTACGCCGGAATAGCAGCACGCCTATTTCCTTCTCCAACTTGGACAACTGTTGGCTCAGCGAAGGCTGGGCAATATGAAGCTTCTCCGCAGCGCGGGAGAAGTTTTTTTCTTTGGCGATTTGAATGACGTATTGAAGCTGTCTTAATTCCATCTATTTCTTCCTCCTGATTGCACGCGGCAAGGGCAAAAGCCCGACTGCACTGCTCATAACAGCTAATAGTTAATAACTATAGCGTTTATAGATATTATATCTTGGATCAATCAATATGAACATGCTATTGTTAATGTAAATTCAGTACCTAACTACGAAATAGAATAGACTTATTACGGGGTGAAACGCGATGACGAAGAAAAGAACTATGTTTGAGAAAATTTGGGACAATCACGTCATTCATTCGGAAGAAGGCAAGCCGAGCATTTTGTATATCGACCTTCATCTGGTACACGAAGTAACGTCTCCACAAGCGTTCGAAGGGCTGCGCTTGTCCGGCCGTAAAGTACGCCGTCCGGAATTGACGTTCGCAACGATGGACCACAACGTTCCGACGAAAGACCGTTTCAATATTAAAGACCCGATCTCTAAGCAACAAATTGACACCCTGACGCAGAACTGCGCGGACTTTGGCGTACGCCTGTTCGACCTGAACGATATCGACCAAGGCGTCGTTCACGTTATGGGTCCTGAGATCGGCCTGACGCATCCGGGCAAAACGATCGTCTGCGGCGACAGCCACACGTCTACGCACGGCGCATTCGGCGCACTCGCATTCGGTATCGGTACGAGCGAAGTCGAACACGTTATGGCGACGCAATGCTTGCAGCAATCGAAAGCAAAGACGATGGAAGTTCGTTTCATCGGCTCCCGCAAACCAGGCGTAACGGCGAAGGACTTGATCCTTGGCGTTATCGCGAAATACGGCACGGACTTCGCTACGGGCTATGTACTCGAGTACACGGGTGAAGCAATCCGCACGCTGACGATGGAAGAGCGTATGACGGTGTGCAACATGTCGATCGAGGCAGGCGCGCGCGCTGGTCTGATCGCTCCTGACGAGACGACGTTCGAATACCTGCGCGGCCGTGAGCATGCACCGCAAGGCGAAGCGTTCGATCAAGCTGTCGCGAAGTGGGCGGAGCTGCGTACGGACGAAGGCGCTGAATTCGATACGGTTGTTGACTTCGATGTTGATTCCTTGATTCCGCAAGTAACGTGGGGAACGAGCCCAGGCATGGGTACGGACATTACGGCAGCCGTTCCGAATCCTGCGGACTTCACGACGGAGAACGAGCGTAAAGCGGCTGAGAAGGCGCTTGAATATATGGATCTGAAACCAGGTACGCCAATGAGCGAAATCGAAATCGATTATGTGTTCATCGGTTCGTGTACGAACGGTCGTATTGAAGACCTTCGCGCTGCAGCTCAAGTGGCTAAAGGCTACACGGTTAGCGACCGCGTAACGGCAATCGTCGTTCCAGGTTCCGGCCGCGTTAAGATGCAAGCGGAGAAGGAAGGTCTGGACAAAATCTTCACCGAAGCGGGCTTTGAATGGCGTGAAGCAGGCTGCTCGATGTGCCTCGCGATGAACCCTGACGTCCTGCAGCCGGGCCAACGCTGCGCATCGACGTCGAACCGTAACTTCGAAGGCCGTCAAGGCCGCGGCGGACGCACGCATCTCGTGTCCCCGGCAATGGCAGCAGCAGCGGCAATCAAAGGCCGTTTCACGGACGTCCGCGATTGGACGCTGAAGACAGAAGTCGCGAACTAATCGTACCCGTTACTTGAGAGGAGAACTGCGAACTATGGAACCATTTGTTAATCATACAGGTATCGTTGCACCGGTAGACCGCGTCAACGTCGATACGGACGCTATTATCCCTAAACAATTTCTGAAACGGATCGAGCGCAGCGGCTTCGGCCAGTTTCTGTTCTACGAATGGCGTTTCTTCGAGAACGGCGATGTGAACCCTGACTTCGAACCGAACAAAGCGCGCTATGAAGGCGCATCGGTACTCATCTCCCGTGCGAACTTCGGCTGCGGCTCGTCCCGCGAGCACGCGCCTTGGGCGATTCTCGACTACGGCTTCAAATGCGTAATCGCGCCTTCGTTCGCTGATATTTTCTATAACAACTGCTTCAAGAACGGCATTCTGCCGATCAAGCTGAGCGAAGAGCAAGTGGAAGACCTGTTCCAACGCACGGCGAAGCATGAAGGCTACAAGCTCAATGTTGACCTCGAGAACAAAGTGATCACGGACGAGTACGGTCTGAACATCGCAATCGAGCTCGACGAACACCGCCGCCAATTCCTTCTGCAAGGTCTGGACGATATCGGTCTGACGCTGCAGCACGAGGACAAAATTGCGGCATATGAAGCACAACGCGCAGCACAAACGGCATAATTGCCCTTAAATGCTGCAAGGTGGAAAGCCTCGCACAAGGTGCCTTACGGGCGCCTCGTGCGGGGCTTTCTTTGCTTTATCAGGGAGATTCATATTTTCGAAAGAACATTTCCCTCCATACGCAACTTTTTCCGTCGAACTGCGTCTATTATTTCGTCTGTTAAAGGCGAATTGTGCCTCTTTGGGGCGCATTTCGCTGCGGGCAATCCAATTACATAGTCTTAGAGGTGAAAGATGAGAAAGCTAGTTTCTGCTGCTCTGTTGTTGTCGCTCATTTTTTCGCTGTTTCCAGCGATCGGACAAGCAGCTACCGCTGCTGTCACGCCCAAGCTGTATCTGAATGGCAAACAGCTGGAAACGACCGAAGAACCGCGCATTTATCAATCGTCGACGCTTGTCCCGGTCAGAGTGGTTGCGGAAGGTCTCGGTTTCAAAGTAGGTTGGAGCCAGTCGGACAAACGGGTGGACATTAATGATGCAACGAACCTGATTTCGTTGACGATCGATAGTCCGGTTGCCAATGTCAACGGTAATTCCGTGCAGCTTGATGCGACTGCCAAAGTGTATAATTCGGTCACGCTTGTACCTATTCGCTTCGTAGCGGAAAGCCTCGGGTTGCAGGTGTTTTACGACTCTCCGACGAAGTCAGTACATCTGTACCAATCTGCCAACGAGACATCGCCTTCTGATAGTACAGGCAGCAGCGGCAGTGAAGGAAGCGGTACGAATGCAGGAAGCGGTGCAACTGATCCGAATGCAGGGACCGGCAGCACAGGAAACACTGAAGTTCCAGCTAACGTTCAAGGCTACGTCACGAACGTGCAGTATGACGGGACGTCCAGCATTACAATCGGTTACGAAGGCGTAATTAAGCCTAATAATGCGTTCACGCTGACGGGACCGGATCGGATCGTGCTCGATTTGCCGAATGCAGCATTCGGAGCGAACATGCCGGCCGGCAAAATGTTGATCGATTCCAATCCGTCACTCTATCAAGTCCGATATTCGGTTGGCCCTGACAATCCGACGACGCTTCGCATCGTATTGGATTTGAGCAAACCTTCCGCTTACCAGGTGACAGAGAGCGAAGGACAAATACAAATCGCCGTATTGGATAACGGCAGTGTCCCTTCTGATAACACGACTCCGGCGCAGCCGGGAGACACGACGGGATCGAATACCGGCAAGGTCTATAAAGTCGTCATCGATGCAGGACATGGGGGCAAGGATCCCGGTGCAGGCTACGCAGGCGCGTACGAGAAGACGTTCAACCTGAGCATCGTGCTGAAGATTAAACAAATTCTCGATCAAGATAAGCGGATTCAAGTGACGTATACCCGATTGGACGATACGTATCCGGATCTGACCGAGCGGGTTAAGATTGCGAACAACTTGAAGGCCGACGCTTTCGTATCGATTCATGCGAACAGCTCTACTTCTTCGAAGACGAATGGGACCGAGACTTATTATTACCGGCAAGACTCGAAGTCTTTCGCTGATATTATGCATAAGTATTTGAGCAAAGCTACCGGTTTGAGAGACAACGGTGTGCGCAGCGGCAATTTTAAAGTCATTCGTGAAACGACGATGCCGGCTATTCTGCTGGAATCCGGCTATTTATCCAATACGGCGGACTGCAGTGCGCTGTTCAACCCTGCGATTCAAGACAAGATTGCAGCAGCTGTTGCCGCAGGCATTAAGGAGCAGTTAAAGCTTCAATAAACGAGGTGATCGGAATGAGCCATACACGTACAACGATCGGACTGTTGTTGGTTGGAGCCATGCTGATCGGTGCTGCGTCGGGCTGCGGCTCGAAATCGAAGAGTGATGAGAAAGCTGTTGCCACGGACAATCAAGCCGTTGTCTCAGCCGGACAATCCGAACCGCAAGTCGATGCGTCCAAGCAGAAACAGACCATCCATGTTTATTTGACAGATGAGGATCTCACCGTTCTTGTGGATCAAAGCCGTGAAATTGAATATGACACGGATCAGGAGAAAATATCGGCCGCTTTGGAGGCGCTGCAGTCGCAAGGCGAAGGCAACGCGGTGTCCTTATGGAGCAAAGTGGAGGTGCTGTCCTCGGCAATTAAGGATGGCGCCGTGACGATCAACCTTCATTTGCCGGAAGGTTCTAGACTCGGCGCTCCAGGGGAAGTGATGGCCATCGAGTCACTCAAGAAAACGTTGTTCCAATTCGACGATGTTCAGTCTATCGAGCTGCTTGTGGACGGCGAAGCGGTCGACAGTCTAATGGGACACGAGGAACTGCCTCATCCGATCGTGAAGTAAGCGGATATCATTCATTACTGGCATCATATCGATTTGCACTTATCGAGGAGGCAATCATTCATGGTTTATCGGTCCAAATCATTCAAAGCGTCCGCTTGGCTGCTCGCAATGTCGCTGGTTGCTGGCGGAACGGTGTCCGCGCAGACAGCCGTCCCGTATGACTCAACTGCAGTCGCAAGCACTGCGGGCACCGTCTCGGTAAAAGCTTCCACACCGTTCACCGATGTGAAAGCGGGGCATTGGGCGGAGAAGCATATCGCGAAGCTTGCGCTGCAGAACATCATTCTCGGCAATAACGGCCAATTCCGGCCGGCAGACAGCGTCTCTCGTCAAGAAGCGATTGTTATGGCGATTCGTTTCGCTGGACTTGAAAGCGAAGTGAACCGCGACGAAGCAGTCGTATTTCCGACATCTTTCCAAGTGGACAAATATTTCACTCCGTACGTCGTATTAGCATTCGAGAAAGGTCTGATCAACCAGAACGAGCAATTCGGCATCGCCGATAAGGAAACCGGTACAGCCTGGGGCAGCAGCAAAGCGTCCCGGGAATGGGTGACGAAGCTGATCGTGAATGCGATCGGCAAGAGCGCCGATGCGAAAGCGTCTGCGAGCAAGCCGCTCACTTTTGCTGATGCAGCGAACGTAGGCGAAGGGTACGGCGGTTATATCAATACGGCCGTATCGCTTAATTTGGTTAATGGCGTCGCCGGCAATAAGTTCGATCCGAAGGGTGCCGTGAACCGGGCGATGATGGCGACGCTGCTCAGCCGCGCTGAATCGCAATTTACGGTTCAATACGCGGGACAGACAGAGGGGATCCTTACTTCCTCCGGCAGCGGAACGATTACGCTCCACACTTCGGCCGGTCCTCAGACGTATACAACCAGTTCGGATACGCTCTATTCGCATACGGGCTCGGAGCAGTTTATGGCGGACAGCAGTTTAATTCCTTACGCGCGTGTATTCGTAATTGCAAAGGACGGTAAAGCGCTGTACGTCGAACAAGTGAACGATGAGCAGAAGGTTGAGACGATCAGCGGCACGTTCGACCGCTTCGTTGCTGCCAGCCACAAGATGTGGATCTGGGTAGGCGACACCCCTACGGAAATCGTCTACGATGACACCTTGCAAATGAAAGATAAAGACGGCAAGACGATTGCGGCCTCCGCTTTAACGAAAGATTCCAACGTTAAAGTCGTTCGCGACACGTTCCGTACATCGCCGATTGCGATTTCGGTCCAGGTAGTTGATTCTCCGAATGCACCAGTGAATAAGACAGGCAGCGGAACGGTGAAATCGGTCGGGGTATCGGCAATTACGGTGACGTTAGCGGACGGTACCGATGAGACGTGGAACGTAGCAACGGATGCCATCTTTATTTCAGGCACGACAGTGCTGAAATCGCTCCAAGACATCAAAACCGGCGACAAAGTGTCGTACGTAGTGAAAGACAACGCCGTGTCTCGTGTTGAAGTGAGCGGCGGCGCTGTGAAGTTGTCTGACTCCGGCACGTTCTTCAATTCGGATAAGAACACTTTGACCTACATTAAGGACAAGAAGTATGTGACCAAGCCGGTTGCGGCTGCGGCTGTCATTAATATTGAAGGACTTCCATCTGCTACGTTAACTGACCTTCAAGAGAACGATCAGCTGGAGCTGACGCTGAACGAATCGGATCAAGTGACACTGGTGAAAGTGACGAACCGCAAAGTAGAGATGGCGGCAGGCGTTGAGATTCGGTCCTATGATTCGAAAGATAAGAGACTCTATGTCGTGGACGGCAAAGGCCAGCCGCATCTGCTGCAATTCAACGCTAACAGTCAGATCGAGACGAATGGCGTGTCCTTAACGTTGGAAGCAGCTCTATCCGGAGGCATGCTGAACAATGGCCGCAAAATTACGGTCAGCTATACCGGCGATGTAGTCGTCAAGATTCAATTGTCTTACCGTTATACGGGTACTTTTGTATCCGTCGATACGGCTAACTCGAAGCTTACGATGTCGGTGGGCGGCAATTTGCTTACGCTTGGCATGCAGTCACCGGTTGTTGATTTGTACGGCAAATCCAGCGGTTCGCTTGCAGACTTGCAAAACGGCAACGAAATTATTGCCGTCATGAACCAAGAGCAGGATAAAGTCAATGTCATTCAAGTGGTTAGCAAACGCCAGCTGAAGGTCGCGGCCGTTAATGCCTCATCATCCCGCGTTACGTTGGCTGATGGTTCAGGTACGATTGACTACTCCGCTTCAGGCATCGATGTGTTGGATGATGCCGGCGGTAAGTTGGCACTTGGCAGCTTGCCTGTGGGCAGCGTCGTGAATGTAACATTTAACGGCAGTTCACTTGCACGTATCCAGCGAGTTGCGGTCACGATTGGTGCCGTACGCGCAATAGACAGCACGAATATCGTAATGACAGATTATAACGGCGTTACGGCTGCGTTCCCGCTTAGCTCGAAATATACGATTATCCGCAACGGCGTAAGTTCGAATACCTACACGGCTCTGCAAGCAGGGGACCGTGTTGAGATCCGTAAGGATGCCGATGGCAACTACGTTGCCACGGTTCTGAAGTCGGAACAGAAGAAGTTCTCGAAATACGATGCGGCTACGAACACTCTTCAAACGATGAGGGCGGTTATTACGGACAAATTCCAATATTCGTTGAATGGTGTTGCTCTTACTTCGGGCGGTGCGGTAATTACGCCGCAATCGATTGAGAAAGAAAGTGCGCTCGTATTGTATTATTACGATGATAAACTGATTGAGATCGAGAAGAAATAAAGAACCAAATCTACAACAATGTAAGCATGGGTAATCTCAACTTTATCGGCAGATGAACAGGCGGAATCCCTGCACTTCGGTGCAGGGATTTTGCGTTGAAGAGGCACAGAAGGCAGTAAAGCCCGTACGTTTGGATTCATCCGCAGCCGGAAATACGGGTAGTGTCAACAAATTCGGAACGAAATGGCATAAATCCGCACTGGAATATAACGGATAATCGGTTGCGCAGCGCGACATTTTTCGCTACACTTTTGTTCATTAGAGGTTTAATGGGGAGAGACCGGTATGAACGCGAAGGAGCGAATGACGCGAATCTTGCAGGAGACGACGGCGATGTTCCCGGATGCGCATTGCGAGCTGAATCACAGCAATCCGTTCGAACTGACGATCGCCGTGCTGTTGTCTGCACAATGTACGGATGAGACCGTTAATAAAGTGACGGCGGACTTATTCAAGAAATATAAGCGGCCTGATGACTACCTGGCCGTGCCGCTTGAAGAACTGGAACAGGATATTCGGCGGATTGGTCTGTTCCGAAGCAAAGCATCCAACATTCAAAAGCTGTGCCAGCTCGTGCTCGATAAGTATGGCGGCGATGTGCCGAGGGAGCATGAACAACTGACTGAGCTTCCGGGAGTTGGCCGTAAGACGGCTAACGTTGTCATGTCCAATGCATTCGGCGTACCGGCCATTGCAGTCGATACCCATGTGGAGCGGGTATCCAAGCGCCTCAGTGTTGCGAAGGCAGATGATTCGGTGCTCGAGGTCGAGAAGAAGCTGATGAAGCTAGTCCCGCGGGATATGTGGACGCAAACGCATCATACGCTTATCTTTTTCGGCCGGTATCACTGTAAAGCGCAGTCGCCGAAGTGCGAGATTTGTCCTCTGCTGGACATTTGCAAGGAAGGCGCGAAACGGATGAAGCCGGCGGCTGCCGCCAGACCGAAGAAACTGCCGAAAACAGGTGCGCGTCAGGCAGCGAAACAAGGCTGAGCGGACATACGCTTATGCGGAGTCGATGAAACCGATTGACGAGTATGTATAGAGAAGAAGAGTTGGACTGGAGAACAGGGACAGCAGCTGCAAGTAACGGCTGTACTGGAAAGTGGGAGAAACCGATGAGCCATATGACGGAGACGCAAGCGAGCAAGTGGATGGAATCGATCGGAAGGCTAAGCCAAGCGATCGCGCCTTCCGGGGATGAGAGTACGGTAGAAAAACTGAAGGAGCTGGCTTCGAAGCGGGAGAGCGGCAAGCTGACGATAGCATTTTGCGGCCATTTCTCAGCCGGGAAATCGACGCTGGTGAACCGGATCTGCGGGGCGCAATTGCTTCCGACGAACCCGATTCCGACGAGTGCGAACGTCGTTTCGATCGAAGGCGGTGAGAAAGCTTCTGTCACGATTACGCAGATGACAGAGGATGGACGGACGGAAGCGGTCGAGCTTCCAACTTCCGAGCTGGAGCATTTGAACCGTTATTGTATCGACGGGGCGAAATATATGACCGTGCAGATCGTATATCCTTCCGAAGTGTTCGGAGACGATATTATTTTGCTCGATACGCCCGGAATCGATTCGACAGACGATGCGCATAAGCAAGCGACGGAGTCGGCTCTTCACCTGGCCGATGTCGTGTTCTACGTTATGGACTATAACCATGTGCAATCCGAAATCAACTTCACGTTCGCGAAGGAATTAAAAGATTGGGGCAAACCGCTCTATTTGGTCGTCAACCAAATCGATAAGCACCGGGAACAGGAACTGCCTTTCGCCGAATATAAGGACAGCGTGGAGCAAGCCTTCGCGAACTGGCATTTGGAGCCGGCGGGTATTTTATACATTACGATGCGGGAGCCGAATCATCCGCATAACGAATATGAGTCGCTGCTTGGCTTGATGCGTAAGCTGGCGGGAGTTCGGCAACCGTTAGCGGATTGGAGCATCTCGGCTTCGCTGCGCCATTTGACAGGCGTACATGCGAAGCGGCAAGAGGAACTGGCTGAACCGGAGCGTTTGCGTTATATCAGCGAAGCAGGCGGAGAAGCGGGTGCTGCAGAGCTAAGAGAGACGATTCATTCGCTTAAATCGCGGCTGGAAGAGCTGCGTGGGGAGCCAGAGCGTATCCGGCTGTCGCTCCGGCATGAAGCGCAGTCGCTGATTGATGGAGCGATTGTGACACCTGCGTCGCTGCGCGATACTGCTCATTCGTTCTTGGAGAGCTGCAAGCCAGGCTTTAAGGCGGGTCTGCTGTTCGCCGGAGCGAAGACCGCGGCAGAGAAAGAGCGGCGGCTGGAGCAGTTCCGGACGGAATTCGAATCGGTCGTAAAATCAGGAATCGAATGGCATCTGAACGAAATGCTTCGCAAAGCATTCGACCGGGCAGGCGTGCCGGACGATCAGATTGCGCAGAAGCTGGCCGGCATCGTATGGTCAGCGTCGCCGGAATGGCTGACTAGCCGCGTCAGTAAGGGCGCTTCGTTCGGCAATGAATACACGATGACGTATAGCCGTGATATTGCGGCTGATGTCAAAGCGGTGTACCGCCAGCTGGCCTTCCCGCTGATCGACGACATCGCGGAAGTATCGGCGGCGGACAGTACGGCAGCTGCGCAGGAGACAGAAGCGGAGCTGCGCGAGCTCGGCTCGCGCGCGGATGCGCTCGCGAAGCTTGAGGCACTGGCGCAGCGGCTCAGCGCGGAAGCAGCTGCGCTGGCGGCGCTGCTGCCGGCGAAGCCGGCCGCGCCGTCGCTGCCGGCGCCTGACGCGGC